>JAHDID010000021.1:0-24221 GCA_020630975.1 Verrucomicrobiota bacterium
TCCTCCTCTCCTCCTCTCCTCCTCTCCTCCTCTCCTCCTCTCCTCCTCTCCTCCTCTCCTCCTAAGCCCCCGCACGCGCGACCAGGCTCACCTTGCGCTCATCGCACAGCTGTAGCAGCTCTTCCTTGCCCAGCATCAGCGTACACTCCGCCTCTACGACTATGGCATTCACCCCTGCATCGGCGGCGGTATTGATAGTATCAGGCCCGATACACGGCACATCGAAGCGAAAGTCTTGCTTCGGCTTCGATACCTTCACCATCATCGCCTCGCCTTTGCCCAGCATGGCGCCGCGTTTGATCGCTTCGTTCGTGCCTTCGAAAGCTTCTACTGCCAGTACGGTGCCCTTCTTTACCACCACGGTCTGGCCGATATCGAGCCGGCTCACCTCCTTGGCGATGCCCATACCATACTCGGCATCCTCCTGCTGGCGCTCGGTCAGCTCTGGGCCACCGACATGACCTGCAGCCGGTAGATAGTCATCCAGATAAGTGATCGCCGAGATCAGCGATATGCCATCTTTCTCCAGTTCATCACCGATCGCACCGAATAGCGTCTCAGCATTGCGCTCTTTCACCGAGCTCAGCATCTTCAGCGTGCGCATGTCAGGCCGTAGATCGAAGAGATTGCGCGGTGCGATCTGGCCCACCATCACCGCCCGAGTCACCTCGTGCTTTTTAAAAAATTTGATCATCTTGCCCAGCTGCCCGACCCGCAGCCACTCGATGGCATCCACCTCCTCGGCAAACGCCTCCTTGGTCTCGCCTTTAAAGGCCGCCGACACCAGCCTAGGCACTCCAGCCTTCCGAGCCGCCCGCGCAAAGATCTCGGGATAAATCCCATTCCCCGCGATGATGCCCACCACTGGAGGCACATCACTGCTGATACTGCTGTCGGATTCTGCTGCTGCGCTACTCATGCCAAATAGAAAGAACGAAGTCGCCACCTATCTAGCCCCGAAACAGCCTGATTCAATAGGGTACAGAAAAAATTCAATAGGGTATAGTCTGGACTGAATAGGGTACAATCCGCCTCAGACCTACCACTTCAGCATCAGCCGAGCCTGAAAACGGCCTACATCGCCATCGTCAGCCACATTGTCCTCGACCATTTGCCATCCGTAGGACAGATCGCCGGAGAAATGCTGCCCGATCTGTGTCCTAAGCCCGAACCCTGCAGCGCCTATCGCTGGCGCCTCCTCGCCTGGCAGCGGATCAATTGCGCTCCCCCAACCGCCATCGATGAAACCGAAGCCCTGCCAGGCATCAGCTTTCTTCAGTAGCGTAGTAGCGGGGCTCCTCAGCTCGGCTCGAGATACTAGGCCGCGATCGCTACGGATCTGGCTGGGAGCAAAGCCACGTACCGCCCAAGGGCCAGATAGCGTCAGCTGCTCGCTAGGCAGTAGATTCGCTGAGGCGATCTGGGCATCGATATCCCAGGCAAATTGAAATTGATTGGGCAGATCGATAGTGCGGTCGACTCCGAGCTTCAGATAGGTGTAGCTAGACTGCGCTCCCGCTCTGGCACTCTGAAAGCTGCTATCGGTATTCTGCGGATTCAGATTACCAGGACTGGTGACTAGATCGATGTCGAGAGCCATCCTGCCCCATTTATCATCCCACCACGCCTCGTAGCCGAAATGCAGCTGATGGACCTCGGTATTGGTGGACAGCGCACTCAGCTGGCCGAACTCTAAGCTCGAGTCGCTCCCCTTGGCATCGTAGCCAAATACCAGCTCATGCCGCCAGCGGCGATCAAAGGCACGGGCCAGCGGTACCCGATACTCTAGCGATGACTGCCAGCTCGTGCCATCGAGCATCATACCACCGAAATTAGCGCCGAGGTCTACCTCGGAGTCAGCATAGTAGCCGAGCCAGCGGAGCTCATGCCGCAGGCTAGCGATAGGGATACGTAAGTTAGCGATGTGAGCATTTAGCCGATCGAAAGATTCATCAGCTAAGTAATGATACTGCAGCTCTATGTCTCGCTCGAGTAGGTCGCTATGCCCCACACCAAAGGTCCAACGGTTAGTTCCTAGCAGATCGACTCCGTGATTATCCCAACTCGCAAAAGCGGTCCAGGGATTATCCGGATTACTGATCAGATATTCGATATCCACATCTCCCGGCTTCTGGCCCGAGCCCAAAACCGCTGCCACAGATTTCCGACTGGGGCGATTGTACCAATCCAGCTCATCGACCAGCGTTTGTCGATCGAGCACGCTACCGGCATGGAAATGGCTCTGATCGGCAGCTCGCTGAGTCGCCGACTTCACCTCTCCCACCCTAGCTGTGATCGCTGCTAGGAACAGTTCGCCACTCGATATCTCCTGTTCGGGCATGACCACCCGCACGATGGCGGGAGCATGCTCATCGAAAAGTCGCTGAGCTGTGGACTTGATATCCTGCAGGGCTCCTACTGTAAGAGGCTGACCGATGTAGGGTTTCAGAGCCGGATTGATATGCTCAGCGATCAGCGCCCTAGCAGCGGCCTCGGCTTCAGCATCGCCTTTGTCACCCGTATCGGTGAGCAGGCGAATACTCTTCAGCTCATCGAGAATCTTCAGATCGCGATCGAGTTGAGCCAGAGCGGAGCTACCAGCCTTGGGCACGGAAGGTTGCTCAGCAGCCTCGTCCGTCTCATCATCATTTAGCGGCTCAGCCTCGGCATCCTGCCGCTGCAGCGCATCAAGATTCTGGGCGTGCGAAAAAGACGGCGCACAGACGAAGGCGACCAGCGCACAGACGAGCCCAAAACGGACCATATAAAATCGAAGTCGAGACATCTGCTGTTACTTGATACGAGATTCGATGAAATTTCTTGAGCCGGTCGGGTCGAACAGTCCTTTGATGGAGCTCACAGCCTCGCTACTGGAGCTGGATGGGGGTAGATCCACTGGCTGGGCAGTTGCTTGCACTTGATTGGTTGGAAGTGCTTGGTTCGTAGCCTCTGGTGAACTAACTTGCGTCTCACCAGCCAATCGAGGGCTTTGATTAAAATGGGGAGCCAGCCCCTGCCGTCCGCCACCTACTGGCACACTCACTTCAACGTTCTCAACTATGGTTGGCCCGACACTAGTAGACACCCTAGTCTCTACCACGGATACTGGACCCTGTGGCCGAGAAGGTGTCGTCGGAACTACTGGGTTAACATCTATTGGAGTGATACCGGTATTACCACCAATAGTGGTCCCACCTCCGATAGGAATGAGGGTACCTCCACCAATCGTTGTCCCTCCGCCTCCGATAGGAGTTGTTCCTCCTCCAATAGGAGTCGGACTACTCCCGTTACTCGAGGTATTCAAAACACCTGATCCAGTCACGTTTATCGCCCCAGCCTCTACTTGCAGGTCCGTATCAGTCGCATTCGTATCATTCACTATCTCTACCGGAGCAGTGACAGAGATAACTCCGCTCCCGCCACGCAGATAGATCTTTCCACCTGATTGTGCAATACTCCGTGCCTGCACTAATCCATCTACATTGATGACTGGAGTCGAACCCGATCCGAGAGCTTTGATCTCGGCAATATTGGCATTTATATTTCCAGCATGGCCGACAGTGCCTCCTGAGGATTGGACGAATACTCTCTCATCACCTGTTTCCTCGATCACCACAGCATCCCCAGCAGCTAACCCAACCGTTCCATTGGGTGCGGAAAGATTACCGCTATTGGATACAGAAGGTCCGATTAGGAATATATCTCCAGATGATGATGATATTGTTCCCTCATTAGTTACGGGCTCATGGTTTATCCAGGTTAAAGTTAATTTGTCTCCATTTAGAAAATCTTCATTTGTTATATCCAATGAAGATGCCGTAAAAGTACCGCCAACATCCACAACACCGCCAGCCCCAACGAGTACTCCGAAAGGATTGAGCAAAAACACGCCGCCATTGGATAGGAGGGATCCATAGATTGCCGATGGATTGCCCGAAACTATTCGATTAAGGATGACACTATCAACACTGGGCTGCATTATTGTGGTGGTCTCTCCCGGCTGAATTGAGAAATCTTGCCAATTAATAATAGCCCGACTACTACTCTGATTCACAGTTAGAGAATTGGTCCCTAGACCACTAAGGCTGACATTTCCATGCACCACATTGGCTCCAGACGGGTTAGCCAAACACAATACTGGCAAGAGCAGACCATAAACAGCTGCGAGTAAGGAAATAACACCGCGTTTCATATTTTTTGAGAGGTTCCTAATCTGCGATGCTAGTTGGGTCTCAACCCTGTGTCACCTACAAAATCCAAACATTTTCCTTCCCTAAGGGACCGCGATTCCCTAAGAAAGGCATTTCGTAGCGGAATTTCTGAAAATTCCGAAACACCACTCAAAATGCCACGTCGTGCGGAAGATTCAGATCTTCCGCTACGCTTTGGCAAAAAATATGGCTATTCTTTCGCCTTTTTAGTTTTCTTCTCTTTCTCCTTCTTAGCTTGTTTTTTTGCCTTTTCCTTGGCCTCCTGCTTGATCACTTTCTCGCGGACTTCGGGTGAAACGCCAGTCAATCGGGTCTTGGCCATCTCGGCTAGAGTCGCCTCGAAGTCGGTTTTTAGGGCTCTTTCCTCATCGGTCAGATCAGCTTCAGCTAGTTTTTGGCCATCGAAAGATCCGGAGTAGCGAGTCAGTGTGGCTTTGGTGCCATCTTGCTGGGCAAGTAGGGCGTGGGTCTGGTTGCGGACGATCACTTGGCCGCGGTACCAGATGTAGATGCGATCCTTCTTACGAGCTGCGGAGTCACCTTTCAGCACCGGTAGGATACTGGCGCCATCTGCGGTGGGATGGCCATCGGGTAGGCTGGCTCCGGCGGCCTCGCAGACCGTGGGCATGATATCGCTGAACTCGACCAGATCATCCACGACACTGCCCGGCTCTTTGATACCGGCGGGCCAGCTGGCTACGAAGGGCACCCGAGTGCCTGTGTCGGTCATCGAGCCTTTTCCACCGACGATCTCGGTGCCATTCCACGGGGTCACGATAGGTGCGTCGGTACCATTGTCGCCGGTGAAGATGAGCAGCGTATTCTCGCGCACGCCAGATTTCTCTAGCTGAGCATCGATCTGGCCGACCAGCTTGTCAGCGTAGGCGACCATGTCTACAAAATGTCTCTGCGGATCATTCTGATCGCCTTTGTAGGTGGTGGAGCCCATGCGCTTGGGGTCCCAGTCGTTGGAGTCCGGAGTCGGGTCGAATGGGCAGTGGGTCAAGATCATCGGAAAGTAGACCAGAAATGGTTGCTCTTTATTCTCGTCGATGAAATCGCAGATGAAGTCGGCGCAGATCTGCGGGCCATACTCTCCATTGGTGTATTCCTTCTCCTCGCCATTGATCTCGATCATCGGATTGACGAAACGCCGATCGAGGCGCTCGCCATTGGGCCCCTGCGACCGACCGCTGCGAGTGTGCTGCCATAGGCACGACTGCTCGAATCCGAAGTGCTGTGGCGCATCGAGCTCTTTGCCCAGCTGCCATTTCCCAGCGATACAGGTGCGATAGCCAGCCGCCTTTACCTGGTGCGCAAAAGTGGTCTGCCCTCGGTCGAGCTTGCCGAACTGCACGTAGTTGCGCACATTATACTGACCAGTCATCAGCTTCACGCGAGATGGCGTACAGATCGGATTCGAAAAACCATTGGTGAACCGCACTCCCTCGGCCGCCAGCCGATCGACATGTGGCGAGCGACATGACTCGCTGCCGTTTCCCGAAATCGCCTCGTAGCCCATGTCATCGGCCATGATCACCACGATATTGGTGTGTGGTGTCTCCGCGCTGGAAAACTGAGTGCCTGCGACTGCGAGCAGACAAACGGCGATGGTCAGAAAGAGTCTCGTCATGAAACCAAGCAAGCTGCGATAGTGAGAACAATCAACGGTTTTGAAAGCCCTCTACGCGTCTACCTGGATGATCTGATCATTGACTTTGCTATCAATGCTAGCATTTTAAGAAATGGCTCAGCTTTTAGTTAGAAACCTAGACTCTGGTCTAGTGGAAAAATTGAAGGAGCGCGCTAGGAGAAACGGCGTTTCATCAGAGGAGGAGCATCGTCGCATCCTGACAAGGGAGCTAAACCGGCTCGAAGGAAAGAAACCGACTCTGGGTGAATTTCTGATCTCTGGAGTCGTTGAGTTTGATGAAAACGTAGAGCTCGACCTCGAAAGGCCGAAGGAAATCGAAGAGCGAGATATCGGATTCTAACCCGCTATGGCCTACCTCCTCGACACCAACATTCTGAGCGAGATCAGAAATCCGCAAAAAGCGAACCCAGCGGTGCTTACTTGGTTCTCAGCTCACCGAGCAGATAGGATGTACATCAGTGCGATATCGATCGGTGAAATCAAAAAAGGCATCGAGAACCTTCGCAAAAAATCACCTCAACAGTGCCCCGCTTTTGAACGATGGCTTGATCATCTGCTTCGGGACTACGCAGACGACATCGTCCCTATCTGTACATCTATCATGGATACTTGGGGAGAAATGATGGCTCAGCGGACTTTGACTGCTCTAGATAGCCTGATCGCAGCCACAGCACTGAACATGAACCTCACGCTAGTCACACGGAATGAGAAAGACTTCACAGGCGTTGGTATAAAGGTCGAGAACCCTTTCTCTCTCTAACCCTCCACCCGACGATACAAAAACGCATTCGACGTCACTAGTGACGTGATCAGTGCATTCATACTGCCACCACTATCACGGTAGGCTCGATGCGCGGCCTGCAGCACCTCGCGGTCGTGCAGGGTTTCATTTCGACCCATCCAGAAGCGGAAGGCGTGGCGGACGAAGACTTGCTCGACTCGCTCGCTATCGGCTAGCTTTTGGATCATCTCGAGAGCGTCTTTCACTGGTCCATCGAGAGCGGGATCGCCGGAGTCGATGATCTCGCCGCTGGCGTCGACTGGCTGATCTAGCTCCATGGTGCGGTAGATACCGGCGTGATTGTACAGCTCGAATGGTAGGCCGAGTGGATCCATCTTTTGGTGGCAGCTCCAGCAGTATTTCTCGCGAGTCACTCGCATGCGTGAGCGCAGGGTCGTGCCTGGCTCGTCGGGCAGCATGGCATCTACAGTGATTGGGACATCAGGTATGCCACCGCCGAGCAGACGCTCGCGCACCCAGCGACCGCGGAGGATGGCGTGATTGTCCATGGCATCGGAGTGCGATACCAGCCAGCTCGGGTGCGTGAGTATACCCATACGCTGGCCCTCTGGAGCGGTGGCGAGCTGCCGCTCCGGCTTCATCGAGCCAGCGCCAAATGATCTGCGGCTGACACGCGCATAGATAGGTTCTCCTTTTAGCACGACCTCCTCGACTTGGGTGTTGATCTTGCTGCGCTTCCTTTTCCGGTCTCGCTGCAGTCGGCTCAAACTCGACTCGACCTTCTTTAACTGGCTTTCGAGCGTTCTCTTTTCCTTTTCATCTTCCGCAGCGAGTGCCTCGATTGCTGTCTCGATCTCAGTTTTCTCTGCCTTCACTTCTTCGATCTCGGCATCGATCTCTGCGACTAAAATAGCATCGGCCTCCTTGCGCCGCGCTCTAGCCTCTGCCATTTCCTCCTTGGTGTATTGGCGCCCGTAGTAGACTCTATCAGAACCATCGGCCACTACCTCTTGAGTGGTCAGCAGCTGTTTCAACACGTCTTGATCCTTTTCCAGCACTAGCTCGATCAGACGATCGGTGCTCGCTAGGCTGTTGAACATCGAGCGGTAGTGATTGCCCGCTGTATTAGCGCCACTCTGGTTCAGCGCATTATCGTCTTTGCAAATATAGCCCGCCAAATCGTGATCGAAGTAATCTCGGAAAAAGCGCATGATCCTAGGTTTGCGTATCGCTGGATCTGCCAAGATGCGCGCCACCTCGCGCTCGACATCGGCGCGGGTTTTCATTCGTCCGTCTACGATCGCCTGGCGCAGTTCTGCGTCGGGTGGGATATAGCTGAAAGCATGATTCACAGCTAGGCCCAGCTCCCAGTCCTGTAGCATGGTCCGGCCATGTTCATCGGCCTGGCCACCCTTGGCCAGCTCTGGGCGAAATAAGGCATCGCGATCGAGAAAGATCGCTGACAGCCCCATGAAAATACCATTCTCTCTGCCGACCTTATCGATGGTTTCTTTGACGAGCTTCACATACTCGCCCCTCTCCTTCTTGGTCGGCTGGCGGAAGGTCAGAGCCTCGAACAAATACTCGACTACCTCTGCCAGATCTCTATCGCGCAGCTCGGCCTCGGGGTCTTTCATCAGCTCGTAGAGCGGCGTCATCGGGCGCACGACCTCAGTATTATAGACGATCGCGGAGAGCAGTCCTCGCAGATCGCCAGGTGGTTTCACCTTGTCGTATTCTTTGGGATCGTCGGTGATCTGCTCGGGATTAGCAAGACTTAGCGGGCCGTAGGCCATGTAGCGTAGGATATCCTCGGCCTTGGACAGGATCTGAGTCGCCTCCGAGCTATTGACGGTATAAAACTCGGCATAGTTCTCGAAGCCGTGCTTTTTGGCTGAGGATAGCACCACTGGCACGCTTTTCACTGCTGTGGCGTAGGCTACGGTGCCGCCCTCCCAGCGGATGATGCGGTCGGTTCCGAAATAAAGCTTCAGCTCGCCTCCGTGATTAGTCGGCACCACATCGCCCCGCGTACGCAGCCCCGGCTTTTCAGGATCGTAGGCGGGTTCGGTGTTGATCAGTTCGTTCAGACGCGTGATGTGCTCCTGCGGCGTGACCCGCCAGATGCGTGCTGGTGACGCGGTCGGCTGCAGCGCGATACCCTCGGGTAGCGGGCCAAACAACAGATCGTGATCGACGAAATTCCCCTTATGCGGATCGACATGGGCTTTGAATCCGCCTTTGTCCGCCATCGCCTCGGTAAGCTCGCCGATGATCCAGTCGGAGAAACGCAGCCTCTCGATCACCTCGGGTTGGTCTTTCTTTTTCGGCGGCATCTCCTGCAGGGCCACCTGTGCCCAGACCGATTTCCACACAGCAGCATTGGTCTCGTCGACAGGGCCGAGGTCGAGCAGATTCAGATCGGCCTCGGCAGTCACGTCGTCGTGGCAGTCGTAGCAGTGAGCCTCGAGAAAGTCGACAGCGATGCTGTCGAAGTCGCCATCGACGGGTGCGCCTGGGGTGTAGTCGGCTGCTTGAGTAGGTGGCCCAAAGAGTAGGACTAAGGCGACAGCTCCAAGGAGGGGCGACGTCTCGTCGCCCGACAACTTGAGCCAAAGCCTATCCGCCATGGATGCTGGGCGACGAGACGTCGCCCCTCCTTGATTTCTGAAGCTACGCTTCATCATGCCAGAACCTCGCGCAGTGGACCAGAGCAAGAGTCGAACTTAGCCGCCATCTGCTCGGACATATTATATCGCTCGCAGTTCACTCCAGCGCTTTGCAGGATCGATGCGTATAAGGCATTGATCGGGCGCTTGCCATCGAGCTGGGTGAAGCAGCCTGTCTTGAAGGCGCCACCACTGTTACCGAGTAACATCACAGGCCAGTTAGCCCCATTGGTATGCTGCTTGTCGGCGTTGTTACTGGTGTAGACGATCAGGGTATTGTCCATCATCGTGCCGCTGCCTTCGGGCACGCTTTCTAGCTCCTCCATCAGCCTCACTAGCATGCGGCTGTTGTATTGGCGAATCTTCACCCAGATCGGGTTATCCGGCTGCTTCATGTGGCCTAGATTGTGGCCTTGCTGCTCGACGCCTAGGCCTTTCCAAGCTCCAAAAATCTCGCCACGGCCCGAGCCGATGGTGAGTACACTGGTGGTGCCCGACTTCAGGGCTGAGATACCGAGATCTAGCAGCGCATCGTGCCAATCGGTCTCAAATTCTGGATTCGTGTAGCGATCGTCTACCTCTGGGGCAAACTGCCGCAAATGATCTGACACGCCACTGAGTCGATCGCGCAGGCCATTCATATCGCTAAAGCCCTGCACAAACTGGCCAAACCGAGCCTGATCAGCACTGGGCAGTGCCTTGCCCTCGCTACGAGCCAGCTTCTCGATCCGCTCCATCATCCCCGAGCGAGCCTGGTGCTGGCTGCGGATATCGCCCTCTGCGATGCTACCGTAGAGCATCTGGTAGAGGTGGTTTGGATTTGAGTGCATGAAGATCGGTTTGCCCGCACCGCGAGCCGACAGATTGGCGACAGTCGGCTTGGCACGCATGTTCTCCATCGAGTCCATACCGATACACAGGTGTGGCAGCATAGTCTCTGGCAGAGCCTTGCTCAGCTCATAGTCGATCGTAGGTCCACTCGGTGGCACGCCATCGCTACCCCGATAGCCACCTAGCGCCCCAAAAAACGCACTGTGCGAGGGGCTAGTGTGTTTGCCATGCAGCCCATTGATGATGTGCAGCTTGTCTTTAAAAGGCTCCAACGCCTGGATCGGCTCCGGCAGTGTCGCCCCAGCTAGAGAGCCACTACTCGTCATCCCCACGGGCACACAGGTCGCAGGGTCGAAGCCCTGATTCTGCATGAAAAAGATCACCCTCTTGGGACCACCAGCTGTGGCCTGTAGGCCACTGGCCGCTCGACCGATATCTGGCATAGCTGAGGCTCCGAAGGCGGCTCCGATACCGGAGGCCATGGACAGTAGAGATTGGCGGCGACTGATCATGGTAGAAATGCGGGATTACCTTTCACTCTACTCTCTCTCCATCTCGCGCCCAGTCCCGCATTCGTGCGGGGCGCAGGTGTGGGAAGCCTCTCTATTTTGCACCTTGGAAGAGCTTCGGCTTACTCTTCCGCCACGAGCACTAGCAAGCCCTGAGCGTACTTTCGGATCTGCTTATCTGTCGGAGTATCCGACAGATTGGTTAGCATATCGGCGATCTTCACCCTTCTAGCGATGGGCGAGGCTGCGATACGCTGGATGTATTCATCGTAGACGGTGTCTCCCTGCTTGGTCAGCAGCTCCACTTCCGCCACCAGGTAGGCGGGTATGCCTGCATCCACCAGATTGGTAGCGGTCATCTCACTGTCTTCGATCACGTCGTGCAGCCAAGCTACAATCTGGCCCTCAGCATCACCCTCGTCGAGCCTCCTCACGACAGCTCGTGGGTGCTCGATATACGGCACCACACCACAGCGCCTAAACTGACCCTCGTGCGCCTTGGTAGCGATATACTCAGCCAGACTCAGTAGTTTCTCCAATTCCATCATCGGTAAAAACTAACATCGTAATCCGTGTTTCATCCGAATAAACACAGATTTCGGAGGTTGAAACGGCTACGAATCTCGATTCACTTGTACACCAATGATATCCCCTTATCGAACTCTTTGCTCAACCCTAACATCGGGCTTTCTATCTATCCTCCTAGTAAGTCCCTCCCATGGAAGCGACGAATCCAACGATAGTAGAGTATACTTCATTGCCATTGCCGACGGTCAGCTTTTTTCTATTGGCGACCCTGCAGACTACTTCGTCGAAGCTGGTGTAGACCCTGATCAAATCGATGATTCAACTAGCTCTAAGCTAAAAAAATCGCTTTCGGCCCAGAGCCACCTGTACCCTTTTGATATTGCTCCACACTTTAAAGATGGCGAGCCTTTAGATTTGTACTTTAAACCTCGACAAGGGCTTGGTGAATCGATCGACAAGGCCCTCCAAACCGGTTCGGCCTTTGATCGACTCTGTCAAAAGGCAAAGCGAACCCAGTCTCGTTTACACTTCTTCTTAATCGGTTCCAACAGTAATAACTTCAACACCTACCTAAAAGCGAAAGACACCATTTTTTCAAAAGGCTTAGACTCAGGGTGGGAGATCCTTAACAAACCTCATTTTTTGGCTCCAAGGGTAAAACTAGCCCCTAACGAGGCTAGGCTGAAATTACTGTTCGTAGAGTGCGTCACAGCTGGCATCGTTATACACCACAGCACTACCGAGATATCGCCTACTATTCCACACCACGAAATAGCTACCAACCAAGCACTAAAACAGTTGATCGAACGAGTCTCAGCTGATGATAGTTTACGTCTCGTGGCTTTGGTAAGAATCGATGCAGAGGCTATACGTGCAGAACAAAGACTTAAAGATCACGTCAAAACCTACAATAGCCTGAATGGTAAAAATTTAACCCTTGGCTCTATGCCGCTAAATTCGCCGGGAAAAGTCGATTTATCGAATTTCTATCGCTGGATGGAAAAAGAATAAAAAAGCCTCTAACCCGGCTAGGGCTAGAGGCTTCCAAAAAATTGAGATGAATTCTTGGTTACACTTTCACATTAGATCGTGTAGCCAGTCTCACCATGAGAGGCTTGGTCGAGACCTTCGGTCTCCTGGCTCTCAGTGACACGCAGTCCGACAGTGAACTTGATGATCAATAGGATCACAACAGTCACTACTAGTGTGTAGACGATTGTGAAACCAGAGGCGATCGCCTGGACTTTCAGCTGGGCAATCCAGTTGTAGTCGTCACCAGCATTTCCCTGAAGCACAGGTAGAGCGACGACAGCAGCCATCAGAGTACCGACGAGACCGCCGACACCGTGCACACCAACCACGTCGAGTGAATCATCGTACTTGCAGATCTCTTTGATCTTGATGGAGAAGATCCAGCAAACAATACCGGAAACCACACCGATAAGCAGACCACCCATAGGACCTGCCACACCCGATGCAGGAGTGATAGCAGCCAGACCTGCGATTGAACCGGTGCAGATACCGAGGACAGTTGGCTTCTTGGTGCTAAAGATATCCAAGATCATCCACGCGAGCGCACCGGCAGATGCAGAGATGTGAGTCACGACGATAGCCATGACACCAGCGCCATTGGCTGCTAGACCACTACCACCGTTGAAACCGAACCAACCGACCCAGAGCATACAAGTACCCATGAAAGTCATGGTCAGATTGTGCGGAGGCACAGGATTTTTCCGGCGACCCAGCATCACACAGAAAACCAGTGCCGCTACACCAGCAGTGATGTGAACGACTATACCGCCTGCGAGGTCAATAACCTCTTTCTCAAACATCCATCCACCAAACCAGACCATGTGACAGATCGGGGCGTAGACGAGTATGCTCCAGAAGATGGAGAAAAGCACAACCGCTTTGAACTTCACACGCTCCACAAAACAACCGATCACCAGAGCAGGTGTGATGATGAAGAAAGTCATCTGAAAAGCAAATTCCAGAATGCTTGGTATACCTGGGCCTCCTGAATCTGCACCGGTCAAACCTTTTCCGAATAGGGCATCAAGTCCTCCCACCCATTTATTGCCTTCAGATATAGCCAGTGAGTAACCAATGATCAGCCACACGACTGAGAGCACAGCAGTCATCACAAAACAGTGCATCAGCACTGAGAGGACGTTTTTCTTGGCCACCAGACCGCCGTAGAAGAGAGCGAGTCCAGGCAGAGTCATGAACAACACCAGCGCAGTGGCTGTCATGATCCAAGCGGTGTTGGCAGCGCCAGTCGCGGCACCTGCTGCAGCCATAGCGGCCTCAGCGTTTTGGGCAAAAAGCTGCCCTCCAGAGATGAATATAAGAAATAGGACAGAAGTCCACCGCTTGAGAGCGGTCGCAGTCATAGTCATAGTCAGTCAATATGTAGTTAGTTTTATCTAATCCGGTAAACTCCAAGGATTGAAAACAATGGGGTACACCACCTCCAACCAAGGCAAGCGCGACGACTCTGTCAAGTTTTAGACAGCTCTACCGACCGACACCTACTCACCTAGGCGAGCGGCCTCGGGCAATGTCTCGCGCAGGATCTCGAGGATCTTTTCTCGCTCAGATGGCTGCAGATAGTCGTAGTCGCTCTCTCCCACCCCACGCAAAACTTCACCTAGACGCGCCAGCACACGATGGCGCAGCTCATCCGGCAGATGCGTAAACGCCTGACTATGAATCAGATAACTACAACGATACTTAAACATCCTCTCATACAGGCGCAGATCTCGTAGTGAACGCCGGTCTGCAGTCCGCTTGGCTCCTGCTATAAATGCCTCGTGAAATGCACTGCCCCCCTGCACGCCATCGCCCTCCAGTGGGTGCTCCGATTGGAACAGCAGCGCCGCTACGATTTTCTCTGCCTGACCATCGAGGATCGACTGATTTGTCTCCGACAGAGGCGTATCCTCTGGCTCGCCAAAGGCTTTTCGCATCTCTCGGTGGCGATGCAGGGTCTGCTGGGTCACTAGATTCCCCTGCACCAGCGCATTATGCACCACCACCTGATGCTCTAGGACCATCAAGGCCACGATATCACTCGAAGCGCCACCGGGGTAGACTCGCGCTGGGAAGAGCCCATCGAGTGTATCCACCGCCTCGGCGACCAGCGACTCGACCTGGATATCATCTCGGTTGGCTCCCATTTTCGACACCCGATTTCCCATGTGCACGTGCTCGCCCGCATCGCCTGTCACATACCAGCCGCCCCAGCGCTCGTTCAGTGGGCTGGAGTGGTCTGTCCTGAAGGTGCCGGCATGAAAGAGTGGCTGCCCACTCCTCGCAGCATGTACAGAGCGCACCGTCACACCCGGCCAGTTCTGCGTGGCAGAGCTACCATGGCAGCTCAGACAAGATGACTTCCGGACAAACTCGATATCCTCATTCTCTTCACCGGAGGAGATCATCAGCATGTGAAACACCATGCCCAGTTTTTCATCGAATGTGATCACCTCTATCTCACCTCTCGGCATCCAGCCGACATAGGCATCGGCCGAAAAGTACACGGCCCGTGGAGTCTGCGGCGAGATGAAGGCATTTTGCTCGCTCGTCTTCGAGTACACCAGCATCTGCGACTCGATTGGCACATCGAGTAGATCCAGCAACTTTGCCAGAATCTCTTGGTCCGACCTGCCCGAGAGCAGATCCTCCCCCCCAGCGATCCGGTCGCGGATCTCGGTGAGCGGAGTTTTGGCCTCCGATTTGGAGTAAAAGATGGGCGCCTGCTCATAGGCAGGATCTAGCCCCATAGCCGGTAAACAGCCGAAAACTATGGCTAAAATCAGGGCGATATGTCGGATCTGACACATGGGAAACACTATACCTCTAGGCACCGGCTTGGCTATGGCACATGAGAGCCCTTTGAAAGTCACCTGAGCAGTTGATTTTCTCCGCTAAAAAAGCACATTCCCCGCCCTATGAATGTCTCTCTACAGTGGCTCAGTGACCACGTCGATTTCTCAGATTACACCATGGAGCAACTGGATGAGTTGCTCACATTTGCCGGTATCGAGGTAGAGGGCATCACCAATCTACCTGACAAAGTCGTGGTCGGACAGATCCTCGAGTCGGAGAAACACCCCGATGCGGACAAACTGTCTATCTGTCAGGTCGACGACGGCTCAGGCACCAAGCGCCAGATCGTGTGTGGCGCCAAGAATTTCAAAATCGGCGACAAAGTACCTCTAGCCCTACCCGGCGCCGAGCTAGGCGACCCTGAAAAACCATTCTCCATCAAAGAAGGCAACCTGCGTGGCGTCGACTCGCTCGGCATGATGTGTGGTGCCTCGGAGATTGGTATGGAGGACGAGGTCGATGGCCTCATGATCCTCGCTGAGGACCTCGAGCCTGGCACCCCTCTCACCGAGGTTTACCCGGCTATCTTCGAGTTAGAGATCACTCCGAATCGCCCCGACTGCCTCAGCCATCTCGGTGTCGCTCGCGAGCTGGCAGCACTCGTAGGCAAAGACCTGACAGGCCCTAGCGATCGGACCGCCTCCGATACCAAGCTACGCCAAGCCAAGGCCGACGAGATCACGATCGAGACCGATAACTGCCCCTACTACACTGGTCGCTGGATCCGTGGGGTGAAAGTCGCAGAGTCACCAGCCTGGCTGAAGGATAAGCTCAAATCCATCGGCCTCCGCCCGATCAACAATATCGTCGATATCACCAACTACGTGCTCTTCGAGATGGGCCAGCCCCTGCACGCTTTCGATCTGGCTAAGCTCGATGGTGGCATCTGCGTCCGCCAAGCGACTGAGGGCGAGAACTTCACTGCACTCGACGGGGAAACTCACGAACTGTCCGAGCACGATATGGTCATCGCCGATAGCAAAAAGCCTGTCGCCATCGGAGGCGTGATGGGCGGCGAAGACTCCGGCGTGACCGAGACCACTACCGACGTGCTGCTGGAGTCCGCCTACTTCATCCCATCAGCCGTGCGCCGCACGTCGCGGACCACCAGCATCCGCTCCGACTCCAGCTACCGCTTCGAGCGCGGCTGCGATCCGCACCAAGTCCGTGGTGCCTCTGATCTAGCGGTGAAGCTCATCCTCGAGCTAGCTGGTGGCACAGCCGACGACGAACTCATCGAGTGTGGCGCGATCCCAGCCCCACCCAAGCCCATCAAAATGGCAGGCAGCTTTTGTCGCAAAATCATCGGTGCCAAAATCGACGATGAAGAGATCGAAAGGATCCTCACCTCCCTCGGTATCGCCAAAGACAGCAAAGGCTGGCAGATCCCGAGCTACCGTGGCGATCTAGAGCGCCCTATCGATCTGGTCGAGGAGGTCGCTCGTGTCTATGGTCTCGACAATGTCCCCAGCCAGACGGTGGCCCGATTTGTAGAAAGCTCGAAGGCCGACGAGACCTACGACTTTCAGCGTGAGCTTCAGCTACGTCTGAGCTCCATCGGCTACTACGAGACCCGCAATCTGAAACTCATCTCCGGCGAGCAACTCAGCGACAACCGCGCTGTGAACCTGCGCGGTATGGAGCCGATCCGTCTCAAGCACCCGCTCAACGACGAGCAGGACTATCTGCGCCCGGGGCTGATCCCCGGCCTACTCGCCTCGGCGGGCCGCAATATCCGCTTTGGCAATCCCAACCTCCGTCTTTTCGAAATCGGCAAAACCTATGTCGAGACCAAGAAAGGCGACGCTGTGGAGAACGACCACCTGGCGCTACTCATCACCGGTGCTCGCGAGCCTCGCAGCTGGACCAATGGCAAACCCGAGAATGTCGACATCCACGACCTGCGCCTAGCACTCGAGTCTATCGTCGGCGACAAAGTCGACCATCTCGTGCTCCAGCCTATAGATGACGACCGCCTTCTAGGTGCCTGCAGCATCGAGATCGGTCGCGGCAAGAAAGCTGCAAAACTAGGTCTCGCCGGCTATCTACCACCAGCGCGGGCACGAGACTTCGATATCGAGACACCGATCGCAGTCGCCGAGATCAATCTCAAGAAACTAGCCAACGCACTGAAAGACGACACCACTTTCACCGAGCTACCAAAGTTTCCCGGCAGCTCGCGCGATATCTCGATGATCGCCCCCATCGATCTGCCACACGAGAAGGTCGCCACCTTCTTCGCCAACTACACCGAGCCTCTGCTAGTCGATGCTCAGCTATTCGATATCTTCCGCGACGAGAGTGGTGAGAAGCTACCGTCAGACAAAAAGTCCATCGCCTGGACACTCATGTACCGCTGCCCGACTCGCACTCTGGAGACAGCCGAAGTCGAGCAGGCCCATGAGAAACTCCAAAAAGCTCTGCAAAAAGATCTACCGGTAGAATTTAGATAGATAAAATAGGCTGAGGCCTCGTTTAGAGGAATAATGAAGCACAGCCACATCCCGTATCCTCTCACGGTACTAGGTCGGTCGACTTTGGGTGCGCCTGTTCACAGTCTCATTTCCCATCAGTCCTCGCCATGCGACCTTCTCATTATCGCCGGTATCCATGGCGAAGAGTCGGATACCACAATAACCCTGTCGCGTGCGCTTCGCTCGGTGGCGCATCTAGCCCCTTCGCTCAGCCTAGTCTTATGCGCCAATCCAGACGGTGCCGCCATGGGCACTAGAGGAAATGCCAACGGGGTGGATCTCAACCGCAACTTTCCCACCGACGACTGGCAGGCGACTCCGACGACTTGCCGTTGGCACTACGACCAGACCGAAACTACTGAGATCCACACCGGCAGCGCACCGGGATCGGAAGCCGAAACTCAGATCCTGATCAGCCTAATATCCCGACTCCGCCCCACCACAGTCCTCAGCCTCCACGGACCCATCGGCTGCATCGACGACCCAGACGCTTCGGCAGCCGGACAGTGGCTAGCCGAGCAGACAGCGCTCCCCCTAGTGAGCGACATCGGCTACCCGACGCCAGGCTCACTCGGCACATGGGCGGCAGAGCAGGAATCCGGTCCACACATCGTCACTTGGGAATTCCCCTGCCAGGCGATAGAGCAACTGAGCCGCAGCATCCTGCCTACACTACAAATGATCCTCAGCGGAGAAAGCCCCTTCACATCAGGTGTCGAGGTAGATCCCAGTCATCACTAGAATCTACTAGCTCATCAACTCTAGCTTTCACGTTCAGGGAGCTGCTTCAAACCATGCGGGGCTGGTAATCCCGAAGAATCGAGATTCACAAAAACGATCTCTTCAATCACCAAAAGCACCGCATGAGTCATGATATTGCGCACCTCACACCGTAGCGTCAACGAGCTCCTACCAAACTTCACCACCTCCATGCCTAATTCGATGATATCTCCCGATCTGGCAGAGCTCACGAAGTTGATCTCGGACATAAACTTCGTAACCACATAGGGACTCTTCAGTAGAGAGATCGTGAAAATCGCTGCCTCTTCATCTATCCATGACAACAGCGCACCACCGAATAATGTACCATTAGAATTAAGATTCTCAGGCTTGATCCATTTGCGCGTTAGAAATTCCATCCTGCTTGGAATAGCCTCCTGCCAAATGGGAAATACACAATTCCACCGGCGGCGCAAATTGTGTCAGATATGGCCGCATTAATGAGAAAGCTTTTACCAAGTCTTTTCTGCTTACCGATTCACTTCGATAAATGCCTCTATCTCTGCGTACACCTGCTCGCGCTCAAAATCCCAAAACACATGGTGGTTAGATCTGTCCAGAGTCACCATCCGCTTGTCTTCTGCTGCTACCTTCGCAAAGGCCTGCTCAGAGTGCTCATACGCAGCAGCCACATCCCCCCGCGAATGGATCAAAAGAAGCGGACATTTGACATTAATGAGTGTCTCATCCGACTTGGCCTTAGCACTGACATTTTGCAAGCACAACAGGCCTTTCGTAGGCACCCACCGGTAGGAATAGATCTGAGATTTGGATTCCTTTAGATTCACCTGCTTAAACAGATCACCTTTGTATACCCAAGGCACAATCGGCGCCAATATCTGCGTCCACGTCTCGGCCTTCAATCCGTAAAACCACTGATGCGCTACCCCAAAAGCTGGTGCCACCAAGACAGCCCCAGACACATCTTCCATCGATGCTGCCTGTGCCACCAGAGCCCCACCCATCGAGTGCCCCACCAAATACACCTGCTGATGCTCAGCTTTCAGATCCTGCAATTCTTTCATCACCCCTGCCAGTAGCGACTCTGGAGTCTGAGCTGCGAAATCGCGAGGCGTGGTGCCATGCCCTGGCAACCGCATCGCCCGTACCCGTAGCCCCTGTTCCGCTAATCGCTCAGGTAACGGCCCAAAATTATCCGACCCTCCGATGAATCCATGTACCATCAGGACCGCCCCAGCTGCATCCCTATCTCCCAGATCCAACACCTCCGAACCAACAGCGAATACCGACCCATCGATTCTCGGAGTATGGCGCTCCTCATACCTCTCCGCCAACATAGCGACCAGATTGTACACAGCCAAACCTACGGTGCCCAAAATCACACCGATAATCAGCCGCCTTAAATGGAGGTTTCGCATCGCTTTCTTCATCACAAACAAAGGTATTACCTGTACCCGACCCACTTTACATCGACGATCTCGAAGGCCAACGCAAAGCTGTGCCACAACGCCACAACTCGCTAAAATAGCCCCACACATTGGCTACCTGCGACGCAAGACACATCGAAAAGCCCTGGCACCCCACTACCACAACGCTGAGGAACCTGAAGAACCGTAAGCAACTGCGAGAGTCATGGTCGCAAAGGTGAAGACCGGACAGGAAACCAAACTTGCAAACCAATCGTCCGTTCGTAGCGTTCATACATGCAAGAGCGGCCAATCTACCGAGACTTGCCTACCACCGAGACACCAGATCTCGCCGCCCCTGAGTTTGCTGGAGGTGACAGCTTGCTGCCCGCAGATGAAATGAGTGACGCCCCCAGATCTCAAGAGTTCCTCAACGCATCGTTAAACAACTGAAGTCCGCTCTGAATCTGAGCCACAGACCTATTAAGCCACCAACGATATCATTCGCTAACCGAGGCAGAATCACACCCAAATCCCAAATCCAACTCGATGGTTTGATTACCCTGAGCATGGGCATTCCCCCCCATCATTCCGAGCAAGGCAGCCAGTCCCAAGCAACACCTTCCATACTTTTTCATAACAACTAATTTCACAACGTTAATCATAATCTATTTTGATAATATTATATATTAGTCGTTATTTTGATAATTTTAATAATATTTCCTATTTTCCACTGAATGCCTCACAGCTTTGGCCCTATTTGCCCCTCTCAGGCCGAATGCTCACTGTTTACATGATCTAACAGGCAGTTGAGAGGTAAACACTGGTTTAAGACCGACTTAAACATCTAATAATCAATACATTACAACCCGCCCAAGGGCGGATTAGAGTGATTTTTCAGCTAGAAAACCAGTGCATCAGCTGCAGGCTATTCTTCGGCGCTCGCTCATCGACTCCCAAGCCCTTCGAGCGCGACTTCTGCAACGCCACCATCCACAACTGGGACGTGATTGCTGGTGAGTGATTGCTCTTTATCAGTCCGTAGAGATGAGCCGTAGGCTTTAAAAGATAGTAGCTGATAGTGTTTTGCCTGAAGTTCTGCCGAGCCTATTTTCGATGCACTTTAGAAAATTTGTCGACGCGGACAAAAAATTTAGGTACAGCTACGGAGATGAGAGAGAGACTCATAGCCAATCTAAACCGCCTTTTAGAGGCTTTAGCCCCTCACTGCGAGGTGCCAGAACATGAAAATCCCGCAGCCGCCCAGAGTGCCAGCGCTGCTAGTCTGCTACCTCTCGCGCATGCGATTCCCAAGGATAAGTTCACCGACGTATTTCGCAGTGGAGCTGTGCTGAAGTCCCGAAATGCCCTCGGATTGGAGCCTAAAGAGGTCGATCAAATGCTTGGCCGAGTCGACGACGTCTGTTTCTACATCGGTAGTGCCATCTTTCCGGGTGGAGATGTCGGACTGCTGTTCTCCCCGCAGATTTCAGAAATCTGCCCTGCCGATACCGTAGCGACTCCTTTTGACTCTGGAGGATGTGTCCGAAAATACCCTCTAAATTCAGAATCCACCGATCGCATTCAGATGATCCGAGATCATGAGATGCCGTATCCAGAGAATCGAGATTACCTCTCCGGGCTCCTTCTCAGCTATTTCACATGCCCAGAAGACTACCTGAACAATCAGCCTTACACTTGTCCGACCTGTTCACACACTCTCACAGATCCACACGGTTTTGCGACCTCATGTCCAGATCTTTTCGTCCGCCAACACGAGGTCCGTATCCCTGGCGAGGTTAGCTTATTCTCGCACCTGGCTGCGATCATCATTGAGTCCACTCTCGCCAGTCGTTCCGATGTGAAAGGCCACCTAGAAGACCTAGTGTCTCAAGGCACAGCTCTGAGAACGTTTAAAAACACCGGTGCCGCTATGGACGGTTTTAGCCCGTTGCATGAGAGGTGTCGCCAGTATATTGTGACGGAACTACTAAACTAATGGAGCACATGTATCCAATCGGCGACCTCACAATCATCGGAGCGATGGAAGTTCCTGTGAGCACGCCACCATATCAGCCACAAGTTTTGACTCCTGTGTTTCAGCTGAAGGCTACCGAGGAGGTCCTATACCCTCCCTACCACCTCCATGATGACTGCGTAGTATCGGCACCTACCACTCGCACTCTTGCCCAGAGAGATTTCGCGGAACTCGTAGAGGAAAACTCAGCACTGGCACTCCCTACCCCTTTGCCGGCTCAGAAGTCGCATCTTCTTTGGTTTGATGATAAAGGCCAAATCAACTACGAGAGACGCTCCACGGTCCAGCAGCGTCTGGCCTACCTGGCGCGCACCCACCTCTTGCGTGCTGAAGAGCATTTGCAGACCCAGCAGTGGCATGACGCACGTGACTCTGCAGCCACAGCCTACTCAGCCGATCCCACCAAAGTCGATGCGCTTGTCATCCAGGCTGTAGCCGAGAAAAATCTAGGGCTGAGTGGCCAGATGGCGATCACCACCGAGTTAGCCATAGAGCTGATTAGCCGCGATTCATTTTCCCAATTGGTTCACACCCACCCGGCAAACGATGCCTCTCACAGGTGTCGTGTCTTTCGCCAATCTGCTACCTACAGGAGCATGAGTATCGAGGTGGCTGCGATGATATGAATCCATGACTGCTCGAACCATCGGTTTTTTCAGCTTCAAAGGGGGCCTGGGGCGTACCCAAAGCCTAATCAATCTTGGCGCACTCCTCGCTCAAAAGGGTAAATTCGTCGTGGTAGTAGATCTAGATCTCCATGCCCCTGGACTCAGCCTCATGGACTCCATGCTACCGGCACCAGGCGAGATCGGTGTCGATGCTGGCATCTTGCATTTTCTAGAAGCATTGGTCAATCAAGACGATCGTGTGCCCGATTTGGCGGAAATCGCCTACCGGCCATCATTCATCGATCGAAATCTAGATACAGTCCGTGGGGATCTGCAGTTCGTTCCACTTTTCCCATTCGAGCCAGACCACAGCAATTTCGATGGCTACTCCGAGGTCTTGCAGAAGCTGGAGGAGGGCGATATCGAAAAATGGCAAAAATTACTGAATGCCAGGCAATCGCAACCTACTGGCACCAGTAGCAAGCTACTCGACCTGCTCAAAGACCAACTGATGCGCTGCCGGTCTGATCGATTCACCCAAGCAGACAAAGCGCCAGACTACATTCTCATCGATGCCCGCACCGGCTTTACCGAAGTATCACAGCTAGTCCTGACCGACTCCTGCGACCATGTGGTAGTCCTAGCCGGAGTGAATCAGCAAAACCGAGAAGGCTTGCGCCTAAGCCTGGGTGAGATCGCCAAAACCGTGCCACCACAGACATGGCCGCACAAGTTGACCGTCGTGATCAGTCCTGTCCCCGACTCCGAGGAGTCTCTTAAAAAGGCTCAGCTCGATAAGGTGAAGGGCATGCTAGAGTCATTCGCCACAGTCAATGAAACCTATGGCGCGATCGATTACGATCCCGAGGTCCACTTCATCCCCTATCATCCGCAGTTAGCATTGACAGACGATATCCTAACTCTCGAGTACCCCGATGCACGCCCTGTCGATAGCTACCGTAGGCTCTACGAGCGGCTTGAGAGTTCCGCCAAGCACATTGGCCAAGTGACTCAGAGTCAGTTGAGCGATCTTCTTCCTCAAAATAGGTCTACGGAGCTGGGCGAGACCGATCTATCGGTCGAGATGGATCGAGAGCACCCCTTGGTCCACTATCCCAAGTGGAATGCCTTTTTTCCCACACTGTCATGGAAAGATTTGCTCCCTGAGTCTGCGGCATCAAGTATGGACGATTGCGATATCTTTCTCAACTACTTCAGCCAGTCCCAGTCGCTTTCATATGATGAAAAAATTAGGGTAGTTGAGTCATTCCCTCGCGTTTCTGGACATCAGTTTAGAGAACTACACTCTATTTTTGCCGATGAGCGCACCAAATTTTTAAGTTTACCTGCGGAAGACTGGGATGGAATCGCAGGCCTGATCGCAGGGCGAATCTGCGACTGGGTATCACTCTTAGAGCAAAAAAGTAAACGTGACCCCATCGCACCAAATAGCCTGGAGACTCTTACTTTCGAGCGTATCCAGAGCGGGGCCTATTCTGCCAGCAAATACCCCAGTTTTTGGGTAAAGGTAGCGGAGCAGCTGGCCACCCATTCCAGAGCTAGGGCTGTCACTATGCTAGAGGCAGCAGCAGCACTGCTACCCCAGAGTGCCACTATCGCCTTAGCATTAGCCGATCATTATTATTTTTCCGATAGAGATAAGGACGCGATTAATTTAGCCGATACTCTTATTCGCAAATATCAGGCCGAGGCAAACAAACAATCAGAGGCTCACGCCCATCGCATCGCAGCGAGGTCCCAGCTTGTCTTATCAGACTTAGACCAAGCAGAAATTTCATACCAGAATGCACTTATTCTCGATAAAAAGGCAGAATCTAAACTCGGCATGGCAAACGACTCTAAGGGGCTGGGCGACGTTTACCTGCGCAGAGCCGAGCTAGAGAAAGCCGAAAAAGCATACC
>JAHDID010000021.1:24321-65905 GCA_020630975.1 Verrucomicrobiota bacterium
CTTTCGAACTCCATAAACTAGCGGAAGACAAACTCGGCATGGCAAACGACTCTAAGGGGCTGGCCAAAGTTCGCTCCAAGAGTGGCAATCACCCAGAGGCAGAAAATCAACTGACCGAGCTAATCTCTACCTACCAAGATTTACAAGATAAAGAAGGCGAAGCAGAGACTCTTCAAGCTCTGGGCGATCACTTTGTGACTTACAATGACCTACCAAAGGCTGCAGACTATTATCATCAAGCTCAAGCCTTAGCCACCAAAATGGGTCACAAGCTTTTGGCTCGCGAGATAGACGAAGCGCTCTCTGCTATCTCCTAAAATTCCAGAGCCCCCGCCCTCCTAGCCCCCGGAGCCTCTCCTGAAGCGACTGCGCCGAATCGCCTAGATGGAGGATATCTCAGTCAGTGAAGTGGCGCACAAAGCATCTCCACTAAGGCACCACCGCAATGCCCAAATCCCAAAGCCATCCCTATTTTTGACCAAAAACTAGCCAGCTCTTTGGGGAAAAATGGGGTGACTCATTTCTACGCCAGAAACACCCTGACCTTCAATAATTTTGGATTCGCCGTTCTCATCAATCCAATCGATCTCTAGAAAAATCCTGTAAAATCGCGTTAATCCTGTCAAAAACCCTCCCACCTCCGACCAATCTCATTTGAATCTCCCCCAATCCTGCCTAAGGTCGGCGGAACTGAACAGGGTTCACCCCCGATTGAATAGGGTACAATTTCCATTCAATAGGGTACAATCGCCCCACCACCAGCTATGAGCAGCGTCCTCGACCGCATTACCACCTTTCCAGCGCCGTTTTTCCGCCGCATGCAGATCTCGGATCTCTCCGAGGCCGATCTGGCGGCTGTCAGCCAGGAGATGAAACTCGGCCTGTCTGAAGAGGACATGGTCGCCGTGCAAAAGATCTACGCCGACTGGGGCCGCGAGCCGACCGATGTCGAGCTGGAGGTGATCGCCCAGACCTGGTCAGAGCACTGCAAACACCGCATCTTCGGCGCTACCATCGAGCACACGGTAGATGGCCAAAGCGAGACCATCGATTCGCTGTTCAAGACCTACATACGCGACGTGACCTTTCGCATCATGGAGCAGAAGCCTGACTTCGTGCTCAGCTGCTTTCATGACAATGCCGGCTTCATCAAGCTCGACGATGAGCAAGCGATCTGCCTAAAGGCGGAGACTCACAACCACCCCTCCGCCATCGAGCCCTATGCCGGCGCGAATACCGGTCTGGGCGGTGTGATCCGCGATATCCTGGGAGCAGGAAAGGCATCGAAGCCGGTCGCCTCACTGGATGTCTTTTGCTTTGGCCCACCGGACACGGACCAGGCCGAGATCAAGGGCAGCGATGTGATCCATCCGCTGGGCATCATGCGCGGCGTGGTGCGTGGCGTGCGCGACTACGGCAATCGCATGGGCATCCCCACCGTCTGTGGAGCGATCCAGTTTGACCCGACCTATATCTACAATCCGCTGGTCTACTGCGGCACCGCAGGCACCATCCCGATCAAGGATATCGACAAGGAAGTCACCGCCGGGCTAAAAGTGATCTCCATCGGCGGTCGCACCGGTCGCGATGGCCTGAAGGGCGCGACTTTCTCCTCTGCCGCTCTCGGCGAGGCGAGCCACGAGGAGGACCAGAGCGCGGTGCAGATCGGCAACCCGATCGAGGAAAAGAAAGCCGCCGACTGCATCCTGGCCGGACGCGACCGCGGCATCATCGAATTTGTCACCGACTGCGGTGCGGGCGGCTACTCCAGCGCCTGTGGCGAGATGCTCGAGGAAGTCGGAGGCACCATCGATCTCGATACCATCCAGGTAAAGGAAGAGGGCATGGTCAGTTGGGAGCTATTCATCTCCGAGAGCCAGGAGCGTATGGTGCTCGCGGTGAAAGAAGAGCACCTAGCCGAGTGGCAGGAGCTAGCCGACACCTACCAGACTGAGCTGACCGTGCTCGGCGATGCCGATGGCTCTGGTGTGCTCAAGGTCGTCCACCACGGCGAGACCGTGTGCGAGCTAAACTGTAATGATCTGCACGGCGCACCTACCCGCCACATGACCGCGACTTGGTCGAAAAAGACTAGCGATCATGCAGGCGAGATCAGTCTTTCCGGCAGCCAGGGCGATACGCTGAAAAAAGTGCTCAGTGACTTCGCCATCACCTCGCGCGCACCGATCATCCGCGAGTACGATCACGAGGTGCAGGGCAATACGGTGCAAAAACCACTGGCTGGCGCGCAGGGCGATGCTCCGAATGACGCCTCGGTCATGCGTATCGACGGCTCGGATCAGCTCATGTCGATGAGCCTCTCCGTGCTGCCCGAGTGGGGCAAGACCGATCCCTACGCCATGGGGACCGCCTGTGTCGACGAGTGCTACCGCCAGCTAGTCGGATCGGGTGCGAATCCTGAGCGTATCGCCATCCTAGACAATTTCTGCATGGGCAATCCCGACGCCCACGAGGAGCTCGGCGCTCTGGTCGAGACCGTGAAAGGTATCGCCGCCGCAGCCGAGTGCTATGGCGCGCCATTCGTATCAGGCAAGGACTCTTTCTACAACTACTTCGAGACGCCAGACGGCCCAGTCTCCATCCCGGTGACCATTCTGATCAGCGGCATGGGCGTAGTGGAGAAAAAAGAGCACGTCACGCCAGCCCAGCTGCGCCATAGCGACTCCATCATCTGCGCACTCGGCGCGACCACCGCCGACATGGGAGGTAGCGTGCTGGCCCGCATCGAGGGGCAGACCGATCACAGCGTGCCCGCCACCGATCTTGAGGGCAATCTCGCTCGCTACCGTGCGCTCTACCAGGCCATCACCGAGGGCCTCATCCAGAGCGTGCACGATGTCTCCGAGGGCGGCCTAGCCGTCGCTCTGGCCGAGATGGCATTCAGCGGCAAAGGCGGTCTGGATATCGATCTCGACAGCCTACCTGTGACCGGTGAGCCATCTGCCACTGCCATACTCTACAGCGAGGCACCGGGCCGACTACTACTAGAGATCCGCCCAGCCGACCTCGCCGCTGTCACCGCGATTTTCGCCGACCAGCCATTCGCCCAGATCGGCACCGCTACTGCTAGCCATGCTGATCTCAGCATCGAGTGGGGCAAACAATCCATCGTAACCGAACCTATCTCCGAACTCAAAGACCTATGGAAAACAGGCCTCGCGCGCTACTACTAAAATATCCCGGTACCAACTGCGATGCAGAGACCGCCCGAGCACTCGAGGCAGTCGGCTTCGCCACCGAGGTCCTACCCATCGCCCACCTCACCACCGAGGCGCTCGATGGCGTGTCTGCCGTTGTGCTCTCCGGTGGCTTCAGCTATGGCGACTACGTGATGTCTGGCCGCTTCGCCAGCCTCGTGACCCAGGCCAAGATAGGCGATGCTCTACGCGACTTCCGCGACCAGGGCGGCTACCTACTCGGCATCTGCAATGGCTTCCAGATCCTCACCCAGCTAGGCCTGCTTCCTGCTGGCTCGCTAGTGCACAATACCAGCGGTCGCTTCCAGTGCCGCTGGGTGACGCTGGAGAACAAAGCCAAGGACGCATCGCCCTTCCTCAGCCAACTGCCTGATACCTTTGAAATACCCATCGCCCACGCCGAGGGCCGCTTCGTCACCACTGAGGAGAGCGAGGCACAGACCTACCTCGACAATGGTATCGCCGCCCTCACCTACACCACCGATGTGAATGGCTCCTTCGGCCAGATCGCTGGCCTCCGCGACGAGACCGGCCGAGTCCTAGGCCTGATGCCCCACCCCGAGCGCTTCATCTACCGCGAGGATCACTACGATCCCGACTGGAGTGGCGAGGAGGGTGAGAAATGGGGTAGCGGCTACTACCTCTTTGCCGGGATGTATGCAGCGGTGACTGCTTAGAAACCGATACCACATGCATCTAGTAGACGCTATTCGGGAGACCCTTTATCGGAATCTCTTCTTTTTCGTCTACCTTGCATTCCTAGCTCCACTTTGTATCGGCGTATTCTACCTTGACCGCTACTTAGGTACCGACACCTATCAGCTCACTGCTCTGTGCCTCCTGATTTGTCTAGGAATCGCTTGGTGGTATTCTAGGAAGACAGCGCGTATCATCAATGGCAATCGCTATTACAAATTTACAGAGGCCATAGCAGAGACCTTTCGAGGCACCGTCATTTTTCTTTCTGCCGTGCCTGGCCTTGGCTTGATCGCCTTTGTCATACTTGAGCGAATGCCACCTCCCAAGGAATAATTGAATCTAGAGCCAATTTCTTCGTAGGAATTATGACTCGAACTGATATCGCCTTCTTAGGAACATTGCTACTATTTGCTATAGCAATTCCTGCAGCCACCATCTTAAATAGGTCTACTCCGATCCATACCGAGATCTGCAAAGTTATTTCAAGTCGTTACGTCAAAAACGCAACAATCGTAAAGAAGGTCCCCACGTATTCCGGAGGCCGTTCTCCAAGTAACTCTACAGAGCGGATCGCCGTCGAAATCCCAGATCATTGGGAGATCAAAGTTCTATTTGATGGAGACCATCACGAACTACGGCTTAACGAGACCAATAGCCATCTACATAAGGCTACTGAAGTTAAGATCACATACCAAGTCCTTAAAGATGGATCTTTGATATTTCTAGAGACCAGCGAAGCGAAAGAGGCAGCATCTACTCCGTAGAGGTGGCTTTCCAGCCGCCTCATCTGCAATGCGCACACAATCCTAGCCCAACTGTGTCGTATAAACCGCCTCCCGATGAACAAACGCCCCTTCTCTCAAACCTGCTTTTGCAGGATTATCTCGAATGTACTTTTGAAACGCAACTAGCTGCTCGGTACTGCGAACTATATGGTCGTAGCTCTCTTTTTGCCAGACTACACCCTTCTGCCCGATCACTTTATTGATCTCACGAGCAGAAAAACCTTTCACCGATTGGAGAACACCCATCAAATCAAACCCCGGCAAAGGAGTTATCTACGCATGCACATGGTTAGGCATCACCACGTAATCACCTAGCAAAAGCCGTGTTTCATGATGAAAAGCTAAAGCATCTGCTACCACCTGAGCCACCTCTGATCGCTCGAGCACACAAGCTCCATAACCGCTATCTAATTCCCTGTTGAGGCTGCTCGCAAAAAGTCGCTGATAGCTTCTCCTCTGATCTTCTGGCAGCTCGCTGATGAGTTTGCCCAAACATGGATCAGACGGCGATATACCGTGATCGATCAACCAATCGTTTCGCTGGCTGACCAGCTTCTGGAGCACCGCTTTAGGCAGCGAGTCAGCTAGCCGAAATGTGACAAAGTAGGTGCACTTCTTGGCGCCAGTGAGGTAAGTTTCCGCCCTCGTAGATTTCAGTTTCGCCACGGTGGACGAATGGGCGAAATGGGATGGGGTTGGCCTCTGGCATTTGGCTCTAATAGATAGAAGGAGGCTGGAAAGCCTCCTCTACATTCTTGCTCCCCCTACTCCACCCGCTCCATCTTCGAAAACTCGGTCTTTGTCCCTTTCGCATAGATCCCTACATAGTGCACTGCATCCAGAGATGCAGGGATCTGGTGCTGGACTGTGGTTTCGCCGATGGTGAGATACATCTTGCCGTGCTCAAGATCGATCTTGATCTCGGCTTCGAAAAGATCGTCGGGCTGAAATTCGGCTTGCTTACTAGCGCCTATGTTCACATTGGCCCAAGTACCGTCGAAGGCACCGTGACGGTGCATACCGATCATAGTGCCAGCTTTGTGGAGACGATCGTTGATCGCAGCTGGGCCGAAACAAAAGCAGGCATTGCGAGTCTTGCTAGTCGTAGCGCTCTGGTATCGGATCCGGTAGGTGGCGGTCTCCTGTATCGGCACTTCCAACTTCTGCACCGCAAAAGCCTCGCCATCGCGTGCATCGAGTAGATAGCCGAGCTCGCTTTTTGCTACCGTGCCTCCTTTTACCACATCAAAGTCACCTGTCTGGTCGGTGCCATCAGACAGGTTGCCACCGCGCTTTTTGGTGCCGCCATTCGGCACCTTTCGCCACCACTCGCTAGGGCCCTCCTCCTCCACGCTATTCCAGACTTCTAGGAATTTCGCTTTCATCTCGGCGAGTTTCTCTGGCATCTGACTGGCGAGGTCGTGCTCCTCCTGCCAGTCTTTCTGGATCTTGTAGAGCTGAAAATTCTGCAACTGCTGGTCAGCCACGATCTTCCAGTCGCCTATGCGCATAGCCGCATGGCTAGCCGTCGGAGCGATATGCGTGCGCCAAAACAACGGCACAGGCCTCTCGACAGACTGCCCTGCCAAAGCGGGACGAATATCGACTCCATCGATCGTGCGATCATCCGGCAGTGGTACATCCACGATTCCTAGTACGGTAGAGAAAAGGTCAGAGCCGATGATCGGCACATCGCTCACAGTGCCAGGCTCGACATGGCCCGGCCAGCGCACGATGGCTGGCACACGGATACCGCCCTCGTGACTATCCCGCTTTCTACCACGCAGCCCCCCGGTCGATCCCCAAGTGCGATTGCGCTGGCTACCGAGGTTCTTCGGATCGCCTTTACCATTGCCCTCAGGACCATTGTCGCTGGTGAAGATCACAAAGGTATCCTCCCGTAATCCAAGCTCGTCGACAGCTTTCATGATCATGCCAAATGCCGCATCGAGCTGAGTGACATTGCCATGGTGCTGACGGATGCCGGGATTCTCGATATGATCGTAGAGCGCCATATACTCTGGGTCACTCTCGATCGGTAGGTGCGGCTCGTGAGTCCAGAGACTCATGTAGAAAGGCTTTTCTCCATCCCTCTCCTCCCGCAGCCAGCGCACCGCCTCTTCGGCACATAGCGGTGCCGAGTAGCCTTCCAGCGGCCCTACCTCCTCGCCATTGCGCACGAAATTCTTCGGATCTTTATGGGTCGGGCTGGCATTGTTCTGCGTGGCAAACCACCAATCAAAGCCATGATCATCTGGCTGCGGCTGCTCAGGACTATTGAAGTAGCCATTGAGATGCCATTTACCACTATGAATGGTTTCGTAGCCTAGGGGCTGGAGCAGCTCTGGCGCAGTGATCTCGCTCTCGCGCAGGTGCGCCTCGTTGCCCACTGGCAGCCACCTCCACACACCATTTCTATAGGGAGTCCGCCCCGTCAGAATCGATGACCGGCTTGGCGAGCAAACCCCACATGCAGAGTACGCCTGTGTGAAGCGCACGCCCTCTTTGGCAAAGGCATCGAGGTGAGGTGTCTTGATCTCTGGGTGCCCATAGCAGCCCAAATCTCCCCACCCGAGATCATCAGTGAGAAAGATAATGAAGTTGGGGCGCTTAGCCTGTTCATCGGCAGCGCAGACACACACAGAATAACTCAGCAAAAAGCAAAGCGATATCGAAACAATCTGAAGGACTCTCATCATACGCAAACGTAGCGCACTCCCACGAACAAGCGCATCCCGCCAAGAGGCTATAAGTGGACCTGAGAATCGAGCCCTTCTTGACAGCTGAGATACCGAGACCGACCTGTGGACCTAGTCTAGCTATGAAAAAGAAATCGGTCGGCGTCGTCCTCATCATCCTAGCTATCGCCTTTGCGATCGGATCGGTCGGCAGTGCCGTCTTGGGCGTCATGCCCTTGATCAAATCGTTTAAAAGCCTAGGCAGCGTCGAAGCACCAGGCAAACTAATCGCCACCCTCGAGGAAGCTGGGACCTACTGTATTTGGCACGAGCACAGCGGAATGATCGATGGCGTTACCTTTTCCCACAAAGCAAAACTGCCATCAGGATTCAAATTTGAGGTGAAAGATGAAGCCGGTAATATTCTCGAGCTCGCCCCATACTCAGGCGCCACCATGTCTAGCGGCAGCTCGGAGAAAGCCTCTGTCGGCACCTTCAAAGTGGATGCTCCTGGGACCTACACCATCGATATCGAGACTCCCGACAACCTCACCCGCGTGTTCACCGTGACAAAAGGCGAAATGCTTCAACAGATCGGGCTATTGATCATCGGCATTGTTATCTGCTCCCTAGCCAGCTTGCTTGCGTTTGTGATGCTAGTGCTTGGCATCGTCTGCCTGGTCCACAAACCCAAAGAGATACCAGTCTCCGTCTAAATCTAGGAGCGATAGCCCTCTTGCATCTCCTTGAGACGCTTCTTGAGCTTTAGTTTACGAGCGCTCGACATCCGATCGATGAACAGCTTGCCGAAAAGGTGATCGATCTCGTGCTGTAGAGCACGAGCAAACAGGCCGTCAGTCTCGATGATCAGTTCCTCGCCATCCAGTGTGGTCACCTTGGCGACGACCTCGCCTTTGCGGATCACATCGGCACGGATGTCGGGAAACGATAAGCACCCCTCTGATTCCGATTCTTTCTCGCCCACAGGCTCGATGTAGGGATTGATGAATACCAGAGGGCAGATATCCTCCAGCTTGGTGTCCTGCCCATTGACTCGGCAATAGGTGACACACTCCTCGTCGTAGGACACATCGACGATCGCCATCTGAATCGGATGACCGACCTGCTGAGCAGCCAGTCCCACCCCATGAGCGTCCTCCATGGTCTCCATCATATCACTGGCGAGCTGGCGGAGCTCTTCTGTGACCTCTGTGATGACCTCGCCTTTTTGGCGCAGTACGGGTGCAGGATATTGGACAATGTCTAAGACCATAGTAGGACGATGCAGAGTGTTACCTCTGGCTACGTTTTGTCAACGTAAGCGATTAATAGCGACGATCCATTTCGGAGCGTAGCGCCAATAGGGTCTCAGGAATTTTTTTGCGCATCGAGCGCTTCACAAACGACTGCGGCGCAAAGAATCCCGCATCGAGCTGCAGCTTATAGACCAAAAGCGTCTGATCATCAGAGGTCGTGTGCAGTGTCCAGCTACCGCTCATCGATTTGATACGGCCTTCCTCGAGCTTAAACTCCATCTTATCTTTGGTGTGATTGGGCAAGTAGCGCACGCTGTATGAGCAGCTAGAAAAGCCCGCTACCTTCACCTTCTGAGCGACCACTACAGATTGAGTGTCAGTCGATAAAACTTTTGAGCTCACCATATCCTTGATGAACTTGGGAGCCTCCTCAGGATCGCTGAGCAAGGTCCAGACCTGAGCCGGGTCCTGATCGAGGAGGATCGCGCCGGTCACGTAACCATCTTCCTCGCCCAGCAGCACAGCCTGCCCCGCTCGGAGTCCCGCCCACTGAGCTTCACCGAGAGCTGGCACCTGCTCAGCACTTGCGTTAATGGATGATAATATAAAAGAAACGAGGAGAATGGGCAGAAGAAGATAGGATCGGGTCATGGATGGCAGATTTTTAAAAGGGTTAGGCCAAAAATAGCAGAAATAATAATTTTTGCAAAATGTTAGGATCACCAAGCTAGGCTTCGGCTTCGACGATCAAAGTGGCACCTCGCACGGCCACCACTTTTACGCCTACTCCAGACTCGATCGAGCCCGATTCTGAGAGCGCATCATACTTCTCATCATCTATCTCGATGTGCCCAGATGGCATCAACAAAGTCGTAGCGACAGCCTGTCTACCGACTAGATCATTCAACCCATCGTCGGTCGACTGCTCATCTATGGACTCCTGCAGCACCAGCTGCTTGGTGAAAGGCAGACGCTGGAAATACTTCATCCACAGCGCAAAAACGACGGCACAAAACACGAGCAGCGCAAACAGCGCCACCATGCCTGCAGCAGGGCCAAAGTTGGTAAACGTGACGACTACGGCCGCGATCAGGCAGCCGATGCCCGCGATACCGATGACACCTCCTGGCAGCACCATCTCCGCTAGGATCAGGATGATGCCGACGATCGATAGCGTGAGAATGATGGTCATGAAAACGTCGGTCTAGATCTTACCACAGCACTGCTTGAACTTCTTGCCACTGCCACAAGGACAGGGGTCATTTCGTCCGACTTTAGGCTGCTCCCTTATAACGGGTGCCTTAGGTATTTCAATAGCAGGTTGATTGGCTGCATTCGACTCGGCAGCGATCTCAGAGGCACGCTCCCGATCGCCACTCGCTAGATCTGCCATGATGTCTGGACGGCTGAGAGTCTGATTGATACCACTCAGCATACGGCTGTAGTCATCCTGCGAGGTGATCGTAGTGGTGCGGAACAGATTCTGCAGCACCTCACCTTTGATCTGGTTCATCAGGCCGACAAACAGGTCGTAGGCAGCTACTTTGTACTCCACCAGTGGATCTTTTTGTGCGTGGCGATAGTTGCTGATGCCATCGCGCAGACCATCCATCTCATACAGATGCTCCTGCCAGAGGTGATCCACGCTGCTGAGGATGACGAAACGCTCCAGATCCTCGATCACATTGGGATCCTCGCTCGCGCACTTGAAGTTGTAAGCGGCCTTGGATTGCTCGATGATGTAATCGACATTCTCCTCTAGCGAACGATCGGCGAAACCATTCTCCTCGTAGGACAGGCCTAATGGGAATGTGGCATTTAGCCAATTGAGCGCAGGTTCCCAGTCGACAGCACCAGACTCAGGGTCGTAGTATTCTTCGACCTTGTTGGGCACAGATTCTTCAATGATATCGGTGACCATCGCGTGAGGATCTTCGGTATTCATCACCTCATTCCGATAGCCATAGACCACCGTACGCTGATTGTTCATCACATCATCGTATTCGAGGATGTGTTTACGGCTGAGGTAGTTGCGCTGCTCGACTTTTTTCTGAGCATTCTCCACCGACTTATTCAGCCATGGGTGCTCAAGCTCTTGTCCCTCTTCCAGGCCAAAGCGCTCCATCATCTTGGTCATCTTTTCAGCCGCGCCGAACTGCATCATCAGCTCGTCCTCGAAAGAGACGAAGAAGATCGATCGACCGGGATCGCCCTGACGCGAGCATCGACCACGCAGCTGGCGATCGATACGGCGGCTCTGGTGACGCTCCGTCCCCATCACGTAGAGACCACCGAGATCTTTCACTCCCTCACCCAGCTTGATGTCCGTACCACGACCAGCCATATTGGTGGCCACTGTCACGGCGCCCTTCTGGCCTGCTCGGGCGACGATCTCCGCCTCCTGCAGGTGGAATTTCGCATTCAACACCGAATGCGGGATCTTATCGCGCTTGAGCATGCGCGACAGCACCTCAGATGCCTCCACGCTAGCAGTACCCAGCAGGATCGGCTGACCGGTATCGTGTACACGCTTCACCTCATCGATGACCATCTTGAACTTCTCGCGCTGAGTCTTGAAGATCTTATCATTCTCATCGACTCGAGCGATCGGGCGATTGGTCGGGATGATCATGACATCCGTCTTGTAGATGTCGTGAAATTCAGCGGCCTCGGTTTCAGCCGTTCCCGTCATACCACCGATCTTCTCATACAGACGGAAGTAGTTCTGGATCGTGATCGTAGCGTAGGTCTGAGTCTCGCCCTCGATGGTCACGTTCTCCTTAGCCTCCACGGCCTGGTGCAGACCATCCGACCAGCGGCGGCCAGACATCTTACGCCCGGTGTTCTCATCCACGATTGAGACCTTGTTGTCCTCCACCACGTAGTGTTTGTCCTTCTCGTAGAGAGTGTAGGCCTTCATCAGCTGGGAGATGGTGTGCATCTTTTCAGCTTGCATATTCATCTGCTGCTGGATCTCGGCTTTCTTCTGCGCCACGTCCTTCGGCGTGAGCGTCTCGTCACCCTCCACTGCGGAGAAAGCAGTCGCCATGTCCGGCAGGATGAAGGCATCTGGGTCGTCAGGACTCAGATATTCACGGCCTTTCTCCGTCAGCTCAGCCTCATGCGCCTTCTCATCGACGGTAAAGTACAGCTCCTCTTTCAGCGCGAATAAAGCCTTCTTTTGAGGGTCTCGATACATCTCGAGCTCCGCCTTATCGATCAGCTTACGGATCTCGGCATCCTCCATGGCACGCATCAGCGCGCGGTTGCGAGGCTGAGCGAGTTTGATTTTATAAAAGACTTGGCCCGCTTCTTCCAGCTCACCTTTCTCGACCAGCTTTTTAGCGTCCGCAGCCAGTTCATTACAATGGGACGACTGCTTGCGAAACAGGCTCTGGATTTTGCCTTTGTAGCGATCGTAGAGCTGCTCACCACGCTGGATCACAGGTCCAGAGATGATCAGTGGCGTGCGCGCCTCATCGATCAGCACCGAGTCGGCCTCATCGATCAGACAGAAATAATGCGTGCGCTGCACTTGCTCCTCTTTGCGCTGGGCCATGCCATTATCACGCAGGTAGTCGAAACCAAACTCACTGGCCGTGCCATAAGTGATATCGCGCTGGTATTGCTCCCTACGGTTTTCGCCGTGTTGATCATTCTGGATCACACCCACGGTCAGTCCGAGGTATTTGAATAGATGCCCCATCCACTCAGAGTCACGACGAGCGAGGTAATCGTTCACCGTCACCACGTGCACACCGAGCCCGGTCAGTGCATTCAGAAAGACAGGTAGCGTCGCGGTTAGAGTCTTACCCTCACCAGTAGCCATCTCGCCGATGAAGCCTTTGTGCAGAGCCGTTCCACCGATCAACTGCACGTCGAAGTGGACCATCTCCCACTGCACCGGATGATCACACACGATCCACTCGGTGCCACACAGGCGGCGAGCCGCATTTTTCACCACCGCATACGCCTCGGGCAGGATGTCTTCGAGATACGCTTTGCGCTTGGCTGGGAATTCGTCCTTCAGATCGTGGAAGGTATGCTGCGCCTCGAGGATCTGCTCGATCACCTCATCTCCAGACAGTTTGTCGACACCTCTCACATCGACAAAGCTCTCTAGCTTAGAAAACTCTTCGGCAAGCGAAGCAAAACGCTCGGCCCACTTAGTCAGTGTCTCGCGGTTTTCAGCCTCTTCACGGTGCTGCAGCATCCGCGGGCTGAAAAACTCCAACTCGACTCGGTAACGATCGAGGTGATCACGCCATGCCTGCGTCTTTTCTTTCAGTACCTCCTCAGGCTGCTGCTGCAGCTCCTCCTCGATCTGATTGATCTGCTCCACGATCGGGAGGATCTTTTTGATCTCCCGCTGGTTTTTATTGCCTACGATGGTTTTGAGGACCCACTTGACCATGATGTTTATTTTGGAAGTGCGAAATTTACGACTATTCTAAGTAAATTCTAGTAAATTAGTGGACCTCTTGCGGAGTCCTTCGTTCGAGAAATTCTTTGGCTAGATTGCGATAAGCCACTGCACCTGCGCAGGTCGGATCATACTCCAAGATCGACTGACCATAACTTGGTGCCTCTCCCAGACGGATGTTGCGTGGCACCACCGTTTGGTAAGTGATGTCTGGGAATACACTGCGCACGTCATTGATGACCAGAGTCGATAGATTCGTCCGGTGGTCGGCCATGGTCATCACGATCCCCTCTAGGCGCACATCTGGATTGGCTCCGGACTCACAGATCTGGCGATGGACATCGACGATCTTGGACAGTCCCTCCATGCCGAAATATTCGCACTGCAGTGGCACTAGTAGCTCGTCAGCGGCAGCGAGAGAGGACGTCATCACCACCCCGAGAGACGGCGGGCAGTCCATCAGCAGGTAGTCGGCTGGATCGGTCTGCTTGTATTCCTGGATGAGTTCACGCAGGCGGACCAAGTGATCATCCTCTTTGGCTAGCTCGATCTCGCAGCCTGCCAGATCCATGTCGCAGGGTATCAGGTGGAGATTCTCATACTTGGTGTCGAGCAGCAGCTCGCCGATATGAGAGTTGCGATCCATCAGGTGCTGATAGACCGACGGGTGGTCGCCAGGGGTAAAATCTAGGGCACTCGTGGAGTTAGCCTGGGGATCCATATCCATCACGATGACGGATTTGCCCAGTTCTGCGAGTGCGGCACCGAGATTGACTGACGTGGTGGTTTTTCCGACGCCGCCCTTTTGGTTGGCGATTGCGATGACTTTCATCTGCTATTGGGTGATGATGGTAAGATGTTTGCGAAACGTGAATAAGATGGGCGGGCAATTTGCCAAAGAGTTGGCTCAGCGAAAGCAAAAACCTGCCCAGATGCCAGATTTTATTATTTGACTCATTCCTTGGAAATATCCCACCCGAACTCCTCTCCAGCTCAAAGAGCCCAATCGCGCCTAAAAGCCAATCGCCATTCCCATAAAACTGCTCCATGATGTGCGCTAGATGAGTAGTCTAGAGTCCACCATCCACGCGCTCCCTCAGCCCATCCTCAAAAAGCTGAGGGCCATCGTCTGGCGAGTCCGCAGACTCCTACTGGTGCGTGGTATCTTCGCGACTCTCGCTGTAGCCCTGATCTGCCTGCTCTCGATCATGGCTATCGATGCCACCATGGTCATCCTCTCCTCTGCCGTTCGCTGGGCTCTGAGCTTGGGCGGGGTCGTCATCACCGTGCTCGCAGGCTGGTGGTTTCTAGTCCGACCACTTTCCCGAAAACTCAGCCTCACCCATGTGGCGCGCATCATCGAGATCCGTCACCCCGAGCTTCAGGAGCGGATCTCCACTGCTGTCGAGCTGATGAGCAGCGACGACCCTGAGGAGATCAAAGGCTCGCAGGAGCTAATCCAGGCCGTGGTCGATGGCGCGGTGATCGATGTCGAGAAGATCAATCCCCGCCACGAGTTCAAGGCCGGCCGAGCGGCAAAGTTCGTCGGTATCGCAGCGGCCTGCCTAGCCGTACTAGCTGCGGTACTACTCATCTTTCCCACCCATGGCCTGACCCTGCTGAAGCGAGCCGTAGCGCCCTTCCTGGATATCGGCAATGCTTATGCGCAGACCATGGTGATCTCTCCCGGCGACGCTCAGATTGCCGAGGGAGGCGAGATCACCATCGAGATGACCATCGCTCACGACAAGATCAAACGTGCCGAACTACGCCGCCGCCTACCCGATGGCCGAGACTCTGTCGAGCGCATGACGCTGATGGGCAAAACCGAAGATGGCAAACAGCGCTTCTCCATGACTTTCCCCAATGTCGAGGAGAGCTTCGCCTACCGAGTGCGTGCCGGCTCTGCCGTCAGCGAGTACTACGATATCACCGCTGTACCACCGCCATCGATCGAGAGCCTACAGATCCGCTATGATTATCCAGAGTACACAGGACTGGAGCCAGTCGAGCTGACCGATCCCCCCAGCCGCGAGATCCGAGCGCTGGCCCACACCCGTGTCACCGTGACAGCGCAGACTAATAAACCGATATCCCAGGCCAGCATCACTCTGAACGATGACAAACCTCTCGGCCGCACTGAGATCAGTGTTCAGCAGATCACCACCGTTTTCTCCATGAGCCCTCGGACCAGCGGCACTTGGCGCCTCGACTTAGCCGATGCCGACGATCTGACCAATACCAAAGAACCCCACTCCATCGTGACCCTGCCAGACAAGTCACCAGTCGTCCGCATCACCAATCCGCAGGACCGCGAGCTACGACTCAAGCCCATCGAAGTCCTACCCATGCAGTATGAGATCAGCGAAGACTTCGGCTTTAGCGAGATCGCCATCGTCATCACCCCAGATGGAGCAGCGACACCCTGGGAGATCACTCAGCCCCGTCCCGACAATGCTCCCGGCACCGCCACCTGGCGTGGCTACGCCCCTCTCAATCTCGCCGAGCTAGACCTCAAGCCCGAACACAGAAAACTGCAGGTACAACTCCGCGCCCGCGACAATCGACCAGCTCAATACGGTGGCCCTAACGAAGGCGTCAGCGAAGTCATCACCATCCTACTCGACCGCAATGCCAAGTCTCTCGCCGAGCAGACCATCGATAGCCAGAAACGTGAGCTAGAAAAAGCCATCCGTGAAGCCCGCTCCGACCTAGAGAGAGCCAAGAGCGACATGCGCAACGCCGAGCGCGAACTCAGCCGCCAGGACGATGTCTCCATCAACGCAGAGCGCCACCTCGATAAATTTCAGGAGGAAGTCGCCAAAGCCGAAGATAGACTCACCGACGTGGCTGAAAAGCTAGAGCAAAGCGTCTTCAGCGAGCAGGCTGATGCCCTCGAGCAGATAACCGAGGAGCAACTCGCCGAGGCCAAGGAAAAAGCCGACCTCATCCCTGTGACCGATGGAAAGCGCGACCGCATGCACGAGGCCCAGACCGCTCGGCAAGAGGTAGAGCAAGCCCTCGCCGAACTCCGCAAGGTCGAAGAATCCATCCGCCAGGCCAAACCTGAGCTAGACGACATCACCCAACTCAACGAGATGGCCAACGACCAGCGCCAACTTGCGCAAGATGCCCAAGCCCAAGCTGAGAAAGAGCAGCAACTCGCCCAAAATGACGAGCAAAACCGCCGCAACGAGAACCGCAATATGGAGGCCTTTCAGCGCCGTCAGGAGCAGCTCCAGGATAAGCTAGGCGATATCCTAAAAGACGATGCCAACGCCCTGCAAGAAGTCCTAGAGGAGCGGCGCCAAGAGGCCGACCAACTAGCCGAAGCCGCTCAACAGCTAGCAAAAAGCCAAGAAGAGCTACGCAAACTCACCCTAGACGCCTCAGCCTCTCGCGAAAGTCCAGAGCAAGAAAACGCCATAGCTGAAGCCCTAAAAGAGCGCCTACAAAAAGAGCAGGAGCATATCGCAGCAGAGACCAAAACCACCCAAGATCTCCTAGAAAAAAGCCCCCATTCTTCCCATGACTCCCATTCTTCCCCTCCGGACCCAAGCCCCTTAGCCCAAGCAGTCGAGCAGACCCAAAAAGCAGCCGAGGCCATAGCGCAGGAAGACGCCAACCAAGCCAAAGCCAGTGCAGAAGCAGCCGCCAAAGCTCTCGCACAGGCAGCAAGCGACCAAGCCCAAAAAGCGCAAAGCAGCGACAACGCCCAACCTTCAGAAAGCGCGGACGAACCGAACCCATCTCAACAGGCCAGCGACATGGCCAATGCCGAAGCCCAAAACGCAGAAGGATCAGACCAAGCCAGCGACATGGCCAATGCTGAACCCCAAAACGCAGAAGGATCGGTCGGATCTGACCAATCCGACGGATCAGACAGATCCGAACCGACGACTGAGCAAAAACCAGAACCCACCTTCGCCGATGGCTTTGCCCAAGGCATGGCGGAAGCCGCTGCCGAAAGGCTCGCCGATCTAGCCGAACGCCAAGAGGCCATCGCCGACCAAATCGCAGCGATCGATTCGGGCGATATGGAGGAAGCGCTATCCCTGATGGAGGAAGAACTCGCCGAGCAATCCAGCGCCCTCTCCGAGCGCGCCGACACCCTGCAGGAAACACTGGAGAATCTCGACCAACGCCAGTCTCGCTACGAGGCCAATCACGCCTCCAACTACCTCGAAACCGCCGCCAAACAGGCGCAAAGCGCGCTCAGCGATTTCGAGCGCGCCGAGCAGGCTCAGGCCCGTGCCGAGCAGTCCGGCGCCACCCCTGAGGGCCAGCTAGCCAAGCCTACCCAGCAGGCCCTAGCACAAGCCCAACGCGACCAGCAGCAAGCTCAGCGCTCCATGGATACCGCCGCCCGCAGCCTGGAGAAAGCCGCCAACGCCATCGGCCAGACACTCGACAAACTACAGGCCAGCCAGGAGCAAGACTCCGAGTCAGACGCCATCGCCGACAGCCAGCAGATGGCCGAGAGCTTTCAAGATATGGCCGAGGCGATGCAGTCTCAAAATGCCCAGCAGGCAGCCGACCGCGCTCAACAAGCTGCCGAGTCCCTTCAGCAGCTCGCCCAACAGGCCATGCAGCAGCTCGGCCAGATGGACTCTGCCACACCTAGCGAGCAACAGTCCTCATCCCAGCAAAATTCCGATATGGCCCAACAGGCCGAGCAACAAGCCGGAGAAGGCTCGGAGCCCACACAGGGCGGCCAGATGGCCGATGCCACCAGCCTACAGGTCCCACCAGAGCTAGAGGACCTCGGCATCTCCGCCAGCGACTGGGCGCGCTTTCGTGGTGCGCTCTCAGGCGGCAGCGCTACCGCTATCGAGAGCGATCTGCCTGCCGAGTACCGCGAGCTCGTCGGTCGTTACTTTCAGGTCATTGCCAAACAGGCGAATGAGGGCGAATAACTAGTCAAATGCTAGTCACACCACACCACTCGATAGGCGACCTCGTACTCGGTATGCACGAGGAAGACGTCACCGCTATCCTCGGCCAGCCACAGGAGCGCGATGAAGAGATCGATCCCGACGACAATGTCTCCATTCACTACACCTACCCGCAGCAAAACCTACAGCTCACCTTCTGGGGCGACTGCGATTTCAAGCTAGGCTCCATCACCTGTGCCGATCCCGCCGCCACTCTCGATGGCAAAGCCATCGTCGGTATCTCCGAGTCCGACCTCACCTCACAGCACCCCAGCTTCGCCCTAGAAGACTCCATCGACGATGATGATAGCGATGACGAAGCCGGCTGGCAAAACTACGAAGATCTCGAACGCGAGCTAAACGCCTGGCTAGCCGAAGGCAAAGTCCAAAACATCTCCATCGGCCCCGCCTGGCAGGACGATGAAGAAACTCCCATCTGGCCAACTACCTAAACCCAACGTGCACCCATTACTCACAGCCCCAAAAAAGATGTGGCAGCGAGCGTCAGCGAGTGGACCGCCCTACCCCGGCCCATACCCCACTTCAAAAATCAAAAATCACCACTCATCAATCCCCCACAGCAAAAACAGCTATTGTACCCTATTCAATAAAAACTGTACCCTATTGAATTTACTCCTCCTCTTCTCCTTCTCTCCCTTTCTCCTCTTCTCAAACCTCAACGCCCAATCCCTCTCCAACGCAGTATTCCAAAAGCACCAAACCGCCGTCGAGCTAGCCGTCGACCGCGGCCTAAAACACCTCGCCGAAGCCCAAAACCCCGACGGCACCTACGACGACGACTACGGTCGCTCCACCGGCGTGGTCTCCCTAGTCGGCATGGCCTACCTATCCGCCGGCCACACTCCAGGCTATGGTCAATACGGCAAGTCGCTAGAGCGCTGCATCGACTACGTGCTAGCCAGCCAGCGCAGCAATGGCATGCTCGACCAAGGCGACAGCGGCCATGGCATGATGTACGCGCACAATATCGCCACCCTATTTCTCTCCGAAGTCAGCGGCATGGTCGACCACCAGCGCCAAGACCGCATCGAGCGCGTGCTCGCCCGCGCCACCAAACTACTCCTAGCCGCCCAGGCCGTGCCCAAGACCGAAGGTCACGCTGGCGGCTGGCGCTACAAACCCGAATCCAAAGATTCCGACCTCTCCTGCAGCGGCTGGGCACTCATGGCCCTGCGTTCCGCCAAGCTGAACGGTGCCGCCATCCCCGATCGAGCTATCGACAAAGCTGTGCGCTACATCTTCAAAAACCACAACAAAGAGTCCGGCTCCTTTGGCTACACCAACTATTGGAAAAATGCCCAGTCCCTCACCGGCTGCGGCCTACTCTGCCTAGAGCTCTGCGGCTACCACGGCACCGACAGTACCTATCGCTCAGGCGATTTCATCCTCCAGCATCGCAACGATATCGTCGACAAAGCCCACGAGTACTACGCCAACTACTACAATGCCCAAGGCATGTTCCAGCTAGGTGGCAAATACTGGCAACAATACGCCGACTGGATGTACTCCGAGTACCTACCCAAACAACAAATCAACGGCTCCTGGACCAACGGCCGCATCGGCACCACCTACGGCACGTCGATGATGGTACTGTCCTTCACCGTACCCTATCGCCAGCTTCCTATTTATCAGCGGGATGAAACGGTGGACGAGAGGTGATCACAACGTCTTACACTTTGCGAAACCAGTAGCCGCTAGCTCGGCTCCAAAATAGAACCTGAAAAACAAAGTGGATTTTCCACAGTACCATCTTTTAGTTTGGCCAGATGTTGATTGTGAAAACGGTCGAACATGAACTCATTGTAGCTAGAGTCCCACGTTAGCTGCATCGGACCTCGGCAGGTTACGGCATTGGTGTCGAGTGGTGGCGACATACCGAGTAGCAGATGATTGTTCAGCACGTGTTGCTTTTGCTTCTTTCGGGCAGCATCGCAGTGCACCAGCTGGCTGCAGCACACCCGCCTACCTCGTTTCACGTGTCGCTTCACAAAGCTCTTATCTGGGTGATTGTGCCCACCTTTTGTCCCTACCGACACAAAGACTTCGGAGGGTTGGATTTTGTCGAAACACCCTTCGTAGCTAGCTGCATCCCGTTTGATCGGTGCTCCATGGTGCGGGCCTACCAGCATGAGTGGCTCATCATCTGTGCAGACCTCAGTGAGAGTCTGCATGGATGCATCTCCTGGCCATATTACCTGCCGCTCGTCGTGGATATCTAGGCAGATGATACCAGATACCTCATTGGGCTTTGGACCTTTTCTTGCCAGATTGTCGATTGCATCCCCGAAATCCGGGTGAACTGCAGAGATTAGGATCGAGCCATCATCGTTCCAATACAGATGCTTAGGCTGCTCATCTACCTCTAGTCGGCTGAGCTTGATCTTACCTTTTGTGTGATAACTTTTCACTATCTGGAGCAGCTCTTTGATCTTCTCTGTATCACGATCGATCATCATGACCAGGCGGTCGATTCGTGTGTGATACCTCTCTAGCAGATCGTCGAGACAGCCTACATGGTCCTCATCATTATGAGTGATGACAATAGTGTTAATGCTAAGATCTGGCCGCTCGTGCAACCACTCGACAAGAGCACTGCGCGGCGGCCCTACATCGATGATGAAAAGCTCACCGTTTGGCAGATGGATCACAGAGCAATCGCCCTGCCCCACATCCCAAAAATCAACTTTAAGCTTGATCGGGCTAGTCTCAGCCATTTCGTTTCTTTTCTAGCCTCTCTAGGATGAAGTCTGGAACGTCATCGTTAGTCAGGGCTGGGATCTCGGCAAGAGCCTGGTCGACGTCTTCGATAGCAGGGCGCGGGGTTACCCCTCTTATTCCGACGATCTCACCGTCATCATCGACGGTAAACCAAGCGCCAAACCTCTGCCCATCCTCCAAGACTCGCAACTGATTGGCTAGTGCTTCGCTCAATTCGATTCGATCGGTAAGATATTCCAGGAAAACGCGGGCTCGGTCGCGGATGACTGTCGCCTCGCGATACCTGGGCATCTCTCGACTCTGGCAAAACTGGCGGTAGTCGACATCCTTACAGATGTTTTCGAAACACACTTCCTCGGTCTCAGTTAGCTCACCTTGCAGCGACTTGCCGTAAAGCTCTAGAAAGCGTCTGCCCACATGTTTGGGTAACTCCTGAATTTCCCGTAGGTCTACCTGTAGCCCCCATCCGATAATCTCAACAACACCCTCGGCATCGGTTAACCCGATCTTCAGAGACCGATTGGCCCGAAGAGGCTTTACTTCCCCTACTGGAAACGAGGTCCCACCGTACTCCATCTCCACATCGAATTCTTGATGCGGGATGATTGTTGCAGTCTTGAAATCGGCCTCAACTCGCCATTCCTTCTCCAGCCCTTCGATTAGATCAATCGAAGTTGGCTGAGAAGCTAGGCCCTCAGTTATTTTGCCGTCTAGTGTAGCTGCACTCATCCTTGGAAACAATTTAACGCATCTTCAGAAAATTGCGCTTGAAACTGACTGAGGATCAATTTGTGGGCGCTGTCTAGCTCTTTTAGAGCCTCAGATAGGGGCTGATCTTCTCGAGCAGACAAGCTGCTATATTCGAACACTACGTTGAAACCACTCTCCGCAGCCGATTCGAAGTTGATCTTCAAAACTGCATCATTCCCGACTGGCTGATTCGTTTCGATTTTGAATGGTGCTTGATAAGCGGCTACTTGGCCATTGGGACTTGGAATAAACGAAAGGATCTTACTCAAAGACAGCTTCCCATTCGCCCAAAGATCAGGGAATCGTCCCAATCCGATATCGTTCACATAACGCAGCGTTATGCCTCCCAGATGATCGAGTCCAAATGATTCAATAAAATCAGGGGTCCACCGCTCGACTTCAGATTCTAGCGCGCTAAACCGAGTGACATCTTCGGACTGCCGCCATTGAGAGAATCTTAGCACTTGAGGCAGTGGCTTAGCCAGAGGATCGGTTTCGATCGATGGAACAACCTCGATCCCCATAACTGGCTTCGAATCAATTTTATTTAACAGTTGGGGGATCTGATAGAGGCGTGCTTTAGGTTTGGGAATACCGCCAGCATCCTCGATCCGAAACATCCAAAACTGGCGAATGTCCTGGGCATTGTACTGACCGTTCTCTGCGACTTTCGCTAACCAATTGGGGATCTCCGACTCGAAGAGCGTCTCATCTAGATCAATCTTGATGTCTAGGCACCGTTGGACTACTGGCGAATTTGTAAAGGAGCTGAGGTCTTCGCTGTTCATCGATTGTTAGTAATTAGAGATTCAGTTATCACTTCCCTTTAAGAAACGTAACCGTATTTTGAACTACAGGCACAATTTCATTGACTATTGTTCCTTGATCAACATCGAGATCGTCCCAACGTTTTAAGGTTTCCTTGCCGCGTTCATTCACGGAATTTTTGTACCTTGGAAATTCGTTTTTTATGTTCTTGAGTACTTCTGGTTGGAGCTCTTTTCCTTCTTTCCGGCTCGCCAAGAGGAACACCCAACCCCGTTCCCAAATCCAAAGCTCGAAGACAATTCCTTGCTGTAAATCAAAGATGACTCCACGTTTTGAGTGTATCCATTGATTAATCGATGGATCATCCAGTTCGCGGCGCACCAAATCAGAAATACTAGCTGTTCGAGAACCCAGTTTTTTGATAAACTGATTTTTGATTTTCAACAAATGATCAATGCTATCTATATTCGATCTATAAAACTCTTCTTCAGGTGTGAAATCCATACTGCTGGGCTGTGCGAGTTGTTTGGTGGTTTTGATGAAATCTAGGAGGTATTGCAGCCACTTCGGATCGGCTTGATGGAGGTGTGGGCCTAAGTTGTTTTCCAATTCCTCCCACAACTGGTCGTAGGTGATTGATTGGAAATCGGGTATTTCCTCAGAGGCTACTGGGTGCAAGCCCAGTACAAATTTAAGGGCTTGGTTGTCGTTTTCTTTTACCAGCTTATCAATAGACTTCGAATAATCGGCGAAGTCATTGGCTAACCAATGGTAAATCTTATTCTCAATCGCTATGGTATGGGTTTCCGTGTTGATAACCAAGTCGATTCGGTTTCCTTCGTCAGTCGAGCGTTCACGGTTTATCTCCATGCAATTGCTCGAAATTGCGCCGTCTTTGACTCCTGCCAATTTCCCTAGGGATTGAAGCAGCAGATCTCCGAGGCCATGTTCCTCTTCGGGGTCGAAGTAGAAACTCAGAATATTGCTGCAGACATTCTCGTAGTGAGGGTAGCCTGCGACCTGCATAATCGTCCGAGAGGAGCGTTCGCTAGGCAATTGCTCTAACTCAACGAGAAGTTGCTTGTATTTTTCCAAACTATCTACTGCTGTATGGCTCATAGGTCTCTGGCGTTTATTCGAGTGACTTTCACTCAATCGGCCAAAGGACCGTGGTAAGTGGCAAAAGCAACTTTCCTTCCGTGTCGAAGCTCGAATAGTACGTTTCGATCAGTCGGGCTAGACCATCTAGGTCGAGTAAGGTGATGGGTAGCTCGGAGCGGTCGCCTTCGTATCTGGCATCTTTTGAGAAGCCAACGGTGGATAGGTAGATGCCTCGGTCGCCTTTTCTCAGAGCTCCGATGAAGCTACGGATATCTTGGGAGCCCATCTTGGTGCCTTTGCGGTGCTTGACCTCGGCTTTGATTCTTGGCTCCTGTAGGCCGAGGCCGTCGGGCGAGGCCATCACGTCGACTCCGCGATCGGCGCCTATGGGGCTGACGGTGGTGCGGTAGCCCATGGCTCGGAGTACGGCGGCTAGTAGCTCCTCCATCTGTCGGTCGTCGAGTAGCACGATGCGATCTTTGAGTTTCTCGCGAGCCTCTTGAATCAAGTTATCTCGATCGGCGAATTCTGTGACTTCGTCTTCTGCGGTAGGTTCGGTAGGATCAGGGGCTTGGGTTTGGCCCTGAGATACACGCAGCATGTCTTGGGCTGCATCCTCGGGTAGCTTGAACAGCGTCAGCGGCGACCCTAGGGAGTTTTTGGTAGCTACTTTCAGGCTGTCGCGGAATATCGATCGATTGATCCAGTTCACCTTACGCCGATGCGGATTCTCACGGTCGGATAGCTCTGGGTAGTAGCCACCGACGAATATGCCCGGCCAGTAGCAGCGAGCACCGGCATCGTAGGTGATGATGTGGTCGCCTTCGGAGATGTCGTTGGCGAAGCGGTAGAGCATACCGACCGGAGTAGCGATCTCTTGCCGCGAGGCATTGGGTAGGCTTTGGGATTTGATCTCGATCAGAGTCTCTTTCGACTTGCCGGTCAGGTCTTCGTGGATTCCGAAACCGACGCCGACATAACCCGCCTCGAATTCCTCTAGCGATTCACCGCCGTTTGATCTGACCATCCAGATGGTATTCATGATTCTTTTGATTCTTGAGTGGCTGAGGTGACGATGCTGTCGGTGAGGGTTATTTGAGTAGCTTGGGCAGATGCAAGTCTATTGTGCAGGCGACCGCACAGCGTCAAAATCTGACTAACCTTTGCGACAATACGATGCTGTTCATTTAAGGGAGGAAGAGGGAATGGTAGTAGATCTATGTCTTTGTTATTTATTTGGGGGACGCTAGTTCCCGAGTTAAGGCTCGCTAGATCAATGGTATCTAACCAAACCCTTGTCCATTCGAGGCTTACTAGCGAATAAGGAGTTACTGTCATTATATTCAGGTCAACAAAAATTGACTGAAAAATATACCGCTTCTTATTAGTCGCTATGGCTCCTCCCCTTTTGGGAAATGCAATACTATTTTTTGGGATTAATTGAGCAACATCATTCTCTGATGGGTTAATAAATCTAGTCGAAGTAACCAGCTCTTCTGTGTTTTCAACCAGATTCATGTCTCCCACTTTACAAAATGGATATTTACCTTTTTCCAATTCCTTTTCCTTTGGGAAAGCTGTTCCACTTTTTAATGTAACACACGTACCGAAGGAGCACCATTCCCAGCCTTCAGGGGGCACGTAGGGCTGCTCATTAACGGGAGGCAATTTCAATTCTTTTTGCTTCTTTATCTTTCCTTTTTCGATTAACGTCTCTTTCTCGGAATTAATCAGCTTCAATAACTCCGAAGCAGGCTCATCCTCGGGATCTTGGGGGACTAGTTTGCCCATTACGGCTAGTTGGAGGATGGCTTGTTTTAAGTGGTCGATGCTGGATTCGGTGGTGAAGAGAAGGTCGAAATTGGATTCCAGTTTTTGCCAGGCTTGTTGAAATTGGGCGGCGTCGTTGGTGGCGGAGGTTAGGGCGTCGAGCAGTGTGGTCACCAGCGTTTCATGGGTGGCGATTTGGTCTTCGGTTTGTTGCTCCAGCTGGTCGCAGAGAGCCATCAACTCATCCACCTTCGCCACGATTCGCTTTTGCTCGGCTAGGGGTGGGAGGGGGATAGTGTAGATATTCAGCTTATTCCCGACCAAGTGCTTGATTGTAGAACCGGAAAAATATTCTTCTAAAACTCCCGATCTTGCATCAGCGGTCAGACACATTTGGAGAAATTCCGGCAAGTTACCCGCTAGTGTTCTCGCTCTATGCAACGCCTTTTGGAAATACATAGGCCCAGTGCTTTCCTCGTTCCAAATAGCACACCTTCCCGGCTCTCCTCCTTCACAAATTAATAGATCGCCTTTGGTCAGAATGAATTCCTGCTGTTCTTCAGGAGGAATTTTCATCGTTTTTAAATCATCAAGTTCAAACTGATGCCACTGAACATTTGTGTTTCTCAAATACACGCATTCTTCACCTTTGTTCTTAGCCTTATCCAACATCTTTCCTAGACGAGAAATAGCAATATCCGAGAAGCGAACCCAAGACCAATTTTCAGGTACAGCATACCTCTTTTCATCAGCTGAAATTGGAGGGAATTCTTTCTGTTTTTTTATTTCTCCATCTTCGAAAAGTTTCTTCTTTTCGATTTGTGATTCTCTAACCAAATCCTCTGCACACCCGTCTATCGCACTTTGCTCTACCAACAATCCCCGAATCGCCAAATCCAATATCAACTCCCGCAGCTTTTTCACACCATACAGCTCCCGCTTTCCGCCACTACCACGGCCACTCGCTTTCTTCTCCCGAACGGTCGAAGTCCAGAGTTCCAAGTTATCTGTAATCACATCCATACCGCTATTTCCCAGATAAAACCTCTGATAAAATGCCTTTCAACTGATCGCGCAGATCCTGGATCTCGCCTTGCTGCTCGTGATACCTCGCCAGCAATTCCTCGGGATCGTGATCCTCTTCTTCGGCCTGATGAGGATTGGGTATATCGAGGTTGTAACCGCGTTCTTTGATTTCATCGATCGATACCTTCCAGGCGTGCTCGTTTTCCTCGCGCTTGTTCCACCATGCCTTCTCCGCCTCGAATTCCTCGATGCGGATGGGCTTGGTTTTGTTGTAGGACTTCACGCCTAGTGGGTAGGGGTGCTCGTAGAACCAGACTTCCTCGGTGGGTTTGCCTTTTTCGAAGAAGAGTAGGTTGGTCTTGATGCCGGTGTAGGGATTGAAGACCCCATTGGGCAGGCGGACGATGGTGTGTAGGTTGCACTCCTCTAGGAGCTTTTCTTTGATGCGGGTTTTCACGCCTTCGCCAAATAGGGTGCCATCTGGCAAAACCAGCGCGGCGCGGCCAGTGTCCTTTAGCCGACGGAGGATGAGCACTAGGAAGAGGTCAGCGGTCTCGCGGGTGCGGTAGGCGCTGGGGAAGTTCGACTCGATGCCGTCCTCCTCTCGGCCACCGAAGGGTGGATTGGTGATGATGATGTCAACTTTGTCAGATTTGCCATAGGAGGTGAGTGGCCGGGCCAGGGTATTGTCGTGGCGGATCTGCGAGGGCACGTCGATGCCGTGTAGCAACATATTGGTAACGCATAGCTGGTGAGGCAGGGCTTTTTTCTCGACGCCGTGGATGGCGGCCTGTAGCTGCCGGCGGTGGGCATCGGAGCTGACCTGCTGGCGCAGATGCTCAATGGCGCAGGTGAGAAAGCCACCAGTGCCGCAGGCGGGGTCTAGCACCGACTCGCCCAGCTGGGGATCGATCTGGTCGACGATGAACCGGGTGACGGCACGCGGGGTGTAGAACTCGCCCGCATTGCCCGCTGCCTGTAGATCGCGCAGCAGTTGCTCGTAGAGATCACCAAAGGCGTGGCGATCGTCGGTGGTGGTGAAGTCGATCTCGTTGAGCTTGTTGATCACCTGCCGCATCAGGTGGCCTTTTTTCATGTAGTTGTAGGCATCCTCGAAGGCGTGCTTGACCACGTGGCCCATCTGATTGGCGTCGGTGAGGGTCAGGTCCTGCAGGGTGGGGAAGAGATCGTTATTGACGAAGTCGATCAAATCCTCGCCAGTGATGCCCTCGAGATCGGTGGCCCAGGCACGCCACTGGTAGCCTGCGGGGATGATCGAGACGTAGTCATCGTCCTCGGCCTCTAGCTCCTGATCGCGGTCGTCGTAGATCTTCAGAAAAAGCATCCAGACGAGCTGCGAGAGACGCTGGGCGTCGCCATCGAGGCCCTCGTCCTGGCGCATGATGTCCTGGATCGATTTGACGGTGGTAGTGAGAGACATGGGTGTGGAATTGAGGAATGAAATGATGAGTTTTTCGAGCCCAAGGAGGGGCGTGCCTTTAGCCGCCCGGCTAGCTTGGCACAATGGCTTCGGCTCGGGTAGCTGGGCGGCTGAAGGCGCGCCCCTCCTTGAGGAAAGTTGTCGGAGCGAGATATTACAGAAAGCGAAACAAAAGGCACGGATTTATTCCTGTGAATGAATAACTAGGCCGCATACAGCGCATTCTCCAGATTTCGCACCGAGCGCAGGTACTCCTCCTTGCCGCCGAACAGGCGAAAGATCTCGAGAGGTCGGCCCATGTCGCTGATGGGTGGCACCTTGATCAATTCTACAGGCTTGGTGTCGAATTCCTTTAGCCCGTGGTCGGCGTATTTGGTCAGCAGGGCGTCTAAGACAGCTCGCGCCTGCTCGCTGTGCTGGGCGTAGGCTTCGTGCTGTTTGGCTTTCTGTGCGCGCTGACTGCGGGTCAGAGCGGGCTGGTCGAAGGCGTAGTGACAGATCAGATCGAATGGGTCGTAGTCCTTGCCAATCTTGTCGCGTAGGGCTTCGAGTATAAGGCCCTGCTCTTTTAGCTCGTCTACGATGGCTGTCTTCTGCTCCTCGGCGGACCAGCGGCTGAGGAAGTCGTCTAGCGACTGAAAGTCCTGGGCGACGGTCTTTTTGGTGTAGTCCTTTAGCGAAGCGGTGATTAGCTTGCCATCGCTACCGAGGTACTGGATGCGCTCGGAGATAACCCGCACGTCAACACCTCTGACTCGGTATTTGCGCGGCGGCTCAGTGCCACCGCCTCCCTCACCAAAATCATCGTCAGCCCCCTCTCCTAGCTCGGGTGAGCTAAAAGGCCCATACTCGCCCTCGGGCTGTGAGTCTTCGCCCCCATCACCTTCGGAACCAGTGTCAGCACCATCCTCTTCAGGTGGTATCATCGGCCCGTCCTCATCCGGCTCATAGATCTGAACCGGATCGCCATCGAAATCGGGATCGGCAAACAGCTCGGTGGCTTTGCGGAAATCGATAATGGTGAAGAAGGTCTTGCCATACTCCTCATTGATACGAGTACCACGACCGATGATCTGTTTGAACTCGGTCATCGATTTGATGGTGCGGTCGAGCACGATCAACTGACAAGTCTGAGCATCGACACCAGTGGTCATCAGCTTGGAGGTGGTAGCGATCACAGGGTAGTTCGATTCGGGATCGATGAAGTTGTCCAACTCGGCTTTGCCCTCGGCATTGTCGCCGGTGATCTGCATGACGTATTTGTCATTTTTAGCACAGTGCTCGCCATTGTGATTGACCATGGCCCGCCGCATGCGCTCGGCGTGATCGATATTTTCACAGAAGATGATGGTCTTGGCAAAAGGCGTGCCCCGCTCCTCTAAAAACTGAGTCACCTTTTTCGCGACGAGATCGGTGCGATCATCGATGACCATGGTGCGATCGTAGTCCTTAGCATTGTAAGTGCGGTCCTCGATTTCTTGCCCGAAAACATCGGTCTCACCTTTCTCCGGGCGATAGCCTTCGGCATCGACATTGAGCACTGGCTTGATCACTTTGTAAGGGGCTAAGAAACCATCGTCGATCCCCTGCTTTAGCGAGTACGTATAGATCGGATCGCCAAAGTAGTGGATATTCGACGCCGCCTTGGTCTCCTTGGGTGTAGCGGTCAAACCCACCTGGGTGGCCCCGCTGAAGTACTCCAAAATCTCGCGCCACTCCGAGTCCTCTCGCGCACTCCCACGGTGACACTCATCGATGATGATGAGATCGAAGAAGTCTCGGCTGAACTGCTTGTAGACTTTTTTATCCTCGGTAGGACCTGTGAGCGCCTGATAGAGAGCGAGGTAAATCTCTCGAGAGGTATCAACTTTTCGACCTGAGGCACTTTTTTCGATAGCGATCTCCTGCTTTACCTGTGTCCCATCGCTCCGCTCAATCGTCTTCGACTTGGTCGAAAGCTTGGCCATGGCATCGCCGAGAGGGCGAAAATCATTGACCATGGTCTGGTCGACTAAAATGTTTCGATCGGCTAGGAACAGGACACGCTTTTTGCGTTTCGACTTCCACAAACGCCAAATGATCTGCAGAGCGGTATAGGTCTTGCCCGTGCCCGTGGCCATGACCAGCAGGATGCGGTCCTGCCCGCGAGCGACAGCATCGATCGTCCGATTAATCGCATTTAGCTGGTAGTAGCGGGGCGTCTTGCCCGAGCCATCAGAGTGAAAATCCTGCGTGATGAGGGGCAGCTGCTCTTTGCCCCACTTCTCGATTTTCTGCCACTGGCTCCACAGTGATTCTGGCGATGGAAACGCATCTAAAGTCAGCTCTCGCTCACTAGTGTAAGTCGGCTGAAACAGATCTCGCATGATAAATCCATCGCCATTCGAAGAAAACACAAATGGAACCGGCAACATCCTGGCATACTCCAGAGCCTGCTGCATACCTGCTCCGATGGCCTTGTCATTCCGCTTTGCCTCTATGATGGCTATGGGAATATTGGGCTTGTAGAATAAAATGTAATCAACACGCTTGCCCTTTTGCCGAGCTGACTGATCTCCGAACACTTGGATTCGACCATTTGTAAGCGGGAACTCCTCATACATCTGAGTCTGGATATCCCAGCCTGCCTGCTGTAAGGCAGGAGTGATGAACTTGGTGCAAATGTCTCTTTCGCTGAGCTTGAGCTTCTCTTGTTTGTTCATCAGGCGGGGAGGCAAAATGCCGCCCGAACTCTAACATGAGATCCAATCTAAGCGATAAAATCTGCCGATTTTTTAAATGGAAGAATGGCGCAGATGCTCCGTGCATTCCCCTTTTGTATTCTCTCCGCTAACCATTTCTTATCTCAATGACTCATTCATCGATTCTCATCACAGGCGCAAATTCCGGACTTGGATTCGAAGCCGCACGACAGTTCGCTCAGCGGAAAGGAATTTCTAAAATCGTCTTGGCGTGTCGCAACCAAGCCCGAGCTCAAGAGGCTCTTGAGCAACTCGAACAATTAACAGGGAAGAAGATTTTTGAAATTTTGATTGTAGATGTCGGTGATTTGGAATCGTGTCGGAAGGCTGCAGAAGACCTCAATATCCAAGTCGACGGAATTATACTCAACGCAGGCGGCGGCGGTGGAACTGCCCCAACCAGACTCACGAAGGAGGGGGTTATGTTCATCTTTGCGATCAATGTACTGGGACATGTCTATTTAACCGATCTTCTGATGAAGAACGGAAAGTTATCCAAAAGCGGGGCGGTGATGTATGTTGCCAGCTTTGCCGCCCGGGGAGCTCCGGAGGTCGGTGCTGCTCGCCCCCCTATCGCAAATGGTTCAATCGAAGAATGGACCTCAGTAGCTAATGGCACAAAATTCGCTGACAACAGGAAATATACAGATATCTACGGGTCCGTAAAACTGATGGGCGCATTGTGGACGATGAGCATGGCGCGCAAACATCCGGACATGAGATTTTTGACGGTAGATCCAGGCATGGCACGTGGCACCTCCGGGACCGCGTCGTTACCTTGGTATCAAAGATGGGTCATGAACACAGCCATATGGGTCATGCAAACCCTCGGGAAAGCCCATACAGTCGATGTTGGTGCCAAACGCTATGTAGACGTGTTGCTCAGTGAAGACAACTTCAAGTCCGGTGTCTGGTGGGGCAGCAAAAAAGGGCTTACTGGAGAGATGGCTGACCAGTTAGAACATTGGCCCGAGATAATCGGCAATGAATCCGCTCAAGACAATGTGGATAGCGTCATCCATAGCTTTCTTTAGCGATCAGATAGCAACAACGATCCAAATATAACAATAAAGCTTATAGCCAGCGGTGACGAGGAGGCACAAATCGGTGTCATCACGGCTGTTCTGCAGGCCTAGCTGAATACGCCTAGCAACTACGGGTGAGCGCTACAGAAGGTGACACTGACGGTAAGGACCTGAACAACCTGCGAACTGCTGTAGGTAAATCGATCAAACCAATGATTAAACCAAAATAATCGATTAACAGTGATCATTAAATTGGAGTTTGTAGCATCATGCAATCAAACGAAAACCATTCGGCCGCCTATCTCGTAGCATATGCTCTCGCTCTAGTTGGTTTGTTTATCCTTGCCGCCAGATATGAGTCCAGCCTACCGGGAGACTTCGAGTGGGGCATTTGTTACGGAGCGGTGTTTATTTTTTCAGCTACCGCCCATTACCTCACTCGTTCATATATTCTAGTGCCTCTCATAGCGTTTTTAGCCCCACTTTCGGCACTTGGAATGTTTTTCATCGTCAATATGATCCTAGGCCTGTTGTGTGCAGCACTGGGATTATCACTCGGATGCGCCATCAGACAAATCAGAGGCTATCGAGCTAAGAAGAAAAAATAAACTGTTAACCAGCAGACTTATCTTTCACCTCTATCAAGCACGACTCACGCCCTTATCGCTCATCCGAACCTTTGATGAAGCCGAACTCGATATACCTCGCCAAACCATCGAGATCGGGGAATAGACTGAAGTCGTGGAAGCCGGATATGGCCAGATTGTAGCGGATCGATGGGGCGAATTCAGGCGCGATGTAGAGCTTGGAAAACTTGCCCTGCAAAGCTGGTGCTTCGTTTACCGCCTCAAACTGACCGGACTCACGATCGAATCGGGTAACGGTGAACACGCCACCCTGAGAGGTGATCCGCGGAGTGATGTGTGGCGGCTCGTAGACAGCTCCGACAGGTGCTTGATCGGGGGCGACTGAAGTGTTCCGCGGATCAATGAGGCTCGACTCATCTGGCCGATACATCCACACCACTCTCGGCTGCCCCTCTCGACCGGGCTGCGACACGGCAAACCACAGGGCTGCCATAGCGTGGTGAGACCAGTCTAGCAAACGGGTAGCCAGCCCGTGGTGCTGCGCTAGAGCCGTGAGCTCCCAAATATCGTCGATCGAGCGCCCGATCAGCGGATAGGCAGCCTTCTCAAAGTCAGTGAGCATCTGCGACTCGGTGAACAAGATATCAAACTCTGAGTGCACTCGAGCTAGCTTGGGAAGCAGCGGCCAGTCCTCTCGCTGCCCCCGAAATAGGTGAAAACCTCCACCCTGACACTCCGTGGCTACAAAGTCGGTGTAGTCACTCAAGCTGCTGATCTCAAATTCCTGTGTCGCCATATCTTTTGGTGTTCTCGTCTAGCTACCTGTACTCGTGACCGAGCACTCGAAAGGCGCTGCGCTCCCCAGCCCCTATATCATCGATAGTAGCAGTCGATAGGTGGAGGCCTCCACCGAAAAATAGCGAGAACTTGCCCCCCCTAAATTTTAGTTAACCAAGGTTGATAGTCATCTCGACTTACTGGTTTGGAGTGATTTGCTTCCGGCCCCTTTCAAACTATCAAGCTTTTTAAGTTCATGATATTTACAGTTTTTAATAGCCTTAATTTTTCGAATCCGCTATATTTTCTAGGAACACACGGAATATATGACAGTTACCCAGGCACATTGTGGCAATGGGGCGACTCCGCAGTTTGATGCGGAACTGGCCCCCGATTGGTTGATGGTACTCGGCCACCAGTCTCAGCTGGCAGGCGACAACCAGGCCATGGCCCATCTAGCAGAGGCTTATCCAGATGCCGTGGTGACCGGCTGTACGACCGGCAATTTCCTACTCGACTCTCAGCTACGCGACGAGGGTGTCGGTGCTACCGCTATCCAGCTATCGGATGGCTATGTGGATAGCTACTCCATAGATACCTCCGACGATCCGGCTCGCGATGGACGGATGATCGGCGAGCAGATCCGTATGGATGGCGACCCTAGCGGTCTGTTGGTATTCTACGATCTATCCTTCCCTCAGCCGGAGCGATTTATCCGTGCTCTGCGCCAGGCGGTAGGCCCAGGCGTGAGTCTGTCCGGTGCGGTGGCCAGCGATCGCTTTACCTTCGATCAGACGGCAGTCTATGATCGCGGCGAGGAACGCTCGCTGATAGTCGTGGCAATTTTTGAGGAGGAGCTGTCTCTAGTCTCGAGCACCACTGCCGGTATCGAGCAATCGGGCTGCGAGTACACCATCACCAAGAGCGTGGGCAATGTGATCCACGAGATCGATGGCCGACCGGCGCTGGATGTGTTCAATGACCATCTGGGAGACGACTTCTTCCGCCTGCCTCTAGCCGCCACCCACTACCCGATCTGGCTGCACAGTGAGGATGGTGAAAATTCCGTGGTGCGCTGTGCTAATAAATATGGCTTCGCCCGAAAATCTCTGACACTCGGCGGCGATATACCTGAGGCTCCCTGCCGGATCACGCTCTCGACCTACGTCGATCCGAAACAACTGCTGCACACTGGCGAGGTATCAGCCCTCGAGCTGGCCAACCTCAGCACTCGGCCGCAAGAGCTAAATCTCTACTTCGGCTGTGCGATGCGCCACGGCAGCATGGGTGATCCACTGAGCGAGATCGAGTACCAGCAGGCGGTACGTAGGCTGCAGCCCGGCACGCCCAATATGGGCTTTTTCGGCAACGGCCAGATCTGTCACTTCGACACGCCCTACCGTGCTGAGGTGCACAATCTGAATGTGGCCATCACCTCGCTGCAGGTTTAGTGGCGGATGAGATCGCTTTTTTTCCGACTTCTGGTCTAAGATTTTAGTACTAGGTTCGCACTTGTGCTCGCCTCGCAATTGCCTAACCTTCAGGGATGTTCCATTTCGGGCATCGCTTCCTCTCTACATTTTTGCTACTCGCTACAGCCGGTAGCTCCTATCTGCTACTCTCCTCCACCACTCTGCGGGCTCAGGAGGAGGTGATCGGTATAACTGCGCCCGACGGCGAGGAGCCTGAGGTCGAGGAATCGGTCGAAGAGATGCTAGCACGGCTAAACTACGAGGAGGCCGCTGCCCAGATCCGGCAGGACCTCTCCAAGGAAATGCAGCTGCTCAAGCTCCCTTTGGCAAAGCGCCTGCGCATCACCCGCATGGCGATAGAGGCCTATCAGATGAACGGCAATCAGCCTCTATGGGATGTCGATGCTTACTACGCGGTCGACCGAGAGCTGGTCGAGTTGCTGAAATTTAACGGTATCCCCGACCCGTTGCGAGTCGACTTCGCCTCGGAGGTGAGTGCCTACCGCGAGGACAGCAGTCCAGTGGCTACTGATGATCTGCGTATCACCCTGCGTCTGGCAGAGATCTGTCTACTGCTGAAAGAAGGCCCTCACGAGTTCGATTTTGGTTGGGGCGATGAGTGGTTGCTCGATGATTTCTCTGGCGAGGGCGATACCGGCGATCAGCAGCGACGCCTCTCCTACCACTTCGCCAATCGAGTAGCCGATCACCCCGATCAGGCCATGGCGATCGCCATCTCCTACATCCCACGGAATATGGTCTACCGCCGCCTCATCGAAGAGCTGCTGAAGATAAGTGACAGCGACGACGCGCCGCTTCTGTTCGTGTCAAAAACCATCAAAAAAGGCGATCCCTTCTTTCAGGCGCAGGAGCTGGCTATCTACCTGCAGGAGCTGGGGCATCTCAATGAATTCTCTCTTGAGAGTATCTTGAGCAATCCCTCTGGCGTCTACACCGGCGCTCTCTCCGATGCAGTGGCATCTTTTCAGCGCTCAAAAGGGCTGTCTGCCGACGGCATACTCGGCCCCGCCACGGCCAATCGTATCAGCCGCGGTGCTGAGATCGAGCGCTCACAGATCTGGCTGAACCTGCACCGCGCCCGCTATCTGCCCAATGATCCAGGCGATCGGTATGTATTAGTGAATCTGCCTTCAGCGCGGGCCTATGCCTTTGATGGCACCAAGAAGAGTCTCGAGACATCGATCGTGTTTGGCCAAGACGAGGATGGCGCGCGCACACCGATTTTTCGCGATCGACTGGAGTACATGGTGTTTCGCCCTACAGGAAAGATGCGCCTGCCCAGCAGCTTCGCGAGTGAGCTGGGAGAAGACATAGCCGACATCCTATCAAACAACTACCGCAGTGGCGCCAATGACGATGATGACCCCGCCCGGGTGAAGTTTCTCTTCCCCAACCCGTATGAAGTGTTTTTCCAGTCCCCGAACGACTACGATGTCTTTAAAGAAAAGACCAATGCCATCATCGAGCGCAGTGTGCAGCTGAAAGACCCTGAAGATATGGCCAAATGGGTGCTGCAAGATCAGGAAGGCTGGACGGGTAGCACCGTGAGCTCCGCGATGCGCTCGACCCGTACCGATCGCTGGGTGAAGCTGGAGCAGCCGATCGCCGTCTACATCGTGTATTTCACCGCTTTTCCGAAGATGGATCAGGCCACGGGTATCGATTTTCATCTGGATTGCTACAGCCGAGACAGCTCACGGCTGACGAGAGCTTTGGCATCGGCGCAGTAAACGTGCGAAGAGGCGTGTAGCGGCATTTCTGAAAATGCCGAGTTCCAAAGCTATCGGGCGATCAAGCTGGTGGCGGAAGATTTAGATCTTCCGCTACGACGACGAATGAACCTCTAAAAATATTCTATCACGATCACGGCCCCATACCTCTGGTTGATTTTTTCCTGTTCCTACGTCTATGTTGGAGAGTTATGAGTATTAAACATCTTTTCTTACTGACAGCCTTCGCGATGTTTGGCGCCGTATCAGCCACTGCTGAAGAGCAGACCCTCTGCCCCATCATGATCGAAGACGAGATCGATCCCGAAGAGGTGGTCGAGTATGATGGCGTGAAGATTTTCATGTGCTGCGGCTCTTGCGTAAAGGCATGGGCGCTAAACCCTGATTACTACCTGAAAGCTGGCGTAGAAGCCGGTCTGATCCCACAGTTCAAAGACAAGCTGCCTGAGAAAGCCGCCAAGATCGAGCTGATGAAGCAGCGCTTCTGCCCACTGCGCCCCGACAGCATGATCTGCCCTGAGAGCCCATCAGTGGAGTACAAAGGTAAGAAGATCTACTTCTTCAAAGAGCGCGACATCTCTCGCCGCTGGGAGCGCGATGCAGACGCAGCTTTTGCTAAGGCTCGTGAAGAAGGCCTACTGCCTCAGTTCGACGAGGAGTAAGACTCCGGTATCAGGAGAGAGCGCTTGTTTTTAGCTAGCCTCTCTTCTCCTAGCGAATTTTTTACACTCAGGGAGTCGCCCATATCGGGCGGCTCTTTTTTGTGTCTGAGGAAGAGCTTGGGCTAAATCAAGGATCTAAGTTGGCTTTCGATTCATGTTAAGGCAGTCCCTTGAGGCATTGGTTCTCTGCCCCCTTGATAGAGCTTAAGCAATCTCGCTGACGAGCTGCTCTAGGCGGTCTAGCTGATAAGCGGGGATCTTATCGATCTCTACCCACTCGCCGCTTTTGAGGACGATATTGAAGATGCCAGCATCGCTGTCGCTGCTGGGTAGCCGCTTGATGCCTCCGTTGACTTGCTCCAAAGGGTAATCGGTGAAATCCACATCCCCTATGAGCTTGGGATTGAGCACGCAGATACGATGGCTCGTGACGACCACAGACTTGGGAGATGTGAGGCGCACAGCGGCTGTGAGACTCAGGGCCGGCTGCTGCTGGACAGCGACGTAGTAGATCTGCTCATTGTCTAGCAGGTGGCTGTTCACCGTAGCGAAGCTATCGGCGACCACCTGAGGGTCCTGCCCATCGTCGGCAAAATTGGTGATCCGCTCATGCATCTCAAAGACTTGAGACATGGGCTTCCAGCCCGCTAGCTCAGGGTAATAAACATAATCCGAGGCATGGATATGCCCATCATTGAGCAAACTGACTAGCTGATCCTGACTGTAGGGGCCGATCGGCTCCTGCTGCCCTCGCCTGAGAATGTGAAAAATTTGGTATTCTGGCAACTCGATGGACTCATTGGTTCTCTCTGGATTGAGCATAGTGGTGGCACCTCTCTAGATTTTGGATTGAAACTACATGAAAAATGTAAATACATAGTATTTCTATCCGAGCGCTGATGTCAATTCAGTTTCACCACTAAGCCACTCACGCGATAATCTCTCTGGCCACCGATCCGTGGACATCGGTCAGGCGGAAGTCTCGGCCCGCGTAGTTGTAGGTGAGCTTCTCGTGATCGAGCCCCATCAGGTGCAAAATCGTGGCGTGCCAATCGTGGATGTGCATCTTGTTCTCGACGGCCTCGTAGCCGTGCTCATCGGTAGCTCCGTAGCTGAAGCCGCCTTTCACACCACCGCCAGCCATCCAGGTGGTGTAGCCCTTGTTATTATGATCTCGGCCATCGCCACCCTGCCCGTGTGGGGTGCGGCCAAACTCGCCAGCCCAGATCACCAGCGTATCCTTCAGCATATCGCGCTGCTTCAGATCGGCGAGCAGACCTGCGATTGGTTTGTCCACCTCGCTGGCATTGCGCTCCATATCGTTGCGCAGATTGCGATGGTGATCCCAGCTACTGGAGTGTGTGATCTCGATGAAGCGTACCCCTGCCTCGGCCAAGCGGCGGGCTAACAGACATTGTTTGCCAAAGTTATCCGAAGGCCCGTCGCCGATACCATAGAGCGCCTGAGTCGCCTCGGACTCGCCCTCGATATCGATCTGCTTGGGTAGCTCGTCCTGCATGCGAAAGGCCAACTCGTAGGACTCAATGACACCCTCGATACCGGGCTGATGCACTTTCTGCTCGAGACTGTGGCGATTGAGAGACTGCACATAGTCGAGGTAAGCCCGCTGCTGGTCACGCGATAGGTGACTGCTCTGGATATTCGGCACCTTCATACCCTGGTCCGACCCGCCCCCACGACCGAAACGCCCGAGAGCCGAGCGCGAAGCGATTTTGCTACCCTGATAGATCGCCGGCAGGAAAGAGCTGCCGTAGTTCTGCGCACTGCCAAAAGGATTGATGGTCAGAAAGCCCGGCAGGCTGGCATTGTCTGTGCCCAAGCCATAGAGCGACCACGCGCCGAGCGAGGGGCGGACGAATTGAAAACTACCGGTGTGCATCTGCAGTGTCGCCTGCGGATGATTCGGCTGATCGGTGTGCATGCTGCGCAGTAGGCAGAGATCGTCGGCATGTTTGGCTAGCTCGGGGAAGAGATCCGAGATCCACAGTCCGCCCTGCCCATGCTGACGAAACTCCCATGGCGACTTCATCAACATCGCACCACGGGTGCTACCATATTTACCTGCCTTGCCATCGTCTTTGGCGAGCTGGGGCTTGTAGTCAAAGGTATCGACATGCGATGCCGCACCGCGCATGGAGAGAAAGATGACTCGCTTGGCCGAAGCTGGGAAGTGTGGTGCCTTGGGAGCCAGTGGGCCTGCTGCGGCAGCTCGTGCCTGCTCATCGGCCAATGCGGCAAAGGCCAGATAACCAAAGCCACTGGATACCCCTTTGAGAGCGCTCCTACGCGAGATAGTCGAGAAAAAATCGGCGTTCATACTTAGTATATAAAATAAAGGGATCCGTCGGTCGATTGTACCCTATTGAATGAAAATTGTACCCTATTGAATTGTGATTAGTTTTAGTAAAGAAACCGGAACTCAGCCGCAGAAAAGAGCCCCTGGCAAAAAGCCGACACCGTGGTAAACATCGCCTCGCGATGCGACTGCCCCTCGGCCATAGCGAGCGGGTGAAAGGTTTTGAAAAACGTGATGGTGCTCTGTAGCTCTGCCTGTGTCGGCTTGCGGCCATAGGTGAGCTGAAAGGCGAGTCTAGTGCGCTGCTCATTGGTTTTGCCACCATTGATCACGCGCCAGGCCATGGCCTTTGACTGGTCTGCTAGGAATTTGCTATTCATCAAATACAGAGCCTGGGCTGGCACATTGGTACTCTCCCTAGTCCCCCGCACCACATCTGGCTCGGCGAAATCGAATAGCGCCAGCGACTCGGGCAGATTGTCGCGGACGATCGGCAGATACACGGAGCGATACTCAAACGGCAGATCGATGCTGGATTCATTCACCCGTATACCGACCCGCGCATTGCCAAACTCGGCTACCTTTGAGCCTCTAGGCCGCTCCAGATCGAGCTGACCACTGGCTGCCAGCATGGTATCGCGGATCGACTCGGCATCGAGCCGACGCTGATTGGCTCGCCAGAGGTAACGATTCTCGGGATCTTTCTCAAAGTAATCGGCATCGTAGTCGGAGCTCATCCGATAGGTGCGCGAGAGCATGACTTCGCGGATCATCGATTTGATCGACCAATCGTGCTCGATCAAGCGGAGCGCCAAATGGTCGAGCAGCTCGGGGTGACTCGGCAGCTCGCCTGTGGTGCCAAAATTATCCGGTGTGCGCACCAGGCCCTCGCCAAACAGGTGTAGCCAGATGCGATTGGCCATGACTCTCGCTGTGAGAGGATTTTCCTCCGAGGTGAGCCACTGAGCCAGCTCGCGACGGCCATTGGCACTGGAGGCGATCTCGGGTGTCTCTTCGTGATGTAGCACCTGCACAAAGCCGCGCGGCACCGTCTGGGCAGGTTTGTCGACTTCGCCTCGGAATAGCACAGCCGCATCGACTGGGCTATCTAGCTCCTGCACACCCATGGCGAAAGATCGACGCGAGCCATCATCATTGTAAGAATTGATGTCGGCCTCGATCAGCTTCACTTGAGAGCGCAGTCGGAGCACTCGCTGGGCGAGGCGCGCCCCCTCATTGCCCTGAAAGCTATCGCGGTCTAGGCGCAGCTCTCGGATCTCCTGTACGGTTTCGGCTAGCTTATCTTTCTTGGCTGTTAGCTCACTCACAGATATGCCATCGCCAAAAGGATCGTTTAGAGGCAGCTCTAGCAGATCGGAGGGTCGCTTATTTTGAGCCGCCGTCACCGTGCCAAAAAACGTCTCCGTACTCAGGAAAATACCCGCCAGCGCATAGTAGTCCGTCGTCGGTATCGGGTCGAACTTGTGATCGTGGCAGCGCGCACACGAGACCGTGAGACCGAGCACCGATTGCGACACCGTATCGATCTGGTCATCGATCACATCCATCTGAAATTGCCGCCCATTATCCTGATTCAGGCCTTTCGAGCCGATCGCTAGAAAGCCCGTGGCGATCAGATTTTCCTGCCAATCTTCGTCGGACTTGATCGGCAAAAGGTCACCGGCGATCTGCTCGCTCAGGAAGCGGTCGTAGGGTTTATCTTCATTGAAAGAATCGATCACATAATCGCGATAGCGCCACGCGTGTGGGTAGGTCACATTGGTCTCTTTACCCGTCGACTCGGCGTAGCGAGCCACATCCAGCCAGTAGCGCCCCCAGCGCTCGCCATACTGCTCAGATGCCAATAGCTGATCCACCCAGTAGGCCATGGCAGCATCAGGACTCTCTGCCCACTGCTGATGAAATTGGCGCGCCTGATCAGGAGTCGGCGGCAGACCGATCAGGTCGAAAAACAAGCGCCGCACCATGATGTCTGGCCCAGCATCGGCATTGGGAGCCATCGCCTCGCGATCGAGGCTGGACAGGATGTAGCGATCGATCTCGCCTTTTGGCCAGCTCGCTTGGCTGACGGCTCCGGGCGCGACTTTCTTGGGCTTTTGGAACGACCAAAACTTTTTGCCCTCCTCGATGTCGATCTCGGTCTTGATGTGGATTTTCTCAGACTCTCGGGGATCTGGGGCACCCATCTCGATCCATTTTTTGAAGTCGGCGATCACATGGTCGGGCAGCTTCTGTTTGGGTGGCATCTCATAGTCGGCATCCTCGTAGTTGATCGCCACCCAGAGCAGACTGTCCTCAGCATCGCCCGGCACGATCACCTCGCCACTATCGCCACCGAGCAGCATCGCATCGCGACTGTCCAGAGCCAGGCCACCCTTCACTCGCCCGCCTTCATTGGAGTGGCACTCGTAGCAGGCATCTGCCAAGATAGGCCGGATCTTTGACTCAAAGAAAGCCAACTGCTCGGAAGTGATGTCTCGAGCAAGCGCAGACAACTGCAGAGCCAGCACTAAAGCGATGGTAATGAAAGTGGGAACGCGGTGCATACCTACAATGTAACACGAGACAGCCCCGAAGGTTTCGGCCATTGGCAAAGAAATGTGGCGGCGAGTGTCAACGAGTGGCCCGCAGAGCCTATCCGCC
>JAHDID010000021.1:66005-71429 GCA_020630975.1 Verrucomicrobiota bacterium
AGAGCCTATCCGCCAACCTCCTCAGCCCACTGCCCCGCACCCGATGAAACTCCACTCGCGGGACGCTCGCAGCCACTTTCTCGGCCCTCAAACACCTCTCTCGAGTAAAATGAATTGGCGTGCTGGATGGAGACAGGCTTTTGTGGAGCAGATGTTTCATCCCAACGGTCCATCCTTTTTGGAGCTCATCAGACAAGCTCTGTCATCGACTCAGCAGGGCTATGAGCTACTGGCGAGCAAGTTCGACTACACACCCTATCGTACACCACCTGAGCTCGTCGATTGCCTGGAGCCATTCATCGCTGAGACGGCTCGCAGCGCGCTGGATGTGTGCTGTGGCACTGGAGCCGGGCTCGAGCTACTACTCCGACAAACTGACCTTAAGCAAATCACTGGCATCGACTTCAGCCCTGCTATGCTAGCTCAGGCTCGGCAGAATATCGGCGACACTGCTGAGGCTAGCAGCCAACACCTCGATCTGATCGAGGGTGACGTCCTCGAGATGCACTGGCCCGAGCCGTTTGATCTGGCGATCTGCCTCGGAGCTCTCGGGCACTTCGATGGCGAGGACTACGAGACCTTTCTGAAACGCATCTTCGAAGCGCTGAAGCCAGGAGGTAGCTACCTTTTCGCCGCAGGTCTTCAGCCCACACCGAGGCAAGGCGTGTGGTGGTTTTGTCAGGCATTCAATGCCGCGATGCGCCTGCGTAATCTCGTGATCAGACCACCGTTCATCATGTACTATCACCAATACATGTTCGTCGGGCCCACCCTGCTGGAGTTGCTCAAGAAAGTCGGTTTCGAAGTCGAAGTGCACGAGATCGAGCACTCCGGCGTCTCCGATGGATTGATCCACCCCAATTTTCGCGTGATCGAGGCGAAAAGACGTGGAGTCTGACGATAAATTGAAGTGATTTTAGAGGGAAATGTAGGACTATCTCCGCATCCACCACATATGAGCGATCTGGACGAAGAGCCACAGAGCCTTTACACACCATTTTCCACTCCAAAAGTCGAGGACCTCAATGCAGTGCTCGGCGATGACTTCACCGTCGAAGAGGTCATCGGCAAAGGAGGCATGGCCGTGGTGTACCGAGGTGTCGATCACTCCGCTGGCGACCAGCCGATCGCTCTCAAACTGCTGCCTCGTGAGATCGCAGCCAAAGATGGCGGAGCCAACAGCCAGTTCAACTTTATCGAGCGGTTCGAGCAAGAGGCCCAAGCCATGGCGCGCCTCGCTCACCCGAACATCGTACAGGTCTACAAATACGGCGAGACCAGCGATGGGTTGAAATTTTTCACCATGGAGTATGTCGAGGGTAGCAATCTCTACGCTATCTTCGAGCATGGGCAGTATAGCCACGATCAAGTCTTCAGCTGGCTGATCCAGATCTGCGAGGCTCTCGACTATGCCCACGGCCAGGGCTTTGTGCACCGCGATATCAAGCCAGGCAATATCCTAATCAGTATGGAAGGCGTGGTGAAAATCGCTGACTTCGGCTTGGTGAAAGTCGATGGCCACGAGTCGATGCACGCCATGGACACCCTGATCGCTATGGGGACACCGGATTTCTCCGCACCCGAGATCGTCGATCTGAAAGAGAAGGGCGATCACCGCTCGGATATCTATAGTGTCGGCATTCTCACCTATCAGCTTTTCACCCGCATGCTACCCAAAGGCCTGTGGGAGCCAGCCTCTCAAGTCGTAGACGGTCTGGATCGACGCATCGATAAGATCATCGACTCGGCCCTACGTAGCAATCGTGACAAACGCTACCAGAGCATCGGCCAGATGAGCGCCGACCTGAAACGTATCGCGCCCGATACCGTCACCGGCCTGCTCTCCGTCATCCCTCTCACCGACCCAGAGATCAGCTCCGAGCAGATACGCTCGCGCTATTTTTCCGAGCTATCGACAGAAGACTTCACCCCGCTTTTCGACCTAGCCAGCCGCCGCCACATCTACACCGGCGAGACCATCATGGAAAAAGGCGATCGCAATGAGCTACTCAGTTTTCTGGTAAACGGCAGCCTGCATGTGGTCGGAGATGAGGAGGAAAAAATAGCCGACCTCACCCCCGGAGCCTTTATCGGCGAGATGAGCTACCTCACCGGCAACCGCCCCACCGCCACCGTCGTCGCCACCGCCGACTGCAGCTACCTCGCTTGGGACTTCTCCGAACTACGCAAGCTGTGCGAGACCAATGAGAAAGTGCGCGCCTTCATGGACAGCAAGATCAGCTCCGATCTGGTCGATAAACTGACTGGTGGAAAATAGACTTGGCTTCTAAACGCTCCATAACGGCAGACGTCTTTTCTCCCTGAAAAGACGTCTCTTGCGGGATCTCGGAGTTTTTGCTTCACTGATTCCATGCTCATTCTCAGATGCTTCGCCGCAATCACACTCTGCCTATGCACCCTAGCTAGTGCTGGTCCCAATAAACTGAACGTGCTCTTCATCGCGGCCGATGATATGAACTGCGACCTGTCGGTCTACGGCCATTCGCAGGTGAAGACACCGCACCTCGAGCGTCTGGCCAAAATGGGGGTGCGCTTCGACAATGCCTACTGCCAGCAGCCACTGTGTGGACCCAGTCGCGCCAGTGTGATGACCGGGCTGCGCCCTGACACCCTAGACATGCATACCCTGCATCACGACATGCGCATCAAGAATCCCGATGTGGTCACCATGGGGCAGCTCTTTCAGCAGCACGGCTACTACTCCTACCGCTCGGGGAAGATCTATCACTATGGCAATCCCAGCATGATCGGCACCGATGCCAATGACGATCCTGCCACCTGGAATGAACGCTCCAATCCCGCAGGCATCGACAAGACTCGCGAATCGGAGATCATCAACCACGGCCCCAACAAGACACTGGGCATCTCCATGGCGACGTGGGATCCTGTGAGCCGCGATGAGGAGCATACCGATGGCATGGTGGCCAGCGATGTGATCGCACAGATCGATAAGCATGCCGACAGCGGACAGCCATTCTTCCTAGCAGCAGGTTTCTTCAATCCCCACTGCCCCTACGTGGCTCCGAAGCGCTACTTCGATATGTACCCACTCAACCAGATCACCATGCAGGATCTCGACAGCGCCAAGGCCGATCTCGCCGATGTACCTCCGATGGCGATCCAGCGCGACACCAAGAACTGGCCCTACTACTTCTCAGACATCACCGAAGAAGAAGCTCGACGCTGCAAGCAAGCCTACTACGCCTGCAATACCTTCGTCGACGCCCAAGTCGGTCGGCTACTCGATGCGCTGGAGCGACGCAAGTTACTCGACAAAACCGTGATCGTATTCTGGTCGGACCACGGCTACTTCCTCGGCGAGAAAGGGCTTTGGTACAAGCGCAAAGCCTTTGAGCGCTCCGCTCGTATGCCACTGATCGTAGCCGCTCCCGGCCTCTCGCAGGGTAGCCACTCCACCAAGCCGGTGGAGCTACTCGACCTCTATCCGACACTGGCTGAGCTGTGCGGACTGAAGGCTCCCGAAGCTCTGGAGGGCGAGTCTCTAGTCCCCCTGCTGCGCGACCCGAGTAGCGATAGCTGGACGAAACCTGCCGTCACCCAGATCTGGCACAGCCGCGACGCCTGGGGTTACTCGATACGGACTGAGCGCTGGCGCTACACCGAGTGGCTACGTGGCGAAGCTGGGCGCGAGCTATATGATCACCAGACCGACCCCGAAGAGATCACCAATCTCGCAGACCGTGCCGAGCACGCTAGCCTGATCGCTGAGCTCTCCGCCCAACTAGAACCGTATTTCAATCTGGGCCCCAACAAACTCCCCAACCCTGTCGTGGCTGGCAACTCTCATCTGAAACAACTCGCCACAGGCATGACCTTTACCGAAGGCCCTGTCTGGCTACCCAAGGAGAACACCCTAGTTTTCAGCGATATCCCAGCTTCCAAACTTATGGCTTGGTCCGAGACCGACAAAGCCCTCTCCACTTACCTAGAGGAAAGCCACCAAACCAATGGAAACCTACTCGATCTCGATGGCAACCTGCTCAGCTGTCGTCACGGGGCTCGCGATCTGGTGAAGACCGACCTAACTACCGGCGACGTCGAGATACTCGCTACCACCACCGATGGCACCAAACGCTTTAACTCACCCAATGATGTGGCAGTGAAGTCCGACGGCACCCTATGGTTTACTGATCCACCTTGGGGATTGAAAGGACGCGAAAAAGATCTCGATCTACGTGGCATCTACCGTCGAGATCCCGACGGCTCGATTCATCTGGTAAGCGACCAGCTTGCCATGCCCAATGGCATCGTCTTTTCACCAGATGAAAAGACACTCTATGTGGCGGATACGGGTGGCCACCCCAAATTCTCAGCTGATAACATGAAAGATGCCCCGGCTCAGGTCTACCTATTCGATGTGTTACCAGACAACAGTTTAAAAATGCGCACTGGCAAGATACTACCCGTGCGCTCCGATGGCATGTGTGTCGATGTGAAAGGTAATGTCTACACCACCACACACACCGGAGTCGAGGTGTTCGATCCTGAGTGCCAGCCCATCGGCATCATCGCCACGCCAGAGGGCGCTGCCAATGCCTGCTTTGGCAGCAAAGACTACCGCACGCTATATATCACGGCACGTAAGTCGCTCTACTCGATCCGCATGAAGCATCGCGGCCACATCGTGAAAGCGAAGGCAAAGTGATGCTCAAAGCTCTCCGGCAGGGAGAGCACCGTGTAGGGGTGGCTTTCCAGCCGCCCGGCTAGCTGAGGGTTTTGATAGTCACAGTTAGTTTAGCGGTGGGAGCTAGCCCGGATATTTCATACATTTTTCGTCGCGAGACGAAGCGAGCGGCATGCTACCAAGGCGCGCGCTGATTTTTGTGCAGGGCTGTGTAGGGACACACTGCCCAAACAAAAATCGAGTGGAACGAAGGTAGGATGCCGTGCAGCAAGTCGTAGCAGAAAAGTGTATAAAATACCCGGGCTAAGGCTGATAGCTGGGGTAGCCCAGCGGTTACAAACCGCCGCTCCCAGTCGTAAAAGTTGCGAGTAAAACCCATTACTTTATAGGGGCGGAGCCTGAATAGAAACGAGAGATCATTTTGTAGTGAGTCCGCACAAAGATGAGATGCCATATAGGAAGACATGCCTACCACACGTCGTCTCGTCGCCTATTGTTTATTCACGATCGCTAGTTTGGGCTTTATTGGCCTAGCCGCTGCTTTCTTTTCCGGTAACCCAAGAGCATTCGGAGCCTATATCTTTGTCATCTTCTTCATCGCTGCAGCGGGTTGGCTGATCGGTGATTTTTGATTCCGTCGAACGCTTGCAATCTTTTCCATAAAGAGCATCTATTGCTCCCATGCACCAATGGTACTATTCCGCCGCCAACCAACAGCATGGACCTGTCAGCATCGAAGAAATACAGCAAAAACATGC
>JAHDID010000021.1:71529-98554 GCA_020630975.1 Verrucomicrobiota bacterium
CCGATCCTGATGCTGTGGAAACCCTATGTTGCTATGAAAGAGATCTATTGTGGATCAGTCGGCTCGGGACTGGCTGATCCCCCAAACTCGTTTCCATGGTGGTGGGGCCTCTTCCTTATTACCAACTTCCTCGACAGACTGTCTTCGAAAATCGAAGACTCCCAAGGCGCACTGATTATTATGACACTCTCAGCAGTGCTGGCTATTCCTCTCCTTCTATGCGTGCTACACGTGATCAATACCATCACAACGGCACAGTGCGAGAGAGGTCTACCAGCAGACTGAGCCACTTGGCCGAGTTTAGCCTCACCCCTCACCCAAATGCTTTGCCCGCTCGATCGCGCGGAGCATGCCTTTGGCTTTATTGACGGTTTCCATGTACTCGTTTTCTGGCACCGAGTCGGCTACCACACCAGCTCCTGCCTGTACGTAGGCTTTGCCATCTTTCACCACCACGGTGCGTAGGGCGATACAGCTGTCGTGATTGCCATCGTAGCCGAAATAACCGACAGCTCCTGAGTAAGCACCACGTTTGGCTTTCTCAAACTCATTGATGATCTGCATCGCGCGGACCTTGGGGCTACCGCTCACGGTACCCGCTGGGAAGGTGGCGCGCATCACATCGTAGGCACTCTGCCCATCGCGCAACTGACCGAAGACATTCGACACGATATGCATGACATGGCTGTAACGCTCGATGATGTAGCGCTCGCTGACATCGACACTGCCGTACTCGGAGACCCGGCCCACGTCATTTCGCGCCAGGTCGACCAGCATCAGGTGCTCGGCGCGCTCTTTGGGATCGGATAATAAATCCTCGGCGAGAGCCCCGTCTTCTGCCTCGGTCTTGCCCCTCCAGCGTGTGCCTGCGATGGGACGTATCTTAATACGGCCATCGATAGCCTGCACATGCACCTCTGGTGAGCTACCGACCAGTGCGAACTCATCACCCCACTGCAGACAAAACATATAGGGAGACGGATTCACATGGCGTAGCGATCGGTACAAATCGATCGGGCGCCCATCGAATGGCATCTCAAAGCGCTGCGATGGCACCACCTGAAAGATATCGCCGGCATGGATGTATTCCTTGGCATCGTCGACCATCTTCTCGTACTCCTCGCGCTTGGTATTGCTGGTGTAGTCGAGCTCTTCAGTCTCCGCCATCAGCGAAAAGGCTGGGAAACGCTTGGCCTTGGTCAGCCGCTTGATGATGCTATCAACCTGCTTGCGCGCTGCCGTGTAGGCTTTTTTCAGATCGGGATAGTCGTCGGTGCAGATATTGGCCACCACCTGCAGCTTGCGAAAGCGGTGATCGAAGATGACCACACTACTAGTGATCATAAACGCCATCTCGGGTAGTTTCAGGGTATCCCGCGGTGGTTTACCCACGGTCTCCTCAAAATAACGCACCATGTCGTAGGTGAGAAACCCGACTGCACCACCGGAAAAAACTGGCAAGCCATCGACCTCGACCGGCTGATACTGGGCCATAATGCGCTCCAGCTCATGCATGGGATCACCCTTCTTTTTGGGAAAGGTGTAGGTGTGAAACTCCTCCTCACCAGCTTCGCGGACAGATATCTTGCGACCAGAAGAGCGGATCTCGAGCCTAGGATCGGTGCCCAAGAAGGAAAACCGACCGATCTCGTCGCTCTTTTCAGCCGACTCCAGCAAGAAGCAGGGCTTATCATTGCCGTCGTTCAGCTTGTGAAAAGCAGAAATCGGCGTCTCATAGTCTGCAGCTAGCTCGGTCCAGACCGGGATCATGTTCCCAGATTGGGCCAGCGACTCAAACTCTTCGAAAGATGGCTTTAGCGTTGTCAAAGCAGCGTGGAATTAACCACAGAATTCAGTTTTGTCGCTGTTTGGCTCTCGGAAGTTTTCTCTTCTATCGATTTCAGGGAGAACGGCATTTCATCGAAACAACTGCATTCCTATTTGCTTTAGGACGTTCTTCCTTTCATGATCTACTTTGCGCTGTACGACTGGAACCGCCTGGATAACTTTGCCTAATTTCGTATCTGTAAATACCCATGGCTCTTCACTCGCCTCTGTCCCTGGTCGATAAGATGGACACTCGCTTGCATTGTTGTAGGCCTGTAGTGAAGGGTGGCTGCCTTGGGCACTTTGCAAGCGGATTAGCGCTAGAGCGAGATCGAGGCGGGACTGCGTTATTGCCTTGTGGGTGCGGGTCTGTTGTTGTTGTAGCACGATGATTTGATTAAAATCGGCTAAACCCTCCCGATAGGCTCGCCAAGTATTGGACTCACGATCCTTTAGCTGGGGTAGGACTCGCCCCTTCAGAAAGTCTGTTGTAGCTCTTGCAGCATGCATTTCGGCCAGAGCTGCCGCAGCCTCTGACTGCTGAGCCGCCGTGGCAATAGCGATCTCGTGATCAGCCTGCTCACTTCTGGCTTGTGCCTCGGCTATGCGGCCAGCGCCTCGTTTGCGCACTGGCAGCGGTATCTTTACGCCAAGGCTAAGCAGTCGTTCACGCTCAACACCGATCGGCTCATCTACCGATCTACTGGCTTCGTAGCCAGCATTTAGCTCCCAGTCCTCCATCTTTTCAGATTGGGCTAATTTTTGGTCAGCTAGCGCCCGCTCTTTATTCATCTGCGCGGCTATGATGTCGGTGCGGACAGATCTCGATGACTTACCTATGTCGATCGCAGCATCCAGCCGGGCGATAACCGCAGGGAGACTGTCTGCCAACACTAGTAGTTCAGCTGGCGCCATCGATAGTAGGGGACGCAGAGCTGCTAGCGCTTGGCGATAACTTCCCTCGGCTACGACTCGATCCTGAGCTACCAGCACTAACTCAGTCTCGGCAGCTGCTACATCCAGCTCAGAACCTAATGCTACCGCTACTTGGCTGCGGGAAAGATCGATGGATTTTTGGGTCGAAGACTCGATGTGACTCATTTCGGCTACTAGGGCCTTGGCTCCCAGCGCGCGGATGTAGGCTTCTTGGACTCGTGCGATGAATGCACGCTCGATCTCTCGCACCTCGGCACACGCCAGTTGCACCTCGACTATACTTAGTTGCCTCTGGCGCAAAAGTTTGTCGGTGACCGGGAAAGCCTGACTATAGCCGACGAACATCGCCCCTTCTCGATCGGGACCGTCTTTCAACTGACTGGCTATCTCAAACTCCAGAAATGGATTCTCCAATTTGCCCGCATCGATGAGTTTTGCCTGGGCAATCGCAATTTCGCTCTTGGCTGCTTTTAGCTGTGGATGGTTCACCAACGCTCGCTCTACAGCTTGGTCCAATGAAAGCCGAGGCTGTGCCACGAGCAGATCAAAGCAACCAGCTATAAGCAGTGTGAGGGCTGGTAGGAAAACTACTCTCGTCTGGGTCCAAAATGGGCACAAAAAAATCATGAGTCGGTGGAGCTAAAGCTTGCAAGCTAATTATTGATTGTGTTTCGACTTCATGCAGCTACCTCTTGATAGGTTTGTCAAGTCAATAAGAAGTCTCATGGAGCTATCTTTCGATTTGTTTTAGAACTGAAACGTGTTGTTGCAGCCGATTCAGCCAGCCTCCATTCACAGGCTTACTCCAGCCTAGATTTAGCACAAGATTCTCGAGGATGGAAGACTCACGTGCTTTGCCCACTTCTCGTAGGTTGCTCTGTTCAGGATGATGAGGTCAGCTGACTGAAAACCTATCAGCTGCAGATCGCTGGGCTGCCAATGCGCTGGAGCACTTCCTTGGGAGCAAAAGTTTTTCCGGTCTCTTGCCTAAAGCCGACAAGAATCACAGCGAAGCGAACTTCATCATCTAAAAACGAAGTGTCCTCGCGAGATTACTACGATCCACTGGCGGAGTGAGTTGTATCAATCCCGTGAGTAAACACAATGAGTATGCGGATTTACTTATCTTTATGGTCGTGGTCGTGGTCGTGGTCGTGGTCACATTCATGATCATGATCGCAAACACAAGCGTATTCGAAGTAGTCGCATGTCGGACAGTCAGAAAGGTCCATGGTGAATTTTTCAATAACGGTTTTCTCCCCTGTTTTAGTTTTTATTTGGACGACGACTGGAAAATCGTCTCCCTCGGGAAAGGCTTTGTCCGATACTAGTATTTCACCTTCTTTGGAGAACGCCATACGGACGGGATCGGTGCGCTCTCCTGCAGTCACTCGCACAATCTGTTCAGCGATTGGAATAGGCTTCAAATCATCACCCACAGCCGTTATTTCGACCCTGCGATCGTCGGTGACTTTGAACTCCAAATGAGGCTCGACTTTCAGCAGCAGGCGACCACCATTGGGGCCGGGGTCCTTCACATGGTGAGCATGATCGTGATCGTGCTTCTTGTCTTTCTCTTCACTCTGCCCGAAACAGACGAATCCTAAGCAGATGGCGGCGATACCGCTGGCTGTGATGTTGGTATGTATTTTCATAGGTTAAACACTAGTAGTCAGTTAGACGTTTTGATTAGGTTTATCGGTAAAATTAGTTCACTTCAATCCGCTGCTGGCGCACCTTTTGCGATGGCACTAGCTGCGGATTTTTGGCCAAACCAGTAAAAGAGCGCAGGCGTGACCGCCAACCCCAGCACCGTAGAGCTGACCAAACCGCCGACGATGACCACGGCTACAGGGTTGAGGATTTCCTTCCCCGGCTTATCGGCTGCTATGACAAGCGGAATCAAAGCAATACCTGCTGACAGAGCCGTCATAAGCACCGGAATAAGCCGCTCTTGAGTACCCCGCTCGACCATATTGCGGGTAAACCCCTCGCCCTCGTGCTTCATCAGATGAAGGTAGTGAGAAATCATCATAATGGAGTTGCGCGCTGCAATGCCAGAAATGGCAATAAAGCCTACAAGTGTAGCAATACTAACTACACCAAGCTGCATATCGGTGAAGATGATTCCACCAACAAGTGAAATCGGTATATTACTTAGGACCAGCAATACAAAATTGACACTTCGGAAGAAGGAATAAAGCATAAATACCACGATGACCAAGATAATACTCGACATGAGTAAAATACGTTGTTTGGCCGCAGCTTGCGCCTGATATTCTCCTTCGTAAGCGAGTGTGTACCCCTGTGGTAGAGTCACCTGCTCAGCAACTTCGTGCTGCAGCCGCTCGACCAGAGTATTGAGATCCGAGGAGGTGGGATTGATAGCGACCACAAATCGACGACGAGTATTTTCTCGTAGGATCGTGTTCGGTCCCGTCGCTTGGCGAAGATTTGCTACGTAGCGAAGCGGTATTTGTTTGCCCGTTATGGTATCGATGTAGAGATCGTCCAGGCTCTGTGGTGTACTGCGTAGGTGCTGAGGTAGTCGGATGACAAGGTCATAGATGCGTTGGTTTTCGTAGATCTCGGCTACGACTTCACCTCCGATCAGTGCGGAAAGCTCCTCATTTAACTCACCTGGAGTCACACCATAAGCGAGTGCTCTTTTTCGGTCGATCTCGATACGGATTTGCGGCACAGGTGCCTGCTGCTCGATGCGGGCCTCCTCTAGCCCAGGTATGGCGCGAGCGACGGCAGCGATCCTGGTGCCTACCTGGCGTAGCTCCTCTAGATCGGATCCATAGATTTTTACCGCGATTTTGGCGTTTACGCCACTTAGCATATGCCCGACGCGATCGGCCAAAGGGCCACTGAAGGCACTGAAAGTCCCAGGAATCCCACGCATCACCTCTCGCAGGTCGTGTAAGATCTCTTCGTGTGAGCGCTCGGTGCCATGGGTAAACTCCACGTCGAACTCTACCGTCGATACAGGCACCACATGGTCGCCACGCTCTGCTCGCCCTGCCCGATAACCGACCGTCTCCACTCCATCGACTTGTAGCAGCTGGTCGATAGCAGCATTGGCCAGCTCTGTGGTCTGCATGAGAGAGGTCCCCGGTGAGGTAGCGGTAGCGATGATCACTGTCGGCTCGCGAAAAGCGGGTAGAAAGTTGCCCGCCATACCACGAAAGCTGATGTAAGCATAAACAATCAAAGCAATGCTGATGGCCAGAATAATCAGCGGCTGAGATAGCGCGAGTCTCAGCCACGTCATTTGAAACAGCCACTTCATTCCCGCTACGAGTCGCGAGTCGCGATGCACCTTATTCGGATTAGGGCTTAAAAGGTAAGAGCTGAGCACAGGAATCACTGTGAGCGAAACAACGAAAGAAGCCGCCATGCTGACGATGGTAGCTATAGCAATAGGAGCAAAGAGACGACCCTCCACACCACTCAGCCCAAGCAGCGGGATGAACACCAAGATAATCAAAACCGTGGCATAAAGGATAGATGAGCGCACCTCCGCAGAAGCCCGTGCGATGACCTCTAGTTTGGGTAGAGGCTCCTGCATACCAGCATTCTCTCGCAATCGGCGGAATACATTTTCTACATCGACAATCGCATCGTCGACGACCATACCTATCGCTACTGCGAAGCCGCCAAGAGTCATGGAATTCACTGTCAGCCCGAGCAGGTCAAACACCAAAACCGCTATACCAAGAGATAACGGTATCGCCGTAAGAGTGATAAATGTAACTCGAAAATTGAGCAGAAATAGCAACAGAACAATAGCCACCATAATAGCCCCATCCCGAAGGGCCTCCACCAGATTGTGGATCGCTATTTCGATGAAGTCCTTTTGCTTATAAACTGTAACCATCTCTACCCCGTCCGGCAGAGTCCTGCGCAGCACCTCGAGACGCTGCTCGATCCTATCGGTGATGCGTATGGTATCAAATCCTGGCGACTTTGTGACGCTCAGTATCACGCCCATCGTCCCTCGAGTTGCGGCCTTATCTTTGGCGTAGGCCGCCATGAGGTGAGAGCCCAGGGCGGCATCGCCACGCATCGGCTCGATACCCCAGTTCACAGTCGCGACATCCGCTATCTTGATAGCACGATCATCGCGATGAGCGACCACAGTATTTTCGATATCGGTGAAATCGGTGGTCATTGCCAGATTACGCACCATGATCTCCTGCGAGGTTTCGGTGAGAAAGCCGCCCGTGGTATTCCTCACCGCATTAGCCGCTGCCTGGCGCAGTTTATCAAAAGTCACATTCAGCGCCAGCATTTCCTTAGGATTGGGCTGGATTTGGAGCTGTTTCACACCGCCTCCCATACCGAGCACCTCGGCGACTCCAGCTATTGATTTGATGTCGGTGGCCACAGTCCAGTCGGCGATAGTGCGCAGATCTCGGGGGTGGGTCTGCCCCGTCGGATCAGTCAATCCGACTAGCATGATCTCCCCCATTAGCGAGGCCACAGGAGTCATATACGGGGTGACATCGTCTGGTAATCTTTCGGTTGCACCACTGAGCCGCTGCTGAACAAACTGGCGAGCCTGATAGATGTCGGTGCCCCAGTCGAATTCGACGAAAATCAGAGACAGCGCAATGTCATTAGTCGAGCGCAGACGGGTAACCCCTGTCACGCCCATGAGTGCATTTTCCAGCGGGATAGTGATGAGAGTCTCGACCTCCTCTGGAGCGTATCCGGGAGCCTCTGTCATGATGGTGACGGTGGGTTTGGTCAGATCGGGCAGCACCTCTACCGGCAGCTGGACTACCATGCGGACACCGAGCACCAGTAGTAGTAAGGCCGCTACTACCACTAAAGCGCGCTGGGCCAAAGAAAAACGTATAAGATGATTCAGCATCTGACTTTAGGTATCGCTACTGGCTTTTAGCTGTCTGCTTTTCGCTACTACCAACTGGATGGCTATCAAGAGTGCCACAGTGGCTATGACCGACCAGGTCAGAAGATACAGAGCATAGGGAGCTAGGGAGCTACTTTGACGATCATCACCACCAGCAGATACTTCACCGCGAGCGATCGCTTTCTCTCGCTCGCGTGCCGCCCGTTGCTCAGGTGTCATCTCTGAACCATCTTCATTGTGCTCATGCCCGTGGGCTAGATCGAGAGCCTCTTTCAACGACATACCACTGCCAGCTCCAGCGAAGCTCAGTGCATAGGACCCACGGGTAACCACCTCGTCGCCAGGGAAGAGACCCGAGATGACTTCAACGTATTGATCATTTCTCTCACCCAGTATTACAGGAGCCTTCACATAGGCAAAAGGGATATCGAAATCGGTCACAAACACCATGCGCTTGGTCGGGTCCCCTTGGATCGATTGCACAGGTACAGCTGTGACGAAATCGCGCACGCGAGTGATGATGGAAAATTCTGCCCTCATCCCAGGCTGGATTTTACCCTCTGCATTATCAAGTTCGAAGATGCCGATGACTGAACCAGATTCGACGTCGGCGTCCAATCCGAACCGAATCAACTCGGCCTGTACCGGCTCGCCACCGAGTGCTGGAATGCGAATGCGCGCCCGAGAGCCGATATTCACCGCACCTGCTTCCACCTCTGGTATCTTTGCAGTAGCCCAGACTTTACTCCGATCCGAAAGCTCAAAGATGTTTTCATCGGGCTCCACTGGCTCACCTAGGTGGTGATGTACCTCAGTGACGAGTCCTGCCTGGGGCGCCTGCAGTGTGACTCGTGGTGGAGGGTTGCCAAAGACACGCGCCTCTAGGACGGCCACTGCCTGATCCTTCTCGACAGAGTCGCCTTGGTTGACCTTTAGTTCGATGATACGCCCCGGGGCGCGAGTCGACACTACCGAGCGCCTCGCTGGAATCTCCTCGATCCTACCGATAGCAAATACCGTCGTCTCGAAGTCGCGCTCCTCCACCATCTCGATCTCCACTTGGAGGTTCTGGGCTGACACTTTATCCAGTATCACCGTATTCGCTGCACGATCGACTACGATCTTGTCGTCACTGAGTACTGGAGTCGCTACTACTACGGATAGAAAAAAACCGTAAATTTTAAAATAATTCATCTGTTCAGGTCAAAATAATTGTGATGCCCCAGACCTTGATAAGGGCCCCTACCGAAAGGGTGAGTCTGATTTGATAACTATTAGTTCTCGTACTTGATAGATGGTCCATGTCCAAAGACGTATCTCTCAAGATGGGAAGAACAAAAGAATCAAACCTGGCAGCGCTGCAGTTGCGCTAATGAAACAGATAAACCACAAGTCGATGGTGGCGGCGGATGTCGCCACACAGCATGGCTGAAAATGTGAGTAGAAGAAATTCTGTACGCTTGGAAGGGCAAGGTAACCTCCGTAGGCTCGGCACTCGTGTGAGCTCTGGAAATCACAACGCCAGAGCTTAACACTGCCTCGAAAGGCTCAACGGAATCGCACCAATCATGATGGTGATCGCAATCACCATGTGAGTGTTCGTGACAAACTTGAGAATGATGAACACCTAAACTCTCTAAAACTTCGCACGAACAAACCCGTCCGCCACTGATGACAAATAGCATCAGGTAGAAAGTAGTCAGAATCTTCATGAAAGACCGCACACTTGAGTTTTAGCCTGTTATTTGTAAAGTCAAGAGGATTAAAGTGCCAGACAATTATCTGGCACTTAATGAAAGTCAAAAATCTCCATCTTTGGCCATCCCCTCTTTATCCCTAATCCACAGCCTGACTGAGAGCTTCGATCCTCTCAGATACCGGCGGGTGCGAGTAATTCAGGAAGACATAAGCGGGATGAGGGGTGAGATGGCTCAGATGATCCACACTGAGCTGTCGCAAGCCACGGACCAGTGCCTCGGGCTGCCCTGTGACTTGGGCGGCATAGGCATCTGCCTCGAATTCATTCTTACGGCTCAGCCAATTCCCTCCTACTGAGAGGACCTGATTGATCGGGCCCATCAAAATCCCAAACAACACCAGACTGACGTACACAGACAGCTCCTTTACCGCGAAAGCGTCGAACAAGGCTCGATTGTTCAGCAATAACCCGAGGATAAAAAACATAACACCCGTGGTGAGAATGCTGATACCGATACCTTGCAGGACATGGCGCTTTTTGTAATGCCCAATCTCATGCGCCAGCACAGCCACCAGCTCATCGACCGTGTGCTGCTCCACCAGCGTGTCGAATAGGACGATGCGCTTGGTCGGCCCGAAGCCAGTAAAAAAGGCATTCGACTTGGACGAACGTTTCGACCCATCCATGATGCTCAAATCGGCGAGCGGGAAATCACACTTCTCAGCCATCGCATAGATCTCGGTACGTAGTTCGCCTTCCTCCAGAGGCTCGAATTTATTGAACAGAGGCATGATCAACGACGGAGCTAAGAACACACCGACCAACATAAAGCCGACGACAATCAGCCAACCCCACAGCCAAGCCAAAGGCACACTCTGAAACACCCACAGCAAAGCGAGCAACAAAGGCACTCCGATAATCGCGGACAGCACCAAGCCTTTGATCATATCAGCCACGAACAAGCCCACAGACATTTGATTGAAGCCGAACTTGGCCTCGATCCCAAATGTCGAATAGAGCTGAAATGGCAGCGTGACCACCTGCCCCGCCACGAAAAGGGCACCGATATAGATGACGCCAGTCCAGATGGGCCCCAGCCCAAAAGACCTGACCCAATCATCGAGCCAACCGAATCCGCCGAGCCACCAGAAACCGAAAAACAGCAGCATAGAAAACGCTGAACTACAGATACCAAATACCGCACGGGTCCGGGTGTAATCTCGGCTACGCTCGTGTGTCTCTTCATCGATGAGATCGGCAAAAACAGTCGGCACCTCATCCTGAAAGGCTTTTAGATTCAAAAGCGACGTGAAAAAATCAACCTTCCACAGGATGATCGTAGCCAGTAGGATGGCGATGAACCAAGGATTGAAATGTAGCTCGGACATGAGTGAGGACTGAGGGGCTACTTATACGCGTAGATCAGTGCCCAGTCTTGCTGAGATTTCGCCGATTTATCCAGACCGATACGGATGTAGTAGAAACCAGTAGCCTGCGGCTGCACCAGCATACTCAGCACATATTTACCCTCGCTATAAGTGATTTTCTCCGTCTCGACGATCTGCCCCGACTCATCATAGAGGTCTAGATAGACTTGAGCCTCAGGATCGGGCACCGCTAGCCAGAAGAGATAGCTGTTTTGTTTGAACAACTGCTGCTGGACTAGCTTGGCCTTACCCGGCTGTACCTGCCCATGCCACCACGATTCTCTCAGAGTGAAGGCCCCCGGGCCCTCGAGATCGATCATAGCCGCCTTTTGGGCGATGAACTTCGAGTGATTGATCTCTTCACCCGGAGCCGGAGAGATGTGACAGATGAGTAGGAGCGCTACGGCGAAAATGGGCGCTATGATACTGGGCTTACTGATTGGTCTGTTGGGTTAGTGTGGAGAATCTTTTTGATAGAGAGGGTTTTGATGAAGGGATGACAGAGAGATCAATTCGAGTAGATGGCTTCGGTGAGCGCATTGGCTGCCCGATGGATCTCTTGGACGTTGAGTTGACTGATGTGGCCTGATGCATCTGCTACCATCAAGGTTTGGCACTTGGCCAAAGTCGTGCCCACTTCGGCAAAAAGCTCCGCCTGTCTGATAGACTCTGGCAACTGCTGGAAGTCAGCGATTAGCTGGCCGAGTAAGCCTGTCTGGTTCAACAAATCAGACGCCTCTGCTGAGTAATCGGCTGACAAAATCTCCGCCACCACCTCGGTCCCACCGAGCCAGCCCCCCAGAGCCACCAGTGTCGTCAGCTCCCTGTCTCGCATCCCTGCCATGGTATCTAGCACGGTTTGGCGCGTTCTATCGAATTCCTGCTTCACCGCATCCCAAGAACCATCTCGGAGCGATTCCGAGATGATTTTGAGACGGCCATCTACAGCATCGCCTACGCCTAATAGCTTAGCCAACCGCTGTACCGACTGCCCCAGACGCATCACCTCCTGCTTGTCCTCGGCCTGCACAGCCACAAAACCCTGAGAGATCACCAGTCCAAACAACAAAGCCGTATGCCCCCTGTCCGGACCGGCCTCGACCACGCGATCATCGACCATTCGCCCCCAGTCGTGACTGCCAAACTTGTCGAGTGCACAGAATATCTCCATCGGGATAGGCACCACTGTCGAGGAAACAATAGGAGCCTCGGCCGAGCCGATATCGATCACAGCAGGCGCGTCCTGCCCCTGACTGGCCCCTGTAGCTAAGACGGTAGAGATGCCTAAGAAGAGGATAAATCGATCGGATAGCGCCATATTAAATTTTAGATTAAACGAAAATGCGGCGCTGAAAATCACAAAATTAATCCTTTCTCGAACTAGACTCGCTTTCCGGTTCTAAAATTTCGGCGCTATTTGCAGAATGAGCAGTGATGTCGGAAGATCTAGATCTTCCGCTACATGAGTGTCCTTGCCCCCGATTAATCAGGCCTGCTCGGAGTTATTTTTGCCGTAGATCATCCACAAATTGCGTACATAGACTAGCCAGCCAGTCGCCTGCCCAGTCACACCGACGGGATCTTTTCGCCAGATGAAGTAGATAATGCACATGGACGAGCCAATCAGGCTCATCCACCAAAAAATATTCGGAATCACAGAGGACTTGGCCTTTTCCGACGCATACCACTGCACGATCATCCGCCCGGCGAATATGCCCTGAGCCAGAAAGCCGAATAGTACCCACAGCAAGCTGGTGGTCGAGGTCACATCCATACGGCGGAAGAGCCATGGCAAGTCCACCTGCCTCTCATGCACCTGCTGGAAAAACTCGTCCGAAGTCAGCGATTCGATCTTGCCATCCCACCCCGCGAAATAGGCGACCAGCTCGCCCTGCTCATCCTCCACGACCTTGATGGTCGAGATACGGTCCGACATATTGAAAGGCGGATTTCCGGGCTTACCTGGGGCTGGCACCATACCCATCGCATACAGCAAAAGCCAGATCCCGAGTGGCACGAGCAAGGCGACAGCTGCCGCTGCGATGACTTTTTGACGATTGGTCGACATATGGGCGCCACCATAGGCCATCAGACCGCCACGTCCACGGAGATTCGCCATTGGCAATGGCTGGATTTACCCTACGGTATCCCTAGCATGACTCGAGCGATAGCGATCGCCTTCGGCCTCTCATTGGTAGCCAGTATCTGTTACTGGGCAGGGGCTGCTGATCTCGATAGCCAGCGCCGCAAGTTCCTGGCCGCAGAGACGATTGCCGATATCGGCTACGATGCGGAGAAGCTACCGCTCCTGTTTCCCTTTCTACTGCGCGATGCCATCTCAGAGTCCCCCGACTTAGCAGCCCCGATCGTCGTCCACACGGCCAAACTGATCCGGCAGGACCAAGAGTCGAATCAGGACACATATTTCAATACATTCGATCAGCGCCAGTATCGCTGCCACATCGTCGACTACCTGCACAAACTCGAGGATAGACAGGAGTCGATCGACGTCATCGGCATCTCCGTACGTACCTACCGTCTAGACCACAGCGGAACCGTCCCCTACACAGGCATTGGCCGTTACTCCACTCAGTTTGCCATGCTCAGTCATTTTTTGAGCCTCGGGGGCAACTACGACACCCGCGCTGCGATGGACCAGTTTTTGGTCGACCTGCGAGTTGCTTGTGGCGAGGGGGAGATGATCTATCTCGCACCCTACTTCGCCGAGCTATCCTCGCTACTACGCCCAGCGCAGCGCGAAGCCATGGCGATATGGGCTCGCGAGCGGGCGGATCACAATGAGCAAAGTGTCGCCTCTATCAGCGCAGCTATCAGACTGGGGATCGCTATCGAGACACTCGCGTCAGGCAGGCAGCAACCGATCCCTGGCATCGCCAGTCGACACGCATTGAACAACCAATTCAGCTCACTTCTAATTGATACCGAGCTTAGCCCTGCTTGGCGCCTAGGGTTCGCCGCACTGATCGCCAGAGAGTGTCGCCAGCACCTATCCCACCAAACGAGTATCGCCTGTGGCGGAGTGGTAGCAGAAGCCCTATCCCGCAGCCAGATGCCGATGATGCACCAGCCTATCGCCTACGCCATGGCAGGCTACCTACGCGGCGATAGCACCGACCCGCTGTGGCGCCAGACGGGTAGCGACATCCTAGCTAGCGTGCGCGTGACCCACCACCCCACCGCCACGGAGATGGCTAGAGCACCCCAATCGCAAAAACACTGGATCGTGCAGATGGTGGCTCTAGCCACTCGGTTGAGCGACGAGGATCAGCTAAATTCCTACATGCAGAGATATGGCACCGACCGGTCGCTCTATCCGGCCCTATGGATCCATCTCGTGCAGGCTAGTGAGTTCCCTCTCGCCAACCAACTCTTCAAACAGCACAGCCGCAATGTCGACTTCAGCCCCGGCTATTTCCTGCTCGACAGTACGTACAATCAAACTCTCGCCGACAAAACGCCCGCCTACCTCGCTACCATCGCTGATCCGGCAGACCGCGCCTACGCCGAGCTGGCTATAGCAGCCGTGAGCGACTCCAGTATCGATACTCATCGCCCCCACCCACAGCAGCAAAGACTAGCCGCCTATGCCGAGCGCTACGGAGATTTTCCAGAGCTCCCCCCGTCACTCAGGCAGAAGGCGCTACAGATATTATCCCTAGCGCAGCGACAGCCCAGCATCACCCGATGGCTGTCTGAGCAGCAGCAAGGCCTGGAAAATGCGATCCGCTCGGAGAACCCTCATACCCGCGCCTACTGGGCAGGCCGTATCGAGATGCACGCCGCCATCGAGTCGCTACACGAGGGCTCGGTATTCCCCACTCAGATGATGTGGGGCCGGGCGCTAGAGGATACCACCCCGACTATCGAGCGAAGCCGTGGTGAACTGTGTGAGGCAATCCTCGACATGGTCGATAGCCGCATCAAAACCGCTATCGGCAGACGCGGCACAGAGCCCCTGCATCACTACCTCGATATCAGCCGACAGATTCTGGAATATGCCCCCGATAATCTCAGTGACCGAGAGTTGCACCGCTTTTTGATAAGGACGCTAGTCCTACACGCCTGGTGCGAAGATGCCATGCCCTCCTGGCACGCCTGGTGGAAAGATCTCGAACCCATCACCCAAAAAAGAATGGTCGATGCTCTGAGCCGCTATCGCTCGCTCATCGTATCGATCAAAGACATCACCCACACAGCCCCCTCCCAGCCACCACTGCCAGCCGATCTGAGCCGCAGCCTGCTGACGGGTATACTGAGTACCGAACTGATCGATCAAGCCTATCCCGACTACTCGACACTGGCGGAGGCCACCGCACTCGGCCTACTATCTAATGCAGATCTCCACCAGATCGCTGAGCCGATTGCTCGCGTGGCACCTCGCCAAGGAAGTAGCTGGCGAGAGTGTTTGGGCTCACTCGCAGACCAGGGATTAGCGGAAGACGCATTGGAGGTGGTAGATGCTTTGTTGGCAGACTACACAGCTATCGATTTTCCGATCCTCCACACGACTCTGAGTGTGGAGAGATGGCTGCTACTCGAGTCTATGGGAAAAGCCGCAGAAGCAGAACGACCCGAGATCTCACTCGATATCTCGCGCTTGCCCCGCGAGTACCGCACCGTGATCGATCAAATCAGGCGCCGCTAGACAGTCCGCCTAGTAATCCTTTATGATTTGCATCACTTGGGTTTAGGTTTATATTTACCATAATTTCCATCATTATGAAATCACCCACTCGTTCCCTTTCCAAAGCGGCCTTCACATTGGTAGAGACCTTGATCGCCAGTGGCATCATCATGATCGCTGTAGGCGCTGCGGCCTCGCTGAGCCTGCTTATAGTCACTCAGGATGAGATCGCGGAAAATACGCTAAAAGCAGCCAACTACCTGCACAACACAGCTGCGCTCTACCAGCTGGGGCTCGAGCCAGATGCTATCGAGGATATCCTGCCCGACGAGCCTGTCGTTGAGAATATCAATATGATCCCTCTGGCACTCCCTGTTTCCTACTTTTCGAACCCTCTTTGGGTCATGGATATGGAGATGACCTACATCCCCACCCAGTCTACCAGTGGATTTTCCGCGGATTCATGGACAGGCGGAGACAGCGCAGAACGCCGCACCCACACCATACGCGTCGTGTCGATCGAGCAGAATGTCGGTGGTGCCCACCGGGCCATGCGCTAGACAGGAACATTTCCCCTCGACTTTTTACTTTTGGGTCGATTGCCGCTAGTGTCCGGCTTATCGACTCATGGTAGACACCATCTACATCGAAGAAGCGCTCGTCGATCATCCTCGAGCGCGATCGGCACTCCAGCAATACCCACGCGCAGAAGTGATTCACTGCTCGCGCTACACTGAGCTTTTCAACCTCAGAGCGCAGAATTTCCGCCTGCAAAAGCAGAAGCCTGCACTGATCTTGGCAGAAAAAACTGGCCGCCGCGTACTGCCGACGCCAGCAGAATATCAGATCGGTGCTGACAAAAATTTCTACTTCAGCCATATGCTGAACTGCCTTTACGATTGCCGGTATTGCTTTCTGCAGGGCATGTATCAATCCGCCAACTATGTCTGGTTTCTCAATTACGAGGACTTCCTAGCCGACATCGACGCGACTATAGCGGCAGCAGATCCGGGCGAACAGTTATGTTTCTTTTCTGGATACGACTGTGATTCCCTCGCCCTCGAGCGGATGACCGGATTTGCCGAGTGGTTTTTGCCCCAATTCGCCAAGCGCTCCGCAGCCTGGATCGAGCTCAGGACCAAGAGCGTCCAGACTCGCTATCTACTCGAGATGGAGCAGCCATTGGACAATGTGATCGTCTCCTACACCCTATCACCCGATCGAGTCGCTCGCGAGGTAGAGCATGGCGCCCCGAGCGTAGCGCAGCGTATCAAAAGCATCAAAAAACTCACCGATCATGGCTGGCAAGTCGGCCTGCGCTTCGATCCGCTTTTCCCCTGGCCCAAGTTCGAGCAACTCTATGGCGAGTTTTTCGAGCAAGTGTTCGAATCCATCCCTGCCGAGCGCGTTCATTCGGCCACACTCGGCCCGATGCGCTTTCCGAAGGCCATGTATGAAAAGATCGTCAAACTCTACCCCGACTCAAAGATGCTGGCTCGCTTCCCTCTGGAGACGATCAACGGGCAAGCCACCTTCCCGCCCGATGTCGAATCCGAGATGACAAGCCAAGCCATCGCCCTATTGAGTCGCCACCTCCCTAGCGAAAAGATTTTTCAGCAAGAAGTGCCTACCACTGCCTAAAATTCAAAACCGACTCAACAGAATCGAATGCCTATGCTACTCCAATAAATGAGCAAGCTAGATAAACTTGATCAACTGAACCTCGAATGGAAAGACTCAAGATCCTATTCCCCATTCGTTTGCGACGGCATCCTAATCGAAGATGATTGGGAAAGGGCAAGCCCTAAAATAATGTTTCTTATGAAAGAATCCTACAAAAATTCTGATTGGTGGAAAATATCAGGATCACCAATAGGATCATTCCAGAAAGGGCCCATTGACAAGATATGGGAGAACATATTGAGGTGGAGATACTTATTAACCAGTTACTTTAACGATGAAACAATCCCCGAATTTCCATCTATTGACACTGTTATCTCAGCCCTTCCTAATAAAGAATCTTTATCTGATATCGCATACTTAAATGTTTCAAAAGAACTTGGAGAGTCTACAACCAACCAAAAGCAGTTACAGGATAGAGCAATTCAGGACAGCGATTACCTCACCAAACAAATCGATATTATTGATCCTGATGTAGTTCTATGCGCCAGGACCTTTTGGTGTTACCACACAATATATGAAGAAAACAAAACAATTGAAAAAATCTCAGAAAATCTTTACTACCACAAAGATCGTCTAGTTATAGATTTTTTTCACCCCGGAAAACCAGCAGGTAATAAAGACCGAGAACTTTATGCAAAGCTTTCCGGCATTTTGGAGAGCCACAAAGCGACTTTACCCCTCGGTCATAGGGCTGGGATCACAGGCTACCAATTGCCTAGCAATTAAAACGCTGGGTGCTACCGTTTTCATGACTAGAATACGATAACCTAACTTACCGCTGTCCGTTTTTCTTTAACCAAATCGGCTATCACTTACTTCCCACCACCAGCAGGATTGCCACTCTTTTTCAAAATCGGCGATACCTTACTGCTATTCACCGGCTTCTGCGGACTGCGATCTACCTTTTCCGCTGTCTCGTGCCACAGCGCCGAGAGCTCCTCGACCACTTCCGGATGCTCGCTGGCTAGATCATTCAGCTCAGTGCCATCGGCCTCGATATCGTACAGCTCCCAGCGGGTAGCCTTGTGAGATACCAGCTTCCATTTACCCCGGATGATCGCTCGATTGCTGGAGAAGACCTGATAAAGAAACTCGTGCCCGTCTCGCTGCTGCCCCGCGAAAATAGGCACCAAAGATTTGCCGGTGAGCGGATCGACCGCGCTCACGCGTTCGGTGCTCTTTGGGTACTCGGTCTCTGCCAGATCCACACAGGTCGCCATGAAATCGACCAAATGCCCACGCTGGGTAGTGATCGATCCCACTGCTTCCTCGGAAATACCAGCCGGCCAGTGCGCGATCATCGGCGAGCAGATACCGCCATTGTGTTGGCTCTGTTTGTGCAGGCGATAGGGTGTATTGCCGACATGCGACCAGCCGGTGTCGTAGCACCAGTAAGAGCGCGCATCCCAGGGCTCGAACTCTGCGTCCTTGGTCCGGTCGAACTGGCAGGCACCATTATCGGCACAGATCATGATCAGGGTGTTGTCGAGCTTGCCCTTAGCTTTCAGATAGTCGATCAGCTCCCCCGTCGTCTGATCGATACGATCGACCATACCGGCAAAGGCCGCCATCCGCCGCGCATCCCAGGCTCGCTCATCATCGGTCATCTCATCCCAGGCGGGTACCAGCTGTGGCCGAGGCGATAGCGGCCAGCTCTCGGGGATCAGCCCCATGTCCAGCTGCCGCTGGTAGCGCTGCGCTCGCACCGCATCCCAGCCAGTGTCGTAGCGGCCCTCGTATTTCCGATAGTCCTCCTCACGCACATGCAGCGGGTAGTGCGGCGCATTGTGCGCGATGTATAGGAAGAAAGGCTGATCCGCATCGGCGGCCAGCGACTCATCGAGAAACTTTTTGCCCCAGTCGATGAAGGCATCGGTGGTGTAGAAATCGTCATCAAAGTCATCCCACTTCTCGCCATTCAGACGAAAGTTGTCATCACCAGTAAAGAAGTTGGTCGCGCCAGATAGGTGCCCGAAGTAGCGCTGAAAGCCACGATCTGTCGGCTCGGCATCGAGGTGCCACTTGCCCACCATATTAGTCGAGTAGCCCGCCTCCTGCAGCACCTCGGCGATGGTCACGCCGCGGCTCAGCTTCCGATCCCCCGCCTGCTTGCAGTAAAGCCCCGTGAGCAAGCTGACTCTCGAGGAGTGGCACTTGGCCGTGCTATGAAAATCGCGAAAGCGCAAACCTCCAGCCGCCAAAGCATCGATATGCGGCGTCTCGATCTCGCTGCCATAACAGCCAAAATCCGAGAACCCCAGATCGTCGACCATCATGATCACGATATTGGGTCGAGAGTCAGGCGCCGAGACACCGGTAGCTGAGGTGAGCAGCAGCAAGCCGAGGCCTAGTATTGAGAACAGAAAACGAAGCATGATCTAGCAGTAACACAGGGCTAAATCGCCTGTCCAGAGCTTACCTAGCCAGAAAAAAGTGACTCTTTGACTTTTATATTTGACCCTGTGACCATTTTAAATTAAAGTCACAGTGTCTTTTATGATTCAGATCAACCAAACACAGATAGAAAGCTTCAAGTTTCCCGGTGGAGAAATACAGGTCCGCCTACCAGACGTGGACCTAGATGGCCCAGTGAGACTCCGCGCTTGGTTGCACGACTCCGATGCCATCATGGCGCTGCTACTCTCAGTCGATGCGATCCGTCGGGAAAACAGCTCCACAGCGATCATGCTCGAGCTACCCTATCTCCCCTACGCTAGACAGGACAGAGTCTGCCAGCCGGGAGAGGCTCTAGCGCTCAGAGTGATGGCAGACCTCATCAATGGTCTGGAACTAGACAAAGTGGTGCTCTACGATCCGCACTCAGATGTAGCAGGTGCATTGATCAATCGAGTCGAGATAGTGCCACAGGCGGACCTAGCTATCGAGGTGATCGACCATCTCTGCGAAGAAGAAGAAGAAGAGGCCCTGACCATCGTATCGCCAGACGCTGGAGCTGAGAAAAAAGCCCTCACTCTGACCAAGCGCCTGCACCAGCGCACGGGACTCGACTATGAGCTGATCTGTGCGTCCAAACAGAGAAACACAGCCACTGGCGAGATCACCGGCACCACGGTGCATGGCGATGTGGCGGGAAAAACCGTCCTGATACCCGACGATATCTGCGACGGCGGGCGGACCTTCATCGAGCTGGCCAAAGTGCTGAAAAAGCAGGGTGCAGCCAAAGTCTACCTCTACGTCACCCACGGCATCTTCTCCAAAGGCATCGAGGTACTCGAGCCCTACTTCGACCAAGTCTTTTGCCGTTTCGCCTTCCCCGACACCGACCTGACCAATCCTCTACTCATCACCCTCTAAAACCAACAACAACGCCCAAACAGTATCATGACAATCAATCCACTGACAGCTATCGACTTCTACAAGGCTGACCACCGCCGCCAGTATCCCGAGGGCACCACCGAGGTCTACGCCAATTTCACCCCTCGGGCTAGCCACCTAGCACGCCTGCTCCGAGACAGGTTCGACGATCAGGTGGTCGTCTTCGGCATTCAGAACTACATCAAACAGTTTCTCATCGAGGCCTGGGACCGCGAATTTTTCAGCAAACCCAAAGCCGACGTGGTAGCTGCCTACCGCAGGCGCATGGATCTGGCCTTGGGCAAAGGAGTCATCTCTACACAGCACATCGAAGACCTACACGATCTCGGCTATCTGCCGATCCGAATCAAAGCACTGCGCGAGGGCAAACGCTGCCCGATAGGTGTGCCGCTGATGACGATCGTCAATACTCGACCCGAGTTCTTCTGGCTGACCAACTATCTAGAGAGCATCACCTCCGCCTACCTGTGGAAGCCGATCACCTCTGCGACGATTGCCTTTGAGTATCGCAAGCTCCTCGAAGACTATGCCAAAACTACCGGCACAGATCCCGATTTTGTCCCGATCCAGGCGCACGACTTCTCTTTCCGCGGCATGTCTGGTGCCGAGGATGCGGCGCTCAGTGGCATGGCCCACCTGACCAGCTTCGTCGGCACCGACTCGGTCAACGCCATCGACCTAGCCGAGACCATCTACCACGCCGAGGCCGAGGCCGAGCTGGTCGGCTGCTCTGTGCCAGCCACCGAGCACTCGGTGATGTGCATGGGCATGGAGGAGGGCGAGCTAGAGACCTTTCGCCGACTCATCTGCGATCTCTACCCCACTGGTATCGTCTCTATCGTGTCGGATACCTGGGATTTCTGGAAAGTGGTCACCGAGTTTACCGTCACCCTTAAAGAACAGATCCTGAGCCGCGAAGGCAAAGTGGTGATCCGCCCCGATAGTGGCGATCCGGTAAAGATCATCGCCGGCGATCCCGATGCACCAGCGGGCACACCCGAGCACAAAGGCGCTGTCGAATGCCTGTGGGATATCTTCGGCGGCACCGAGACTGCCACCGGCCACAAGCTGCTCGACGAGCACATCGGCATCATCTATGGCGACTCGATCACCCTAGAGAGAGCCGAGCTCATCCTAGAGGCCCTACACAGAAAAGGCTTCGCCTCTGGCAATATCGTTTTTGGAGTCGGCTCTTTCACCTACCAGCACGTCACCCGCGACAGCTTTGGCTTTGCCATGAAAGCGACAAGCGGCGTGGTCAATGGCGAGCGGCGCGATATCTACAAAGACCCCAAAACCGATACCGGCACCAAAAAGTCGGCCAAAGGTCTACTCCGGGTAGAAGCAGAGAATGGTCGCTATGTGTTGCTCGATCAGCAGACCGAGGCAGAGGAAAAGCTAGGTGCTCTAGAGACCGTCTTTGAAGACGGCAGCCTACTCCGCCAGACCTCGCTCCGAGAGATCAGAGCCGAACTGAATAACCAACTAACTCACGCATAACGAAACCAAAAAAAATGTGGCGGCGAGTGTCAACGAGTGGCTGCGGAGCCCATCTGCCACCCTTCCTCGGCCACTGCCCAAAACCTGATGAAACGGCCACTCGCGTGACGCTCGCCGCCACTTCTCCCCCCTCCGAACAATAACCAAAATGTGGCGGCGAGTGTCAACGAGTGGCCACAGAGCCCATCCGCCCCCATTCCTCGGCCACTGCCCAAAACCTGATGAAACGGCCACTCGCGTGACGCTCGCCGCCACTTCTCCCCCCTCCGAACAATAACCAAAATGTGGCGGCGAGTGTCAACGAGTGGCCCACAGAGCCCATCCGCCACAGCCCAAGCCAATGAGAATCTACATCGACCTAGACGACACCATCTTTGACTACCAAACCGCCCACCACCAGGGCATACGAGCAGGCCTAACCTACCCCCAGGCTCACTACGATTTTTACCGCGATCTAGCACCACTCCCAGACGCCATCGAATCGATCGAGCGGCTGGCCTCGAGATTCGACGTGTGGTTTGCCTCGCGGCCGTCATACCTGAATCCTCTCTCCTACACCGAGAAGCGAGTGTCGATAGAGACCCACTTTGGCCTCGCAGCCTGCGAGCGGCTGATCCTCATCCCAGACAAATCTCTGCTCATCGGAGATGTGCTGATAGACGATGGCGACCGCGACGGCCAGCCCTGCTTTGCCGGACAGTGGCTACAGTTTGGCACTGCTAGCTATCCAGACTGGCCAAGCGTGGCAGACCACATTATAAATGGGCTAGAATGATAGATGAGACGTCTAGCAGCGCCAGCACCGAGGAAGAATCGGCCTTTCTAGCCGAGTATGATGCCTCGCAATACGATCGCCCGAGCACGGCGGTCGATACCGCTATCTTCACCATCAAAGACGACCAACTGCACGTGCTACTAATCCAGCGCGAGGAGCACCCTTTCCTCAAACAATGGTCTCTGGTGGGCGGCTACATCAATATGGAGGTCGATACCGATCTAGCTGCCACCGCCAAGCGAAAGCTGCTCGAGAAAACCGGCATCGCCACCCCGTATCTGGAGCAAGTCATAACCGTAGGCGACAAGCAACGAGACCCCCGAGGCTGGACTATCTCGACCAGTTACTTCGCCCTACTGCCGTGGGAAAAGATCCAACTCCGAGCAGGCAGTGGTGCCCAAGATGTGACCTGGCACCCCCACTCCGAGGCCGCCGAGATGTCTCTGGCCTTTGACCACAATCATCTCCTAACTCAGTGCCGCGACCGGCTCCGCTCCAAAGCTCTCTACACCACCCTCCCCGTCAATCTAATGGAGGGCGAGTTCACCCTAAACGAACTGCAACAAGCCTACGAAGTCGTCATCGGCAAGCCCGTCCAAGCTAAGTCCTTTCGCCGTAGGATACTGTCCAGCGGAGCGATCAAAGAATCCGGCAACATGCGCGCAACCGGCAAACGACCTGCCCAGTTGTATGTGAAAGACGAAACGGCTGATACCTATTACTTCGCAAGAACAATGGAAAGTTTAGCGTGAGACCACCCAATTAACCAATCTCAGTACAAGAAATAACATCACTAACGCCATGCTTTGCCGAATCTATTGCTTCCTAATAATTTCAGCCAACGTTGCCATAGGATTAAGCCAACCGCCCACCGAAGAAAACGCAGCCTTGATAGCCCAATGGGAAGACAAAGCCAAACCTCTAATGTCAGAAACGGCATTCAATGAGCTAAAGCAGAATGGCATGGTGCTAATTGACTCCGGAACCAAGCAAATTTTTGCCGAATACAGAGGCTGGGAAAGAATACCATTTTTCGTCACATCTGACTCCGTGCTCCATTCTTTCCATATACTACTGGAAGAAACCCTCGTCCGGCTTGAACGCCAAAACGCTAGCTACCTGAAGAAGTTTCTCGATGATTCTATAGCTACTTTTGAAGCAGGGGCTCACACAGCACATCCCGACGAGTTACACCACATCCCTGATGCCAGAACAAAACTAAAAATCATACTTGGCGTTGCTTCCGTCTTACTGGGGGAGCCGATCGATAGCTGGACCGAAGATAAGGACACTCAAAAACATATTAGTACTGAACTAGCAAAGATCGAATCGGCTCAAGAAACGAGCAAACCGACTTGGATAACGCAGCCCCGACAAGACTTCGATGAAATTGACTACAAACGCTTCAATCCAAGTGGATTCTACAATACCACTCATTCTTTGCGTCGGTACTTTCAGGCGGTGAAATGGCTTCAATCAGCCCCCCTATGGCCAGATGAAGACGAGGACTACATGGCACTGGTACTATTGGCGAAAGGCCTCCAATCCACCTATCAGTATCAATCTATTGAAGACCTCTCGAACAAAACAATAGCCCTCAGAGGGATAGGAGATCTACTTGGCAGAAAGTCCTCTGCTGACTTCGATGCCCTCGCCGAACTAATTTTCAACCCACACCGACTTCGCCCAGATTTTGATAACCCAGACCCTTTTCGATCCCCCTCGGAATTAGGCATCTCCACAAACGGCCCACTACTACCTCTCCGTCCAAGGATAACAGAACTATTATCGAATAACTTCCCCCTTTCATCACGATCAATCATTAGGTCAAACCCAGCCGAACCACCACGATCTTTAAGCCTTACCTTCATACCCGAATATCGATTGATCGATTCCGACATCTTTTTTCATTCTACCAATCAAAATGATTCCCAGCTTTTTCCAGACGGACTTGAGATGGCCACTATCTTCGGATCGCAGTTTGCTAGGTCCCAATTAAAAAAGAAAAATCAGCACAAACTAATCGAATGGCTAGACAAATACCCCAATCTTGGCGATCGCACTATCTACGTTCAATGGCAACAGACAATATCTCTGTTAGCCACCGGATTTTCTGAGAAAGCACCGGATATTTTCCGAAGCGAAGCATGGCAAAGAAAAACATGTGAGACCATGCTAGCGTCTTGGGCTCATATGCGATATAGCGCATCGCTCCACACCGAGACATCTTGGGGTGCGGCAGGAGGCGGTCACGGTTTGCCTGGATTCGTCGAGCCCAACCCTCGTTTTTTTCATACTCTTGCCAATTTATGCGCAAGCATGTTAGATCTTTCAGAAAAGTGGGGAGTATTCATTCCCGACTCATTAGACCAAGCTGAGGAGCTAAAAATACTCAGCAACAAAATTCGAGAATCTTCTACAAGGGCATCGATCACGGATGATCGAGAGAGCAAAAACGCACTCACTTCCAATATCACAATAGCGGAAGAAATACTGCTAAAAGCTAATTTAATGACCGATAAACTTCGCAATCTCTCATATTCTGACGCTGAATCAGCAGTCACTTTTGCACATGCGATCGATCAACTCGCAGCCGAATTGGGAAGTGGACATCGGTCAGCACTTGGAGATACTAGATCGGAACAATTGAGAGATCACTGGCGATCTTTAGAAAGGATTTGTCGAAACCTACAAGTTATTGCGATCAAGCAGATCCATGGCATCGCCCTAGAAGAGCATGAGTATTCCACCATTAAATATATAGGTAATAAACTCGCACGAATCGAATTCTACAAACAGGAATCATGGCTAGACCCGAACGATGACGCCCCACGGATCGCAGACATCTACAGCGATATCGCCTTGAATAAAAGAATGCATATTGCTACCGGGCGTCCGTTGACCCTTTACATCTTATACCCAAATAGAGGTATCCCTGTACTTTGTAAAGGTGGAGTCATGACTTACTACGAAGTCAAAACGGAACGACGGTTGGACGATAACGATTGGAAGAACAAACTAGACTCCAAGAATCCCCCAGGTCGACCAGCATGGACACTGCCTGTTTTTTGAGCCTTAATTCCAATAAGCTCCCAGACTTCACCCAAGATCCCAAGGCGCTTCGCCCACACCCGGTCTCGGCAGCGGAAAATCTCCTGCCACCTCTCCAGTCGGCGCCTCTACCAAGCCCAGCACCTTATCCGCTAGGTTCGGAGCTAGCGCTAGCTTCGTCGGCCATCCAACTAACACATTGCCGATCTTTTCACAAAACGCTCCCGGCGGGCGGTCGCCTGTGCCTGTGAGCGGCTCCGCGCGATCTTCCCTAGCGGTAAAGATGTCGTAGCGATCCCAGTCCTGCCATGGTAATAACTGCTGCAGTAGCTCACGTCCTGCATCAATCTGCTCGGCCTCACTGCGGGCCACACCTTTGGCCTCGGCGATGTCGCCGCCTATCCACCAGACCTTGCGCTCCTGAGAGTCGGTATGCGTGGTGGTGACCATCGGCGGCTTGGCTCCATTGCCGATGCAGACGGAGTAAAAATCGGGCAACTCATCACTCGCCTCTCGAGCACGGACGATCACTTGGTGTAGCGGACGCAGCTGCATGCTGACCGCATCGATACCGACCTGATCCAGCAGCGCCCCATTGCCAGCACCTGCTGTCAGTAGATAGGCCTTAGCAGTCACTTCGACTTTGCCGTCGACCACCACTTTCTCCACCTGCTGCTGCGTGCCGATCAGCTCCGCTTCGCCCTGGTAGCAACTGTCGGCGACACCTCGATGCAGGCATTCGACCAGCGAAATAGGATCGAGCACTGGCTCATCGATTTGGAAAACTCGGCCACGATAGGCATCGCTCTGTAGGATAGCAGGCCACTGCTCGCGCGGCAGCGCATCGGACCGGCCCCGCATCAGTTTTGAGCCGAAAAATGAAGCCACTTGGCTGGTAACACTCGGCAGACTCCACAGCACCTGCTGCTCGCTCAGCACTTGGGTGCCGCTCAGATCGACATCGCCCACGCCATTGAGCGCATCGCGCCACTTCCCCGGCATGGCCGCCAGCTCCTCCGAAGAGTCGGTCAATTTACCCGCCAGCGCATACTTCGCTCCACCATGGATCACGCCCTGCGATGCCAGCGTCTGCCGACTACCGAGAGGCCCCTTGGAGAAAAGCGCCACTGAGTAACCACGTGCTTTCAGCACATTAGCCGTCCAGAGACCGGCTATCCCCCCTCCAATGATGGCGATATCGACTTGATGCTTCATTTTCCTATCTGCACCATGCGATACGGAAGATTTCGCTCTTCCGCTACGC
>JAHDID010000085.1:0-14606 GCA_020630975.1 Verrucomicrobiota bacterium
CTCTTCTCCTCTTCTCCTCTTCTCCTCTTCTCCTCTTCTCCTCTTCTCCTCTTCTACACACACTCCATCTCGTATAGCTCGACTCGATCGATACAGCCTTCGCTAACCGCCTGAAAAGCGGCGATATGCGGTGCGTCCATATGCACCTGCCACAGCTCCCGCGACTCCCAATTTTCGTAAAAAAGAAAATGGGCAGGATCTTCATTGTCCACGTGTAGATCGTACTGCAGACACCCCTTCTCAGCTAGAGTCGGCGGAATCAGCTTTTGCAGCTCGCTCTTTACGAAATCCGCTTTTTCAGCGTTGGCATATATATTAGCCACGATAGTGAGTTTAGACATAATGATAGTGAAACGAATTAGAAGGAAGGCCCTGTCTGCTCCACGCAAACAGGGCCATACCATCCTATATCCAAAAACTAGTAAACTAGCTCAGGTCCTTTAAGAATTCTGATCCAGGCTGCATGCCTGTAAAGAAAAGCTGATCGCGAGCTCGAGTCGCAGCCACATAGAGCAACTGGCGCTCCGAAGCATATACCTCGTCGAGATCGACATCGTCACAGACAGCCATCTCCTCGACACGCTCGTGATCGGGGATCGCATCGCGATCGCAGGCCATCACGACCACCGCACGATACTCGAAACCCTTCGCCAAGTGCATGGTGCTGATCGATACCTGGCCGATACCAGCCTCGTCTTTGCCTCCGATCTCACGCCACTCGACATCGGCCGCATTCAGCGCCGCACGAGCACGCGACATCAGGGCCGGGCTGCGGACGAAGACTCCGATCTCTTCATTCACCAGCCCCTCGGACTTCAGTGAGCGAATGATATCGGCGACACCATCGATTTCAGCTTGGCTGTTTTTGAAAAGCTGCACACTCGGCACCGGTCCACTGAATACAGAGATCGTGCCTTTGCGGTCTTCACTATTGCCATCGAGATCGCTGATTTGATCCGGCAGCAGCATATCTGCCCGCTCGCGGATTTGGTGCGATGTGCGGTAGTTCACCTTCAGCGTGTAGGTACGCCCGACGATGTTTACCCCCTCTTTGCTCCAGGAAAAAGGCTGCTGAAAAATACGCTGCCCCAGATCGCCGGTAAAGAACAAGCCATCAGGACGAGTCCCACCGATCACACCTAAAAAGCGCAGATCTGGTATACCGACATCCTGAGCCTCGTCGACGACTACGAAGTCATACGGATTCTGGCACTGTCCAGATTTCACCTCCTCAGCGACTGCGTAAAAAGCCTGCGGCCACGTGGATAGCCCATTCGCCTCCAAGATAGAGCGTGCCTCGGCAAAAATATTCCACAGACGCTGGCGCTGTAGCTCGGAGAGCCTACGGCGACGACCAGCACGAGGAGCCGCACGATACTCATCCCAAGTCTGGATCTGTCGTGCATCGACTACCACATCCCACTCATCGCGGATGAAAGACTTGGTAAAACCCTGCTCATCGAGACGATAAGTGGCCTCCATCAGCGCACCATCGACCTCGTCTTCCTCAGCGATACGACCAGTCGGGTGATTGAACTCCCACAACTCGCGAGCCACGGACTGAACCGACTTCACCTCGATACGGCGTCCGACCTCGGAGTCAGGATTCACCAGTCGAGCGAGTTTGATCTCGATCAGATCCGCCAAAGCGCCGCTGATCGTGGTCACTAGCACACGAGTGGCTGGATTGTTACGCGCTAGCCAGAGAGCACGGTGCAGACCTACCACGGTCTTACCTGTACCAGCCGATCCTGAGATACGTGCCGGTCCCTTGTAATCGCGCTCCACGATTTTGCGCTGAGACGGGTGCAAAAACACGGTCCACTTCTCCCATGGGTAGTCGAATGCGAGAGCTAGCTCTTTCTCGTCCTCTACGAGGCGGAATCGACGCTGCGCATCAGGATGGCTAAAGCCCTCGTCGCAGTCAGTCGTGCCTGGGCGCGCGGATACTGGTGTCGGCTTGCCACCTGTCGCCAGCTCCAGCAATGCCTCGGCTGCCTCCTGCGGCAAGTGATCCGTCAGCTCGAGCAGGCCATCCTCGTTGACGGCTTTCACATCCTCGAGCCAGTCGCTAGGCACACCATAGGTGAGCAGCTGATCATCGCTGAGCTCGGCAAAAAGCGCTTTCTTGCCCTGCACAGCAGCGACTTTCGCTGGTGTTGGAAAGTTTACGACCTTGTCACGTAGCTCTACGATCTGCGCAGCTCCCGTACGAGGGTGCTTCTCGATTTTACGGATCTCGGCCCACTTGCGTACCTGATCCTGCTTCCCGACATAGCACAGCAAGACATTCTTCTTAGTCTTGTGCACCACGGCGTGCAGGTTGCGGTCCACGTTGACCGAACGGAAATTCTTGTCCTTTGAGCGAGCGATGCGGTGAAATTTCACCGACGGCAGGGACTTATCGCCCTGGAGATCATAGATCGTGTTCCTGATCGCTTTTTGTTCACCGTCTGACAGCTGTAGCAGTGAATCTTGGAATGTATCGGCAATACGGAGTTCCATATTTTCTGCAAATTGGCTAGTTAGAAACCATTTGATTGAAAGTGTGAAGAGAATTCATTTCGTGTTTATTAAAGACTCTTTGGAAGGATTAGCAGAGAATCAGAATCTGGCAAAGACTTATATTTAAGATTTCTTAACTATGTGACGCTCAAATTTGATTAGATTTTGTTTTGATAGAAATTATAAGAAAACCTTCCCCTTCGGCGCTCTTTGCGTCGTTTTTTCCAGATTCCGCAGACCTTTTCTCAAAACTTCAGCGCCCTCAAAGGCGGTCGGACACCTCAAATTCCCCTCCTGAATCCCAAAATCGGAGCAGCCGTAAGGCTTTAACCGCCCATAGACCGAAGCTCAGAATAGCCACTAAGCACTCTAGACCAAAACCTTATAGACCTATCCATCCCCGACTATTGAACCGGATAGCGATAGTAAACCTCCAACATCAGGGCACCTAGAGCGGTCTGCATGATCACAGAGTCATCTTTGCCAAAACCATTGTAGCCGGGAAACGAGCCATCTGCCATCTGCCGAGCCAGTAGTGTTTTCATCGGGCCACTCTGATAGCTCTGCCAGCCAGAGCCACCCGCCTGCAGGAAAACCATCGAGTGATAGTAGGCGCTGTAGTAGCTACTGGGCAGCGTTTTGCTATTTTTTTCGAGATAAGCCATGCCTTTGGCATAGGCAGGAGATGCTTTTTCTCCGCCTGCGGTCAGATTGGCGATGCCTATCCCCGTGAGCGAAAACTTACCCTCCGCGCTATCCGGACGATACACGAAAGCACCCTCCGGGTCCTGCATGGCAGCACTGCATTTAGCGGCCTTCTGCAAAGCACGGTCGAGCCCGGAAAAGTCCGTCCCCGACTCCTTAGCTAGGCTCAATGCCTGCACCTGCCAGCCCATGAGCGACATATCATCGGAGCCACCCCGAGTGAGAAATCCATATCGCCAGCTGCCGGTATCGGTCTGCCCATCGAGGATGATCTTTATCGCCTTCTTAAAAGCGACCTCATACTCTGCCAGATCTCCACGCTGCTTTAGCTGCCGAGTCATCCCGATCAGCTCAGCTAGGGCGATGGTGCCGATACCATGCTCGTAGCACTCGTGGAAGCCCTCCTCACCACTGGTCATCATGCCCCGATTCTTTCGAGCGCGCTCGGATAGATAGTCTGCTAGCGCCGAGACCGTCTCGCCATATTTGGGTGAGTCCAGCCCCTCACCGTGCCCCAAAAACGCCAATAAACTCAGCCCCGACATCGCTACTGGATAGCTAGTCCCGATAGCCCCTGTATTCTGATTCTGCTGAGCCTGCAGCCAGTCCAGCGCCTCGATCACAGCGGCCTCACTTTCTACCGCGCCACCAGCTGACTGGATGGCCGCCAGCCGAGTCGCTCGCGTGCTGCGTGGCCCATAGGTAGTCTTGGCGACTCGAGCGATGCGCTGGTTTTCGATCTCGGCCAGCACCATATCCTGACTGGCTTTGTCCAGATTTAGCAGTGGGTATTGGTAATTTCGCCCTCCAGCCATACGCAGATTCACCACCGAACCCTGCAGCGATAGCACCTGTGCCTCGATCGTGTTGCCGGATTTGTTGGTCAGCGACAGCACATCCTGAGAATAGCCTGCACAACACACAGACACAAAGGCCAGACAGATCCACAACCTGAGAGCAGATAGATTTTTCATGAGTGCCCCCATAGTGCACCGCAGCCCAGCTCTCGCCTAGACTTTTTCTCGGTTAGTTCAAAAAAACAGTGGCTAGCGAAGCGAGTCGTCTCTATGATCAGGCTGCATCTACCTATGTCCAACGACACCGAAAGAACGGCCTCTGCTGTCACCCGCGACCCACGCGAGGCCCTAGAGCAGCACTTTGGCTTTCGCGAATTCCTCTCAGGACAGGAGCCCATCGTATCGGCCATTCTCTCTGGGCAGAATACCATGGCCGTGATGCCCACCGGCGGCGGTAAGTCACTCTGCTACCAGCTGCCCGCCCTGGTCATGGAGGGCATCACCCTCGTCATCAGCCCACTCATCGCTCTGATGAAAGACCAAGTTGATGGTCTAGAGAGAAAAGGCATCGCCGCGACGATGATCAATAGCACCCTGTCGCTACAGGAGCAAAATGAGCGGCTCAATGGCATCTCCGAGGGCCGCTACAAGCTAGTCTACGTCGCCCCCGAGCGCTTCCGCAGCCGCTCTTTCATCCAGGCGCTCAGTCGCGTGTCCATCGCACTTTTCGCCGTCGACGAGGCCCACTGTCTCAGCCAGTGGGGCCACGACTTTCGCCCCGACTACGTGCGCCTGGGCGATGCTCTAGATTCGCTAGGCCGCCCGCAGACCGCCGCCTTTACCGCTACAGCGACTCCCGAGGTGCGCGCCGACATCCTCAAACACCTGCGCCTAGACAATCCGTATGTATCGATCAGCGGATTTGAAAGGCCAAACCTGAGCCTGACAGTCGTGCAGGTCGGCGGCAATCGTGAGAAATACGAGCGTCTCGAGGCGCTCATCGATCGCCAGCGCACCGGCATCGTCTACTGCTCGACCCGCAAAAAGGTCGAGGAGGTCACCGCTCACCTCGCCTCCATCGGCAAGAAAGTCATCGCCTATCACGGTGGCATGGAGCCACAGGACCGCGCCTGGGCGCAGAATGTCTTCATCGAAAAGAGCCGCGACATCGCCGTCGCCACCAATGCCTTTGGCATGGGCATCGATCGGCCAGATGTGCGCTTCGTCGCCCACTTCGAGGTGCCCGGCAGCATCGAGGCCTACTACCAGGAGGCTGGGCGTGCCGGTCGAGATGGCGAGAGCTCTGAGTGCGAGCTGTATTTCAACTACGCCGATACTCGCACCCAGGAGTTTTTCATCGATGGCAATAATCCCGGCTACGGCGTGATCGTCGACATCTTTGCCGCACTCAAGCAACTCGCCACCAATGGCGAGATAGCCATGTCGATCAAAGATATCGGCGAGCAAGTCGGCCTGAAAAACAGCATGCAGGCCGGTAGTGCCCTGACTCACCTCGCACGGGCAGGCTACATCGAGCGCTACGATGTGCCCGGCCAGCGCACCCGCGGCACTCGCATCCCCAATATGAATCTCCGCGCCGAGGATCTGGAGATCGATCATGCCGCCCTCGCCGAAAAAGAGCGGCGCGACCGGGCCAAACTAGAATCGGTGGTACAATTTTGCTACGACGACCAGATGTGTCGCCAAGCCTGGATCCTCAACTACTTTGGCGAAGACGACGCCGCCAACTGCGGTACCTGCGACAACTGCTCCAGTGGTTCTGCCACCGTCCGGCGCGAGCCGACCGATGAGGAATTCGTCATCGTCCGCAAGGCCCTGAGCGGCGTCGCCCGCTGCTCCACCAGCCGCCCCGACGGCTCTTGGGAAGCCCGCTTTGGCAAAGGCAAGATCGTGCAGATGCTAGTCGGCGGGCGCTCACAGGATATTCTTAACTCGCGCCTCGATCAGTTGACCACCTACGGCCTGCTCAAGCCACAGGGCCAGGCCTACGTCTTTGCCCTGCTCGCCGAGCTACAGAAAAATGGCTACGTCGCCATCCAGAAGACTCCCTACCCTCTGATGACCCTTACCCGCCGCGGTGCCGAGGTCATGCGAGGCAAGCGCGACTTCAAGCTCGATTGGCCAGATGCCGCTCAATACGAAAAGCCCAAGTCGCAGAAAAACAGTCTAGTGATACCCTCCATCGCCCTAGACGAGCTAGCCTTCGATGAAAAGCTCTACGAAAAGCTGACCCAAGTCCGCAAGCGCCTCGCCGAAGAAGCCGGAGGCAAGCCGACCTACGTCATTTTCAGCAACCAAGTCCTGCAATCCTTCACCCGCCTCCGACCGAAAAACCGCGAAGAAGCCCTACGCATCAGCGGGGTCGGCGAGGTCAAGGCCGACCGCTATTTGGAGCCTTTCTTGGTAGCGATGCAGGAGTTTGGCGAGGCGTAGAGAGGATCGCACGCAGAGGCGCGGAGACGCAGAGCCCAAGGATGAACAGGCTAAGAAAAAAATCTGTGCAATCTGTGTCCAATCCCAATCAATCTGTGAAAAATCCGCAATGCCTCTGCATAAATTCACAGATTTTCGCAGATTAGCTCGGATGACACAGATTTGCCTCAAGCCACTCACTCTAGCCACTCCCTACAAAAAAACTCTGCGCCTCCGCGCCTCTGCGTGAGCCCCCTACACCTCACTCGCGAAACCTCTCCACCGGCTGCTCGACAGGCCAGCCCAGTGTATTATCGCTGTCGCCAAACTTCGTCTGCACGCGCCAGTAAATCTCCTTCGGATACCACCAGGAGCCTGGGTTCAGCTTAGGATGTAGCTTTTCCAGTTCGATATCCTCGCCGTAGCCCCAGAGATTCAGCTCGGTATCGAGGCCCTGTAGTTTGGCGACTGATAGCGACTGGCTCCGTGGGATACTGGCATCGAAATGTACCTCGCTAGACCTGATCTGCCGACCGCTATCGGTCTCGATGACCACCCGATACCAGCCCGCCTCTACGATTGGTATATCTCCCTGAAAGTGATGCCCAGCATCCCCTGCTGTGTGCCAGATCCAGCCCTCCTCATAGTCGCCCCACATACCACTGGTCGGGATCTTGCCATCGCTGGGCATGCGGTCTCCATCGCCAGGGCTGAAGCTCCTGACACGCTCTCCATCTCGATACAGGCTGACCGACTTCAGAGTCTCCGGAGCCCTGACAGTGGTCAGGATATGAGCAAAGTAATCTCGGCTCAGCGTCGCAAAGCGCGTCGCATTGCAGATCTGAAACAGCACACTGCTGGCAGCCGGTGGAGCCTGCTTCTCCTTGGCCGCGATATAGATCGGACTGGTCAGGCACCACTTGCCATTCACATCCTGAGTACGTGCGACCAGCCAGCTATCGCGATCGGCTGGTATCGAGATCTGCTGCTCAAAAGTCAGGGCACCACTGCGCTTCTCCGCATTAAAAGCCGCGACTCGCTGGCCATTCTGATAGATGGCGGCAGAGGCGACCGGAGCCAGACTATGCACCTCTAGCTTGGCCTGCACCGTGTCCTGCCACGCCATCCGATCCCCAGGGAGGTATTGGTCCTCTACCGAAAACAACCCAAAGATCGGTCCACCATTAGTCGCCATCGTCCGCCCCTGCCCCATCGACTCGACGAAGTGATCATAGTCGACTCGCTCGGCTCGACAGTAGACTCGGCTATCCCCTGGCGATGGCGTCTTCTTGCGCCCCAGCGCGGCATCGGTATGCCCACTCACCCCGATACGATTGCCCAGATTCAGCAGAGCAAACCACAGGCGCTCGGTATGATTGGCATCCACATCGAAGAGATCCGCCATATCCTGTAGCACCGCATCGGACCACGCCTGGCTGGCCCCCATCCAGTGCAGCTGGTGGCGCGGCATCAGTGGATGCGTGTGGATGACGATACCACCCCGCTTGCGGATCTCGGGATACAGCGCCTGCGCAGGTAGCGGCTGCTGGATCAGCTTTTCGTAAAGGTCCTCCGGCAGTGGCTGGTGCAGCCCAGCTGGATTGAAGTGGCCGACATAAGGCCCCGGCCGGATCTCGCCACAATGGCGAATTGCAAAGGTCGGCGTGCTCAGACTCTCCAGCTGATCATACGACACATTCGACCCCGCCTCGGTGATGAAGTGCAGCCCCTGCGCCCGCGCCTGCAGCGCCGCATAGCTCAGATCCGTCTGAATCGGCACGTGCTGGTCGTGCTTGGAGTGCACGTGATTATCCCCACTATACCAGCCCCTCTCCGATAGATCGATCCAGCGCTCCAGTGCCACCGCCCAGGTCGCGACTTTGCCCGACTCAGCCACATAACCAAACGAGGCCACCCGATACTCCGGACCCGCGCCGATCTCTATCGAGACCTCTCCTGGCGGCACCATACAGCGGGTCTCGCCCTCGGCAAAAAACCGTCCATCTGAGTACGTGCCCCGTCCCGAGCCATCCGCATACTGACCATCGCTAGTTTTCACAGTGGCGCGGAAAGGCAATGCCTGTCCCGTAGCAGAATCCGTGACCCGTAGGACCAGAGCCGTATCGCCAGCCTCTTCACCGACCTTTTCCCATGTGCTCGCTCCGACTAAAGAGCAAAAAACTAACCAAAAATAAACTGCCAGAGCCCGCATCATCATCATTTTCAATAGGGTACAATTTTCATTCAATAGGGTACAATCGCCTAAGCCAAGAACTAAAATAATGCTCGGTCCTTGCCCCCTTCTCAAACGTCTCTGCGTGAGGCATTCTATCGTGCATTGGGGATGGCTTTGTCCTATCCTCACAGCGTCGTGATGCGCATCTGGAAAACACCCGTCATCTTTTACACCATCGCTATCTGCCTGACAGCCCGCTGTCTGACCGGAGCGGAGTTTCAGGATCAGCTGGATGGCTTTTTCGAAGCGCATTGCTACGACTGCCACGATGGCGATGTGACCAAAGGCGGGCTGGACCTGCTGGGGCTCGGCGATGACCTGACCGATGCGGCTGTATTCGCCAAATGGGAGCGCATCTACGATCGCGTGGCACGAGGCGAGATGCCTCCGGCAAAGAAGCCTCGGCCTGGTGATGACGAGTTGGCGAACTTTCGGCGGACCTTGGCCCAGCCCCTAGCCACAACCCACGAAAAGCAAAAAGGCACAGTGCTACGCAGGCTGAACCGCCAAGAATACCAGAACACGCTCAACGACATCTTCGGCACATCTGTCGCCCTAGCAAACCTGCTACCAGAGGATGGTCGATCACACGAGTTCGACAATATCGGCTCGGCCCTAGGCATTTCGATGGTGCAGATGCAGCGCTATCTGGAGGGCATAGAGCAGGTCCTAGATGCTGCGATCGCTGACAAAGCGGAACTCCCCGAACCTCAATCCAAGAAAGCGGACTACGCCACCAGCCGCGAAGGCCAGCAGCACATCCCGAAAAATTGGGGCAAAGCGCCCGATGGAGCCACCGTCTTTTACCGCCAGATCGGCTACCCGACTGGTATGCTGCGCGATGCCGTCGCACCCGAGGCAGGCTACTACCGCGTGCGGGTGACAGGCTACGCCCACCAGAGCGATGAGCCGATCACTTTTTCCGTAGGCAGCACCACCTTTCAGCCGGGCGCGCCGCGACCGACCTATGGGTACTATGCCTTCGAGCCGGGCGCCCCACAGACCATCGAGATGGTGGTCCACATGGCACATCGCTACATGATCCAGATCACTCCCTGGGGCCTGACAGACGAGGATCGCTACATCCGTGATAAGAAAACCACTGTCGGCTACCAGGGCCCAGGCCTAGCCATCAATCACGTCGAGATAGAGGGACCACTCGTGGATCAGTACCCGAGCCGTGGACACGAGCTGCTTTTCACCGGTATCGACCGCAGAGTATCGGAGCGCAGCAATCGGTGGAATACCATCTGGGAAGTGGCCAGCGACACCCCTCTGGCCGATGCCGAGATGGTGCTGCTGAGGGTCGCAGAAAAGGCCTTTCGCCGCCCTGTGGAGAAAGAAAACATCGTGCCCTACCTGCAGCTTTTCCAGAGCCAATACGACGAGAGCCAAGACTTCGAGAAAGCCCTGCGAGCTGCGGTGTCGGCCATCTTCATGGCACCGGACTTTCTCTACCTACGTGAGAGTCCCGGCTGGCTAGACGACTATGCCCTCGCCTCGCGCCTGGCCTATGCCTTTACCCGCTCATCTCCAGACGAGGAGCTACTGGCCGCAGCAGCAGAGGGCCGCTTGGCCAAAGATCCCGAGGAACTGTGGCGCCAGACCGAGCGCCTGATGGCGGGCGAGCATTTTGAGAGATTCATCACCGACTACACCGATGCCTGGCTAAACCTCCGCGAGATCGAGTTCACCACCCCAGACAAAACCCTATTCCCCGAGTACGATGCCTATCTACAGTTTTCTCTACTCGAGGAGACACGCAGCTACTTCCGCAATCTGATCGCCCAAAACCTACCTGCCCGAAACATCGCCGCCAGTGGCTTTGCCATGCTCAATGAAAGGCTGGCCGATCACTATGGGATAGACGGTGTCGCCGGCCCAGACATCCGCACCTACCCACTGCCAGCAGGCAGCAATCGTGGTGGCTTCATCACTCAGGGCAGTGTGCTAAAAGTATCGGCCAATGGCACCAATACCTCCCCTGTCATGCGCGGGGTCTGGGTGCTCGAGCGCATCCTCGGCCAGACGCCCGCCCCGCCACCGCCCGGTATCCCCGGAGTGGAGCCCGATATCCGAGGCGCGGAGACTCTGCGCCAGCTACTGGACCAGCACCGCGACTCGGAGAGCTGCCAGAGCTGTCACCAGACGATCGACCCACCTGGCTTTGCGCTGGAGAGCTTTGATCCCATCGGCGGATGGCGAGAAAATTTCCGCAGCCTAAGCGAGGGCCAAAAGGTGGCCAATGTGAGCTACCGGATCGGGCCGCCAGTCGATTCCTCTGGCCAGATGCCAGACGGCAGACCATTCTCTGATTTTGGCGAATTTCAGACCCTGCTGGCTGAGGATGAAGACCAGCTAGCCAAAGCCTTTGCCTACAAGCTACTGAGCTACAGCACAGGCCGGGAGATGGGATTTTCCGATCGCCCAAAGATCAATCAAATCGTGAAAGCATCTGCCCAGCAAGGTCATGGCATCAAGGACTTGATCCGGCTCGTGGTTTTTAGTGATATATTCCGGAGGAAATAGAGATGAGTGTCAGAAAAGATCGCAGCCCTACCACCCGAACGCTCCCCCATATCGGCAGCCAGAGAGCACTCGATCGCCGACACTTTCTGCGTGGGGCGGGAGGAGTCTTTCTAGGCCTACCGATGCTGGAGGCGATGGTCCCAGCCTTTCAGTCCCGAGCGCTGGCCGCAGCGAGTACGGGCTCCAGCCCCAAGCGATTCTTCGCCGCCTGCGCGGGCTTGGGCTTTCATGCCCCCTATCTGTTTCCAGAGAAAGAGGGCCTCGACTACCAGCAGACACCCTACCTCTCGAAGCTGCAAGACCACCGCGACAAGTTCACCATTTTCTCAGGCCTATCTCACCCCCAGCAGTCAGGGATCAATGGCCATGCCTCGTCGATGACGTGGCTGACCTCGGCCAAGCGTCCCGGCCTAGCAGGCTTTCGCAATACCATCTCTCTCGACCAGCAGATCGCTCAGCATGTCGGCACCCAGACACGCTATCCCTATCTGGCCCTGACATCGGGTGGCAGCTCGCTGGCCTGGACCTCGAATGGTGTGGCCATACCAGGCGAGTCCAGCCCGTCACGCCTTTTCAAAGCCATGTTCACCAACGGCACCGAGCGCGAGATAGAGGCCGAGGTGGAGCGCTACCAGACAGGGCGCAGTATCCTAGATACCGTACTGGGCGAGGCCAAAAAACTAGGCAACTCCCTAGGCCAACGCGACCGCGATAAGCTGGATGAATACCTGACCTCAGTCCGCGAGCTAGAGCATCGCCTCCAGCAGAGCGAAGGCTGGGCCACCCGCCCCAAGCCATCGACCCAAGCGACCGAGCCCAAAGACATCCAGGACAAACACGACACCATCAGCAAACAAAGGCTGATGTACGAGATGGCGACTCTCGCTCTGCAGTCGGACTCGACCCGAGCCATCACCTACGCGATCAATGGCTTCAATCACGCACCGAGCAACATCCCTGGGGTGAATACCGATTGGCACAATCTATCCCACCACGGTCGAGACGAAGCCAAGATCAATGAACTGAAGCTGATCGAAGAGGCAGAGTTCACGGCCTTCAATGAATTCCTCACCCGCCTCGACAGCATCGAGGAAAACGGCGCCACCCTACTCGATCGGACCTCTGTCCTATTCGGCTCGAATCTGGGCAACGCCAGCAGTCACAACTGGCGAAATCTACCCATCATCGTAGCCGGTGGCGGCTATCGCCACCAGGGCTATGTCGCACACGACGCCGACGATAACACACCTCTAGCCAACCTATTCGTGCAGCTCGCGCAGCGGATGGGAGTACCAACCGAGGAGTTTGGCAGTAGCACCGCCGCCAGCATCCGCGGCCTGGGCTAAAGCTGTGACCCACTTTACCAAGTGTGGCTCCGAGCGCCTAGCGAGTAGCAGCTTCATCGTGCTGGCGCATTGGCGGATAGGCTCCGCAGCCATTCACTGGACTTAGCCCCACATACACTGAGCGAGTCGCTTTTGGCGAATGTGGCGGCGAGCGTCTAGCGAGTGACAGCTTCATCGTGCTGGCGCATTGGCGGACAGGCTCTGCAGCCTCCCACCGGCCTTAGCCGCCACATCCACAAAGGTCTTAACGTCATTCCATTTGGGCTAAAGCCCCCTCTCTATTGAGACTGCGATTCAATAGTCGTGATTTCCGACGGTTTAGGGTGAAGCTGCCGATTGAAAAACGTGGCTCGCACGTAATGATTAAGTATGAGTACAACTACAGCAACCAACACCGTAAACGATGCAGCCGTGGGCGACATCGCTGCTGCTTTGAACCAGGTCGTAGCTGAGTCCTACGGTCTGATGGCCCAGCTGCACCTGGCCCACTGGAATGTCGAGGGCACCGATTTTTTCCAGCTGCATGAGACTTTCCAGGCCCAGTATGAAGAACTATTCGAGGCGATCGACGATATCGCAGAGCGCGTGCGCGCACTCGACTGCTACTCGGTAGGCGGCCTGAAGCAACTGGCCAGCATGAGCACTGTCGAGGAAGGTCCCTCTGCAGAAGCCTGCCCAGCTAAGGCATTTGTATCCTCCGTCCTAGTCGGACACGAGACAGTCATCGAAGCCGCTCACAAAGGTCGCAAACTCGCTGCTGAGGCTGGCGATGCCGAGACCGAAGATCTACTGATCGGCCGCATCAAGACCCACCAGAAGACTGCGTGGTTTCTACGCAGCTACCTGAAGTAAGCCACTTTTTCCGCAGCCCTTACGCCGCGAAATCGACCTCTTCGACGACGGTCATTGCTTTGGAAAAGCTCTCTGCACTGCAGAGGGCTTTTTTTGTATTAGCCACGCGCCCACACTTTTTGCAGTAGTGGCAGGCATTCCGAGTCAGAGCATGGAGCTTTTCAGGCTTCTGCTTCAGCTCTTTCTTCGACCAATCACAGAGTGTCTTCGGCATGATTTCGTAGCGGATTATGATTTGCAATTGAGAATCAGTCGCAATAACATGAGAGTAACGCGAGTGATTGCACTCATCAAGCCATCTTTTTTCGAAATGATAGCGAGCCAACACAGCACCACACAACAAGTCCTCGAGGAAACCACGTTTAGCGATTGGGTGGATCGCGAGCTAGTGCGCCACGCCACCAGCTCCAAGGTGATCTGCCCCGACGACCTCGACCACCTACTCGAGCTACGCGAGCTACTCACTGGCCATGCCCGGCTCACCCCAGCTTCAGTAGTCCGCCACTTTTTCCGCCTCCGCGAGGCGCTGAATGAGAACTACTACCTACTTTGCTATCGGCTGCGCAACTGGGTGTCGGTCTACTACGAGCTAGAGGTGAGCGATCCCATGCAGCGCGAAGCCAGCCAGATCATACCGGTCGACACACGCTTCCAGAGATTCGACCTAGCGATCAACCGCGCTCGATTCGACTTTTTCGAGCAGGCCACAGCGGAGATACCGGTAAATGACATCCGGATCGCAGTGGCTAGGAAAGCCGCCTAAGCCTTCAGCGAAGCTTTGTGGCCTCGGCTTCTTTTATAAGCCCAGTCGATCACAGTCTTCTTTCTTACCCACCGTAGCTGAACTTACGAAAGTTCAGACCGCAAAGCCCATCAGCCACTTCCCATACCGCCCCTCGTGAGCCCTGTGTTCGGAAGATTCCGATCTTCCCCTACGCTCGCCCCAACACCGTAGCTGAACTTCCCAAAGTTCAGTCCCCAAAGCCCATCAGCCACTCCCCATACCCCTTTGCCCCTCGTGAGCCCCGTGTTCGGAAGATTCCGATCTTCCCCTACGCTCGCCCCACACCGTAGCTGAACTTCCAAAAGTTCAGACCACAAAGCCCATCAGCCACTCCCCATACCATTTGACGCCCGTGAGCCCCGTATTCGGAAGATTCCGATCTTCCCCTACGCTCGCCCCACACCGTAGCTGAACTTCCA
>JAHDID010000085.1:14706-23579 GCA_020630975.1 Verrucomicrobiota bacterium
AAAGTTCAGACCACAAAGCCCAGCAGCCCAACCACTCCCCCAAAAAGGCATCCCGCCCACTCTCTCCGCAATACACCAAACGCTTCTTCAGCGTCCGTTTCTATTCCTTTTCCCACTCCTCACCTCAAGCCCGCTCCACAAATTCCCCAGGATTACAGCCATGATGCTTGCGAAACGCTTCGGCAAAACGACTCGCATTGGAGTAGCCCATGGCGGCAGCCACGGACTCGACCGTCACATCGCCACTGCGCAACATGTCAGCCGCAGCCTCCATACGCTTAGCTCGCAGATAAGCCCCGACTGTCGTATCGTAGTGCAGGCGAAAGCCCTTCTTCAGCTTAAACTCAGAGATCCCGAGGAGCTGGCAAAGATCTTCCACGGAGGGCGGATTGCGGAGGTCCGACACCAGTAATTTAGCAGCCTGGCGCGTCTTGCTTAAAAGTTCATCCATCTGTAGCGAATACCGCCCCATACTTACTGAGATTACGTCTCAATAGCAAGAAAGTCTAGGGGACTGTTGAAATATCAGGTGATGAAAAATTGGGAGTCCTTTTGGTGGCTAGCAAGGCGCGACGAGAAAGCAGGGTAGCCCCTACGCCCGAGGAGCAACGAAGCTAGGCGGCAAAAGGGCCCCAACCCGAAGGGGCGACCTCAACCAGCATCCGGCGACCTGTCCGCCATAGCGCAGCGCCCAAGGAAGCCGCGCTAATTACAAGCTGAAAAATCTAGGAGATTTTTCGTCGCATGATATTTCAACAGTTCCCTAGCAGCCCTTTTCGTTGCTGTTTGGCTGTAGCACCGTACCTCCAGTGATTTCTTCGAGATAGTCCTTGCCCAACAGCATAAAATTTCACCCAATGGGAACCCCACGGCAAACCTCAACCCATGAAACCGAGATTCATCCTCTTTCGGCCTCCCTGGAGAACCCTCTTTTTGCTATTCGCTATAGGATTGCTCCTTGTGACTAGTTACACACTCTGGAGCCCAGGTGCCAAAGTCTCCGATGGCAGGCATGACCTCGGGCGCAACGGAGTCTGGATGCAGCATGGTTGGCTGGGCCATGATGATTGGTTCGAGCGCTACCAGCGAGACACCCAGCGGTTTAGAAACAAGGCAGCCCTGGAGAAGCTAGCCGTAAACTTCAGCAGTCAACGGTTTACCTATCTCTTCCCTCATCTCTGCCCCTGTCAGCGATCTGGGCAAATCGACAGTGTCGATCACGACCAAGTGGAGCGCTTTCTAGACCATTTTCCCGATCAACAGGTAATCCCATGGATCGGCGGTGTTCTCAATGAACACTGCTTTCTAGATAACGAAAGATGGCGAAAAGAATTCATACATTCCACGGTAGCGCTCCTCGATAGACACCCTCGACTAGCGGGCGTGCAGATCAACATAGAGCCTCTGCCTAGTGGAAACACCGATTTTTTGCAGTTACTCACCGAGCTAAGAGCTGCGATGCAGAAAGACAAAATCCTATCCGTAGCCGCCTATCCACCACCCACTATATTACACCCGTTCCCATCGGTCCATTGGGAGGAAAGCTACTTTCGCTCCGTAGCAGAGCGCGTAGACCTGTTGGTCCCCATGATGTATGACACCAGTATCAGACTACCGAAATTCTATCAGCACTTAATGAAAAACTGGACTCACCAAGTCCTGACATGGTCAGGTGAAACCCAAGTATTGTTAGGCGTCCCCGCCTACGACGATGGCGGGGCAGACTACCACGACCCCCGAGTGGAAAATCTAGAGCACTCCCTACACGGCATCCATGCAGCCCTTGCCAGTTATCCTAGCCTACCCCAAAACTATCAAGGTATCGCGATATACTCTGAGTGGGAGATGGAATCGCACGAATGGGCCACCCTAAAACAGGCATTTTTTCAAACACCCTAAACACTGCGCTCTACTAGTAAGCCCCATATCTAATAGCTCCAAAAGGATGCTCGCCAAAATCCCCCTCGTAGTACTTTGGTTCAGAGACTGGCGCAACTGGCTCGACATCCTCAAACCGCCACCGAATCACATCAGATTGAGGTAGATAGAGCTCAACAGTTCCGCTCACCACAGATGAGTTCGTAGCAGCCTCAAGCACCAGATCCTCATAAATAAAGTGTACACCAGGTAGATCAGCCTCCTCAGAAAAATCCCATTTGAAGTGAAAGGTATCCCCGCAAATTCCGGAGACATTTTGAAAGACTAAAACGGCGAAAACTAACGTGAACTTTTTCATGGCCGACTTGTGTGGGAAATAAGAAATAAACGCCTCAAGCAAACTCAAAAAAATGCAGAAGTCCACAAAAAAACTACCACGCACCACCTGGCCACCGTACTTCGCGTTAGAAACCCCAGGGGCGGAATAAATGAAAGCACAAACTCCTCAGGCGGCACTCTGTCGACCACGAGGCGAATCCCTCAGTCCTATACCAACTCGCTTACGCCCTCCAGACCACTCCCTCAAAGTCAGAAGAATTGCACACCCTAGCGTCGGGCCGAAATGGCACATTACGCCCATCGTCAGCTCCATAGAATAGATTAAATGGAGGCAGCCATACACCTCTAGTAGCTGGGTTACCAATGTTAACTAGCCCTACTACTTGCTCAGTAAGCCCTATATCGAAATCCTCCCATATTTCAATAACTCGAGGCCAAACATCTGACTTAAAAACCCACTTTGATATAATGTTTAAACCGTCTTCGTGATTAATCGCAGTCACGCCAACAGGATTAGGAATAGCTCCATACAATTCCCAATCGTAGTCTTCCAAACCGAATCGGAACAAATACCTTCTTAGAGATTTTTCCATTGAAAAGATTACGTCTTAGCACATCCAGCAATAATGCTGAACCCCGCCCTTAGCCGAGACCATCATGTAAGTCTTAGAGAATCGCAACGTTCTTAGCCTTGAGAACTAACCGCATCATAGTAATCCTCGGATTTATTTTCGTTGGTGAAAAACTTTCGGATATGGTGCGATCTAGCCTCTTGCTCTTGGAACGAGCCCTGGGTCATCTTGCGGATACTTGAGTAGGACTCTACTGGCATTTTAGGATCAGAAAACATCTTCTTCGTCCTCATCGTAATAGTCTTGAAACGAATCATCATCATCTTCCTCGTCTTCGACGAGTTCATAGAAATTCGGCGGTGCGGTCTCGATAGACGGTCTATAAACACCTGAATCCTGTCTAATATACACCAACCCACGATATGAATAATGAAGAGTAATCTCGTCTATTTGGTCAGCTAAATGATGTAAATCCTTATAGGTTTCGCTGCACATCGAGCATACCCAAGGGTGATCGTGATCCACCCTCTGAAAGGATACGATACCTGAGCAAGCCCTCGGGGCATGGAAACAACCATTTCTTTTGTTCTTCGGTGGTGTCCATGGGAATAGCTAGCCTAACGTCTGAGGCCTGCTAGCGGTATCCGGCAGCGTAACCTCGATTACATAGTGAAGGTAGTAGCCATCCTGACGCTGTCAACTCACGGCGGGATACCGCTTAGCCAGCGCCGTCTTGTTCTCCTCTTAGGTGTGCTGGTATCAGGAGTCTTGAGATAATGCTAAAAATACCGATAGGAAATCTGTCAAATACTCTGCAGTAGCTAACTGAGCATCCTCTTCAGGTGTCAGTTCTCTTCCCACAACACCCGTGGCTGCGTTATGTGCTGTGCTCCGAAATTCATCTATTCGGGATTCGAAAGCCGATCCTGCTTCAGTTAATTTCTCAGAAGGATCCTCCGGACTCAATCCTGCATGAATTGCGAACGCAAATGGGCGCAAATGGGGACAGGCGAAAAGTAAGAAAAGTTCGTTTCTTCCGAAAGTAAACCTCTCTAAACCACCCAAACTTCAAGACAGTATTTTATTGCAGTGTTCATATTTTTAATTTAAACCTTTTCCTGAACACGCGACATCATGAGAAATCCGAGACTGATCTTAGATCCAGAGGCTTGCGCCTACCATTGCATCACTCGCTGCGCGGGGCAGGCCTGGCTGTTCGATACTCCGGCTAGGCGGAGTCGGATCCAGCGCATTATCTTCGCTGCCGCAGAGCTCAGAGGCGTGGAGCTGATCAACTATGCGATCCTCTCAAATCATCTGCATATCCTTGCTCGAATCCCTTGCCAGAAGTCCCTGACACCGCTTTCCAAAGACAGCATCATACGCTCTGCCAAGGTCTTGTATCGCGCGGATTGGGTCAGCGACCTCGAATCTGAGTTCGCCTCAGCCGAAAAGCTCGATCGTAAACGCTCAGACAATTACCATAGCCAAAAAATCCTCGATCGATTCGAGCAAAAAAGGGCCGATCTCTCTGAATTCATGAAAGAGGTGAAGGAACGTATCACTCGTTACATTAACAAAGAGTATAAGCGTAAAGGAACTCTCTGGGATGGCCGATTCAAAAGTGTGGTAGTGGAAAACACTCCACGAGCATTGCTAGCGGTATCGACCTACATCGATCTCAATGCTGTCCGAGCAGGCATCGTCGATCGTCCAGAGGACTACCGTTGGTGCGGTTATGCGGCTGCCCTCGGCGGGGATAGGAAAGCCCGCTCTGGATTAGCTAGCATCTATGGCCACCGAGGTGGCAGCAAAGACATCTCATGGTCGAGTATAGCAGCTGACTATCGCCAGTTTCTATACGAAAACGGACAACAGCAACAGGCGGAACCGAGCCGAGGCATAAAAGCTCGCAGAGGTATCACAGAGGCGTCTGTCCATAAGGAAATCTCTCGGCGCGGCCGTCTCCCGATCCATGAGGTGATGCACTATCGCGTGCGCTACTTCACCGATGGAGTCATTATCGGCTCTAGAGAGTTCGTCGATCAAGTGTTTGATGATCATCGAGGTGGGTTGACCGCACCGAACTCGCAACGGGAAACAGGCGCTCGACCGATGCGCTGGGCCAACTGGTCAGGGCTGTGCACTCTGCGAGACCTCCGCTTAGAGGTCATCAGTCAATTGCACTGAGCTTTCACAGGTGGCTAGCCAGCGAAGCTCTAGTCTACAAACACTTCAAGAAAAACCCCTATGTTCACAGGTGACATCGTCTGTCACCCGTGAACAATCGCGTCGTCGCACCTAGTTTAGGCCCCCTATTTGTCTGTAGGTAAGGTAGGTGAGCCAAATCTGGCACCAAAGTTCCAGAAGAACTATACCCACTCGACCAGTTCGCAAACACTTCAGCGGAGAACCTCCAATTTCTAAACAACAACAAGCCGCCACCTTCCACAATTCACCTGTCCCCATTTACACATCTCCATTTACACATCTGCCCCATTTACACATCTCCTGTCCCCATTTACACCAAGTTGATTGCATGATAGACGGTCTGGCTGCCTAAATCAACTGACGACAGGAGGCGGGCTAGCAGGTTATCCAGCCACGTCGTGTTAGCCTTATAATTCGGAGTAGGCCGCCTATGACATATCGTTATAAACGTGAGCTACAGAAGGAAGCTCTTGCTCTGCTCTATTCTCTTCCCTGAGCCTTTTCGAGACGATATCAAGAGAATACAGAACTCCTTCTGATTCGGCTTTTCGGATTGCAGGGGTGACTCCCCACTGATCTTCGACTAGTACCCATTCTCCGCCGTGTTCGCTAATACAAAGATCCCCAAACAGAAAACCGAGTCCGTCAATCATTTCCTCTTCCGGAATTGATTTATGGGATCTCCAAAGATCAATTGCTCGTCCAATCCCTTCGTATGAAGTCGGGCAATCAAGATGATTTAGAATTTTCAGACCAACGGCTTTCCAAGAATCTTTATCTAATAATAGTTTCTCCGTTGCTGGGTTGATCTTCATAAATTTCCTAGGCTAACGAATGAGCGCTGGGACCTGCCAGCCTGGCAGCGGCGCGTTAATTGAACGATAGACGATCTAGAGGCCAAATCAACTGACAACAGGAGGCGGGCTGGCAGGTTATCCAGCCGCGTCATGTTCTGCATTTGGATCTAATATTGCCATTAGCTGTTTTAGAAGCCTTAGGTCGTGAGCTGAAAGAAATTGAACGGCGGTGTCTCCAAACTCGTCCTTCCAATTTGGTTCAGTCCATGCGCTGGCGTGGTCCAGAGCTGACAAGCCGTTTGAATCACGCAAACTTTTATCGGCTCCATGTTCTATCAAAAATTTCGTAATTAACATCACTGACTCGATAGAATTATGGTCCCCGTAATCGTTTGGCATTACCGCTATCATTAACGAGGTGAGTCCTTCGTATTCGCGGTGATTTATATCTATACCGCGCTCAAGTATCAATCCTGCTTCCTTTATATCGCATGTGTTTGCGATGGCGTGATGAAAATCATGTATAGGATTTCGATCCATCTATACGAGCAGAACGTGAAAGGCCTGTCAGCCCGTCGGGACCGCTGCCATATTACATGTGTAGAGTGGCCCTAAACGTGGCGGTGTCAACACGGAGCGGGTGACGGGCTTGACAGCGCCGACCTTGATCTGCCGGAAAGAATCTCCCCAATGCCTTATCCGGAGCGGGTGAGTCGGGTCCAGGGCAAATTCAATAGGGTACAGTTTTGACTGAATAGGGTGCAATTGGCCGAGCCTGTCGTTTTGGGAGGGGGCGGAGAAGTCCTGTTATTTGGCCGGAGGTTTGACGTCTAGCAGGGGAATGACAAGGCAGATCGTCTAAGTCCTCCTACGCCTGACCGGGGGACGGCTCCGACTCGAAATCAATGGTTGAATGTTCATAGTCAATTTGACTCAGAGCGGTCAGGCGTTAGGAGCGACGCCTTGTTCTCTTCTTCGTTGTCCAGAGCGGCTTGCCTGTGATCTGCGTCACATGAGTGTTGACCTTACCTCCGGTCTTCGCCGCGAGTCTCTGAATAAAATCGAAGTAGTCCGTCACTTGCGCCTTTTTCACTGACTTGGAATCGGCACCTCTATGCGCAATCGCCCCACGAAGCGTAACGAACTTATCTAGCTTGGTTCGTGAACGGGAAACCGTCATCTTGGAAGCCCACCTCCAAGAGTCCGACACCTTCGGAATGCCAATTGCCCGCAGGAAAAGATCATCAATGTTTGCCGACTTAGGCGTGTTGAGTTTTCGGTTCCTTGCCTCTTGCAGATCAGTCAAACGCTTGCGTAGGTGGCTTCGCCAACCACCGTCAGCCAATGACCAAATCGCAAGATCATTTTGATCAGCTTCGAGTTCTTTAGCGATTTGCTTCTGGAGTTCTTTCGGAAGTACGGATGCGTCAGGCGCATGATTGACAATGTGTTCGAGTCCCTCTGCGGCAATGTCCTCACAATAGGCTTCCCAATATGAAGTGATGAGCACAATCGCTGATTTGTTGAGAACTTCTAATCCATATCGACGCCCTTGACCCGATCCGCCAGCTTGGGTGTGCAAGTCTAACAAACGCTTGATGTCTTCTACATTCGCGTCGAACGATTTTCGTGCTTGGCTAGGCATTTTCTTAGAGAACGTACCTAGCACAGCCACGAGGGCCTGTCTAGTGTCGGCCTTAGCCGACTCAGACAGGCCCTCGTTGGCTGATGCGTGGTGGTATGCCGAGCCGAAATCTAAACGGATAGCGTGCCGGAAGGCCCCAGAGCCTGCGGGCAAAGCCAATAGGGTACGATCAAAATCGAATAGGGTATGATTCAAATCAGATAGGGTACGATGCTCTGTGGACTAGTGGGAAGCGCTCTCTGCTCCTCAGGATAGATATAGATTTGTTGCGAAGCCTATAGGAAACTAGCCGTGCCTTATCTGGGCATACCGATATAGCATAGGCAGACCACCCTGTCGAGTGTCGGCTTCACCGACTCCGACAGGGTGTGTCTTGCCTACTGCGACTTGATATGCCTTCGCGAAGGTTTGCTAAATATCTGGAGTGTGCCAATCAATCTTCTCCCCGTTACAAGACTCCAATCGATCTCCGTCGAACAACCTCCGCTGGAACAGCTCGAAGGCTATAGTCTTAGGAATGTGATCGATCGGCTTATATGTCCCCAAGCCAACGCTGCAACAGTTGCATATCCAATCCACACACTGATCATCATCGGTGTCGTTGTCGAGAAAGGTCTTACCATTTAAGCGCGGTACCAACCAATCCCCATCGAGAGAATCGACTAGCACGGCCTTTTCGTTCTTCCATGACAATTCAATAGATCTCTCAAATTCATCACCTTGCTGAAAAGCTAAGATACCTGCAGGGGTGGATTCCATCAATTCAATTTGAAGCGAGACGTCACCGTCGGTCGTTTCAGGAAGAGCGTCACTCGAATCACAGTATTCGAATCCTTCTAGTAACAATATCCTTTCTTCCATGGCATATCGTAAAAGCGCTGGGACCTGCTAGCCGGGCAGCGCCGTAGTAGATATACGATAGACGATCAAGCTATCAAATCAACTGCCAACAAGAGGCGGGCTAGCAGGTTATGCAGCCGCGTATTGTTCTGCATTTGCGATCTTACGGTCACCACGAGAACCAAGGACCTTTGTATTCTAAAACTGGAGGTTTCCACTTGATCCAGACGCCATCCGAATCCCGGTCTCTGGTCACCAAGATCCGAGCATAATACTTTTCGATGTAGGGACACTCATCACTCGGCAGGTAGACTTGATACTCGTAATGCAGCCGCTTGTCTGGCTCAGTCCCCAACTCTGATAGCCAATCAACTCCGAAGGAGCCTCCGCCAACCGTCCCTTTCGTGCGCATCTCCTCGATCTCTTCGTCGGTCAAATGATCTCGAACCTCAGCGCGGAAACGATCGTGCGCGAGTTTTTCCGCTTCATCGTAAGTTCGCCGCTTGTATTGATGAGGCATAGTCTAGTAAGCAGAACGTTTGAGTGCACCCAGGCGCTGGGAGCGATCTCGTGATACACATTAGAGTTTGA
>JAHDID010000086.1 GCA_020630975.1 Verrucomicrobiota bacterium
TTATGTAATCAGCTTGGTGCTGCCTGGCTAGCAGGTCCCAGCGCTCTAACGTTCTGCGAGGAAATCTGGCAGATACAGGTGATTTGAGACAATGACTACCAGAGGACTTATACACAATTTCACAACTCTCCTGCTGATCGCGATAGCGCTGCCCGCAGCAGCACAGGTCAATTGCGCCTGGCTGACCCACAAGCGAAGTGACAGCAGTCACATTGTCGTGAATTGGGAAACGAAGGAGCCGAGCAGATCGGTGCTCGAATTCGGTCGCACCGCGGCCCTTGGGGAGCGGGTGGAAGTCGGCGAGGCGGTCGTGCTTCACCATGTGGAGGTCCCGTTCCCAAAATCGGGGGATTTTCACTACCGGATCTCCTCCGGCGACCATCCGCCCTTCTCTGGGCGGGTGAAGTCTTACAGCGGAGACGTTCTTCGCGTTGCGCTTGCTGCGAACTGGCAAGCACGACCCGCGCTGGAGAGCCTGCTTGCGGAAGACGCCCATCTGCTGGTGACTTGCGGTGATCACGTGAGCACGATTATCGACCCCGGGAACCCCGACAGCAAAACGAATACCAAGCCTTTTTCGGAGCTGGTCGTTGCTTATCAGGACATCTTCCGATCCATGCCGGTGATGCCCGCGCTGGGCAACCACGACCGTCAGTTTCGGCCACGCGGGGAGCGGTTTCCCTCTGAAGCAACCTACGATGTTGATGCGACCGCCTTTCTTGATTTTTTCCCTCTCCCCGGGGACGGATGGAAGTGGGCCTTCGAAATTCCGGAATTCGACGTGCAGTTCGTGGCCCTCGACTTCAATCACACCTCCGACTTCGGCACTACCTGGCAAAGCTGCCATGGGTTTGACGCGAAGTCCGGGCAATTCAAGTGGTACAAAAAAATCATGGCGCAGTCGGATCGCCAGTTCGTGGTTACCGTCTACAACGAGATGAATCGCACCATGCGCGGCCACGGCGGAGGAATCTGGGAGCCCTGGTTTGAGAAAGGCACGATGGCAATTACGGGTTTTGGCTATTTCGCGGAGCGAGCTGGGGTCGAGGGCTTTCCTTACTTCAACACGGCACTTGGTGCGGGATCTGGATATGCCGACCCGGAAGCCCAGTTCTCCGCTGTCACGCCGTCCTACATTCTATTGACCTTTCGCAAGGGAATGCCCAGCGTGACGGTCGAAATCAAGGACCTCGAAGCTGCGGTTCTGGATAAGACCTCGTGGCCCTTGGGCTCTGATAACAATCAGCGGCGATGACGCGGAAGCAGAACAAGACGTCGATCCTAACGCCTGACCCGTTACGAGTCGAAATAGCCATGACCTTTCAGCCACCAATCCAGATACCTGAGCGCGCCCTCGGTCAGGCGTAGGGTGACTTCGACGTTAGGTCTCGAAGAATGAGGAAGCTGAATAAGATAATTTACATCCTTCCACTTGCTATCGTTGTCACATTTTGGGCGCATTCTTACTTCTACCGGATTTATCTTAACTTAAACTCAGAAGTAGGAGTATTTACATTTCAAGCTAGATGGGGACATGTTATACCCAGATACACCCAAGTAAAGGCTAGGCTAAATCTGGTGTGGAAGCATGATTCAAATAATATTGATATTAAGCGTGAAGATCTAAGCCCGGGAGTACGGCTTACCTCCATCCCATGGAATGGTTGTAGTGTTTTGATTCCATTTTGGGCTCTCGTAATTCCAGCTGCCTTGTTTGCCGTTTGGGCTTTAGGAAGACCTAACACGGCGCAGTAGCCAAGACGCACCCTGTCGGAGTCGGCAAAGCCGACACTCGACAGAGTGGTCTGGCTATGCTATATCGTTAGGCGGAAGAACGATTCATGAAATCCGATGAGCGACATAGAAAAGTTAAACTTCTATCGACCAATCTTAGAGAACTCCCCTAATTCCGATGATATTGAAGAGCTTCAACACCTGATTGGATGCCAACTTCCTAAACTTCTTCTGGATCTTCTATCACGCTCCAACGGAGGCATTGCAGAAAGAAGCAAAGTTTATCGTTCTTCCAAGCCGCGATACGAAATTGATCGATTTTTCTTCATAGGCTGCAACTATGACGAGAACTTAAGATGTTACTCGATCAAGGAGACTTACAGTTTTATGGTTTCTATTGGTATTAGTGATCGATTACCCTTTGCGGTTGATGGCGGTGGTAATTTATTTTATATTTGCCTGGGATCTGGCCCAGTTGGTATTACGTTTTGTGATACCAACTTCCATGAATCTATAGAGTTATCTCCGTCGTTTATTGATTTTATTGATCATTTGAGGTCTTAACGTTGGAATCTCAATCGCCTATCAAAACGGCGCTGCTAAGCGTTATCCCGCCGTGTGTTGACAGCGCCAGAATAGCTACTATCGTGACACGGTAATCGAGGGCGCGCTGCCGGATACCGCTAGCAGGCCTCGGACGGTATGCTAGGAAAATTTTCCCAGACTACCCATGCTTTCGTTCACGGCTAGAATAGAAAATTGCGGGCGGCATAGCCTCAAACAGAGGGACGAGGGAGGTCTTAAAATCAAGGTGGCTCAGCCTAACCCATCCGCTTTGGCTAGGGCTCTGGCGAGATTCTTATCTGCATACCACATCGCAGCACAGAACCCGGCTTAACATCTCCTGTTTTTTCGGTTGTCACCTGACCGCTAGACAGTCTACGCTGTTTCTAGCACTCCAGCCCAGCCGGGTCCGTGTGCTACCACGTTAGGCTTACAAAACAATGGTGATTCACTGCATAAGCTGTAAAAGAACGTTGCACTCATCATTGCAGGCAGTAGCGGAGGGATTTCAAGTTGAAGAAGGAGACAAGCAAGACGCTGTTCCATTGATGCATTACGCAATATCAGATGGTGACCTTTACCCTCAAATGAAAGACCATTTCATACTGAACTTGGACGACGTGTCACATCTCCCTCCAAAGAAAGGAAAATACAGAACCCGTGGTTATGGATGCTGCGGATACTCCCATGATGGAGGACCGAATCTGGTTTGTTTTTGCGGTGCTGAGATAGGGTATGAGTTCTCAGATTGTTTCACCCCGAGGATGGCTTGCCTGATTCCTGACAGAGTCACATTCGAACCAATAGCCTAACAAATCGTCGCACGCCAAGCGGTATCCCGCCTGCTGTTTTTTTCGACTTGCTTTGGTAGTTCGGGACTCTATCCTGTCTTTAGGGTTCACTCTCGGATACCACTGGGTGGACTCAAACGATATGCCTGGGAAATAGACGGGGGACACCATGGATCGAAATCTCCAGACCTTATTGTTCGTATCTCCAGTAATTGTTGGGGTTTTGTTTTTCTTGGACGGAGTCTTAATTAGATCCTTGATTCCCTTCCCGTGGCATAGATGGATATTCATAGGGATCATTCTACTTCGATTGCTTTCTGCGATTGTATCCAGATATTTAGGGTATAGAACTCGGTGGACTGTTCTTTTGTGGATCCTGGTTTTTGTCGAAGCGCCATTCTGGTTTGGCCTTTTCTACGGCAGATTATTACTATCGGTCTAGATGCTGATTGGCATATCAAGTCGGCGCTGGGAACCTCGCTACCCTGCCTGAGTTGACACCTCCAGGATTTGGGCCACTCTATCCATGTAATCAAGGCGAGGCTCCCGCGAGGTCCCAGGCCTTTCACGATATGCCAAAATGAACCACAACGTTCTAGGTGAGATCCAATTTGAAGATGACACTGGGGATGCTCTTGCTCTCGTATCCTATGGTGATAGAGACATCAAATTTAGAATAGTGTTAGACAGTGAACCGGCAGAGGCCTGTTTAGATTTTGCTGCATCAACCATCCCTCGCTTGAAAGAGCTCGATGAGAAAGCGAAAAAATCGCCGCAGAAGAACTGTGCAAAACATATAATGGAGGCTGGAATCATTATGATGAGGTCCAGGAGGATGGAACATTTAAGGAAGTTAGACTTCCCGAACTCACAAAAGCACAATTTATAGCAAAGCTTTCATTGCGGACAATTGGAACCTATGGAGACTCCTCCGTTGATTTCTGGTATGATGATGAGAACATGTTTTGGGGGCATTCTATTTTCGTCAGTTCGTTTGCAGGGATTGAATTTGAAGAGTCGGATGCCCAGATTTTCGGTTGATTCACGCAGTAAACAGAGGCATATCAAAACGGCGCTGCTAAGCCGTATCCCGTCGTGAGTTGGCTGCGTTAGGAACGCGATTACCGTCACTCTGTAATTGAGGTGGCGCTACCGGATACGGCTAGCAGGCCTCAATCGTTCCGCGATTGATTTCCGATTTCGTATACTTACAGAGCTACAGATAGGCTCTGCGCAGTTGGCCGAGATATTGACCGATAGGCTTCGTGGAGACGGCCTGGCTACCGGCTCACAGCCATCGATTGGTCATCGTCTGTTCGACTAGACTCATGTGACTCATCCTTCATGGTCCTTTCCTAAACCGGTTGGCCGTGTACCCTCTTCTTTGCCCTCCTAGACACAGTAGATTCCTACGCTCAGTACTTGTGAGCACGAAACTCCGAGAAATCACTCTCGCCTTCCTCCTGTTTGCGAGCCTGTTGATTACTAACCCGATCCCCCATAATGTTGAGCCCTCTCTACTTCAAAAATCGGCGATTCGCCTTCAGTTTTCCTGCATACGGGGGGCAGAGTGTGAACACATCGAAGGCCCAAAACCGTCGGCTCACAGCCCGCTCATAGGAAAAGGTCTCGTAGCCATGCCGGCCACGGTAGCGACCGTGCCCACTGCGCCCCACCCCGCCGAATGGCATGTTCAAATTCAGCCCCGACTTGAGACAGTCGTTGATGCCGAAGGAGCCGGAAGGCACCGCCTCGTACATCATCTCGACGAAGTCGTGAAACTTGGAAAAAACATAAAAGGCTAACGGCTCGGATAGAGTGCGCAACTGATCAATCAGCTCCTGATCGGAGCTGTAGCCGACGATCGGGAGGATCGGACCAAATATCTCATCCTGCATCGCTTCATCCTCCCAGTTGGCATCGGCTAGTAGTCGCGGCGCCATGAGCAGCGCATCGGGATCGTCCTCGCCGATCTGCACGACTGGGCCAGAGTCGGTCAGCAGGGCTTGCAGGCGTTTGTAGTGGCGAGTGTTCACGATCCTCGCTATATCCTCGTACAGCGTCTCGCCGCCATAGAGTTTCTCCATGCGCTTGCGCATTGCCTCCACTAGTGCGACTCGCTGCTCCTCGGCCACTGCGACAAAATCTGGCGCGAGACAGGTCTGACCAGCATTAAAAAACTTGCTGGCCACTAGTCGCTCGGCCACAAGCTCGATATCGACCGAATCATCCACCACCACTGGGCATTTACCTCCGAGCTCGAGCACCGATGGGCACAGCTGCCGCGCCGCTGCATCGGCCACCTGCCGGCCTATGCCCTCTGAGCCAGTGAAAAACATAAAATCAAACGGCTGTGTCAGCAGCATCCTGGCCACCCATGAATCGCCCACCACCACGGTGAATCGTTCTGGCTCGTTGAGGTCCTTTGCTAGTTTAGCGAGTAAGTCCGCCGTGGCTGGAGCCATGTCGGAGGGCTTTAGGACCACGGCATTGCCTGCTCCCAGCGCAGCGATCGCTGGCGATAGTGCCAGCTGAAAGGGGTAATTCCACGGGGCAAAGATCAGCACGGCACCATAGGCCTCGCGTCGGATATGGCAGGCCTCTGGGAGGTGATAGATGGGCGATCTGACCCGCTTGGGGCGAGCCCAAGAGCGCAGCTTTTTCTGAAACAAGCGCAGCTCCGTCTTCAGGAAATAGATCTCTGCCAGATAAGCTTCGAGATCGGGCTTACCCAGATCGGTAGCCAGCGCCTTCAGGATCCGGTCTTCGTGCTCAGCCATCCAGCGCTCGATCTTTTCCAAGAACGACACGCGAGCGGGTATATCGCGACCACCACCGTCTCTGTGCCACTGCTTATGCCCCTCGATGATGGCATCCAAATCCTGCATGCAGAGACGTTACTCTATTCCGATTTTTCTGCACTTGTTTCGATCGAGATGTTTTAGGATTCTTGAGAAGCCAGCATTTCATCCCCACTACATCCGAAGTGTTTTCTGATGTAGAAAAGAAAGCCAATGTAGACCACAGCGACGAAAGCCATCGAAAAAATCGTGTAGTTAGCGATCAAGGTTCCCACACTTGAGATCCGCTCCTTAACCTCATCGACGCTGCTCTCCTCTGATTCTAACATAGTGGCAAACAGCTCTGCACCGAGCCCCTGCTCTAGAAGAACCAAAAGATTCATATTTTTCAACCACCAGGCAGGGATAGCGGTGCTCAAAATAATGAGAGCCAAAGCCCCCCACCATGACCACATTTTTGCCTTTGCTACACCAAACAACAACACAACTGCGATGGCGGCAGTCACGGCCAGCCAGACAATGGCTTGCCCCTTATTGGCTACCAAACTCGTCTCGACCAGAGCTGGAACGGCACTACCGACTGAGGCGACAAACGGCAGCCAGCTAAACAGTAGAACCCACAAGATCAAAACTCGGAAATTTACGGCATCGGTCCACGATGTACTCGGGTCATGGTACCTACAGGTCAATTCGACATTTTTTCGACCATACACCACGACTAGAAGCGCCCCAGGCCCAGCAAAAGTGATCAAGTAACCCACCGCGTTTACAATCGCACCAACAAACTCAAGCACCAACATACCGCCACCCGAGCCTAGGCCGGGCGAGGTAGCCGCCCCCGCTCCAAATGATTCGATCGATTCATTGAGAGAAATGGACATTGGGATCATTAACAGTTGGCCAATAGCCTGCATCACCCCCATACCGATGAGATACCACCCCGTAGCGTGCAGTAGCTTCACAGCCCATCGTTTGGCCAAAACCGACCCGAAACCCAACCAGACCTGAAATATCCCAGGCAGAGCGATCGCAACACCATAAGCGAGCAACACATTCTTCATGACGCTCATAAAGTCGAAGGGTAGTGCCTGCATGCTCTCAAACGCATTCTTCGGCATTTTGTCCAACAACACCGGGCCCCCAAAGGCACACCCCGCTGCAAGTGCGAGAAATACCAATCCCGATAGTATAACGAGGATGCCAACGACAACCAAAAAATCCTTTCGTGGGCGAAAGTTTGGGTCCGCAAACTCAGGATCAGATGGCAACTCGGGTGGCCGTTGGCTGGAATCTTTCATATGTGTCTATCCAAGCGATAAGCCAGACCCTGGTCAAACACAATACGCCCCTACGGAAGCCAAATTCAATAGGGTACAATTTTCACTGAATAGGGTACAATCGCCGTTCACTCATGCTTTTTAGCGATATCAGCGATCTCGCCGTAGCGGGCATTGCCCCGACCATACTCGAGATACTGATTGGCAAAGTGGGCGGACTTCTCCCATTCGCCGAGGCGATCATAGCCAAATACCAAATGCTCCATCCAGTCCACTGTGGTAGGGCGAGCCCGATGCCCCTCCAGCGCTAGGTAGACCACCATCTCCCAATTACCCACCAGAGAGAACCACTCGGTGACAGCGAAGGTCTGAGACTCACTTGTCCAAGTGTATTCCGAGGTGTTGACGTCTGGCAAACTGGCTACCAACTCAGCCGGCAAGCTATCGGCCGAACGCCCCAGCGCCGCTAGGTAACGACACAGCACGAGTAGGTTTGGCCCTCTGCGCTCACCACTCCAGACCCTGGTGATCAGCTCTGGCAGCCTTTCATCCATGGCTGCGAGCACCTCTTGCATCTCGCTCTCCATCGCTAGGTAGCGATAGGATTGGTAGACCACTTCTAGCCCGAGATCGTCGATCTCGCTGATATCACACTTCGCCAGTTGTGCCGTCAGCTCCGATCTTTGCCGCCCTCCTAATAGGCATCTCAAACGATCTATGGGGTCCTTGATCAACTCCACGTCAAAACTATCGCCAGACTTGAGACGCAATAGATTATCCCGCCGCTGCTTGGGCGTACTGATACGGAACAAAGAGTGACTATCGTCCTCAGGCTGAGATTTCAACCACTCTCGATACACCTGCCGATGTATCGGTATATCAAAATCTAGCGCTATTTCAGTGTGTATATCCTCCGCGAAGCGACTACCCACTATCGTCAGCCAAGATCTGACGGCTAGCTCCACATACTCTGGCTTACCGCTCTGGCGTAACAACCGCGTTAGCGAGCTGAACGTGTAGCCATTCGTAGGCATCTCACCTGCACGCAATTCCTCAACTGCCTCAGCGATCTGTTTCATCCGGCTTGCGATTGCTTTATCCGATCCGGTGAGTAAGCCGATATCTTCTGATACGGCTATTGGCTCAGGGAATACCTCTAGAATCTGCGAGCGATACGTTTCGTAGGCCTGGAGATCGTGCGTGACCTGTTTGTGATAATGGTTGAGAAACATATCCCGTGTCGACTTGCCGATATGGTGCGGCGGCTCGGTGTCTTTGGCCCGAGTCAGAAAATCCTGTAGTATCTCGAGGTGTTCGCTCACCAGCCCTTTCTTAAATTCTATCACCGGTCGTAGCTCCTCAAAATCGAACACTCCATCAGCCAGTGTTACTTCCAGCTGCTTGTGAAACTCTGCAGGCACTGGCATCTCGGTTTTTCGATCCTTGAGCCTCGCCATCGTTTCGGACAGAGCTGCGGAGCTTTTCTTGTCTACAGGTTTCGCAGCTGGCTCCTCGCTGGGCTTATCGCTGTGTAGCTCCATCAGTTGAGAGACTGTCTTCTTTGTGTCTCCGATGATGTATGGACTATCCGCGAGTTTCGCTAGCGCCTCGATACCTTTTGCCTGCTCCTCATGCTGAAGAGGTGCCACCAGACTTAGGTAGCCTTTCACAGCGGCATTGTAGGCATCGCGCACATCTTGTGTACTCATCCCCTCCGCTAGTGAACATAGGACGACTGCTTTGAACCTCGACGCCCGACTCAGCTGCGCCTTATGCGTCGACTCGCCGATCCAGCCATCGTAGGCATTCGACTTGGTCCTCGGCACCAGGTTCCCCCCTAGCCAGTCCGTACGTTTGATTTCCTTTCGATCCAGATGCTGCTTTAGCATTGCCTGAGCCTGTTCAGTCGATTGCGGTTTGGCGTAGTCCCACCACTGGGGCTGGTGCTGATCCAACCACTGCTGGATAAAATCCGCATACTGATAGCCATCGCCCTCTGAGTAATCGCCGAAATCCTCTTTCGCCTCCTGTAGCAACTCCACCATCATTTTATTACTCTGATTGCTCTCTACCTCCAGCTCCCTCTCTGCGAAAGCGCCGATTTTTCCGTGGTATCGAGATCGATTACGCATCAAAAACAAGGTCTGCCCGACCAGTGCGGGTCTACCCTGAAACAGTGGTAAATCCTCTAATACCGAAAGAACATTGGTGATCGCTTTGTCCAAATAACTATCGTCCTGCTCACCTACCTGTAATTTGGCCAGAGCTGCCATAGGGCGCAGAAACTGCATTTCAGCCGCTTGCAGATCTGACTCGGCATCCAGCTGATCGAGCACCTTTTTCATCTTGGCCAGACGCTCGATACGATTGCTACCATACCGATCTTGGGCGAGAAAAAACGATGCCATGACCATACCGGTGACGCGTATCGGATGATCGGAGACCGGTATATCCTGCGCCAGACCGACTACCAAATCGCGATAGGCACTCCGGTGCAGCACCGGTATACCAGACTGATTCAGATTCATCACCCCCGGATAGAGCAGAGGGATGTAGCCGGGATTCCACCGTGCGAGATCGGCTACCATGGCGATATTCGCCACTTTCTGCTGATCGTCCCGTGGTAGCATCTGATCTGCCGCCTGATAGGCCTCCTCCAGACTGATCAACGCCCGCTCGGGACTGGTGTCGATACCGGCATCCAGTCGGTTCGCGAATTTCGACCATTCTGGCCACCAGACCCGATCCATCGTATCCCAATACGTCCGCAAGGTGTCCTCCGGCAGGCTCACCAGATCCAGAACTAGGGAAAACTCATCCACTTGCTTGATAGCCTCTGGAGCGGACCGCAGGCGATCGGCAAACTCGACCGCATCATCTATGGCCTGTACCTGACAAGCCACCATGATCCCCTCCATGTAGCTCAGGATAGTCTTGTGCGACCACTCATCCGATGTCACAGCGCGATAGGCCTCGATCGCTTTGGGGTAATCTTTCTCTCCCAGATAAGACTGAGCGATCAGGTAATTAAAATCATTATGCCAAGTGCCAATGGTGCCCACCTCGTGACCATCCAGCGCGATACCCGCTGCCTCGCGCATGCCCTGCCAGTCCCCTGCTCGCTTGGCGACAAACGCACCCTGAAAATAAGCGTGAAACCAACCAACGCTATCTTTCGGCTCATTGCGGAGAAAGGCGAGCAGGTCGGCTATCAATGGCTCGCCCTGCTTATCACTACCCTCATCCAGTGCCCAGTTTACCATGATCGCTGCCTGCAGCAGATCATTGCGCGATTCGTCATTAACCGGGAAGTAGGTAATCACCGCCAGCGCGGCCTGTGCCGCCTCGAGCGCCAGTCCCTGAGACTCTAGCTCGGCTACTTTTTGCCTAGTCGCAGCCAAGTCATCGCCTACTAGAGCTGGGGCATGGTAAAACTGGTAAGTCTCAGGTATCTCGAGTTTAAGCTTAGCGATCAGCTCCTTGGCTGCAGCATTCTGATCGCGACCTAGCTCACGGTTTCGCATCAGTTTACCCAAACTATCGGAGAGTTCTTCGACATTTGATAACGACGCAAAGAGCTCCTGAAAATTCTGTTTACCAGTCTCTGTCAATGGAGTCTCAGACTGCTCAGCATAGGCTAGCAACAGCTCGCACAGCAGCTCGGCCTCGGCCCGGTCCCGGCCGACACGTGTCGTGAGGTCGCTCTCTATTTTCTCTGTCTCGCCTACCTCGCACAGAGCCAATGCCCACTCGGCGTAGAGCCCACGCCAGCGACTGTCGCGCCACTCGATACCCTCCTCTAGAAGATCGATCGCCAGCTCGGGCTGTCCACAGCTACGGCTAGAGATGCCTAGATTTAATATATAGTACTCTCTGCCACCTCGGTTTAGTAGTGGATTGGAGGCGACCTTTTTGAACAGGGCCACAGCCTCATCGTGGCGCCCGAGATGGGCTAGAGCACTGGCAAAATAGCCCTCGCCCTCGGCATAATGCTCCACAGGGATGCGACCTGCCTCCTCTGCTAACAAATGCTGCAGTCTATCGATCACCGCCTGGGGCTCGCCACCATCGAGATCGATGAGCGCTAGCTGCACCTCGCAGCGAAACTGAGTCAATCGATCGCTAGGAAACAGTTCCGACGTCCGCACCAGAGCCATCCGCCTCTGCTCGACATCGCCATCCGATGGGTAGCGGTAGTCGACGTAGGCCAACTGACTATCCCCGTCGGACAACACCTTGAAATGACTCAAGCTCTGCTTCGGAGCGACTGTGAAGCTGCCACCTGCCGAAGGCTTTAGCACTAGCGATCCCGAAAGCCATTTGCGCAACTCCCGAGCGCTAGCTGCAAAAGAAGCAAACTCTTCGGGAGGGATATCTCCGGCTCGCGAGATCATCTTTAGCTCTAGCGATAGCCGGTTGGTCGGCTCGTCGTAGATCCAAAATGCACTGGCATATAGCCAATCGGAATTGACGCTATAGGGAGATGGTACATGCTCGGGCTGGTAACCATCTGGCAGCTTGATGGTACCCTGCACCGCATCTTTTCTGCCTATCTGCCGGTAACTGGTGCGTCGCTCGCTATCTTTCTCCCCAGAAGTCGGCACCCACGGGGCAAAACTCGGTAAACCGGGCACATTGAAATCGATCTGCCGATCCGTCAGGTAGGCCTGGGCCTGCCGTTGGCCCGATCGCACCACATAGGCATGGAAGGCCAGCGTCTGATTATCGGCATCCGCTTGAGTCACTGAGACCTCCGGAGCATAGGTATTATAGAACAGAGAAGACGCATAGCGCCCCGCTACGATACGTTGTTCGACTTTGTTGCCCGTCTGAAAAGTGCGGATGCTGGCCAACACATCGGCACCGCGCCCTTCATAATTCATCTTACCCGATAGGCTCTGATCAGACTCTAGGGTGTAGGCAAAACTCAAGCGATTGGTCGAACTGTCTGGGATAGCGGTGCTCACCCAGCGGCCACCCGCTTCGCTTATCACGAACAACTCGCGGCCAGCATCGCCATTGGGCAGTACGCCGAGTCGAGCATTGGTGAAAGTCGGATCGCAAAACGCCAACTCGCCATCCTCCGTCTCCACTGCCAGTATGCAGTGGTCGAATGCGCCGAAGTGGGGCGCGTCTTTTTCGATCCTGCCAAACGAGCGGGAGCGCACCAGCGTCATGTAGGCAGGGATGCCTCTTTTCTCCAAAAGCACTCTCAGTAGGTTCGACTTGTCTTTGCAGTCGCCATAGCCAGCATCCAGCACCTCCTTGGGCGAATTTGGCTTAAACGCCGAGATACCAAACTCCAGCCCCGTGTAGCGGATGTCATTTGCGACAAAGTCGAGCAACCGATTAACCGTCTCCTCTCGGCTAGCATCCTCGGGTATCGTCGCCAGCAGATCGCTAGCCTCCTGATGCGGCGGCTGCCGACTGACCTCTCCCGCCAATAGCCCCGTGTACCAACTCGCTACCGAATCCCAGGTCCGAAAGGTACTGAACCGCACCTGGGGCACGAGAGACAAGATAGCGGGCCCACTAGCCTCCTGCTCGGGAAACGAGAGATTCTCCCGATCCCACACCCAGCGCCTGCGGCCCTCTGGGATCTGGCCGAGGCTGCCTTTCTGAGCTGAAATTTGTTTTTCCGACAGCCTCACCTGATCGGCTAGCACCTCCGGGACATCGACGACAAAGCGCCTACGATTTTCCGAAAAGTTGCCCCAAAATCTGACCGTGTGGCCGACTTCCTCCGATAGGCTTTCAACCTCTTCGAACAACACGATACTCTCGGTGATGCTGCCTTTCTCCACCTGTGGATAGATGATACGTAGCTCGCCCTGATCGTCATAAAGCGCCTGCTGGGCTAGATACTGGGGCGTCTGTACGAAGATACCTTTATCAAAGGCAGCTACCTCTCGACCATCCGCCTGTACGGTGCGCGCCAGTACCACGTGAGGCTTTACCAGACTGCGCGAATAGCTATAGGTCGCTTCCTTGGCTGGCTCGATGCCGGTCTCACTCAGTACCTGACGGATCACATGCTCAGCTCGCCAGGGACGCATCTCGGCATCGATATAGTAGACCGTCTCGCGCAGGATCTCTCGCCACGTCTGGCTCTCGATATGCTCTGGGTCTACCTCGCGCTCATCGGTGGCCTTCTGCTCCACCGCGGTCTTCAGAGGCAGCAAGATGGGCGAAATCTCGCTATAGATCGCGGGTGCCTTTCTCGATACTCGGTCCTGCGCCTCCGACAAAGAGCAGACTAAGCACAGACCGAAACAGATAGCGGCAAAAAATCGAGAGGGACTTCGATGGGTCATGGGTGAAACGCAGATAAAATATCGGTGATAAGAAACGACTACCCTGCGTAAACGATCTACAAAAGAAAATTTCTGCCAAAATCCCCACCTATGCACGCCGGAAAGGGACATTCTCCCAACGTCGGATGATCAAGTCGACAAGAAACAAAACCACCATAGCCAGCAAAAGATAAGGCCATAGCTCTAGGTAGCGTGCCGTCGCCTCGCCTGTCAGGATCAGCTCATCGTCTGGCGACTCGAGAAATCGCCCACCCGTGATCTCGCAGACCTCGCGCAACAGCCCATCGTCGACCCGACCAGAGGCCACCTCGCTAGACGGATTGTAGACATAGCCTGCGGATACCACCTCAGAGCCTGCCTGGGCGCGGACCATGTACACCCCGGGCTCGTCTGGGAGAAAGCTCGCCTGATACAGCCCCGGTCCAGTCTGGGCCAGCGGTGTCTGCGTGTGCGGCTGCATACCGGCGCCCAGTGCATTCGCCGCGACGAAAAACACATCGGCCTGCACGGTAGCCCCATTGCGACGAGTGCCCGCATCGGAGAGGAGATCGGCCACCATGTCCACCTGCTCCCCCTGCAGATCGAGTCGCAGATCCATCTGCCGGCCCTGTGGCGGACGCGCAGTCTCCGCTACGATCTGGGCCCACATCTGGCTATAGCCGGACCAATTGCCCACCCACAGAGCGGCCCAGCGACTTTTGCAGTCGGAGGTAAAGGCTGTCACCTTGCCCAATCCGTAGCGCCAGTGAGCTAGCAACGGATCATCCAGATCGGTCACCAGCGGGATCTGCGAGGTCGCTTTGCGATTGGTCTTCACATAGCCGAGTAGAGGTGGTGCCTCATCGATGCTCCAGTTTCTCAGCATCGGGTGGCCTTCGACCTGCTTGGGCTGAAAGGCCTGCTCCCGTATCATCCGGCCAGTGTGTACCATCGTGTCTTGGGTAAAGATCCGGGTGATGTCGGTCGGATCCATGGTCACATAGTTTTGCCCACCGCCAGCGGCTGCGATCGTCTGGAGCAGACCGATCTGCGCACCTGACCCGACTGCCACCGTCGATATCGTGATACCCTCGGCCTGGCACTCCGAGGCCAGTGCCTGATAGCCCTGACCACTGGTCTGACCATCGGTCAGCACGATCATGTGTTTGATCTTGGCCTTCAGCCTGCCCATCGCCTCGCGAGCCTGCTGCATAGCGGGGTAAATATTGGTGCCGCCTCCCGAGCCGATCACTGCGATCTGGTTGGCGATCGATGCCATCGAGGTGACCTGTGTCATCGGCACGATCTCGTGCGCACGCGAGTCGAAAGCAAACACTCCGATGTAGTCTTTGCTACTCAGTAGCTCCGTGGTGGCGATAGCGGCCGACTTACACACCTCGATCTTTTGCCCAGTCATCGAGCCAGATCGATCGATCACCAGCGCCAGTGCGGACGACATCATCTCCTCCTGGTCCGGAGCTTTCAGTTTCACCGGCAGGATCTCCTCGATCGGTGTGCGGTAGTAGCCCCCCACACCGAATGAGCGCATACCCCCGACCATGATGAATCCACCGCCCAGCTTTTCCACATAGTCCCGGATCGCCAGCATTCGCCGCTCGCCGATATGGTGGGCAGGCACATCGGAAAGGATCACCGCATCGTATCCGGCGAACTCCTGCAACCGGCTAGGCACCGCCGTTGGCTGCCGAGAATCGATCTGGATACCCTCGCGGGCCATGGCTTCGATCAGATATCGATCTTCATCCTCCTCGCCCTCGATATATAGCACCAGTGGCTTGCCGCGTACATCCACGATGGCCAGCGCTTCATTGTTCTCTGGGATCGCATCGCGCCCCTCAAAGCCCTCGATCGTCACTCGGTAGTTGTAGATATTGCGCCGATCTGGCGAGCGCTTAAAGACATGCTCGATCGGCTCACCAGCGACCACCTCTATGTCGACACTATCATCCTCGATGCCATTCTCAAACAATCGGAGACGACCGCTACCCGAGATGGAACCCTCCACCACTGCCTTGAGCGATAGCGCCGCCCCCTCGGTGATGCGTGTCTGAGAGGCTGTCAGACTAGTGATGCGCACATCTGGCTCGACCTCGCCGCCTATCGCCAGAGCATGTACCTGGATGTCCGACACAGCAGCCTCTCGAGCAAAATCGCGCACCGATCCACGAGTCTCCACCCCATCGCTCAGTAGCACGATGTGCCGAGATGCCCCTGCAGGAAAGATGCCGCGAGCCAACTGACAAGCCCCCTCTAGCCGCGACTCCGATCCAAAGCTCTCCAGCCAACTGTCGAGATCCTCATCGGATGCCGCAGCGAACTCGGCGGGATCGATGATCTGAGCCGACTTGCCTCCCACGATCACTCGAACGCCCGCCGACTCTCCGAGCCTCTGCGAGATCGACTCGACCGCCTCCGAGGCTTTGCGCAGACCGATCTTGCCCATGCTACGCGAGCTATCGACCACGAAGATGACACCCTTTTCCGCAGACGGCAGCAACCTAGCTGGCGAAGCCAAGGCGATAATCCCGAGAAACACACACAGCGCCCGGATGACTAGCAAGGCCCGCCGCCGGTCCTGCCCCATCGGATGCAGCGAGCGACTATCGCACCACACCAGCCAGCCGAGAGCCGGTAGCATCAGAAATAGTAGCTGTGGGTAGAGCCAATCCATGGGCGACAACAAGGCGAAACAGAACCTCGGTGGGCCATTCTAGAGTAGAGCACCAGAGTTTCCGGTACTTTTTTGGACGTAATTGGCGGCTGTTTTCGTCTCTTTATACCCGAAAACAGCAAACCAGACTTTTCAAAGTTCTAAAATATCTCGTAGATTACAGCCATGCCCAAAGCCCTCATCATTATCATCTGCCTCACCACGATCTTCTGCGTCTTGGCGATGATTTACTTTGGCCAGCACCGGATGCTCTATCATCCGCGAGGCTACGCTCCGAAGGCCAAGGCATTCCAAGTATTGCACCAAGTGCGCTACCCATCGCTGGGCAATTCTCAGACTTCTTATGTCTTCCCGAAAACGGCCATCGATAGCACACCAGAGCGAGTCTGGTGGCTGTTTGGTGGGAATGGCTCGACGGCACTGGGCTGGGAGCCCCTATTCGATCAGCTCGACCTCGCCGATAGCGGCACCGCCGTGGTATTGGTGGACTACCCCGGCTACGGCAAATGTCGGGGCAAACCTTCGCCAGAAGCCATCTACCAATCTGTCGATGACCTGATCGCCACTCTAGCAAAGCAGTGGAACCTGCCTAAAGAAGAGCTAATGTCGCGCTCGAGTGCCATCGGTCACTCCTTAGGCGCAGCCATCGCGCTGCACACCACCGCCACTCATGAGATGACGGCAGTCACGGCGATCGCGCCATTCACGTCCATGGCAGATATGGCAAAGCTCAAAGTCGGGTTTTTATCTTTTCTACTCCGCCATCACTACGACAATCGCAGCACCATCGCTCAATTGAGCAAACACCCCTCCAGCCCAAAGATCACGATCTATCACGGCGATGCCGACTCGCTGATCCCGATCAGTATGGGTCGAGAGCTAACCGAGATCGCCGGGGCGGAGCGAGCGACATTCATCCCTCTACCGAGAAGAGGCCACAACGATGTCGTCGGCGCTGTGATCCCCGATCTCGTTACAGCTATCGAGATGAAATAGCCCTCACCTCCACACAAGACTGAAATAAAAAGAGCACCCTACAGGGTGCTCTTCCAAAACTATTGTAAATTGAGTTGCCCCCTATTTTCCCCCTAGATAGCCACTGGCTTACCAGAGCTAGCAGACTCATAGACGGCATCGATAATCTTCATCAGCGTCAGAGCTTGGTCTGGTGTGTTGAGAGGCTCAGACTTCCCATCGATTGCTTCGATGAAGTTGGCTGCCGAGTTGATACGGCCCATGTCCTCGCACTCTTCGGCTCGGAGCACTTTGTTCACCGACTCGCCGTCTTCCTGCACATAGAGCTCGCAGGTGTCGATCGCTGTCTCGTCCAGGCCATCGGTGCCGAACAGACGCTCGACCTTACCGCCAGCCTTGGAGCCCTGGAAAACCACAGACACTTCCTCGCGCTTGACCATCTCTGCCCAAGAGATCTGGAAATTTAGCACCTGACCAGTCTTGAAGCGGATGAAACCGTGTGCCGCAGACTCGACATCAGTCACGCCATCCTCACGATCTGGGATACCCCATGGGCCTTTGAAGTCTTTGTTGGTGATGAAATCATCAAATGTCTGACCCAAAACATACTCAGCCTCGGGATAGCCCATGAAATACATGGCGAGATCTAGCATGTGCAGCAGATCGATCATCGGACCACCGCCAGATAGAGCCTTGTTGGTGAACCAGCCACCGAAACCTGGGATACCAGTACGGCGGATCCACTTGGCCTGCGCGGAGTTGATGCGGCCCACTTCGCCAGCATCGATCAGCTTCATCATCTCGCGCGACTCAGGGCGAGCGCGGTTGTTGAAGTTGAACATCAGCGTGGTGCCATATTTTTCAGCTGCAGCCACCATCTCCTCAGCCTCCTCCGCACTCAGTGCAGGTGGCTTCTCACAGAAGACGTGTTTGCCAGCCTCCATCGCCTGGATAGCGAGAGGAGCGTGAAACTTGTTTGGCACGATGACTGATACCGCATCGATCTCGGAGGACTCGAGCATGTCGTCGACACTCTCAAACACCATCTCGATGTCGTGCTCCTCGGCCACCTTGGTAGCAGCGTCGAGATTCACGTCTGCGATAGCTACGACCTCGCCACCGCCCTGCTTAAATCCGTCGATGTGATAGCCGACCATACCGCCAGCTCCGATGATGCCTACTTTGATTGCCATAAAGTTTCAGTGATAGTTAAGAGATGAAAATAAATGAGCCTAGGCTTTAGCCCGCTATCAGCGGCGCGTCAATCCCAGGCTCATGCGTTGTCGCGGGAGTAAAAGCAGATGTTACTGGGCGGTTTTGCGCTCTGGCACAGTCTTGGTCATACCAGCTGCCTTTGCTGCTGCGGCCACATCTTTGGTGATGTCGACACTGTCGGAGTAGACGTAGACAGGTGGCATCACCTTATTCAGCACCACATCCATGCCCTTCTTCTTGGCCACCTCTAGAGCGACTGGCTTCAGCTCATTGCGGAACTTGCTGATCATCTCCAACTTCCTCACATTCATGGTCTGAGCCGCCTGATTGCGAGCCTGGTTGAACTGGATCTGCAGATCGCGGTTTTTCACCAGCAGAGCCTGCTTCTCCTCGTTTGATGCTTTCTCGATGTCGCCACCGTGCTTCTGCTCCACTTTGCCTTTCTCCGAGTCGAATTCGGATTGCAGATTCTGCTGCATCGATTTCAGATCGCCGTCGAGCCCAGTGCCAAGGTTGGCTAGGGTGACTTCGATAAACTCGATGACGTTTAGTTCCTTGGCCACGGCGTCGAGATCAACGATGGCCACACCGCCTTCAGCCCTAGCTTGGCTGGAAGAAAAGGCGATAGCAAGGCAGGCGATAGATAGCGTGAATAGCTTTTTCATTAGTCTGTTTGGTGTCGTGTTAGTGATTTTGGATCTGTCGATAAGGCTAGGAAAAAATACCCCGCCGTCTACCGCAAATTTTGCCGTATCTCGAAACAAAGTGACGTCTTATGGCCAGAAAAACCTATTCAGCCTGAGGATCTGCCGTCTCAGCAGCTGCTGGCTCTAGGGTTTCTGAGAAATGATTGGGCTGGAAGTAGCCTTTCCAGACAAATGTCCACAGCGACCAAGCCAGTGCCGAGAGCACCACGACGCACAGGATAAAACGGAAAAACTCATTCCAAAATCCCCTCTCCTTCTCGCGTCTAGCTGAAGTAGCCGCAGCACCGCCGCCAGCCACAGCTGCAGATGTCGCTGCTACAGCCGCCGCTCGACTCGGTGATTGAGAGGTAGATGTTGTCGTAGTCGCTTGGCTGCTCTCAGCCAGCGAGATCACTGGTGCTGTGTGCGTGTCCTCATCGAATCCCTGGATGCCGATAGAATCCACCATCGACCCCGGTAAAAACTGTCGAAGATGCTTTTTCTGATCGAGCAGTAGATTACCAAATTCCTCAGTTCCCAGCCGATTGGCCGTCTTGGTTCGTCCCAATAGACTGAAGATGACTGGTGTCACCATGCTCATGATCGATCCTGCCCCACCTCGGCTGAGGCCACTCGAGTCACTGATCAGATCCACTATCTTATCCAACCGATCGCCAAACAGTCCACTCAGTAGGCCTCTGCCCTCAGCCAACATCCTATCGCCGCCGCCGAAGTTCCCTTCTAGGATGTTTGTTAAATTGTCCAGCACCGTGCCATCATCCTGATTTAGCACCTTCCCCAGCTGATCGGCTCCGGCTTGCGTATTAGCTTTGGCGACCATGCCACCCAGCAGCGTCGGCAGGATACCGTCTGCAGCACTACGGGCCTGGTCTTGGTCCAGATTCAGGATTCCTGCAGCCTGGTCCACCACATCACTGGTGATGGTGCGCTGCATCAGTTCGAGTAAGTTGATCGACATGGTAGAAACTAGGTTGGCGAATTGATCGCTAAGATCAAGTGCGATCCTAGCATGGTTTTCCCAATCCGGTAAGTCTCAGAAACGTGACCCACTCGATGTGACTTTTTCAGATACGCCGATAGCTAGAAACGATCAGAGAGAAAGCTCCATCTGCACGGCGCTTTCACTATCGGCAGAGGTCGTGGCCTGCACCTTGGCACGTGGGGCCCTCTCAGCTTGAGATTTCTTATCCGAGATCGCTGCAGCAGCTAGCTCCTCCAGTGTCTGGACGCTGGGCGAGCTATCCGCAGGCCCGGCAAACATACTGGCTCCCACTCCGGGAAAATGTGGCACATCGGCGGCTGGCTGAGCCGCCGGCGGGATCGTCACTGGTCGCTCTTCTTTCTCCACCGATGGAGGCGCTGTCTCTGGCACATTTTTCGCCTCGGCGATGATCGCGGCCACAGCTGGTGCTGGAGTGGTCTTTAGCTGCTCTTCGACAGTCGCTACCGCCTCGGCTATCTCGCTATCTAGCTCTGGATCGCGTGCTACCAATGTTGGTGCCGACTGGCCCTTCACTGCGGCCAGCATCGGAGTTGGATTCTTTCTCTCCGCACAGGCGATTTCCACATCGGTCAGCCCCATCTCGGCCAGCGCCTCGCGAGCCGACTCTTTCGCTTTGTCAGCGGTATTGCAGTCAGAGCTCAGATGCCCCAGCACCACATGGCGTAGCGATGGTGTGCCGACTTCTTTTAGCAGCTCCGCAGTTTGCTTATTGCTCAGGTGACCATGGCGGTTGCTGATCCGCTGCTTCAGCGACCAAGGGCGCCTATCGTCCTCCTGCAGCATGATATCGTCGTAGTTCGACTCGACGAACAGCGAGTCCAGCCCCTGCAGACGCTCCACGATCAGACGCGTCACATGCCCGACATCGCTGAGCACACCGACACGACCGCCATCATTAGGTGCTTCAAAGACAAACCCCACCGGATCAATCGCATCGTGTGGCACGTTGAAGGTCTCAATCGTCAGATCACCTATTTCAAAACTGCTCCCGGCTTGAAACTTCCGCCAAGCGATCTCTTGGCCTGCTTTTTTGATACGATCCTGCTGCACAATGTGGCTAGTATGCACTGTCGCATACACTGGAGTTTTCCGCTTTCTCAGAAAGACCTCCAGCCCCTGCACATGGTCCCCGTGCTCATGGGTCAAAAGAATAGCCGTGAGACTGTCCGGATCGATCCCGACCTCCTGTAGCCGGGTCTGGATCTGCTTAGCCGAGATCCCTGCATCCACTAGGATCCGGGTCTCTCCATAGGTCACCACGGCACAATTTCCTGAGCTGCCGCTACCTAGCACTGCAAATTCCAATATCACAAAAATATCCTACTGAGATCATCCACATGGACAAACGTAAATTTAAAAAAGATTAAATATCACGACATTTGAACACTTAGTTTTTTATGGGATAATTTCAATAGGGTACAGAATTAATTCAATAGGGTACAATTTTCACTCAATAGGGTACAATCGGCAAAGCCGATACTCTTACTCTTAATCCTACTCTTATTCTTAATCCCCGCAGAGCATCCTGAACCGTCTGGGGATTAAGATTAAGAGTAAGAGTAGGATTAAGAGCGAGATGCACTCTCGAACCACCCCCCATTTGATTTTCCGTCGATCCACCGTTTCTTACCCGCCGACGTATTTTACCCGTTACACTTTCATCATGCCCACCGACACCATTCAAGCGCATCCCTGGCTAGACGGCCTGATCGCCTACGATCCCGGCAAGCCGATCGAGGAAACAGCCCGCGAGATGGGGCTCGATCCCGCAGAGATCATCAAGCTCGCCTCCAATGAGAATCCACTAGGCCCCTCTCCCAAAGCCGTGCAAGCCATGGGCGAAGCCGCCGCGGAGGCCCACATCTACCCAGATGGCGGTGGCTACAAGCTACGCCAAGCGATCGCTGAAAAGTTTGGGCTAGAGCGCAGTCAGATCGTGCTCGGCAATGGCTCCAACGAAATCATCGAACTAGTCGGACACGGCTTTCTCAAGCCCGGCGACAACATCATCGCCGCTGAGCACGCATTCGTCGTGTACCGGCTCATGGCCACTCTCTTTGGAGCAGAGACCATCGAGGTACCGGACCCTGGCTATGTCCACGACCTCGAGGCCATGGCCGCTGCGATCACACCCGACACTCGCCAGATCTTCATCGCCAATCCCAATAACCCCACCGGCACTCTAGTGGAGCAAGAGGCGATCGATCGCTTTATGGATCAGGTGCCCGACCACGTCACCGTCATCTTCGACGAGGCTTACTACGAGTTTCTCGATACCCCACCCGATACTCTGAAGTATGTGAAACAGGGCCGAAACGTGGTGATCATGCGTACTTTCTCCAAGATTCAGGGTCTGGCAGCGCTACGTATCGGCTACGGCATCACCACGCCAGCGATCGCTACTGTATTGGAAAAATGCCGCCAACCTTTCAACACCAATGCCATCGCCCAGGCGGGTGCCATCGCCGGGCTAGCCGATCAGGATCACCAAGATCGAACCAAAACCGTCACCGACGAAGGCCGTGCCTACCTCGAGCAAGCTTTCAGCGAGATGGGGCTCGACTACGTCCCCAGCTACGCCAATTTCGTCCTCGTCAAAGTCGGCGATGGCAATGCTGTCTTTGCCGATATGCTCAAACGTGGCGTCATCGTCCGAGCCATGGCCGGCTACAAGCTCCCCGAGTGGGTGCGTATCTCAGTCGGCACCATGGAGGAAAACCAGCGCTGCGTCGCCACCCTCAAACAAGTCCTATCCGCATAGTATGACCACTCACGAATGGCGCGAACGAGACGAAGACGGCGAACTGACCTTTCACCGGGCCAACTACCACGCCGCCCGCTGGACCTTTGCCTCCCGCCCCAAAGCCGAACCCGAGTGGACCAACTACGAAGACCAGCCCCCCTTGGAACTCCTAGAATCGTTCCGCGAAGTCCTCTGGAACAAAGTCCAACGCCGCCGCGCCCCTGAAAAACTCATCGATCAAATCGACGCGATGATCGAGGAACTGCGGGAGAAAATGTGAGCTTGTTCTTTGTTCTTTGTTCTTTGTTCTTTGTTCCGAAGGTATTGCTTATTGTGGCTTGGAGCTGTTTTTTAGGTATTTAATTAAACCGCCAATTTTATTATATACCTCCCTCTGGAGCGCCAATAGAGCCTGAAATTCTTCGGCGGTGATATGCTCACGATCTTGAGCACGGTACAGCTGACTTTTCGTTTCAGCGGCCGACCTCTGAGCGTATCGAAGAAAACGAATAAACTCAGCATTAGACCCCGCCTCAAATCCTTCTGCAATGTTATCCATAACAGATCCTGCCGACCGATTAATCTGATCCATCAGCGAAAGGTCATTTCGAAATCGTCCGTCCACAACAAGTCTCCAGACAGACCGATTCAATTCCCGGGCCACCTGCCACCCCTCAATATCCTCAAAGCCACACCAACTCATACCCACTCAACAAAAATTCACAACAACCAACAACCAACAACCAACAACCAACAACCAACAACCAACAACCAACAA
>JAHDID010000087.1 GCA_020630975.1 Verrucomicrobiota bacterium
TGTCACCGGTGTGATCGACATCGATCTGGTAGCTAGCTGTGCCACCAGGGGCGATGACATTACCAGTGGTGATCACCTTGTTCACGATCAGATCTGGCTCGACGATATCGACAGTCGCGGTATCTGTCACCGGATCAGTGCCGTCACCTGTCGTGACGGTGGCGGTGTTCACCGCTGTATCGCCGTCGTTTACATTGACAGCGTCGTCTGTTACAAGAGCCGTCACACGGATGGTGAAGGTATCGACATCGTCTCCAGACGAATTATCAACAATTGAGGTGGAAGCCACATTAGCCACATCGCCAAAAGCGAAAGCAAGCTCACCATCTGTTACCGTCAAGATACCATTGCCATCAGTCAGGTCGAGCCCCTCTAGTAGTGTGCCTCCAGAAGTAACCCCGGCCACGTTGTCGGCTGCCAGAATCTCAGCGCTGACAAAGTCGAAACCTGCAGGCAACTGATCTGTGACTGTGAAGTTCGTCCAGTTTGCCTCTTCCAGTGTCACCTGCAGCTCGTAAGTGACCTGCTCCCCCGGCGTCAGATCGATGAAGTCATCCAGACCGGTCGTCAGGAATGGCGAAGCATCCGATGAAATATTCACGCCAGGAAGTGCACCGGTTCGCAGCAGCTGGAAATCGGTGGTATTCGTAAAATCAGCGAAAGTGCCACTGGCTATCGAGATTTCTCCCGAGTCAGCTCCGGTATTTTCAAAATAGTAGGCATCAAGAGCCAACACATCACCAGCGTTGACGGTAAAGGTGGCTACTGAATGGTCATGTGTCGGGCCTGTTGCCACTGGCGCAAAAACGACTTCTCCAAAACCGAAATCAGCAGGTTGAGTTGCAAAGACTTGGCTGGCGAGAACACTGCTCACATCTGGATTTCCTGTACCGTCATCGTCCAGCACAGATACCGTAAAATCTTGCAAGCGCGGCTGACAGCCAGCGCAATCGTTTCTCTGATGAATGCGGATGGTATCGATGTCACGCTCCTGTCCGAGGTCGATAATGACGTAGGCGCCAACCCCACGAATTCCAAATGTGTTGCCACCAGTTGTTTCCACCCCGTCGATCAATCGGGCGTCATCGTTGCCCTGATGTTCGTTAGCAAAGCCACTGGTGGCTCCCTTGGCTTCGAACGTAGCTCCCTGAGCTGCAGTTGCGTAGTCGGTGGCGGTATTCCCCCCGGCGTTGTCGCTAGTCAGCGTCGCACCTGGTCCAAAGACTTCGATTTCTCCAATGTGCAATTGGCGAAGATCCGTCCCGTTATTTTGGACCATGATGAATCGCCCCGTCGGGGCGCTGGCCGCAGGAGTTAGTGTTCCTGACACGATCGTGGTATCGCCAGCAGAAAAAGAGCTATCCAAATCACCGCCTGCAGTTGAGAACCCGGCAAAACCACCGGCAGAACCAGGGAACGCCTCACTCAAAGATAGCTGGCGCCCATCAGCACTCCCCATAGCGATGGTGTACGTGCCGGCTTGATCAAACTCGATATAGGTCTGGGCTCGAACACTGAAAGCATTGCCATCACTACCTGTAGGAGCGAATGGGCCGGTGCCTCCACCTGGACCGTCGTCATTGATGGTGCCAATGGCATTATCACCCGCAGCAAAATCTCCGGCATCACCTGCATAGTTAAAGGTAGACTCGGTGTCTGACGTGTTACTTTGGATAGTAAAACCAGCCACCGTATCGGGTTCGCTCACTTGGAAGGATGCCCGGTTTGTAGATGTTGACGGTGTAGGATTGCCGACACTACTCCAGACTAAAACACGATTACTATCGTATACCTCCACTGAATAGTTATTCAACCGCCCTTGTGCATTGCTATTGCGATTATGGACCACTATTTCGTCGATCCTTGTATCACCACCCAAATCGATTTCAGCCCATTCACCAGGGCCAGTGATATTGTCGGTGTGAATATGCCTATTATAGGTGAATAAGCCGTCATTCAATGCACCCGTAGTATGATCGAATCTCTGAGTGCTTTGAGACGATACTCCACCATTAGTGGCGAGAGCTACATTGGTACCATTACTGAATACCTCAAGCTCACTTAGGTGTAGGTGATCCTGACCACCAGTACCATCGCCAGCCGCACCACTATCAGGGTTAAACACTCGTACATATTGCCCTTCGATAGCCGTGCCAGTAGTAATTGTGCCGGAATCGAGATCATTCCAAATTGACTGCCAATCTGCAAGTGAACTTGGAGCCGTAACAACTTCCTGGACACGCACGTCATCGATACCGACACCCCAAAAACCAGCCCAGGAGTCGCCGGTAAAGGAAATGGTCGTTAAGGCAGACGTGGCAGTAAATTGTACAGTTTCATTATCCCAGGTATTTGGAGCAGTACTCAAATTGGTCGGAGTGATATCGATCGTTTGCGTGGCCCCACCAATATCATATGTTAATGTCCGCGTTTGGTCCGCGGCATTGACGCCTCCATAAGCGAATGTGAGTTCATACACTTGACCCACGGTGGTATTGATAGTCTGACTAATAGTAGAATCACCACTACCATCCTGAAGTTGCACAAACTGTTCACCATCAGCAGCCACAGCTTCGTTGGCGTAATTATCGAAATTGTCGAAAGTCTCATCAACAACATAAGCAGTAGCTCCAGTTACTGTCCAGCCTGAAAGCCCATTGCCGCCAACTACAAACCCAGAAAAACCATCCGGCCCACCAGCTGCGTTGTTGTCATCAGGAACGATTGGGTCCTCAAAACTGCCATTAACGATTAAGTTTCTGCCGCTACCAGAGGTTGGCGAATTAATCACCTGCACATCAAACAGATCATCTCCCACAGGCGCGACTCCCTGCAAATTATGCTCAGTGGTACCCGTGTGGTTAAGATTCGAGCCAGTGATGACTTTCTCGATATCAACGAACGCACCTGTCGTGACATTCACTGTACTATCATCATTACCATCACGCTCATTCGGATCATTGTCCTCAGGCAGACTGTCCCAAGTCAACGTCGCTGTGTTCGGGATCGTCTCATTAGCACCGACAGTCGTGTTCAGCTGAGCATCGAAATCTACCAAGATCTGGTAGCCTAGAGGCAGATGATCCATGGTGATCTGGATGGTGGAGTCTGGCGCTACGGTATCGTTACCCTCTACGATGACAGGCGCATTCAGCCCCGTCCCCCATAGCCCCGTGGCGGCTGCCAATGTATCGATAGTCACAGCACCATCTACTGTCTCGTAGATGATCGTGCCATTTAGATCCAGCACTGTCAGATCAACAGTGCCCGGAACAAAGTCCAGACGCGAATCATCGATGACATCACCAATGACCACATCAAACGCATCAGCCGTGCTGGAACCGCCACCAACAGCGATGTTATTCACCGCAGAGTAGTTATTGGTGACATCCGCTGCTGACAGCACACTCTCATAGTTACGGAAGGCAGTGATATTCCCAGGGAAGGTAGTCGCTACGTTTAGATCGACTCCAGCTGCCGAAGTTCCACCCACATCTGTGAGTCGCACACCGATACTCGCACCATCTGTGCCAGACCAGTCAGTCACGTCTCCATTAGTCGTGACCGTCAAGTCTGGCGCTGTAACCTCAACTCCGTTGATGTAGAGCTTGGTCTCGTCTGTGCTCAGATCGAAAGTCGTGACTGCGTGGACATCGTTGCCAGCGAGTGTGCTGGGCAGGGTGTACTCGGCTATGACATTGTTGCCATCGTCTTTGATGGTATAGCGAAGGATATTGCCGTCGCGGATCGTCAGAGACGAACCATCGCCAGCACCACCAGTCTCCCAAATCACGTAATCGACAGCCGTATCGCTGGCGATCGTCGGTAGATTGAACACGACTTCAGTAGAAACGTCGCTATTTCCGGCACCAAATGGAGCCAAACCACTCGTTGCAACCGTAGTCGCGCCCCCGCTGAGGGTGCGCTCGACTGTCGATCCAGTTACAACTGCAGGCACTGTGCCTACAGGTCCGTGATCCACCTCGAGACGGTAGCTGAAGGTGTCACCAGCATCACCTGTGCTGTCTCCCACTATTGTCTTGTCGATCTCTAGCAACGGCTCGACCACGTCGGCGGTCGCATCATCAGTGTCGTCCTCAGCCTGATCGGTCGATAGGGTTACGTTATTGATTACCGCATCGCCATTGTTGATCTGATCGACGTCGGTCAAAATCGCAGATAGCTGAATGGTGAAGGTATCGGAAATACCTGTCGCCACATCGCCATCGCCAGGGCTGCTCATATCGCCAAAAGAGAACTCCAACGATTGGCCGCTCTGGGTGAGGATACTGTCGAGATCGATATTCTCCAACAACGTACCACCACTGGTCATACCGATAGGATTTCCGGCTGCTAGTATATTGGCCGACCCTGCTACATACTCCATGCCCGGGGGCAGTAGATCGGTCACCGTCACACCAGTCCAGTCACCCTCTTCCAGGGTCACCTGAAGCTCGTAGTCAATACGCTCACCAAAGGTAATGTCGACAAAGTCGTCGCTATTACCGACCACCTCTGTGGGTCCTACTGTGGACTCGAGCGTGTTGATTACGAGATTATCTATGGCTGTCGTGCCACCTCCTGTCTCATCACCAGCAAAGGCAAAGAACAATGTATCCAAATCACCCACTGTAGACACACCAGGGATACCTAGAGTGCTCACATCGACCGACCAAGTGAACGTACCCGAACCATTCAGCTCAGGAGTGATGTGCTCGCGAGTAGCCGTACTCAACGGATCGCCATTCAATAAATTATAGGACTGGTAACCGTCCGACGTTAAATTAGTGAACTGATTCGCGTTGCCATTTGACCAACCTTGGTTATTAGTAATCCAGTTGTTACCAGTACCAGGTGCAGTCACACTCTGAGCAGCCCAGAAATGGGCTGTCAGTATATCGGCACCACTCGTGGAATAATCAAAACTAACCTCAAGAATCGTCGCCGTGCTTGCACCCGCCAACGGATTGGTAAACCACTGAAAAACAGGTGTCTCACCCTCGGTATAATTGGTCGTATTAGTGGATGCATTCTCTAGCTGACCACTGGTGATATCCCAAGCTCCTGCCGGGGGGCTGCCTACCCAACCTGAAGTCCTACGCCATCCATTATCCAAAACTCCAGCTTGAACACGCCCAGTAGTAGGCGGAGTGGAGTCGGCATCGAAGCTATCGCGCAAGACATCCTCGCGCTCCTCGATCAGAGTATTCACAGTAGAAGTCTCCCCAGGCTGATTGTGCTGGCTACTACCGGTGTGGGCGTGCCCAGTACCGGTGATGACCTTCACGATCTCCGCGACTGGCGGGATAATCTCGATCGCCTCATAGTCCTCGGTCTGATACTCGCGATTCTCCGGATTGGTCGCGTCGTCGATGTTGTAGTAAGTGAGGATAGCTTCATTCGCGATATCGCCATCAATGTTTCCATCGGTGTCAGCATCGATACTGTCCATGGTGACCGCGATGACCTCTCCTCCGGTGAAGGTAGTCCCACCATTGAATGTGATGAGCCCGTTCGAGTTGACCACGAAGTTCGAAGTAGCAGTCCCGTCAATCGTCACAGAAGTCACACCATAGGTCGATGGAATGTCGAGCTGATACTGGACGTCGCCAGCCACACCCGTGTACTCCTTCACCCGAGTTGGCATGGTGTTTTGGTTAGCCGCATCAGCCACCGTCACATCCACATCATAGGTGAGTGTGAGGGTGTCGCCGATAGCTAGATCAAAACCACTGACCTGGAAGCCAGTGGTACCATTCATCGTCGAGCTGAAAGCGACCGCATTGCCATTCTGATCCACCAAGGTGAATGAAGCAGGATCAATAACCGCCGCATTAGTAGCCGAGCCGGTGCCAAAGTCGAGCGCATCGTCAATCACGAGATTAAACGCATCGCCTGTACTCGTATCGCTATGCGAGATCGTCAGCGAGAACTGCGCATCACGCACCGTACTTGTCTCTGAGATACCGGTGACGATGGCTTTATCAATGACAAGGTCAGGCTCCACGATTTCGACGTTTACTTGGCCAGATGTGAGAACCTGAGTGGTGCCAGTCACATCGTCGAAAGTAGCCGAAGCTGTATTGGTGAGGATCGCGCCCTCGAAGTTACCAGTCGGTGCCCCTGTCTGGTCGCCCGTCGCCGTACCATCGGTAGCTACGACTTCGTTGCCAGTGTCGAGATCATCTGTCGCTCCAGTACCATCAGTGGTAGTCCCATTAGACGCTGGGTTGTAATCCACTCCATTTAGCACACGAGTGGTTACCCGTATGACGAATGAATCATTTTGAGTGCTTGCAGCATCCTGCGTCGCGTCAGGCGTGTTGGTTACAATACCAAGATCGATGTTCAATATATCTGTGATGGCGGGATCACCCGAACCTTGAACAGTGTTACTAGGGCTAAGAGTCACTGAAGAACCACTCAGGGATGCATTACTATTGATCGCATTGATCGTCGGCGAGCCACCTCCGTATGATTGATCAAGGAATGTGCTCTGCGCTGCATCGGTTATAATATCTACGCCCAATACCTCCAAGCCATCCGGTAGCTGATCAATAATGGATAGCGTACTATCCAAATTACCCGTAGGTGCGGTTTCATTGTAGAGAGCTGCCGAGATCACATCTCCCTCAAACTGACTGATCCAACGGTTCGGATAGGCGACCTGTAGATTATTGGAACCTTGGTGTACAATCACAGGATTCTCATTTGCATTCACCAAAGAGGCCCAGGCACCACCATCGCGAACTTTTTGCATCTCCCACGTGCCTGTACCATCCGCAGACGAGTTAGTAGCGATATACAAATCATTGTTAGGATTTGCGTCATTTTGACGGAATGCTATCACAGGCACACCATCAATCACTTCCAAAGACGTATAAATCCCAGAATTGGTCGCTCCTGTTCCTCCTGGGAGAGTTTCCGAATCGACAAGTTGTGTCGACCATGCCCCTCCGTTACGGATCGCAAATTTCAGATCATCGCCATTACTATCATAGTAACTAATAGCCGCGACACCATTGACCTCTTCGATCGATATGTATTCCGCTCCGTTGGCTCCGCCAAGAGAATCGACAGTTTCCACTGCAGCCCAGGTACCATCCCAACCGCCGGATCCGTCAGAATTACCCTGAATAAACTTCAGAGTATCCGTAGTCCGATCACCGAACGCAATTACCGGCACACCGCCGATAGTAGTCATACTATTGTACCGACCAGTATCACCTGCCGTGTCCAAATCAGAACTGGTCCAGGTGCCGCTTCCATCGGCCATATCATTGATGGTGAAAGTCAAATTCGACCCGCCTCCAAAATGAGCAATAGCAGGCAATCCATTAACCTCTGTCAGAGTACTATAACGTCCCTCATTACCAGTATTATCAGCCGTATGGGTCGTCCAGCCACCAGAGCCATCCGGATTAGCAGCAATAGCAAACTTGAGTGCTGTATTGGTAACGTCATAGTAACTGACAGCAGGTCGGCCATCGATTTCTGTTATGCTAGTCCACGTCCCTACGTCGCCAACTGAATCCACTGTCGTATGAGTCCATGTACCCGTTCCATCAGGGGACGTGTTAATCGATACGATCAGGTCGTCATTAGTAAAATCATAGTAAGCGGAAACAAGCTGGCCATTTATCACCTCCGAAGTGATATACTGACCAAGATTATCCACCGCATCATTCGCGTTTACATAACCAATCTCACTGAACAGACCGTCATTCACGTCGCTGGATAGAGGAGACAGGGCGTTCCCTTCGGTCACACCTGCTACGGTAAGGGCATCGTTTCCGCGCCAGTTATTTCCAGTGAGGTTCGAGAAGGTGAAAGTCTCCTCAACACCATCGACGATGAAGAGTAATTCGCTTGTGACAGGATCGAACACTACAGAAATCACATGGGATTGTCCCGCCGACAATGCAGTAGGCACACCTGTGCCTCCTGTACCATTACCAAACTGGACGGCAACCGTATTATCACCTGCGAAATCGCGATCATCCAATGAAGATGGCGCGTCCCCAGCAGCACCGCCGATCTTTGTGATAAAGGTAGGAATGCCGTCAATTAGGTAAATACCAGTTCCATTCGACTGGCCGCCTACCTCGATCAGAGCTCTACCGGTCCCCTGCCTGACGTCTGCTGCAGTAGGATTAATCGTAATGGTAAAGGTCCCACCTGCATCCAGATCCACACTGCCACCGGTAACCGCAGTAGCAGTCTTATTATCAGAATCCGGGATCACAGTTCCTTGCGCAATGTCTCCAGTCGAGATCATCGCCGTAGTCGTCGGCTGAATGACCGTGCCACCGCCGCCAAAACCGACCGTACCTTCGGGAATATTAACTACGATGTCGTAGACGACCTGCTCACCAGGAGTCACGTCCGTTGTGCTCGCATCGCCAAAGGTGCGTGTGAAGTCGACCGACGGGGTGTAGCCGGCCACAGTATTTGGCGCGACATCCTCGGTGAATGTGATGGTGCCCGCGTTGTAATCGATATCGGCGATCTCGCGATCGTAGGTAGCAGACGTGACTGATGCAAAAGCTGCGCCCATCGTGACCGTGGTCTGCCCCGTCGCAGGACCGTTGGCGTAGGAGCCGACGATGTCGCCTGCAGCATTCTTCACCACTCCATTGTCTAGGGTAAAGGTGCCAGTGTCTAATACCAGAGTACCTGCCACGATATCATCCGCAGATAGTACGACAGTGGTCGCACTCGCTGGTGTCGGGGTCTCGGTAAGCCCTGTCTCGATGAGAGCACCGGTACCGATCTCGGAATAGGTATTACCATCCAGATCGACCGTGACCGAGCCGACCTCGATAGCGGCATTGTCGTTGAAAGCATCCAGCGAAGTCAGATCGATGATCGACCCGACCAGGCTAGTCGCAGACGCATTTGCCGCCGCACGCACCTCCATGATGGTGAATGAGCTCTCGGTCGGGTGGACTAGGCTAAAGCCATCGATTGGCTGCCCAGTGCTCAAGGCACCAGCAGCATCAAACCGGCTGAAGAACGTCGCATCGTCGATGCTGACATTCGACATTCTAGCTACCTCGGTCCCGCCGCTGGTCAGCACGATGTCAAAGCCATTGTCGCGCTGAGTGATGATATCGCGGCCCCAGATGTCGATAAACAGATTTCCGCCATCGCCCTTGGTATAGGTCTGGCCGAGGGAGAAATCGATCTGCGCAGGAGCTGCATTGGCATGCCACCCATCACTACCATTGAAGGTCTGATCTGGTGATGTGTCCGTAGGGTCTTCTGGGTTGTAGGCAAAGCTATCGCTGGTGAGACCGGCTAGACTACCACCAAAACCATTCGCTGTAGACGACACCGCCTGCAGACCTGTGATCTCACTGATTCCACCGATGAACGCCACATCCTGGTTGGTAAATTCCACACCAGTGTATGCCAGATCGGTCGACACCAGGAACTTGTCCATGGCGATCTCGCGCCCCTCGATACGAGCATCGTCGATCAAGTTCGTTGGGAACTCCACGAAGTTCGGGTCTCCGACATAGTTGGCACCGCCCTCTGATCCAGAGAAATTGGTGACGCGCACCGTGTTATCCACCTGATCGAGAGGCTGGAAGTTGTTTCCAACCACCATGTCATACGTGATAATCAGAATATTGCTACCCGTAGTATTGATCAGTGGCTCATCCTCAGCCGTGCGCCCCGCACTCAGCAGAGCGCTTCCATCTCCACGCTCACCGAATGTCCAATCCAAGCGCACATCGGATGTGGTGGAATTAGTCGCATCAGCATCGACGGCACTAATATTGTATTCACCATTCACCCCAGGAGTCAGGCCTGAAGCTAATACCACCCCATCACCTGTACGCACCTGCACATTGGTGAAGGTATCCAGGCTCGTGTCACCATCAGGGTTAATCAGTGAGAGCACGTCCTGTAGGGTCAGATCAAATGCGCTACTGGTTCCCTGGTTCTCGATCACGATGCCATAGGTCACCACATCGCCCGCATCGACACCGCCATTTTCAGTGAGCAAATCGCGATCGATCGCGGCATTCCATGCCATATTTGGACTAGCAGTCACCAGAGCAGCTGTTCCGTCACCATCGCCAGCCCCTGTCGCCACAAAGGTAGTACCCACGTTGTTGTCAGCAGAGCCCCACGTCGTGAAATCTGTCGTACCAGATGCCGTGATTTGATAGGTATTACCAATGATGAAACCGCCGGCAGCAGTCGGCACGACTGCCACGGTCACATCATTCATGTCAGGGTGAAGAAAGGCACTGTTGACTAATGTTCCATCAGTCCACCAAGTGCCGTTATTGAGATTCGCTGTGACGTCAGCCGTAGTCGTATCGACAACCGCTGTGAAGTTGGAATCATCTAAGTTACCATCTAAGTCGTTGTCATTATTCGGATCATCGTCCTGAGTGAATGTCTGGGACGAACCGGAAATAGGATTCACAGCCAACACACCTTTCACGATAGCTAGATCCACATCAGGACCGATCAGCTCGAGCGAGGCAGCATCGCTATCGGAGTACTCGCGCACCTCAGGATTCGATCCGCCGGTAGTGCTAGAATCAGTCGCTGTGTCTGGCAAGCTGTACCAGACTAGGTCTGCTACGTTCTCCACGTCATTACGATCGCCATCACCGGCAGCCTCATCGTTTCCGCCTACATCATTACTTTCAGGAATGAAAACCGTGTAAGTCACCACCAGTTCATCGCCTAGAGGTAGATGGGCAAAGTTGAGCTCGAAAGAAGCTTCGCCATCGTTGCTATATGCCCCGCCTTCGAGATTGTGGGCCGCACTCGTGCCCGGGCTCGTAGCACCATCCACATCGAAGTCCGCAGCAAAGGCCGCAAAATCGAATGGCACGATATTGCCTGCACCGTCGTAGCTGAACAGCTCAGGGATGTTGTAAGTCGAATTGGTATTGACCGTAGGAGTCTCAAACGTACCCGCAGTGTAGCCGAGAGCAGAGCTCTGGAATGTACCCGCGGTATACAATGTCAATGGATTACCTCCGTTAAAGGAAGTCCCACCAGTGGTGGCCCCATCGGTAGCCCTCGACTGAATCGTGAAGCTTACCAAGTCAAATGCTTCTCCGAGTGACGCACCGCTCTCATCAGTCGCGATCAGGAGGTCAGTCAAATTGACATTAAACGCGTCAGCCGTGGAGTTGGTGTTGTGATTGATAGTTAACTGGTAGGTCACCGCCTGACCGACGTTAGCCACATAGTCATTGCCCTGCTCGGTCTGCCCCGTCACAGCGGAGGTGTAGTTAAACGTACCGCCATCGTTGGCACCGACGATCTCCTTCTCGATGTTGAGTGAAGGCTCGACGATCTCCACATTCACAGCGCCCGCATCCTGCGTGACGGTATTGTTAGTCAGATTACCATCAGCATCCTCATTGACCACACCTGTGTTATATACCGCGTCTGCAGTATTCGAAATCAGAGCACCGTTAAAGTTTCCGGTAGGAGAGCCCGTCTCCTGGCCAAGAGAAGTACCTGGCTGACCTGTGGTTACGACCGAGTCGGCAGCGCCATCGAGATCGTTAGTGGTCGACGCACCGACATCTTCCTGATTGGCTGTCGGGTCATACGTTTGCCCGTTCATCACCCGTGTCACGAGCTTCACGACAAAAGAATTATTCTGCGCACTGTCGATCAAGTCAGTCCCGTCATCTAGCGTATCGTCCTGGACCGCGTCGTGATTATTGACAATACCATCGAGGAACTGGATCTGGATATCTCTGCCTCCAAGGATGCCGTAAGGCTGATCGACGCCACTAGCGGTGCCGTGGTCGTTAGGGAAGTTTGTCGAAACGTTGTCAGCATTCTCATTGCCATCGTGCCCCCACTGAATGTCCCGCTGAGCGATAGTCGTACCTTCGACGATGAGATTAAAGGCAGGGAATGCTCCCGCCAAAGCAAAATCATCCTGTAGCAGCCCCTCACTTTGTGAAGCTGATGTTACGATCTGAATATCAAGCAACTCAAGTCCCTCAGGCAAATGATCTGTCAGCGTCAACTGCTCAGTGGTACCCTCAGGAATCGTCACTACGATACCATAAACCACTTCCTCACCGACCGTTACGTCGATAGTCCCTGGATCGTTGTTCGCATTCGGCGTCTGATCTGAAGCCGACTCACTACCATACTGGTAATCAATCAAACCTGCATAGCGCTCAATCTCGTTAGTATCGAAGTGATTATGATTGTTGAAATCTTGGAAGATGTTTACTTCGCCATTTTGATAGTCAATCGTACCGACCAAACGGTCATAAGTCACTGAATTGAGGTAATGGTTGTTATCGCCAAACTGATTGTGATCGGCGTATTCCCCGTCTGGGTTAAAGACATTATTCGACAGGTAATTAGAATTAGCCTGATCGAATTCGATATTCGCTGACTCGTAGTCGAGCACTCCCCAAAGGGAATCATAACTAGCCACCACCTGTGAAAGCGGCGCATTAGCCTGAACAAACACGACATGACCAGTCTCGTAGTTCACATTGGCGACCACCGTGCCATTACCATCGACCAAAGCACCAGTTCCCGTATTAAACCCAGACGCTGTGCTACCGATAGATTGGGCACTAGCAGAAGGCACATCTGTAAGGATGCTAGTCACCCCGCCGATATTCACTTCCAAAGTGATTGACCCTGGAGCGAGACGTCCATCGAGATAGAAAGTACTACTTGCCTGGTCGTAATAACCCTGCTCCGCAGGCTCGACTGAGGCAGGAGTGACCAGCTGATTGGTGACCACACCGGCCTCCTGACCACTGTTGAATCCGTGTCCTCCGAACGGTATGCCATAAAGCTCCTGATCGACATGCTTCACGATGACTCCCTCAGTCGTCTGAATCGCTGTCGGTATATCCAGAGCAGCCAGATCGATCACCGCACCAGTCGTCTGGTCGATAACGATCTCCTCGTATGTCGTAACCGTGCGCTCAGCCCCACCGAAACCAGCTCGAAAATCTTGAACTGTATCCGAATTATTCAGCGTAAAGGTACCTGGCACCGCATTGGAGTGACCATCCGCAGGCCCCCACACACGGGTCGTTCCATTGATAGGAAGCCCACGTGAATTCACCTGCGTGCTTAATTGGTTAGTTACATTATGCCACCCCTGGTAGCCCGCGCTATAGACGGTATTGATCAGATTACCATTGCCGTCATCGACCAGCTCATACGCTTCATCTCTCTGAATGGTTCGCTCATCGCCATTAGCATTGATCACGACCACATACTCCTCGGTGCCAGGGAATGTCATCTGCACACTGCCTGGCACGATATTTTGATTCCCTAAAGTCACCACATCCGGAGCGTCGAGTGTGGACTCCACCACACCAAAGAAGCCTTGGTTCTCAGCAAAGACACTGAACACACCAGTTGACTCGTGGTTCGTCGCCATCAGCTGCTTGCTCACCTCGACATCGCGCCCCTCGATGGTAGCGATATCTGTCTCGCGCTCACCAGCAATGATATTCGTGCCACCATTAGCAGCCGAGTAACTCTCTAGCGCAGTCTGGTTTGTCAGCTCCTCGTCGGGCTGCCAGTCATCGCTCAGCTCGAGATCGTAAGTGATCACCAGCACGTTGCTACCTGACTCATTATTTGGCACACCTTCGGCATCGCTGACAGTATCATCACGACCGGCCTGTAGAATACCTTCTCGATCTTTGTTACCATCGCCTGTCGAATCGATCGAGTCATTGAACTCGATGCGGAAAAGATTCGACGTGGAGTAGTCCGCCGTCATCGACAGCGTCTCAGTCACCTCGAAATTCGTAACACCTGTTACATAATTAATGGTACCTACTGGCACATCATCAGTGGTACCAAAGATGCCGTCGGCGCCGGAATTGACCAAGTTGCCCTGGCTGTCGTCGCGCAACTCACCATGTACACCGCTCGGATCTACCACCGTCACGGTGCCCGGCATGATGACTTGATTCGCTGAGATGGTCAATGGCGCAGGATCGCCCTGCGAGCCATCAGTCAGCTTGCCATCCTCGACTGGCAGTCCCGTGTTACCAGCATTAGCTGCCCCTGCCCCGATGGTCTGAAAATCGACGCGGTAGCTCACATCCAGGCTGTCATCGCTATCACGCATCGCCGCATTAAACGAGACAGTGCCATCAACATAGTTGACCGAACCGACTGGAACACCACTATCATTGAGCAAAGTACCATCACCAGCATCGGTGAATACCTGAGTCGTGCTCGTAAATGGAGCTGTCGTGCTACGATCCAGTGGATCATCTACCGTCACAACTACGGTACCAGGTATAAAATTATCACCCACATCAAAATCGCGAACCTGTAGCGATCGATCGGTGAGAAAGTCTGTGTTAGTCGCTATAGAGGTGACATTCCCCGCCACTCCTGCATTGGAAGCCTCCTGGAAAGCCGTATCTACCGACCAAGTGATGGCTAGATTAATAACCACCTCACCACTAGCGTAATCGATGAGAGCATTGGTCACTGAAAAGCCGGCAGGCAGCGCTCCGGCTACCAGATTTCCGCGACCGTCGTCGGTAAAGGTAATGCTACCAGGCAGATTGATCTCATTCTGACCAGAGCCAGTGGAATCGACGACGATCTCAACTGTGTTGGGTACCACATTGGTGTGCCCTAAGTACCCTCGGATCGCTCCATTTGAGATCTCACTATCAAAGAACTCGTCCAGCTGGCGGGCAGCGTCGGTATATGTGATCGAATCTGTAACATTACCCGCATAGGCTGCCGGAATCGTCACTGCAGAAAGGGTCGGCACACCTGTAATGGAGTCGACTGAATCAACCTGCTGACCAAATGTCACCAAGCCAGTCGAATAGTCAATGTAACCCACAGCATTCAGGTCTTGATCTCGAAGATTACCGTAGCCAGTCAGGGTGCCATCGGTCTGCTTCAGCTCAAAATCCGTGATCGTCGCATGATACGGCTGACCAGGCACACCAGTACCAGTGACCGAAAATTCTAACGCCTCAGGTAAGAATGCATCACCTGGAATCGTAACAGTGGTGCCACTGCTCACGTTCAGATTTGCTAAAGTCTGGCTGGTGCCAGGAGTGTAAATAAGCGTAAAGTCGTCGCCTGTCGTTCCGCCTAGAGCCACGGCATTACCATTGATATCCTGCGCCTGTCCATTTAGCACCACGCCATCACCTGTGGCGATCTGCAGATTGAGAGAACTCAGGTCGTAACCACCATTCACATCCGCAGCATCACTATCGACCAGCATTGTCTCGCTAGTCTGGAATGAGTCCGTGTTAATCGGGCCATCGAATAAGGCATCAGTCACCACCACATCAAATGCGTCGCCGCCACCGATGTTTTCGACAAAGATACCAAAAGTGGCGATATCACCAGCATCAGCATTTACCAAGTTACTATCGACAAACTTCGCCCACTCACCCAATTCGGCCTCAGTAGCCAAATCGGTGACTCCATGTAGGTAGTCACTGTTGATACGGCCTGGTCCAGCATTGATGTCGTAAGTCGCGGTGAGCTGATATTTCTCGTCAAAACGATCACCATTCACTGGGTCGGTAGAATCACCATAGATATCGAGGGCACCACTAGCGTAGTTGACGATACCCACCACTTCATTATTAGCATCCAGCAGGTTACCATTTCCATCATCAGTTAAGACGACCGCACCATTACCAGAACCAATAGTCACAACTACACTTCCACCGATGATCGGCTGAGCACCCACATTAAGGCTCTGAGCTGCCATCTCGCCATCAGTCATTGTGGCAGAAACGGTAGTCGCGGCAGTCGCGGCAGTCGCATAGTCATAGCTAGCGATCACACTCGGGCGGCTAGTAGTCGTACGCACCTCGAATGTATAAGCTCCAGTCGCATAGTTGATAGTGCCCACAGGGGTAAAGCCGCCGCCGTTTGCCTGAGTGTATAGCGTACCATCGATCGCAATACCACCACCCGGGTTGTCAGTCAGCTCATACGGAGCTGCTCCCGTTAGTGGGTTCAACTCTGTGCCGAGCGACGTGTCAGTCTGAGTTAGTGTCAATACCACCGAACCTGCCGTGATATTTCCATTAACCAGCGTACCAGATGTAGCATTATTACTGTCCGCATCGATTAAGTTATCCTCACCCGTCACGTTAGTCGTCCCACCGCTTGGAGTATTCCAGTCGATCGAAACAGCTGAAGTGAAACTATCGTTGAATGTTACTTCACCAGTAGTGAAGTTGATCGAACCGACATTTGAACCACCATTATCCTGAATATCACCCAGCTCCTGGCCGAGCAGATTGGTACTTGTCACACCAGTGGTTGTGTAGGTGTGCAGTGTTCCATATTGGTTCACCGTCAATACAGCAGAGCCAGGCACCAGATTACTGCGCTCCAGATAGCCATTAAACACACCGTCGACAATCGTACCTGCCGAGTCCGAAGCGTAGAGTTGCAACTGCTGGTCAAAACTAAAGGTCAGAGCCCCAGTGTTGTAATCAATCGTCCCCGAAGTGACAAAGTCTGAGCTGACCAGATTGCCGCTACCATCATCAGTAAAGGTATCTGTTCCAACAGTTACGGTAACCGTGCCGGGGATGACAGGGCTGTTCCCAATAGTCGTATTGGGCATCTGGCCATTCGTCGTAGACGGCAACGCCTCGCCAGTCGCCGTGGCCACAGAACCTCCGGCATCGTAGTTGTAAGTAATCGACGCTGAGGAAACCACGGATAGCGCAGTGATATCCAGCTCGATCTCCCCTGTGGTGGAGTCAACCACCGTGCCAACCACCGTTCCCGTATCGGTCTGGATGATTTGCCCCGCATTGTTCTCCTGCAGAGTGATGGTCTGACCAAAGTTATCGACGTAAGCGATAATCTGTCCTGCGCCAAGGTTCGTGACACGGTTAGGCAGGTTGGTATTGGTGAAATCAGTGTTAATCGGAATCGGTGAGCCAATCGATGTACCATAGATCGTCTCTTCCGCCGTCCCTGTTCCTCCGTTGCTTAACGAATTGAATGGATTCGTGTTGTCCTCACTATGACCATGAGGAGTGAACTCGGCGTTCTCACCTGTGACCGTCAGAGAATCGCCTACACCATTGCTAGAAAATGAAGCACCATCGGTCTCGCCTGTCGGTGAGACTGAGATCACTCCCTTTCGAATCTGCAACTCAGGTCCGAGGAGCTCGAGAGGGATTATCCCCGCCGCAGTGCTCGCCTGCTGCTCTGAGTTATCAAAAGATAGCTCAACTTGGTTCGTCAGAAACAATCCATCCGCGAACGGATCGTCATTCACCTTCACAGTGAACAAGATATCAATGGTCGCACCTTCGGTGAAATTATCACCGTCGTCTGACTCATTCCAAGTACCGAAGTTCCAAATAACGGTGTTATTGACCGTGTCGAAATATACAGTACCCGCCTGATTGTTGGTGTCGTCGTTTGCCCCCTGAGCATTCAGATCCGGTGTCGGATCAAACTCCAAAGTCGTATCGACCGGATTTCCATTGGAATCGACAATACGAGAGGTATCGACATCATGTGCCGGGCCGTAAGCCCACTGGAACGTGGTACCACTCGCATTGGGCAATGTGGCATTGGTATCACCTATGTAGTCCGCTATCTGCTGGGCCCCACCGGGGTAATCGGTTGCCAGATTGAATGATGGCAGAGGCAGGAAGTCGCGGATGATGATATCCTCACCCGAAGCATAAGGAAGTGTCGCTGTGAGGCGATAGGTGACACTATCGCCTATACGTAGCTGCACATCATCGATCGAGCCGTCAGGGGTCGGATTCCCCAGACGATCAAATAAATCGAGGTTTGTTCCAGCTGGCAAATTCTCGTTATTGAAAATACTGGTAGTGACATCGCCACCACTGCCAGTCGTCGTCAGAGCGACCACAGCCTTATCAATAGACGCTGGAGTCACCCCTGTGGTAGTCTCAAAAGTCGACTGACGATCCTCTCCCCAATCATTCGGCAAAACCGACACCGTATCGATCGGTGTGTTGCCCAATGTCAGCGTAAAGCCTGTTCCATTGCCGCCGCTGGCTGTCAATGTGTCGCCCAAATTAGCGCCAGTAGCATTTGAAGAGTCTACCGTAAACTGGGTAATCGTACCACCAGCACCGATCGCATCGACTGTCACTGTGGATCCATCAGATAGGGTAATCACATCCCCGACCTGATAGCCACTACCTGCTGCAAATGTGCCGTTAGTCCCATCGAAGTCAGTCTCATTCAGGGGATCTGCGATCGGCCTACCGCTCACAGGGTCTAGGTGATCATATAGACCGTCGGCATCGGCATCGCCAGCAAAGGAATCAATGTCTGTCGCATTAAAATATACATTATTGGAAAGACTATCAGTCAAGTCGATCGCGTCGTCAGTGCCACCCTGATCGACGTTGGAATTATCTTCTGACAGATAGTTTGCACCCACCTTAGCGTAGAAGACGATGGTCAGGCGAGGCACCTCTGGAATATCCTCGGTTAAGTTATCCCGAGTCGTGCCTGTGTTTGACCCGGCGGTATTGCGCTCGCCCAGTGTCAGTTCGAAGCCTGCACCTGTGCCAGTCGACGATCCCTGTGTGAGGATATCTCCAGCTGTCGCAGTGGTGGAAGAGGACCCGGAGGAATCCACTGAAAATTCCGTCACATTCCCCGTACCATCGACTGCACCTACCGTCACCACAGAGCCGTCAGACATGGTGATCTGCTCCCCTACGAAGTAAGCATTCGCTCCATTACCACCGGTAAAGCTACCATTATTGGCGGCCCCATCATAGTCTGCCTGACTCTGATTGTTTGTAACTGTATTAGTAGTCGAATTACCTAGAGTAAAGGTGTCATAAAAACGGTGGTAACCACCTGTATCATCGGCACTGAGTAGGCCTGGATCATCGCCATCACCGTCGGCACCGATACCGGTCCCTTGCTCATTATTCACATCCGAATCACTGGTGTTGTATGGATCAAACAGACCACCCGCAAAGTAGTGATAGAGATCGATCTCACCATCATTATCCAGATCGAGACCATCGTTCACACCATCGCCATCAGCATCGATGACGGCAGCATTGGTCAATGCATTGCCATCATTTATCACTATAGGAGTGCCATCTGGCTCTGTCGTGAAAACCCCACTACCACCTGCACCAAACAGGTTTGATTCGATCACTCCATCACCATTGGTATCACCATCGACAAACGCACCCGTACGACTGGTTACATTCCCTCCGGCATCGAGCACGTGCTGAGACAGATTCCACCTTAGATAATCTGATCCACCGTCGCTATCTTGAGCTGTAGTAAAGTTACCTCGGTTACCGATCGCGACCTGCACTCCGTTGCTATCAGTACCAATCCACTGAGTACCATCCCACTGCAGATCAGTGAATACTTCTGGAGAACCAAACGGTACAACCGACAACGGCTCCCCCGTACTCTGGTCGAATGAACCGAGAATCACCGCATCATCACCGATACCTTTGCTCTGTACAGCGATATAGCTCTGGAAAGATGTCGTACCCTCTAATGGGTTCCCCCCTACGAGAAGAGAAGTGTTTTCATAGTAACTTTGACCATCCGATAGAAAATCCTCCATAGACAGATTATCCAAAGCCATAAAATCCGACATCGACATATTGATGCGGTATTCGATGATATCACCTGGAATCACCTCATCCTCACCACTACCATTAGTGCTACGGTCGACTCGGTTACCATTAGCATCATAGATGTTAGTGACGCTCTTGCTCACCCCCATACCGCCGACTTCAGTCTCGACAAAGTCGTCATCGAGACGGCCCTCATCCTGGCCTCTTTCGAAAGTATCATTATCGACTACGGCAGTACCATTGTGAGTCGCCGTGAGTGATGCCTCATTAGAGGCATCTGTCCCACCTACATTGGGCGTGCCATCGGCCTGAAACTCCGGCGCATAAGCCTCGTAGCGCACATGAATATCCCAATTCGCGTTTCTCCTGTGGTCGGTCAGACGAGGGTGATTTTGCACCGTACCATTGCTGGTCGGGCTCCGAAACTCACCACCACTAGACAGATTCTCGCCATTGCCGAAATCATTCTCCAGCGAGGCATCATACTCGCCATCGCTGTTAATGTTATCAACAGCCGTGAAAGACTCCCATGTCAGAATGAGGTCACCACCCGGAAGATTCGGCGTGTCGTTATTGACGAAATCCAACAACTGTTGAGCGGTATAGCCTCCATCTGCAGCCAGTCCGCCGGGCTGCTCGACACGCAGTGTGCCCACCTGAGAACCGTTGCGATACTCGACGATGATCGAGTTTGGCACATAAACCAACGAATCAGGGATCACATCTGCGATACGAATATCCTCCAAAGTCTCGCCCGCTGCGATATCGATGTAAAGATCGTACTGATTGGGGAATGAAGGACCAGGCTGGACAGCATGCTCCGGGCCATCTTTCACCAGCTCCACGACCTGAGGAACGACACTACCCTCCGAAACTGTCGTGCCCAAGATGGGCACATCGATACTCGGATTATCGAAAGGATCACATCCGAAACGGAATCCACCAATCGAGCGTACACTCAACTCAAAATCAGAGCGATCGCCCTGATCATAAAACACCTCGGCACCATCATTAGGATCCAAACGAGCCTCAAAATCGATCGTGGCAGCAGGCTGACCTGGGGTGAAACTACCAAACGGCAAGGCCATCGTGTAAAACACGTCACCGTGCTGTAGACCTGTCGTCAGGTTGTGACTAGGATCTCCAGCGGAGCGGAGCTCATCGCCAGTCAGAGGGTGATCGATCCTCGTCGAAAACAGACGACGCAAATCGGCTGTATGCAACGATGTCACATCGATCGTCTGATTCGGATTCACCCAAAGTTTAGAAAGCGGCGTGGTAATATCCCGCCCCTCGGGTCCTCTCAGTGTCTCAGTGGTGTAGGTAAATTCCTGCACACCAAGAATAGCACCAGGTGTACCTGGGGTGGTGATATCGTTCGAATCGGGCACGTCACCGATCACAGCTGTGGCCGTCGTCTGAAGAGGCGGGTTAGCCATCAGATTCTGCAATGTCTCGTAGGAAGCATCCAGCTCAGCATTGAATAAGAAATTCGCTGCACTACTTGGATTACCAGAGTCGAAGCTAGTCGAGAAATCGTAGCTAGTGGGAGCAGTGATACCCGCTGCAGCCAAATGAGCCGCTATCTCTGGATCCGCCAACTGTGTCTGGAGCCATGCGTCTGCGGCGGCCTGCAACTCGGCCTCGAGAACATTCAGATCGACGATCTTGCCTACCACCTGAATGGATGCCCCTATATCATCACCCAAGTAGTTGGCTGCACCAGGAGCTATTGTCACCTCACCTGTTTCAGGATCAGTCACCGTATCAAAGGTGATCCCCTCCTCTGCAGTAAAATCGATATATGGACCGTATCCAGTGGATGTCGCGCTCGTGTTATCGAAGGTGATCGAAAAATCGATGTGCTCTCCGATCATTTCCTCATCGGCTTCTCCAGAAATTCCCGGAGTTCCATCCGCTGCGGTGTCCGCAGCACTCGGTGAGCCCGGACTATCAGCATTGAGCGGCTGTGTCATGTCCACAGTCACCTCCGGCTCCGGAGGCGTCGTACCCGGAGTAGCAGAGAACAAAACCCTCGGCTCTAGCACCTCCATATGGAGATTTCTCGACTGCTGGACCTTCGGTCTAGTTTTACTGCGCTCAGAAACACGGCGTCGACGGCTACCTAATTTCTGAATCAAACTACGATGGGCACGCATCTTGCTACGTGCGAAGTACCAGGTCTTGAGCCGCTCAGAGCGACAAGAGTTGCTAATCATAATAAGGAAAGGGCTAGAAAGGAAAAGGAAAGGCGTTTGCGCTTCTAAAAAATATAATAAAAACGATTTTTAGTCACTACCCGACGTAGTGACTGAGTATTGAAACAAAAATCCCAGATATTGTCTCGCAAAATCGCGTATTTTTTCTGATTTTGTTAGGCTTAAAAGCGCTATATTTTATAATTTCAATAAAATACTGTCTCAAAAGTAAGAATACTCGCACTAATAGTGTGAGACAGGCTTTGTTGTGTTCTCTACTTCTGGTTGATTATTAGGTGTTTGTGGATTGTGCCACGAACTTTTTTCGTCCAATCTGTTTTAAGAGCTCAGATTTGATGGGGATTCTGTCCAAGAACTCCAACGTTTGGCCTGTAACAGACGAGACACGAGAGCGTCCGTTAGGCGATTTTCGTCCGGATAAAAAACCAAGGTGAAGCATTTGGCTGTGGATACATTTGGCATCGGACGAAAGTTAAATGACTCATATAATTATAATAGATATCATAAAAAACTAAGTTCAAAGAGTTTTTTGGCGAAATTCCGTAAGTTAAATAACCCCAGATCAGAACAAATCAGACAAATTTTAGTCCTTCATGATAACGGACTTGCTGAGCCTCAGAGCCTTAGCAGAAACTACCCGTCTAAGGCCCCAAGTTTACTGGTTTTACACCTCTCCCTAGCTCTCGGCTAAAGGTTCCGGCTCTTGTCCCACCACCCTCCACTAGTTTGCAATCGCCGCTGCCACTTCCTCTCCCTATAGCCCAGATTCAATAGGGTACAATTTTCATTCAATAGGGTACAATCCACCGAGAGGGTTCACACAGCGTCGGTAGGCACGACAGATAATAGCCCGGAGTAGCGCAGCGAAACCACCAGATAACGTGTCTCTGCTAATGCAAGACCCAGCAGGACCGACAGAAACGAGCCTGCTCCTTAGCAGGTAAAAGTTCAACTTCTGCGGTCCGTTCTTGAGACACTTCTAATGAACCTCAAACTTCGGCCCTTTGATTTTTGATGGGAAATCAATCAGTGCGGAAGCAGCCCTCAGCACAAATTTCACACGCCCAAAAAACAATAGCCCAGTCCCGACCTAAGCCGAAACTGGGCAATCGCCTTTTCCTTTAGATTCTTTTCTAAGCACTCAACCCTAGCGAGTCGTGCCCACTACCGCCGACGCCGAGAAGTGCTCGGACTCGGCCAGACGCCAGTCTTCATTCAGATTACCCTGTGGAGAGCTCGCCTGCTTGTAGAGGTGCTGCATCGCTGACAACTGGCGACCCATCACATTGTCCACCGACATCGGGCTACTCTGGATGTGCGTCGGACTGATCGCCGGAGCAAAGTAGGTCCGCAGGTTGTAGCCGTGGTTGTCCTTGGCCATATCCCAGGTCGGCTTGGTCTGCTCGATCACCACGATGTGAGGTGTGTCTTCCATCACCAGCTCGGGGAACTTCGCCAGCCAGTTTCCACCGGCATCGGCTACCACTGTCTGCTCGCCATTAGACAGAGCCTCGCCAAACTTTCCTTTGATCGTGACCTTCATCACTGTACCAGGATCGGCTAGCCCTGAGTAGATTGGCATCAGCTTCAACAGCGGCTGGCGCTTCGCCTCACCCTCTTCCTTACCCAGCAGGTGGATCGGAGTCTCCTCGTCCTCGTCGCCTTCCTCATCGGTCGACTCAATGAAGCGGAAGCCCTGGAAGATCCGGGAGCCACCGAAGAACTCCA
>JAHDID010000088.1 GCA_020630975.1 Verrucomicrobiota bacterium
TTACCCATTTTCTCCAGTTGCTTCCTGAAATTCTCAGACGGTCCCTGCTGGCTATCAAAATCTACGGTGATCTCCTCGCCCATGCGTCGACTCTTGGCGATCCATCTCGAGAGAAATATCTCGGCTAACAGAAAGAAAAACGCACCGACCAGTAACCATTTCCATAGCTCCTGGCCAAACTGATTCCCATTGAGAAAGCCAATCAACTCCTCCAGCGTCTGCGGCATCGCGAGTGTCACAAAGTCGGCCAAAAACGCATAGTCAGCCTCACTCAACCTAGTCAGATAGCTCTCCGCCGTATCACGCTTCACGGTGAACGGAATATCCGAGGAGCCTTTGCGTAGGAAATCCGAAAAGTAGGGTCGATGATCCTCAGGAATCTGTAGCTGATACAGACCAGAGGCTATATCTCCCTCTAGCTTCAGCACAGACCCTGTCTCTGTAGACCGAATCTTCGCCGTCCTGTCGAGCCCTCCTGGCCCCTGTACCGCATACGCAGCCAATGTCGCTTCACTACCGGTGAGCTCGCGCCCGCCCGCTGGTAAAGAAAAAGTACGGAATGCATTGCTTGGTATGATGTGGCGCGCAGCAGACTTGCTCTCCCAATACATCGTAGCTTTAGCATCGCCACCAAACTCTCGGTAATCCGCCTCAAAGTCGTACCACTTTCCTGCCTCCATCCGCAAGCTGCCCTCGCGATTTTCTCCATAGCGAAACAGTGGCATCGTGTGCCCATCGATCTTCACCTCCAGATGGTCATCGACATTGGCACGAAATCGGTAGGTCGCCGTATCTGGTGCCTGGACACGCCCTGTCCAGACTATCCGAAAATCGTCTGCAGGAATCCCTGGCGCTGGCGAGCCACTCCCCCAGTCAAACTGAATAGCCGGATCTTGCCTCACCACAGTCGGCTCAGCAGCATCGTGGCTAGTATAGATCGCAGCGTTCAGCCCCTGGCCAATCACAGCGCCTCTCCGCGCGGCTAGAGCGATGTTTACCTCCCAGCCTGGATCGAGATTCAGATCGTAGGCCGCAGGATCTGCCAGCTGATAGATCAGCTCATGGATAAAAGGTAAAAACGCCTGACGAGTCACAAAGTTCCCCGAGCGAGTATCCAGCGAGGCCCCCAGTAGCACCACCTGCCCATTCCCAGCAGCACGAGATGATAGCAGGATATCACCATTGTTTAGCCGAGCACCTACTGCTGTCTCGTTCTGTAGTGCCTCGGGTACCGATTGGGCACGGTAATTAGTAAAGATCGTCTGATGCAGATCGCTTTTGCTCGGGTCAGATACTTTGGCAAAGGCCGGATGAGTCAATGTCTGTAGCGACGGCATATAGCCTTGCCCCGATTGATCGACAGTCGACTCTGTGGCGAGAGTCGCAGGTAGCAGTGGAGTCTCCGCATCCAGCAGCCATCCGTTGTAAAAGTCGGCCTGAGCTTTCTGCCCAGCCGCTATCAATAGGCCACCACCGCCTTTTTGGACAAAATCAGTGATCGCCCGGGTGGTCTTCTCATTGAGTCGAGGCACATCGGCTAGCACTACGGCATCGTAATTGTCAAAATCCTCTATACCTGCTGCTTGAGCCGCTGGCACCACGCGAGGCTCTACTAAAAACGCTATCGGATCCAGAGTGGGATCGACATCATAAAAATTATTCTCCGTGTCCTCCGATTCTTGAGGCCGATTCGGCGTCAGACTGGAGTCGAGGGTGAGCCGAGACGGGGCCAGTGCAATAGCTGAGAAAGTCGCTGCACGCTCGAAGAAAGCTTCACTACCATGCCCATCGATCAACAGCACTCGTAGACTGCCTGCCACATTGATCGCGGCTGATCCGACATTGTCTTCAGCGATATCGTCAGCCACTTCCAAAGTGGCAGTAAAAGCATGCGCTCCCACAGCTGCGAACTGGTGATAAAACTTAACCGTCTGCACCTCGCCAGGCTGCAGCTGACCTAGGGATTTATCGATATAGTCTCGCCCACCATCGACCTGTAGACGAAGCGCGCCGGGGGTGACAGCCTCATTGCCGGTATTCTCTACCATCACAGAGACCTCTACCGGCCGATCGACTCCCACGATATCTCGGGAGAGGTCGACTCGATTGACCGCGACGTTGCGCACATAGTCTGGCAGCGGCATCTTGCGCAGCATGATCTGCGGTTCGGATGGCAGATTGCGGAATGCATCGCGCAGAAAGTTCCACCGACCTGCTTTGCCCATCTCCCAGCCGACATCCTGCTCATCGGTGAATAGTATGATCTGCTTCGCCGGATTATCCCCTCGCGCCAGGCTCAGCGACGCTAGGGTCAGCGCATGATAGGTAGCCATCGGTCCATCCAGTGGCTTCAGATCTGTCAGCACCGCCTCTAGCTCGGCTCGGTCGGTAGTCGGGTCGAGTACCTTACCACTGGGCGACGGCCCGCCTAGTATCAGGGAAAAGGCATGGCCCCTCGGTGCACGTTTCACCACGTCGATCGCTTCCTCCACCGCTCGCTCAAAATTGGTGACACCATCGGTCTGCATCATCATCGATGTCGATCCATCGATGATGATCGCGATATCCTGCCGAGCATTGGGATTGAATCGCGACAGATTCAGCTGCTTCTCAAATAAGATCAGCAAAACACACAGCCCCAAGATCAATAGGGAAAACAAACCTATCAGCGCCCGCCACTTGGGCTCATTATGCAGCACCACAGCCACACCGATACCGACTACCGATATCAGAGCCAGAGGTAGCACCACCATCCATGGAACCGTCGACCCCGGCGGTATAAATGGTCTAGCCAGAGCCAGAGCTACCAGCCCCACCAGCAGACAGCGAGTCGCCATCAGCAGAGCTTCCTCTAGCTGGATCCTACGATTGCGGATCGCCAGAGACTCGAGCAAAAAGTTCATCGCCCCCCATTCGACTTTCTTATTCGACTGGCGATTGAGTAAGTGAATCAATATCGGGATCAATATCCCAAGCGTACCGATCACTAGCGCTGTATTGAGAAAAAGCACAATTCAATAGGGTCTAATGAAAATTCAATAGGGTACAGTTTTGATTCAATAGGGTACAATCCATCAGTTCCCCGCCTTTCTATCAGTGAAATAACTATACAAAGTCTGCTCGACTGGGATTTTAGTGTTCACCGGCACGTAGTCGGCCTCCATCTGTCCACAGGCGATCTCCATCGCCTTCAGATGAGCCTGCACACGCTCTAGGTAGCTGGCGCGGATCGTAGCGGGATCGATATTCACGCGGCGCCCCGCTACCTCTAGACATTTAAACTCATCGAACTTCTGAAAAGGAAATGTCAGCTCCTCTTCTGCCATCAGGTGAAATACGACCAACTCATGCTGCTTCCAGCGAAAATGGTGCAGAGCATTTTTGATCTCCTCCGCATCGTCAAATAGATCACTAATCACCACCACCAAACCACGAGGCGGTATGCGATCGGCGATCTCGTGAAAAGTCTCCGCACACCTCGTATCGGCCCCAGGACTGGTCTGGCGCAACTCCTCGAGCAGCACTTTGATCTGGCTCGGTTTGGCCGCTGGTCGGCGATAGCTTTTCACCCCATCGGCAAAGGTCACCAATCCGACCGCATCCTGCTGCCGGATGAGTAGATAGGTCAGAGCCGCAGCCAGATAGCGCGCGTACTCAAACTTCGACACATGCGCCGTGTCGCCCACAGCCACAGCCTCATCCCCTCGATAATCCATCGAGCCCGAGGCATCGACCAATAGCGTGACCCGCATATTGGTCTCTTCGATGAATTGTTTGATATAGTAGCGATCACTTTTGCCATAGACTCGCCAGTCGAGATTGCGCAGATCATCACCCGCCACATACTGGCGGTGCTCGGCGAATTCCACTGAAAATCCTTTGTGCGGACTGGTGTGTCGGCCATTGATCGTGCCTTCCTTCGGGCGACGCGCTAGCATCTCCAGTCGGCCTAGCATATTGGCGACTTCATCGGGGAGTAGGTCGGAAAATCCCGTATCAGTAGTGGGCGTCATCTACCTAGCTGGCTTTACCTACACGCCCAGATCAGCCTGCGGCTGGAAATGATCCAACAGCATACTCACGATATCATCACTAGTCACACCGGCTGCCTCGGCATTAAAGGTGGTCAGCACTCGGTGGCGCAGCACAGGATGAGCGACCGCTTTGACATTCTCCGTAGTCGTATGGATCTGGCCATTGAGCACCGCATGCGCTTTGGCCGCTAGGATCAGATAGATACCAGCACGAGGGCCAGCACCCCAAGAGACCATCTCTTTGACAAAATCCGGTACGTCCTCAGCCTTGGGACGCGAGGCGCGGGCCAGACTAGCGGCGTAATTGACCACATGGTCAGCCACTGGCACTCTACGGACCACCTGCTGCAGCCGCATGACCGCCTCGGCATCTAGCATCTTGCTGGGCTTTGCCTTGTAGGTGCCGGTCACTCGTTTGATGATAGCCGCCTCCTCCTCCATCGAGGGGTAATCGACCTTGATATTGAACATAAAGCGATCGAGCTGCGCCTCCGGCAGCGGATAGGTCCCCTCTTGCTCGATAGGATTTTGCGTGGCCAGCACGAAAAACGGCTTCGGCAGAGGGTAGGTCTCCTCCCCGATGGTCACGTGGTGCTCTTGCATCGCCTCCAGCAGCGAGGCCTGAGTCTTTGGCGGAGTTCGGTTGATCTCATCGGCCAGGATCATATTAGCAAACACCGGGCCTTTCACGAACTTAAACACCCGCTTACCGGTGGACATATCCTCCTCCAGCACCTCAGTGCCGGTGATATCGGCAGGCATCAGATCTGGTGTGAACTGGATCCGCTTGAAACTAAGGTCCAACACCTCTGACAGGGTCGACACCAGCAGGGTCTTTGCCAGACCAGGCACTCCGACCAGTAATGCGTGAGAACGACAAAAAATCGACACCAGCAGCTGCTCGATCACATCGTGCTGGCCGACGATCACCAGATCTAGCTGGCTACGCATCGCCGCGTAGGCCTGTTTTAGCTCATCGATCACTTCGCGATCCGAGCCAGTCAATTCACTCTGATTCGAGTTGGTATCAGCCGTGGTCATGCCGACAGCCTAGAAGTGAGCAGAAGCCTTGTCGATAGGCATTTTCTCACGCAGATGTGCTGACTTCAGGCCAAACCACCTCCAATGCACCTCGGATACAACCAGGCAATTGGGCACAAAAAAAGCGAGGCCTATGAAGACCTCGCTAGCCGTAAAGAGCTATTAGTATCCTTACTGATTCAACACCCCAATGATCTCTGCTGTCAGATCGACAACATTGCCAGAAGTGTAGATAATCGCCTTATTAGCCTTGGGTAGGAAGGACTTATCAAAGATAAGGTCAATCTTCTTTGCCTCAGCTAGCTGGTTCATCACATTCTGGATATCAGCCACGAGTGCTTTCTCCATCTCCTGACGCAGCTTCATCAGCTCCTGAGAAGCCTTGCGCTCGTCTTCCGCGATTTCCTTGAGCTTTACATTTCTCTCCTTGCCGAGCTCCTGAAGCTTCTCAGCAGCGGCTTTACGAGTAGCCTCATTATTCGCTGGGTCCGTAGCTATTTTCTGCTCCTCGACCATCTTATCAGTAAGCTGCTTCAATACAGCCTTTTTAGCATCCAGCTCCTCGCCTTTCTGCTCACCGTAGGCATTGATCTTATCGACCTCTGTCTTAGTGCGGTTGTAATCGTTCAGTGCTTGCTGCATATCCACCACTGCGATGGTTGGATTTTGAGCCTTCAGAGTTGGAGTCGCCGCGACGGTGCACACAGCTGCTACGAGTGGTAATAGTAGACGTTGGATATTCATGGTCATTCCTTGCTTAGATTGTTAAATAGTTTGTGTTTCGTCGCTGTTTTAGAACGACTCTACTACGGTTAAATTGGCCCTGTCTTAGACCCTCTCATCGATGAGAATAAGAGATTGCATTCAACTCGGTTATTTATCTTCGTCAAGCGCTTCCAGCTTTTTTTCCAGCTCTTTCACTCGCTTGATCAGACTGCCCAGTTGCTTGAGATTCTTACGCGCACGCAGAGTATCCTTCATCGGCTTGGCTGGATAGCCAAAATAGGTCCCACCAGGCTCCTTAATGCTGGCGATAACACCGCTCTTGCCGCCTACAGTAGTCTGATCCGCTATCTCGATATGCCCTGCCACACCAACCCTAGCAGCCAGAGTCACATAATTTCCTAGCTTAGCACTACCTGAGATCCCTGTCTGAGCCACGATGATGCAGTGCTTACCGATCACCACATTATGGCCGATCTGCACCTGATTATCGATCTTTGTCCCTTCTCCGATGATCGTCTCACCGAATCGAGCTCGATCGACAGTAGTCGATGCACCGATCTCGACATCGTCCTCTATCCGCACGATACCTAGCTGCTCCACCTTGCGATGGCGACCAGCCTCAAACTCATACCCAAAACCATCCGCACCAATCACCGTACCACCGTGGATGATGACTCGATCACCCAGTATACAGCCCTCACAGAGAGTCACGTTTGGCCCAATCTCACAATCCTCGCCTATCTGAACACGCTCCCCGACGACAGCACCCGAACTGATGCGCGTCCCCCTCCCAACCTTAGCCCCAGCCAAAACAACAGCCCCAGGGAGCACAGAACTCACCCCTGGATCGATCTCAACAGTAGTATCCACATGAGCGCCGTTCGCTATACCAGGAACAAATGCCGGTGGCTTCTGACCATACTCACCCACGATCTTATCAAAGATGACGGCCGCGTCGCCGACAGCGGCAATCGCAGAGGGCAAATCAGCAGGAACCAGTCCTAAAAGATCCTCCGACACAACCACCAACCCTGCAGAAGTCCCAGCCAAGGCGTCTCCAAACTTTTCGCCCGCAAAGAAACTGACCTGATCAGATGTCGCATCGCCTAGAGCAGCAAAGCTAGTGATCAGCTTACCCGCGTCCCCTGAAATCAAGCGACCACCCACAGACTCAACCAGCTCGGCTATCGTCAAATCCATATCAAAAAAACAAACTTCCAGACAGCCCTATCCTGCGTTGAGCTTGGCAATCACCCGATCAGTCAAATCAATGATCTTACTCGAAGTAAAAAGGATATTCTTACGACTCTGAGGCAAAAACGACTTATCGAAGATCATATCCACTCCCTCTTCCTGCCCGATCTGATCCACCACTGCATTCACCTCCTTCATCAGCATCTTCTCCATATCCTGCCTCATTAGCAAAAGCTCCTGATCTGCGCGCCTGGTAGCATCCTCGATCTCTCTAGCCTTGGCGACCCTTGCCTGCGCCAAACCATCTAACTCCTTCTGAGCCTCCAATCGCATCGCCTCAGGATTCGCTTCATTTCGCACGGTGTTATCTAGCTTCACCATCTTCGACGTCAGCGCCTGATAATCGGCATTGCGATTATCGATGTTGGCACGCTTCTCAGTCGCGTAGGCATTGATCCTATCCACTTCCTGCTGAGTCTTCTTAAAATCCGCTAAAGCCTTTTCGACATCCACCACGGCTAGCTTCACTTGTGCGCTAGCCACTGGCGCCCCAATCATCGCTACCACCAACAACAGCAGAGCTAGTAAATTTCTAATACGCATGAATTTTCTGTGTTTCGAGTTAAGATAAAAAAGGGGCGATAGACGCCCCTTTTTCAAAAAGTATTTAATCGATCAGACCGATTAGAACTGAGTTCCGATAGTGAAGTTAAATCTACCACCGTCGTCGTTATACTGATCGGTATCGATTGGGAACGCATAGTCCAAACGAATTGGAGCATTGCCCATTAGGAAAAGACGAAGACCAACACCCCAGTCAGAGTTGTAGCCACCACCCACTGAACCAGCAGGACCATCAGAGACTTCGCCTCCATCATAGAAAGCTGCAGCACGGATTTTCTCTACAATCGGATAAGTTGCCTCAACTGAGAAGTTGTAAGCAGTCGCACCACCAACACCCTCAAGACGAGTCGTGTCCTTAGGACCGACGTCGCGGTAGTCAAATCCACGCAAATCGTTAGGACCACCAAGAAAATGGCGAGTGAATAGGTTATCACCATTAGCTGAGCGACGATACCTACCCGAGAAGTTCAAGATAAGATCTCCAGGCAGAGTGTAGTGCTTAGAACCTTGAACCGTTACGATAGAGTCATCAACATTCCCCCCTAGACCAGCATATTCGTAACCAACACTTACACGCTGTCCACTGCGAGGAGTAAACAGGTTGTCTCTATCATCATAAACCGCATTTACAGAAACAGAGCTCTTATTGTGACGACCATCTTCGTTTCGATAGATAGGGTCCGTGACAGAACTATCCACATCAATATCCAGACGTTCGTAACGATACTCCACTGTTCCGTAGATATGCTCACCTAAAGACTTACGAAGGCTTAGCGCACCACCCATCTGGGTCTGGTCGTAGATATCACTCAAGTAGAGAAGGTCACGATAGTAAGCCTCGCCAGTCAAAGCTAGACGCTGCCCCATAAACCAAGGCTCTGTGATAGAGAGAGAGAAATCCTTGCGCTCTTTACCACCACGAAGACTCAGACGAAAACGCTGACCTCCACCAACTAGACTAGGCCAGTTGAATAGATCGAAATTTGACTGAGTGATCTCAACGAAACCAGTCACATTATCGATGGAGCTAAATCCAGCACCGAAGTTCATCGAACCAGTGGCTTTCTCAGAAACCCGGACGACGAGATCCTTCTCATCGATGTAGGATGTGTTTACAGGAGTCACGTCGACCATTTCAAAGTAATTCATATTCTGCAGACGACGCTTGGTGATGTCGACCACGGTCTGATCCAATGGATCACCAGGAAGCAGTGGCAACTCACGACGAATCACATGATCCTTTGTCTTCGTGTTACCCTCGATGTGAATCTGACCAATCTTGAAAGCACGACCCTCATCGACATTCAGCTTCACCTTCACCTGACCAGGCCCTGCAGACTCCAAGCGGGGCACAACACCAGCCTCAACGTAACCTCTGGAGCCATACTGATTGGAGATTAGCTCGATATCATCACGAAGTGCAGATCCAGAGAAAGGCTCACCCGCACCAGTTTTCAAGTAAGGCAGGATATCTTTCTCCATTGATAGCGTATCAACACCAGCAACCTCGATACCAGAAACGCTATACATCTGCCCTTCTTCGATAGTGAAGACCACGTCGTTGTATTTCGCATCAACAGGCACCTTAGCCACATTGATCACACGAGCGTTTAGGTAACCTGAATCACGATAGAGATCCTCGATCGCGCGAACATCCTGAGCCAGAGACTCAGCATCTGTACGACCACCACCCTTGATCACACCTTTGAGACCCTTTTCCTTCTGAGTCATCACCTCTTTCAGCTTGTTAGCAGGAATCGCTGTATTACCCACAAAGCTCACATCGCGAAGCACACCCTGAGTTCCCTCATCGATCTCAAAAATCACCTGTGAATACCCCTGACCATTAGGAGTGCCAATACGGTATCCGACCGTCGCCTCTGGATAACCTTTCTTGCGATACATCGACTGAATCTCTTCGCGAGCCTTGCGAATCGCTGTCTCGTCGATCGCTTTGTTCACTGAAAGCTCGATCTGCTTGGCCAGCTTTTCTGAGCTGTAGAGTGAATTACCCTCAAACGCCACTCCACCGTAAAGCGCACGGCTCTGCACCACTACGATCAGATCCACGCCATTCCCGGAGGGTTCCGACATCACCCTCACATTATCCACTTCACCAGATTGGTAGAGTGTCTTCACATCCTCATCGATCTGCGCGACAGAGAGCGGAGAACCGACCTTGGTGGACATCCGAGAAAGAATTCTTTCTTCAGAAACTGTTTTTGCCCCAACATAACGAACATCAATATCGTTAATCTTCTTACCCTCTTGGGCGATTCCTGCACCTGCGAAGCACGCAAAGGCGGTATTCAGAATGGAGCGACACGCTCGATTGAGCGTTATCCTACGGAAAGCTTTTGTGACAGTCATGTTGAGTAGTGGTCGTAAGGTGTGAAGGAGAGTGAGGTCGGCCTCTCCTAACCAAACTAGATTTATTGAATCATCAAGCGCTTCAGTCAAGCCACAATTAACCGATCTAAATGATAATTTTCTTAATCCGAAGAAAATGACCGATCAGTGAGGGCTGATTGAAATGCTTAAGGTGACTCAATTAAAAATTGTCGACACTTAGGATAGTTAAATTATAATTTTGTTATGTAAAGGAGATTTCTGTTTTTCTCAGTAATTATAGAAGTCTTGACAATATCGATGAATGACTCAGATCAAATCGACTCTGACTTAGACAAAAGCCTGAGACCTCCCGACTTTTCCGAGTTCTGCGGACAGGAGAAAGTGAAGGAAAGGCTGATGCTGATGGTCGAGGCCGCCAAACAGCGAGGCGATGCGCTAGACCATGTGTTGCTGTGTGGGCCTCCAGGCCTAGGAAAGACCACTCTGGCCAATATCCTATGCAGCGGGTTTGGCACAGAGATCCACATCACCAGCGGTCCACAGATCGAAAAGGCCGGTGATCTGGCTGGTATCCTGACAAATATCCAGTTCGGCGACTTCCTGTTTGTCGATGAGATACACCGCCTGCACCCAGCGGTAGAGGAGTACCTGTACCCAGCGATGGAGGACTTCCGCCTAGATATCATTATCGATCAGGGGCCAAATGCTCGATCCATCAGTTTAGAGCTGCCAAAGTTCACCCTCGTCGGCGCGACGACAAAGGCAGGCATGCTGACTCGGCCCCTGCTATCCCGATTTGGCATCACCAATCGTCTCGACTACTATCGCCCGGAAGAACTCGTCCACATCATCAAACGCTCGGGCTCCATCCTAAATATCGATGTGGAGGAAGGGGGCGCTCTCGAGATCGCCCTCCGCAGCCGAGGCACCCCCCGTATCGCGAACAATCTGCTGCGCTGGGTGCGAGACTACGCCCAGGTCAAAGCCGACAACATCATCACCAAAGATGTGGCCTCTCAAGCCCTAGCGATGCTCGAAATCGACGAAGACGGACTCGACGAGATGGACATCCGCATCCTAGAGACAGTTATTTATAAATTCGCCGGCGGCCCCGTGGGGGTAAACTCCCTGTCTGTCGCTGTAGGCGAAGATGAGGCGACTATCAATGAAGTCTATGAACCCTATCTCATCCTGAAGGGCTTTCTGAAGCGCACCCCACGTGGACGAGCCGCCCTACCCCTCGCCTATAAAAAACTCGGCATCGACCCACCCAAAAGTGGCGATGTCCAGCAGGGCGAACTCTTTTAATCACCACCTCCTTTCCGACCATGAAGCCGACCTCGCTTTCCAAGACCCAACAGCTGCTCAACGCTTTCGATGACCCAGAGTATCGCTTCCTGCTCCTGGAGCCGATTCTCTCCTACGGCATCGCACTCGGCCTCATTCTGTTCAGCATCGCCTTTTTCGTGAACCAATCTCGCCTGCAGATCGGCGGCCTGATCACACTCGGGCTCTCCGCCCTGGCTTTTGTGCCCTACATGTCGGCTCGCCGACTCGCCCTTCCTCGTATCGAGCAGATCTACCGCTTCGAGAGCTCCACACGAGGAAAGATGTTTTACGAAAACACGATCGCATGGTCGGCATCGACCTGGATGTACACCACCCTAGTGATCCTCGGCGTCGCGACCATCATCGTCGGCTCGCGTCGCAATCAGCTGGGCATCGGGCTGAGCGTGGCCACCACCATCGTCGCTATACTGAGCATCCAAAATTCGGTCTGGCTGCACTATCAGGACTCGCTAGCCTATCACCCCAATCTGAAGGCCCATCAGGCCCCCATCACAGAGACAGCTAGCCAGTATCCCTCACACACCCGCCCACGCGAGACCACAGTGTCTTCACCCACCAGCACCACACCTTCCAGAGTGAAGCAGAGGCAAACCCGCCAAGTCCGCCCGATTCAGTAAGCCTGGAGCGATCAAAACGGAAACTGAAAGCGATCCACCACTTTGCCGTGGACGTCTCGCAGGGATAGAGACACCTGCTTTTTCTGCCAATCGATCTCCACCAGCCCGAAGTTGCGCGATTGAAAGTTGGTCTCGCTCACCCGATGCCGATTCGCTTCACCTTTGCGCCCACCTCCAGCATTGGTCAGGCCGCTAGATGTCATCTCATACACAGGGAATCCCGGATCCAGCAAGTCGCCCTTCTGCAGCTGCATGATCTCGCCCATATGTCGGTCGCCACTCAAAAACAGCACCGGCTTGGAGCAATGCTGGCGCAGCAGTTTCAGTAGCTTCGCTCGCTCCAGAGGAAAGTTCTCCCACAGCTCCCAGTGATGCTCCTGCGGGAGAAACTGGATACTCGTCACGATCAGGCGCAGATCTGCCGGCTGCTGCAGTTGCTCCTCCAGCCACTGCCACTGCGCCGCACCCAGCAGGGTTGCCTCCGGAGACCGATTGCGATCATAGCGCCCAAATATCCGCGAATCTGTCAGCTCGATCAAATCATCGCGGAAATATCGTGTGTCCAGCAGGATCACCTGCAGCCGCTGCCCAGCCTCCCCATAGTATCGAGTCTGGTAAATCCCCGGCCGGGTCAGCGCCTCGCTACCAGCTGGAGTTTCGAAAAATTCGTGGAAAATCGCTTCAGATTCGACCTTTTTTGGGTACCTTTTCCCCGCATCATTGGCCCCGTAGTCGTGATCGTCCCACACAGCTAGGATGGGACACACCTCTTTCAGCTTCTGATAGCCCGGTTTTGCCCCCAGCATCTGATAAGCAGCACGCATCTCTCCCATATCCTCCGTATCCGCATAGACATTGTCCCCCATAAAAATGAACAAATCAGGCTGAGCCGCCACTATGGGCTCCCAGATCGGTTGCTTAGCCGTCTGCCGGGCGCACGATCCCACAGCGATCCGCTGTATGGCCCCGATCTTGCTATCGTCAGATAGGACGGCATCGATCAATAAGGTCGACAATGTTCCAAAAATAACCCAAAACCTTTTAAGCGTGACATCTACCATGACCGAAACGTCTACTGCAGTTGCAGGCTTGCAAATCAAAAGCAATCCCGCCATCCTCCGAGAGTCTGCCTCGACTAGCCCAATGAATCCTAACATTCCAGACTTTCATGAGATCGTGCTCGACCACGCGGAGGAGCAGCTGTACCCCGCTCGGGGGAAAGCCAAAGACGAAGCTGCACGCAGCAAAGCCTACCGCGCTTTCCTAAAAAAAGAGCACACCCGCATCCAGCAGGCACACAAAGAAGGCGCCACAGGCCTAGAGGTAGCCGCATGGCGCAGCGCCCTGATCGATGTGGTGATCAATGACCACTATGCCGTCAGCGCTCAGACAGACGGGCCACCACCGTACACCCTGTTTGCCAGCGGTGGCTACGGCCGCGGCTTGCTGAATCCCGGCAGCGATGTCGACCTGCAGTTCCTCCTGCACCGATCTCTCAGCGACAAAGAGCGCACCGCGCTAAAGGAGCGCATCGGCAGCCTACTGACCATGCTCTTCGATGCCGGACTGGAGGTCGGCCACGGGGTGCGGACTATCAAAGAAGCGACCAAATTCGCCAACCGTGATCACCCCACCAAGACCGCGCTACTCGATGCCCGATTCATCGCTGGAGATGGCGAATTTTTCGATACCTTTGTGCAGGCTTTCTTCAAAGACTGCATCAATGGCAAAGACCAAGACCAGGAATACCTCAGCACCCGCAGCGAGGTGATCCGCGCTCGCCATCGCAAATATGGCCGTACCGTCCACCGCCAGGAGCCACAGGTGAAGATGGGCTGCGGCGGCCTGCGCGACTATCACAATCTGATCTGGCTCATCTGGATGCTCGAGCGCTCGAGGGATCTGCACGACCTGGTCAAATCCAAGCGCCTGTCGATACTCGCCTACTCAGAGATCGAGGAGGCCTACGAGTTTCTCATGCGCGTGCGCAATGAGCTGCACTACATCCAGACCGGTGCCAGCGGCGATATCCTCACCCTCCGTCTGCAGGGCATCATCGCCAATCACTTCGAGTACCCGGGCAAAACCATCATCCAGCGCAGCGAGAACTTCATGCGCGAGTACTACCGCCACACGCGCAATCTCTACCAGCACGGCACCTCGCTGATGCAGGCATTTCACATCGAGGTGGAGGAGAGTTCCTCCAATCCGATGCCCATCGTCGGAGCTCTAGCCGAGCGATTCCACCGCAAGAAGTCAGAGATTTTCGATGGCTACGAGGCGCGCGATGGCCTGATCTTCCCTGCCGATGGCGATCCCTTTGCTGACAATCCTGCGGAACTGATGCGCTTTTTCCTGCACACTCAGCAGCGCGGCCTACGCACCAGCCCAGAGATCCGCAAATGTTTCAAAGAACACTGGTACAGTATCGACGGAAATTTCCGCAAACTGCGCGCCAACCGCGAGGTGTTTGAACAAATGCTACAAAACCGCGGGCAAGTAGCACAGGTACTCCGCCAGATGCATCGACTCGGCTTTCTCGGGCGCTACCTACCAGAGTTCGGCCAGCTGACCGATCTCGTTCAGCACGAGTTTTTCCACCAGTACACAGCCGACGAACACACGCTGCGTTGTATCGACGAGCTCGACCGAGTCCACCGCTCCGACGATCCCAAGGAAGAGTTTTTCAAACGCATCTTCCAAGACATGCCTGATTCCGTAGCCATGTATGTCGCCCTGATCATGCACGACACCGGCCGCGCCGAAGGCGTGCGCGTGCACGAGGACGCCAGCGCTATCCTAGCTGCACAGGTCTGCAAGCGCCTCCGCTTCACCGGCGATCGGCTGCGCCTCATTATGTTTCTCGTCGACCACCATCTGACGTTTTGGCGCACCGCTACCACCAAAGACATCAGCGATCCCAAGACTATCTCAGAGTTTGCCTCGGCGGTGAAGAATCGCGCCTACATGGAGGCGCTCTACCTCTTCACTTATGTCGACTCGCGCGGCACCAACGACGAAGCCTGGAACGACTGGAAAGCCTCGCTCATGCAGCAGCTCTACCGCTCGACCTGTGCTTACTTCGAGGACCGAAAAGCCTTCGACGAAAAATTTCACCGGCCAATCTCCCAGACCAAACAACGCGTGCTCGACAAACTACCAGACTCCTACCAAGAGGAGATCGAGGCCCACTTTCGCACCCTACCAGAGCGTTATTTTAGCTACCGAGGAGCGACCAGTACCATCCGCCACATCAAGCTGTTCCGACAGTTCTTCAATACGCTCAAAAAAGACGGCCACGAGAGCCTAGCACCCGTCTTTGGCTGGGAGACGCGCGCCAGCGAGGGCTACACTCTACTCGAAGTAGCAGGCTGGAATCGACTCAGCCTGCTCACCACCATCGCAGGGGCCCTCGCCTCGCGTGGCCTGAATATCCTGGCGGCCGATGTGTTCGTGCGGGATGACGATGTGGCGGTGCTCATCTTCCGCGTTTGCACCACCAATTTTCGCCCGATCCAGAATGAGCGTGAGCGCGAGCGATTGGAAAAACTCATTTGTGAAGCCTGCCTCCCTGGAAACGACATCGATCTGCCGAGCCTGATCGAAAAAGAGGCGCAGCCCAGTGTGCTAGATGAACCGAAGCCACTCTTCACCATGCCGCAGCGCGTCTATCTGACCAATGATCAGAGCGACCAGACCACTGTCCTAGAGATCCAGGCAGCCGATCGCATCGGTCTGCTCTACGATGTGTTTAGCGTGCTCAGCAGCCTCAGTGCCGATGTGCTCAATGCTCGTATCTCGACGCAAGCAGGAGCCGCGATCGATCGCTTTCACCTAGTCGATAGCGACACCGGTGCGAAGATCACGGATGAGACCAAGCTAGCGACCATACAGGACCAGGTCTGGGAATGCCTCGCCATCGCAGAGCAGCAAGTGCAAAAGGTAACCTAAGCTTGAAAACCGGCTGTAGCGTACCACCTTTTCCCCATGAGGTGGTTACACGTGATTTGTTTTTCCCTAGCCCTACCTGCTCTCGCCGTACCACCATCACCACCCGCGGCTGAGTCCAGCCATGAGATCGTCATCTACGGAGCCAGCAGTGCAGGTATAGCCGCTGGTATTCAGGCCAGTCGCATGGGGAGAGAGGTGATCATCCTCGAGCCTTCTGCCGACATTGGCGGCCAGGCGCTCCATGGGCTAGGCGAGGTCGTCGATCAGAGCCTACCCACCGGCGGACTAGCTGCAGAATTTTACCAACTCATAGCCCACCACTACGAAGACACCGCCGCCTGGCCCCGGCAGGAGCGCTACGACTACCAGTATCGCTACGAAAGCCGCACCGGGTCAGACCGCTACCAGCTGTGGAGCTTCGAGCCCAAAGTCGCACGCCAGATCTTTCTAAAATGGGTCGCCGACGAGGGCCTACAGATCGCTACCCTCACCCCTATCGATAGACAGTCTGGCATCATCCGAGATGGCACAAAGATCACCGCACTCAGGACCCTCACCGGCCACACTTATCACGGGCAGATCTTCATCGATGCTAGCTATCAGGGCGATCTACTGGCTACAGCAGGCGTACCGCACACTTTTCACGACTCGGGACAGCTCACTCCACGGCTACTCCTCACCGACGATCCGAGCAATCGGCTGCCATTCGCCAAGCCCGAAAACTACCAGCGCGACGATTATCAAAAAGCCATCAGCCAGCTGACCGATGGCTCCCCATGGACCAATCTGCACACACCCAATAACAAGAGCTATATCGACTTCGCCGAGCTCGGCCCACCGATCACCAGTGAAACCTATGCCTCTGCCAGCGACACCGAGCGCGCACAGATACGCGAGGCGGCTCTGCGCTACCACGCCGGCTGGCTGTGGACCCTAGCCCACGATAGCGGAGTCCCCTCTCGCATCCGCCACTACGCCGCTCGCTGGGGACTCTGTCTGGATGAATACAGTGCCAATGGCGGGCTACCCAGCCAGCTTCTAGGACACCCCTCGCGTTCATTGACGAAGAGCGAACCTCTCATCGCTGGTACCACCGTGGCTATTCGATCTGAATCCGGCGAGAGCAGCCCGATCCACTACGGTGCACTGCTCGCCGATGCCAGTCACACCTCCAACCTAATCACACCGACCTGCCTGGCCGGCGGCCTACTCATCCTCGATCAAACCATGGCCGAGTCTCTACTCATATCACTAGGCCAAGCTGCAGGCACCGCCTCGGCGCTAGCTCTGGATCACGATACCACGCTGCACACCCTACCCTACACAGCCCTCAAAACCCGCCTAGTAGCAGACGACCTGCATCTCACCGCCCCACCTATCCCTCTGCTCTCCAAACGCATCGAAGGCATCGTCCTCGACGAGACTCAGGCAGAGCTACTCGGACCCTGGGCAGCCGGTCATATCGAGCACCGTGGGGTGAATCACAGCTACCTCCACGATGGCTCTGCCCCCTACGAAGAGCACCGCGCCATCTACACCGCAGAGCTACCGAGAGCAGGCGAGTACGAGGTGCAGATCTCCTACCCTGCACTGCCCACCCGTGCGACTCAGGTGCCTGTGGAGATCGAGCACGCCTCTGGCAAAAACATCGTACAAGTGAATCAGCAGAAACGCCCAGAGATCGCGGAGATTTTTACTTCAGTCGGCAGATACCACTTCGATCAAACCGGCTGCGTCACTATCTCCAATGCACTGGCCGACGGCAGTGTCGTCATCGATGCGGTCCGCTGGGTGCCCGTGTATTGATAGGCTTTGACAATCGCTCAGAGTAGATAGTTTTCCTATATGTCCACCATCCTCAATATTTGCTCCGACCTACCGACTCGTACCTATGCCACTGGCGATGCTGTGCTCACCGAAGGCAGCCGCGATGGCGAGATCCTTTTCCTCAAGTCCGGCTCACTAGACATCCGCGTCGGCGATAGCGCCATCACCACTATCTCTGCCCCAGGTGCCGTGCTCGGCGAGATCGCTGTGCTACTCGACCGCGGCCACACCGCCTCTGCCACAGCGCTACAGGATACAGAGTGCTACGTGCTGGAGAATGCCGAGCAAGCCCTAGCTGAGCACCCAGAGATCAACAAAGAAATCTCCCGCGCCCTAGCCCGCCGCCTGACTCGCGCTGGCGAATCCGTAGCAGAACTCTCCAAGCAGGTCGAATTCGACCGCGACCTAGGCGACTTCGAGATGATGATGCTCTGGGAAGGTGAATAGAGCGATTGTACCCTATTGAATCCGCCCTAGGAGCGCCTACGTCCTCGTAGGCACTCATGCTTTGGGAAGAATAGCCGACGAGGACGTCGGCGCTCCCAGCTTCCCTACAATACACCACTCAAAGTCTGCTCAATACAGCTCCTCAACACCTCGGTCTTCACTGGCTTAGGGATCATGATGCCGTCGCCGGACTCGACTAGGCTGACATCGGAGCTGGTGTCGCTATCGCTGACCAAGGCGGTCAGGAATAGGACGGGGATGTCCTTTAGCTCCTCATTCTCCTGGAGTAGGCGCTTCACATCGCCGCCGTCGAGATTTGGCATGACCATGTCGAGTAGTATGATGTCTGGCCGAAATCTGAGGGCGGTGGCTATCGACTGAGTCGAGTCGTTGACCATTTCTACTTGGTATTGGCCGAGGCTCTCCAGATTGATCTTCATCATCCGAGTGGCGCCTGGCTCATCATCGATCGCTAGTACTTTTATTTTACTCATTTCTTGGGTTTTCGATTTTTGGGTTACGGTTTCTGTTTAACGGTCTATCTATTCCGGCAGGACGATTTTGACCATGGCGCCTGCCAGGGTCGGGTGATTGGTGATGGTAATGAAACCATCGTGTAGCTCGACGATCTTGCGCACGACAGATAGGCCCAGCCCGGTGCCGACACCGGTGGGCTTGGTGGTGAAAAATGGATCAAAGACCTTGTCGAGGTGCTCGGGACTGATGCCGGCTCCATTGTCGCCGATCTCGATCTCGACGATCGGGTCGCCAATGCGGATCTGCTTGCCAGTGCGGACACCCTCGCTGCGCTCATCGCTGTAGGTGGACTTGCGCGTGGTGATGGCGACTCGGGGCTGGGCGACATCGCGCAGGGCATGAATCGCATTGATGACCACATTTAGGATGACTTGCTCGAATTTCGCCTGATCGACATGCACCGTCAGCCCTTCGGCAAAGTCGCGGTCGATCTGCACATCGAGACGGCTACAATCGTGGCGCAGCATGAGCAGCACACCATCGAGTAGACCGGCTAGGTCGCACTCCCGTTTATCAAAACGGGAGCTGGTCGAAAAGTCGACGAGTTCATTGATGATCTTGGTCGCGCGAGTGATGGCATGATTCATCTCCTCGATGACAAAGGCGGTGTTTTCATCCTTCTCAGTGATGGTGCGATCGAGGTACTCGACACCCTGCAGGATGAGATTGAGTGGATTTTTCACCTCGTGAGCGACGCCTGCTGCTAGCTGCCCGATAGACTCCAGCTTGGCGATCTGAATGAGCTGGAGCTGGGTCTTTTCGATCTCCTGCTCTTTAGCCTGGATGGTGCGGCTGGCTTTTTGTAGCGCCTTGCGATTGGTCACGGTCTCGGTGACGTCTTCGCTGATGCCTACCAGAATGGTGCGGTCGTGATCGAAGATCGGGATCTTGTAGGTGTGCAGATAGACCTCGTCGCGATCGCCAGTCTCGAGGATCTCCTCGGGGATCTCGAGTGGCTTGCCAGAGCGGACGATCTTTTCGTCCATCTCGCGAAAATATTGGGCGGACTCCTGCGAAAACAGGTCGTAATCGGTCCGGCCCAGCGCACGCTGCCGAGGAATGGTGGATATGGTCTCCTGCTTTTTGTTCCACAAAAGGAAACGAAACTCATCGGTCGCATCTTTGGCGAAGACTGCGACAGGCAGATTGTCGAGGATAGATTGGTAGTGCTTGAGTCCGAATTTTTCAGAAAAATCACCACCCGCGTCCATCACATCATACTTTAGTATGATTCGCGGCCTAGGTCGAGCCCGCATTTCGGCCTGAAAATCAGAGGCCAAGGCAGCAACAATCCAGTTTGCTTAACCTTCCAGTCTCCCTAAGTTCAGCCCTACTATGGCCTCGTCTACAGCTGCTGACTCCAAACCCAACCGCCTGTTCCTGCTCGATGGGATGGCTCTGGTCTATCGCTCGCATTTCGCGCTGATCCGCAGCCCCATTTACACCTCGGCGGGTATGAATACCTCGGCACTGTATGGCTTCGTGAATACGCTGCTAGACCTGATCCAGAAGCAAAATCCGACGCACTTGGCGGTGGCTTTCGACACCTCGGACCCGACCTCTCGGCACGAGATTTTCCCAGAGTACAAGGCCAATCGCGATGCCATGCCGGAGGATCTGAGCCTACAGATCCCGCATGTGAAGCGCCTCGTAAAAGCCTTCAACATACCTGTGATCGAATGCCCAGGCTGGGAGGCCGACGACGTGATCGGCACCATGGCCAAGACCGCCGACGACGAGGGCAGCTATCACACTTTCATGGTGACGCCGGACAAAGACTTTGCCCAACTCGTCTCGGAATCTACCTCGATCTATAAACCTGGCCGCCAAGGTAGCGATCCGGAGATCCTCGATGTCGCCGCGATCTGCGAAAACTGGCAGATCGAAAACCCGAGCCAAGTCATCGACATCCTCGGTCTATGGGGCGATGCCTCGGATAACATCCCCGGTGTGCCCGGCATCGGCGAAAAAACCGCCAAAAAGCTGGTGGCCGCCTACGGCAGTGTCGAGGGGCTACTGGACAATGTCGATAAGCTGAAGGGCAAACAGAAGGAGAATGTCGATAACAATCGAGAGCAGGCGCTGCTGTCGAAAAAGCTGGTGACCATCCTGCTCGATGCGCCGGTGGACGTGACATTCGAAGAGCTGGCGATCACGGAGTACGATGAGCCTGCTCTCAAAGAACTGTTCGTAGAGTTCGAGTTTAACGCCATCGGCAAGCGTCTATTTGGCGATGACTACCAAGCTGGCCGAGGTGCGGTGAAGCCTGCCGAGGGTGCTGTGGAGGCCGAGCTGACCACCATAGCCGATCACAAAAAGGACTACACCTACATCCCTGCCGACGATGCCAAAGGCCGCGCCAAACTGCTGGCCGAGCTGGCAAACGAGACCTCTTTTTGCTTCGACATCGAGACCGACAGCCTCGATGAGAAAGTGGCCAAAATCATCGGTATCGCCTTTTCTACCGGCAAGGACACAGGGGCCTACCTAGAGGTGAATAGCCCAGAGATACTCGCCGAAGCCGCCGAGCTACTGACCAAGCCTGGCATCGAGAAGATCGGTCACAACCTGAAATTCGACGTGGGTGTGCTGCACTGGCATGGCATCAAAATAGCCGGACCACTCTTTGACACCATGCTAGCTCACTCGGTGATCGAGCCCGATCAGCGTCACAAAATGGACTACCTAGCCGAGCGCTACCTGGCCTACACGCCGATCGCCTACGACAGCGTTTTCGCGACTAAGAAAGAGGAACCCACTGGCCAGCTCAGCCTATTCGACGAAGTCGAGATGACCGGCGGCAGCGACGAGCCCGACTTTGAGGCCATCGCCCAATACGCTGCCGAGGATGCCGACGTGACCTGGCAGCTAGCAAAGATCCTGAGCGAACAGCTGAAAAAAGTGAATCAAGAGAAAGTGGTGCTCGATATCGAATGCCCGCTGATACCCGCCATCGTCGGTATGGAGAAACAAGGCATCCGCGTGGATACCGATATCCTCGCCGAGACCGGAGTGGTGCTGGAGGAGCGTATCAAAACTCTAGAGCAGGATGTCTATGAGGCAGCTGGTATGGAATTCAACCTCGGCTCGCCCAAGCAGGTGGGTGAGGTCTTCTTTGACAAACTGAAGCTGGTCGAGAAACCCAAGAAGACGAAGACCGGTAAATACAAAACCGACGAGCAGACCCTGAGCGCACTCGCTACCGAGCACAAGGTGGTACGCGAACTACTCGAGTATCGCGAGGCGGCCAAGCTAAAGAGCACCTACGTCGACGCCCTACCAAAGTCGATCTTTCCCGGCACCGGACATATTCATACCAAATTTCACCAGCTACTCACCGCCACCGGTCGCTTCGCCAGTAGCGATCCTAATCTACAGAATATCCCGATCCGCTCCGAGCAGGGGCGCGAGATCCGCAAAGCCTTTGTCCCACGCAGCGATGAGTACACCCTACTCGCCGCCGACTACTCGCAGGTCGAGCTACGAGTGATGGCATCACTCTGTCAGGACCCATCGATGATCGAGGCATTCAAAGAAGGTATCGACATTCATACCTCCACAGCAGCACGCGTCTTTGGCGTAGGGCTAGAGGAAGTCACGCGAGAGCAGCGCGGTACGGCCAAAATGGTGAACTTTGGCATCATCTACGGTATATCTGCCTTTGGCCTATCGCAGCGCCTCGGCGGAAGTATATCGCGGAGTGAAGCGGGCGACATCATCAAAGAATACCTAAAGCAATACCCAGGGGTGAAGGACTTTCAGGAAAAGACCATCGAGCAAGCCCAGGAACAAGGCTATGTGGAAACCATAACCGGCCGGCGCCGCTACCTGCGCGATATCAATAGCCGCAGCTGGACCATGCGCTCCGCCGCTGAGCGCACCGCTATCAATACTCCGATACAAGGGACCGCTGCGGATATGATAAAGATCGCTATGGTGAAGGTGCACGACCTACTGGAGCAGGGTAGCTACCAGACTCGCATGCTGTTGCAAGTTCACGATGAACTAGTATTCGACATGCACCGAGATGAGGAGGCTGAGGTAGTACCCAAAATCGTCGATGCGATGAAGACGGCGCTACCGCTGGATGTACCGATCGTAGTGGATACCGGCACCGGCGATAACTGGCTGGATGCGCATTGATATACTTTTTGATTTTCAGATAATTATGCCGGACACAGAGACTCTCGCCCAAGGAGGGGCGCACGTCTCGTCGCCCGGCAGGCTGAGGCAGCGGGCTTAGCACGATGGCTTGGGTAACCGGGCAGCTCCTATGAGTGTTGTAAAGTTGGTTTTCTCATTAAGCGTTCAAATT
>JAHDID010000022.1 GCA_020630975.1 Verrucomicrobiota bacterium
ACCCAGTTTGACTCGCTAAAAGCCGCCATCGTCGCCGACATGCAGCAGCGACTGGCGAGCTGATAAAAACAATGAAAAAATAGGTTTATAATTTTCCAAACCGAGCTCTTTTGAACAGACTTTTAGAGTCAATAGGAGCTAGGACTGGACAGCCTAATGCTCTGAGGGTGAATTCCATATTTTCAAATTTTGCCTCACGTCAATGACCCATCAATCTCAATTATTCCCTGATCTAAGAGACCACAAAAACGAGGAATTGTCCTCCATAGAGGTTTGTGCTGGTGCAGGTGGACAGGCTCTTGGCTTAGAACAGGCAGGCTTTCAACACCATTTCACTGTAGACAACGATCCGCACTGCTACAACACCCTCTTCCACAATCGTCCCAAATGGAATCCCATCTGTGGGAGCCTTGAGGACATCTCACCATCAAAGTTTAAGGGCATAGACCTTTTTGCTGGAGGTCTACCTTGCCCGCCTTTCTCCAAAGCAGGCAAACAGCTCGGTGCCGACGATGAGAGAAATCTTTTCCCTGTCGCCGAATCACTGATCGATCAAATAGATCCCAAAGCAGTCATGATCGAAAACGTCCGCGGTATTCTCGATCCCAAATTCATCGATTTCCGTAGCAGCTTTCAACTAGCTCTAGAGAAAATGGGATATCTCGTTCAATGGCAGTTACTACGCGCCTCCGATTATGGCGTCCCACAGCTTCGCCCTCGAGTGATCTTAGTCGCCCTAAAGAGTAGCCATTTCTCTTATTTTCGCTGGCCTACACCAAAACCCGATAAAACACCTACTGTGGGCGAAGCACTACAAAAAATGATGGCCGAACGTGGATGGGCAGGTGCTTCCAAATGGGCTGAAAACGCCGATCAGATAGCCCCTACCATAGTAGGAGGCTCAAAAAAACACGGAGGCCCAGATCTAGGCCCCACCCGCGCAAAGCGCGAATGGGAAAAACTCGGCGTAAACGGCCACACTCTCGCAGCAGAAGCGCCAGACCCTGACTTTGTCGGTAATCCCCGCCTAACCGTTGCCATGGCAGCTCGTATTCAAGGCTTTCCTAAAAGCTGGGAATTCACTGGAGCCAAAACCCACGCCTACCGCCAAGTCGGAAATGCTTTCCCGCCACCTGTTGCCAAAGCAGTCGGCAAGCAAATCGCACTAGCTCTTAAAAAGAGTTATAAATAATTTACGACCTAAGCATTTAGGAAAATTCCAGCAATCAACATTCATGCCTAGCGCGCTAGCTAATGATCGAAAGGCTTTCCACACAGAAGTCTTCGCCCAATTTCTAACGGTCGATTGCAAAGGCGTTCCTAGCTTCGCAGACAGCAGTAATCGAGCCAGCGTCGAAATCGCCAAAAGTATTGTCTCGGCGATAGGAATCACTCCAAGAGTCACTGAAAAGAAACCTTCAGGCCAGACCACCGGCAACCTGTTCGAAGTAGCCACCAAAAACTACATCGAAAGAGCCTTCGCCAAGCTAGCCCACCTTCGCCCAGGCAACTGGCAGGTTGAAAAAATCTCCACTAGTAGCGGCCCTGCCATAGCTGAATACGAGCAATACTCCCACTTGCTCCAACTCAGCCAACTAGCCAAAGAAAATGAAATACTAAAGTCGGCTCTAGGCACAGACTACACCATCGTCCCTGATGTAGTAATACTGCGACTTCCCGAAGAAGACGAGGTGATCAATCAGAACAAAACTTTAGTCAGCAAGACCATTGCGACTCACACCAGTCTTCGCAAAACCAACAATCCCCTCCCCATCCTACACGCCAGCCTTTCCTGCAAATGGACTATCCGTAGCGACCGCAGCCAAAATGCCCGCTCCGAAGCCCTAAACCTAATTCGCAACCGTAAGGGCCGAACCCCACACATCTGCGTTATAACCGCCGAACCTACCCCGAGCCGCCTAGCCTCTATAGCCCTAGGAACTGGCGATCTAGACTGCGTCTACCACTTCGCCCTAAACGAACTCTACACAGCTGTAGAATCCTTCGACAACTGCGAAGCACTCTCCATGCTAAACACCTTGATCGACGGCAAACGCCTTAAAGATATCTCTGACTTACCACTAGATCTTGCTGTGTAACTCAGGACTGTACCCTATTGAATAAAAATTGTACCCTATTGAATCGTTGAAACCAGCTCTCCTCTCGATCCTCAGCGGAGTACTTTTGGCACTGGCCTTCCCTCCTTGGGGGCTAGATGTTTTGGTATGGGTGTGGAGCTGGCCCTTGTTGATCGCATTGTGGTTCACTGGCCAGCAGGACGGGTCTCGCAAGCAGCGCATCAAACGCGGCTTCTGGCTGGGCTACCTGTGTGGATTCGTGTTTTTCGCGATGAACACGCACTGGATCTTTCACACCGGCAAAGTCGTCGGTATGTGGATCGCCGGAGTCGGTGCAGTCGTGGGCATGGGTCTGTACCTCGGTCTCTACTTCGGACTTTTTGGCATTTTTTCAGCCACGGCGGGGCGGCTCCAGCTCCCACCAGTGACCCAGTGGCAGTCCAAAGGAGAATCATCGTTGCTCGACCCCAAATTTATCAGCGATCTCTTCGGCCACTCGTGGACCGTGATCCGCGTCGCTTTTCTCAATGGAGCCTGCTGGTGCGGGCTCGAGTGGCTGCGCAGCGTCGCCTTCACCGGCTACAGCTGGAATACTCTAGGCGTCGCATTGGTCGAACGCCTGATGCTCGTCCAGTTCGCCGATACCATCGGCCAGCTAGGCTACGGCTTTATCATCATGTTCTGCGGGGTCGTAGGGTTGGCCACTGTGTTTCGTTTTGCCAAAGAGATCAGACACCACCAAGCGATGCGACCTCACCTCGATTTCGCCGCTGCGATAGCGATCGTGATCGGCATCTTTTTGTATGGTTTCGACAAAGTCGTCGAGCGGCCGGAGGAAACCGTCGACCTCAAAGTGCGCCTCATCCAAATGCGCACCTCGATCAATGATAAATACTCCTCTGACCAAGCGGTGCTACGCGGCATCATCGACGACTATCGGGAGAGCACTCGACTGTGGGTAGACCATGGTGATTACGATCTGGTCATGTGGCCGGAGACCGCTATCCCAGCAGTATTTAGCCGGCAAGACACTGCTGATTACTTCAATAACGATATCCTAAAAGGCGACGACTTCTACCTGCTCACTGGCATCGAGGAAAACGACATCAACGGCGGCATCTACAATACCATCACCCTAATGAAGGGCCACACCGACAGCCACCAGATGTACACCAAAATGCATCTCGTACCATTCGGTGAGTACGTGCCGGGCCGCGACTGGCCGATCCCGATCTTCGATTGGATCTTTGGCAAGGTGATCGGCTACGACTTCACTCCCGGCACCTCCTATGACAATCTCTACATCGAGAAAGCTGGGCAAAAAATCGGCCTCATGCCCCTGATCTGCTTTGAGGATACCGTAGCTCGGCATGCCCGAAAATTCGTGCTCGAGGGCCAGCCCCAATTCCTCGCCAACGTCACCAACGACGCTTGGTTTTACGACAGTGCTGCGCGCGATCAGCACTTCGCCAATGCGAGATTCCGCTGCATCGAGCTGCGCCGTCCCATGGTCCGAGCGGCCAATACCGGTGTGAGTGGCTTCGTCGATGAGACCGGCAATATCTACGACCGCGACTCACCAGAAACCGAACCACGGCGCCGTATCATCGAGGATCTCGTGACTGGTGACACCTACATTGAGGGCAGCACGGTGGAGACGCTGAAAGTCGATCTCTCGCCACCCACTAGCGTCTACTCACGCATCGGTGATGCCTTTTCCATCACCATGGCAGCGATCGCCCTAGCCGTTTGGTTGGGCTGGTTTTTCCTGATTAGTCGGATCAAAAGCGACGAATCACTGAAATGAGTAAAAATTTTTGTCTCTTTTGTGACTGTATGTGGTAGCCTAACGCTCTCATAAAAGACCCGAGGAGTAGCCTGCATCCTTCCCTACACGACTCTTCACTCTCAACAATTTATGAAGGTGGTATCAGCAGCAAAGGCAAAATGTAGCGGCGTGGTACAGGCGGTAGTCTGTGTCTCTTGCTTAGGTGCCGCCGGCACATCCGACTACATCCTCCGCCACGAGGTAAAGGGCAAAGCCCGGCGCGCGCTAGTAGCTGCCGATTACCAGCTAGGCGCGGGAGGCATCATCCGCGCCATTCAGGAGGACAACCTCGAGCTGTTTAAGGAATTCGACACGGCCAAAATCTCTTATGCTAAGCCTGACTCCAATGGCGTGACACCGCTCCACTACGCTGTCGCCTCTCAGAAAGCAGAAGCGATCGACGAACTCTTGGAGGACCAGAAGCGTCCAGAGGATCAGAAACGTCGCAAGCAGGTTGCCCGGACTATCAATAAAGCTTCTACCAGCGGTAAGTCCGCTTTCAAACACGCTCTGGAGCAGCGCGACTACGACCTAGCGGATCGCCTGCTAGATCTCGGAGCCGATATCAATCTAGAAAGAGAGCCGGGCCAGCCCTGGCTGGTCCACGCGATCGAGAGCGAACAGCCAGAGCTGCAGACCTTTTTGATCGATCGGGGGATCGATGTGAACGCTAAAGGTACACAGCCTCACCCTCCCCTAGCCATGGCCGCCGCGCGCAACGATCTGCCGCTCATGGAGAGCCTCACCTCCAAAGGAGCCGACATATCCATCAATGGCACCAAAGGCAAAACACTCCTACTAGAGGCCATCTTTGCCGACCAACGCGAGGAGATCGCCTTCCTCCTCGAAAAAGGTGTGGATACCAATGCCAAAGGCAGCCACGACCACCCACCCCTAGCAGTAGCAGCGGCCAATGATGATCTGCCCCTGATGACCGATCTACAGGCACACGGTGCCGAAGTCGAGATCACCGGTGCCACCGGCGAGCCACTCATGCACGAGGCGCTACTCGCCAATCAATACGACGAGGTCGCTTTCCTGCTCGACAAAGGGGCCAATCCAGACACCTCGGCTGACTCTCTGCTCACTGCTCTCGAGCGCGAAGACGGCTTTCTCCTCGAGCAATTGATCTCTCACGGAGCGAAACTCGATCGAACAGGCCGGTCTGGCGATCACCTGCTGTTCGAAGCTTACGACCGCGGCGATATCGACTGGCTCATGCAGCTCGTCGACTCTGGTATCTCAGCCGATCTACCAGACAAGGACGGCCAGACACTCTTCGCTAAGGCGGCTCAAAACGGAGAGTACGACCTGCTCGACTTCGTCATAGCCAAAGGTGCGGACGTGAACCAAAACGTGACCGATGAACAATCCGCTACTGAGCACGCCGTAGCACACGGGGACCTAGCCCTACTCCGTACCATGGCTCAGGCTGGTGCTCACATCGATTTTGCCAACCTCGCGCAAACCGCCTACCAGCGCCGCGATCACCCCACCCTGAATCTCCTACTAAATGGAGGTATGCCACCAGAAGTGAAGCTACCTGCATCCGGCAAGCGCCTCTTCGACCTAGCCATGGAGGACCGCTCCATCGATACCGCTCGCAGCCTGCTGCGCAAAGGAGCCGACATCAAAGGCAACTTCTGGACAGCCCTGCAAAATGGCATGGAAGACATCGTGGTGCTGTTTCTCAAAGAAGGCGAAGATCCCACACAGCGCGGCCCCAACGATGAGACACCTCTCGAGTACGCCCTCAATCAAGAGATGTACTCCCTGGTGAAACCCCTCCTCGATGCTGGCGCCCACGCCAGCGCCACAACCGATAGCAATGAAACATGGCTGGCCAAATCGATCCGTACAGGAGATTCAAAAATCGCCATGGCCCTACTCAATGCGCGCGCGGATCTAGGAGACGAGCGCACCATCGATGGCCACTCGATGCTCGGCTGGGCTATCGCCAATGAGATGTCCGATGTCGCACTCGCCCTGATCAAAGCCGGGGCCGATGTGAACATCATCGAACCCGACAAAGCCAGCTCAGAGCTAATCAAGAAATTCAGCGACAGCTCAAAATTCACCTACTACCTGAAAGTCGACCGCAAGATCCGTCCTGTCATGATGGCCGCGGCCAAGCGCAACCACGTGGTCGCACGAGCGATGATCAACGCCGGCTGCCGCAATTACCCCTCGGCCAGATCCCTCTACCCAGTGGCCATCGGTGCCTGGACTGCCGACGTCCGCATGATGCAGATCCTCTTCAACCGCAACCCCGACTACCAGCCTCGGAAACTCGAAGTCAATCTATCCAGCCAGCGCGTAAAGCTCTACCAAAACGGCAAACTCATTCACTCCTCCGTCTGCTCGACTGGCAAGCGAGGCTACGCCACCAAGACCGGTTCATTCGTGATCACTCAGAAAAATCGCCACCACGTGTCGAACCTCTACGATGCCGAGATGCCCTATTTCATGCGTCTCAGCTGCGACGACTTTGGCTTCCACACCGGTGTCTGCCCAGGCTACCCCGCCTCCCACGGCTGCATCCGCCTGCCCAACTCCACCGCCGCCAAGTTTTTCAATATCTGCTCACTCGGCGATCTGGTCGTGATCCGTTATTAGCAGCAGTGAGAGCCACTACCCTTTATGCTCGATCCCCCAGCTGTCTCGATACACTTCGAGCACCGATAGCAGCGGTGCTTTGTCTCCCGCGAATCTTTCGAGCAATAGCGCCCCTTGGACACTGGCTAGCAGTGCTAGGGCTTGCTGCTCGGGCTTAGCGATAGCGAGCTGGTCTAGGCGAAAGCCTAAGGTCGCTTGCCAGGCTTCGCAGGCTTTTTCGAGCTGCTCTTGGATCAGTTCACACACACTACTGGAGGAGAGAACCCCGATCAGGCAGTAGCTTTTGCCATTGTCGTAGAAAGCCGCTAGACCATTCAAAAAATCGGATACAGCCTGACCAGCTGACACGTCTGCAGCCAAAAACTCGAACACTTCTATGACCAGACGATTCACTTTGTGGACGAGAGCCTCTGCGACCATCTCCTTTTTCCCACCAGGAAAGAAATGGTACAGACTACCCTTATCCAGCCCTGTGGCCTCGGAGAGCATAGCGAGCGAGACCCCGTCGTAATTGGTGACGGAGAAGAGATCGCAAAAGATCTCAATGAGCTCGGATTTCGACTTTTGGGCTGGCTTCATGATACCGGACAGACAGAAAACTAAAAACCTGATGCGCTACTCACCACACTCTAGCAGGCGAGTAACGCATCAGATAGGATAGCCAGTGATCTTAGTCCGACACGCTAAGGATACTAGGCTAGATTTGAAGAAAGAATGTCGCCATTGGCGATAGCTGCGAGCACCGCATCCCAGCCCCCCTCTACGAGATCCTCGGCATTGTCGTGCAGCAGCTGGGCTACCTGACCTGCAAAGTGAGCCTCGCGCCCCTCCTCGCCATGAAAGGTATCGATGATACCGAAGTGCCCCCCGCCAAAGTCGACCGCATACCACTGGAGGGTCTGCGGCTCGGTGTCACGAATAACGGCTCCGGCTCCTGTCAGAGCACTCCTGAGAGCGTCTTCGGCGCCAGCCTTAGCCTTGATAGCGATAGAGGTGATGGTCTGTGGATTCTGTTGTGTGTTGTTGTTCATCATATTCCGTTCGTTTTTCTAACGATGAGACTATTTTACCAAACGTTTGGTAAAATACAAATTGTTTTGTGAATCTTTTTATAATTTCAAAGGCTCAGAGAGCCTGAGAGCCAGCTTCATTGATTCGCTTTACCAATGGCGAATTTCTGCGAATGTCCCCGCATGTCTGAAGTATCACTTATCAATGCAGCTGGCGCTCCTGAGGCGATCGGTCCTTACTCACACATCGCCAAGATTGGTGGCATGTATTTCTGCTCCGGTCAGATCCCTCTCGACCCAGAGACCATGGAGATCGTCGAAGGCGGAGTCGAGGCACAGACTCGCCAGGTGCTAGATAATATCTCAAAGCTGCTCGAAGAGCTAAAAGTGGAGAAAACTCAGGTCGGCAAAATCACCATCTTCCTCACCGATATGGCTGACTTCCCAGTCGTCAATCCGATCTACGCCGAGTTCTTTGGCGATCACAAACCGGCTCGCTCCACCATCGCTGTGGCGGCCCTGCCTCTCGGCTCACTGGTCGAGATCGAGTGCATCATCGGCGAGTAGATCGCAGCTTGTATTACCATGAGTGATCTCCTCGAACAACGCCTCCAACAGCGTCTGGACAGAGTGCTCTTCTCCAAAGAGCAGATCGACCAGCGTATCGAGTCGATGGGCGCCGAGATCACTCGCGACTACAGCGGCCAGCCGCTGACCGTCATCACCATCCTACAGGGTGGTGCGCTATTCATGGCAGATCTGATCCGCGAGATCCATCTGCCGCTAAAGCTCGACTCCGTGTCGGTCTCGTCCTATGAAGGCACAGAGAGCACTGGGCGTGTCAACTTTCACCAGAGCAAGCTACCCGATATCGACGGGCGCCACGTCATCCTACTAGACGACATACTCGATACCGGGCGCACGCTCAGCGCCATTTCCCAGCGCTTCGCCGAGGAGTGCTCACCACTCTCCATCAAAGTCGCCGTACTGCTCTCCAAACAAGTCGACCGTGCCGAGCATGTCGATGCCGATTACGTGGGCTTCGAGGTCGGCAATGAATTCGTCGTCGGCTACGGGCTCGACTACAATGGCGAGTACCGTAATATCCCTCTAATCGGGGTGCTCAAAGACGAATACATCCAGAGCTGAGCCTCATCCCCATTGCCCAACTCTTTCCCATGGCCAAGCTACTGTTCTTTTCCACTCTCACCGACATCGTCGGCGACAGCGAGCTAGAGCACAGCGTAGGCGCTGAGGCCATCACTGTAGAGACACTTCTGCAGACTCTTTACCAAAAACACCCCGCCCTAGCTGAGTGGGACAAAAGCCTACTGGTAGCGGTAAATTGCGAGTACGCAGACCGTGCCGACCTGATCCAAGATGGCGATGAGGTAGCCATCATGCCGCCTGTTCAGGGCGGTTAGCGGCCGCAGTCCGCTCCCTCACTCCATCCTACTCTAGCCCAACGCTTTACATCACGGCGTATCATCTGTTAGGCTTTATTGATTAAGCTCGCTTCCTGAAAAGCAGCTCAATCAATTTTATAATATTTATGAAAATTATATTTTTATTCTATGTTTATGGAGTAGATTAGGTGCGGAGCTGGGAACTTGAAACACACCCAGCGTCTCACGAAACCCCACTAATCCACAAACAGAGCGATGAAATCGCATACCAAGAAACACGACAAGAGGTCTACGCTCATCCCCTCGGCTGGCCTTATCACATGCGCCGCGCTGGCTATCGCCAGCTATTCTCTGGGCAATGATGCTATCAGCTCATTGCCGACAGCCTATGTCAGCGGTACCGATACAGCCGAGGTCTCAGCAGAAGCCCCACTGCAGATCGTGCAGACCAGTCGCCTGGGCTTTGCTGATTTCCTGCTAAAGCTGGACCAGCTCACCACCGAGTCATCGATCGAGCAGGATCATCTCTCGAGCCAGTTGGCTAAAAGCTACCAGACCTACCAGTCCACAGCCGAGCTATCGAAGCATGGCCTGGCTGTACCCATGCGGGTGAAAGCCGCGCAGGTGGAATTCCAGAATCACAGAGACCGTCTGATCGCCCACTCGCAGTACCGCCAGCTACTGAGCTCGCTAAATCGAATCGTCGATCGACAGGACTACGATATCCAGCAGCAAGATGAGGGCGAAAATGTAGCGCCACACTTTCACTTCCGGATCCCGGGTCTGAGCCTACGAGTCGGCGAGCACGACTACTTCACCGGACATCTAAAAGCCCAGCCGGAGACAGCAGCCCGACTCATCGACTACACCAGTGCCAAAGCCTTTGCCTCGTCTCAGGTGCCACATCGTCAGGCGATTCAGGACTACCTAGAGCATCGCAAAGCAGATCTCGATGCCCTAGTCGTGCAATACCCTGTCGAGCGCCAAAACATCAACTACTACCTGACTAAGATCAAGATCGCTCAGGAAGCAGGCCAGCAAAATTACCTGCGGAACAAGCGGAACAAGCACCACCTAAACGATTTCCTCAAATTCACCGAGGACCCTTCTCGTGAGGCAGTCGAATTTCCTGAGACTTCTGAAAATATCTGGCTACTCGGCGATGGCGCAGCCAAGCCACGCACAACGATTTCTCCAGAAGGTGTCGAGTCTGCCAGGCTACTCTCTCAATCTGCTAGCGATAGCGAGCTCGCCAGCGTCCGTCTGAATGCGGCCCAAAACAAACTGCAGCGAGTGACTCGCCTGCGCCAGACTGGTGATACTAGCCTAACAGAACTGAGCAATGCCACTCTGGAGCACCGACTCGCGCAGATCGCACTGGAGAAAGCCAAACTGCAGGATCACATCTCGAGCCTGAGCCACGCCGTGCTAGCCACAGCGGCCGAAGAGCAGACCGCCTGGACGCAGACCGCACGCCTACCACATGAGCTATCCGCTGAAAGCTGGCAATCACTCCTCCATGCAGGCCCTGCCAAAGACCTGGCACAGATCCTCGATTTCCTCGACATCGCGCACGCGAATTTCGCCTCCGGCGCAGCCACTCAGTCGAGCAAGCGCATCTTCGAGCTTTCATCCGAGAGCAGAGATATCTACGCCTCTCTACCAAACCAGATGCCCATCGAAAGAGAGACCCAAAGGGCAAATTTCATCCAAGCCAGAGCCGACTACCTGACCGCTCACACCGTGCAGCAGTGCACCCTGCTCGATGCCACAGCCTGGGTAGCAGCCTCGCCCGAGTCGGATACCGCCATCCAGCAGCTGGCCACCGAGACTCTCGACCAGATCATCCTAGCCAGCCAAGCCATGCTCGAAGCACGGATGACTATCGCGACTCTCGACTACGATGCTAAATCTGCCGTCTACGATCACCATCTGGCTCATCTCGATCGCCTGATCGATCTGCACCAGGCGGGCAAACTACGCCGCTTCGAGCTGGACACTGGCTACCAGCAGGCCAAAGCCCACCGCGGCGCTGCCGAGTCGGCTCACTGGCAGGCTACTCTGGTCCAGAAAGAGGCCGAAGCTTTCGACAGCCTACTCGAGCACCGCTGTCTCGACTACGACCAGACCTATGGCATGCGAGTGACTCACCTACCCCAGCCAGTGATCGATCGCCTAGCCGATCTCGCTGCACACCGAGAGGGTAGCGATCCGGGGAAAATCACCGAGCTAGAAGCACGCCACACGATCATCTCAAACCGGATCGATCAGGTCAGCCAGCTAGCCCTAGAAGGCTACGCATCGAATGAGGAATACCGCATGGAGACTATGATGCTCCTGCAGGTCGAAAACCTCCTCGCTACCGAGCTGGGCAAAGATCTAGTCGCAGACGCTGCCAGCGATGTGGTGAGATCTCTCCGCTTCGATCGCGAGGTAGAGTTTCAAAGCTCTCCTGTGCTAGTCCGCCTGAGCAAGCCTGACGAGGAAGAGGACTAAGCGCCCCAGCTCCTCCTAGGTCACGATGCTAGGCGCCAGCCTGCGTATTCACTGATGCTGTCGCACAGCCAATCATCGAGCGCTCCCTTCAGCCGGAGGCGCTCGCTTTCGTACTGCGGATCCTGAGACACATCTTTTATCTCGTCGGGATCGTCCTGTAGGTCGAATAGCTGCACTTCTCCGGTGCCACGGTAGTCGATCAGCTTGTAGCGCTGGTCGCGCACCATGTACACATACTTCGCATCCTGCAGCATGAAGTCCGGCGCATGCACCGAATAGACATACTCCCTCACTCGGTGTTCTGGATCATCTAGACAAGGGTGCAGCGAGCGGGCCTCCATGTGTTTGGGCTCGACACCAGCGGTCTCGAGGATCGTCGGCCCGACATCATACCACTGCACCACACCATCGACCTGCTGCTGCCGCTGCTGAGCGGGATCGCTCTGCCAGATGACCAGTGGCACTCGTACCGAGGAGTCATACATACTCCACTTCTCGATCAGTCCATGGTCGCCGAGACAGTCGCCGTGATCTGAGGTGAAAATGACCATCGCATTGTCGAGCATGCCTTTCTCCTCCAGCGCAGCCATGATCTCGCCGATCTGCTCATCGATCATGGTGACATTCGCTAGGTAGTAGGCCCGCTGCCTATGGCGCTGCTCAGGTGTGGCATGGGGATCAAAAGCCACCGAGTCGGGACACCGCTCGACGAATCTCTCGCGCAGCGAGCGGATCGTGCGTGGCTGGCTATCCATCTCCTCATCGGTCACTGGTAGGATATCGAGATCCTGCTCTAGGTAGTGCTCCGCATAGCGCTCGATCGGATCGTAGGGTCCATGAGGCCCAGGAAAGCCGATCTGTAGAAAGACTGGCTCCTCCATCTCGGCAGGCGCCTTAGCGATCCAGCGTTTGGCGAGATCTCCGGTAAAGACATCGGAGTGAAGCTCCTCTGGCAGCTGCCACTCATAGCAACCCTGACGATCCTTGGCATCAGGTAGGTTGAGATAGGCAGGCTTCTCCGGCCGGTCGTAGCCATGCGCTGCTAGGGCTTTATCCCAGTCATCGTCGAAGACATGTGGATTGCCACTCCACAGAGGCTCCGCTAGGCGACGCTGTTTGTTCTCCACGATGAATCGCTCGTGAAACCCATGACTCTGCGTGTAGGGATCGGCATGCATTTTTCCGACATTCACACAGTAATAGCCCGCCTCGCGCAGATCCTCAGTCCAGGTCCGCGGCCAGGGATCGTTATTGCGCTGCACCCCATTGTTGTGCGGGAAATGCCCGGTGAACAAGCTAGCGCGCGATGGGCAGCAGGAAGGCGAATTCACATGGCACTGGGAAAAAGATGTCCCCTCTCGCACCAGACGATCCAGATGCGGCGTCTGCATGTGCGGATAGCCGAGAGCCTGGATGGTCTCGTAGCGCTGCTGATCGGTGATGAACAGAAAAATATTCGGCCTTTGACTCATGGCCGAGACCGTAGCGGATTTGGCAGAAATTTCCGTAGCGCAATTGCCGGAAATTTTTAACGGCAGATAGGCCGTAGCTCTGAAAAGACTACAGCCCTAATCGCCGGAAGAGAGCCTAGCTCTCGATGTATGGCAGCGCCTCGGCGGTAGCAGAGATGTCGCTATCGCCATCGAGCAGCTCGCCGATCGGATCCCAGCGAGCTGAAAGCAGCGCATCGCGAGCTGTGTCAGGAATGTGCACAGTGCAGTTTTCCTCACCGTAGAAGATGCGGCATTTTTCCACATCGACAGTGATCTCTAGGCTAGGATCGGCCTCGATCGCAGCTGCTATCTTCTCGATGTCCTCAGCCGTGGCAGCCACACATGGGATACCTAGGGTGCAGCAATTGCCGAAGAAAATCTCCGCGAAGCTCTGTGCGATCACAGTGCGGAATCCGGCCCGGTAGAGGGCCTGTGGCGCATGCTCACGCGAGCTACCGCAGCCAAAATTGATGCCAGACAGCAGGACGCTAGCGCCTGAATACTTCTCGTCATTCAGAGGATGCACGGTCTTGTTATCGTCGGAATCGTGACGGACATCGTAGAAAAAATACTCTCCGAGACCATCGAAGGTCACACACTTCATAAACCGTGCTGGAATGATCCGGTCGGTGTCGATATCCGATCCCGGTACATACACTCCAGTGCCGCTGACTCGCTCTATTTTTTCTAGTGCCATGTTATTGTCCTATCTCCGCCACTCTAGGCCATCTGCAAGAGAAAATCCAACTCCCCCTGACGTTCTTGTTCTTAATCTTAATCCTAGCAAAGCTCATCAGCCGTATAGGCGTGAGGGATTAAGATTAAGAGCAAGAGCAGGATTAAGAGTCCGGATGGAAGGCCTGTCACACTCATGCCCCTAGGCGACAATCATGATTGTGACCGGTCCTGATTTGTGTCAGTCTTATTTTATCGTGAAAACTGTCCGCACCATCCTCTGTCTTTTTCTCGCCTTCAGCTTTTCTGCAGAGCTAGCGCTGCACGCCCAGCAGAGCCAAGAGATCCAGTTTCGCTCCGGCTACATTTACCAGGGTGGACGCAAAAAAGGCCTGAAACAGACGACCAGTATGATCCAGCTGCCCGATCTGAATGAGATCCTGGCGCCCACACCGGCCGAGCCACAGCCCACCACGGCGAAAACCAAGCCCTCTCCTACTCCGAGCCCCAAGCCCTCTACAGCTCCAGAAACCAAAGGCGCCAATACCGATCAAACCTTTCACCACCGTAGCACTATCGCAGTGCAGCCAGATACCTCTAGCCAGAGTCCTGAGCTCGAGATTCCCCGATTCGGTTACGGCTCGGAGGGTATCGATCTCGATCGGCCGCATCTGTTCCAAGCCCCCCCGATCGACCTAGATGTCGATGAAGATGAGCTGGAGCACTTGGAGACGGTTGAGTTAGACGACGACCATCCCGTAGCTTTGTCCGGTCCGGTGGTGCAGTTGGTCAGGCCGACGACTTTCTCTCACCAGTACTACCCCCGCAGTTACCTCTACAGAGTCCCCTACGCCCTGCCACCTACCACCACCTACTACTCCCATGGCTGCGGCGGCTACGCCCACCCGATCTATAGCAGTCGCGCCCCACTACGTGGCACCTTCACCAGCAGCCGATACTACCTCGGCCTAGATCGCCCATCCTTTTCGGTGAATCTCAGTTTCTAGCCACCTGCTATGTTCGGCTTTCTACCGGCGCCCTGCGGCACTTGCCACTCGGCAGAGCACAGCACTTACCGCGCCTACTTCTGCGGCCTGTCATCAACTCTCGCCAGAGAGTACGGCCCAGCTGCGCGGTTTTTTACCAATCGAGATGGGACATTTTTCTCCATTCTGGCTGCGGCCTGGTCCGAGGCTCCTCCTACTTCCTCCACCACGACTTGCTGCAATCCGCTCGGCCGCCCGCGCCTACTTTACGATCAGAGCCCTCATGCCAGCTACGCAGCAGCTGTATCGGTGTGCGGTGTGCACACCAAACTCGCTGATGATGCCGAAGACGAAGCTGGCCTGCGCAGACTCGTATCCTCACTAGGCTCTCGCTCACTCCATTCCTGGGTGAATCGAGCCAGCACAATGCTCGACCAGTTTGGCTTTCCCACCGAAAAAACCGCCGCCTCTCTCAAATCTCAAAGAGACTATGAACTGGCAGCCACCGATGACTGGCGCCACGCAGCGATCCCGAGCCAACAGGCTTACGGAAACATCTTTGAGCACACCAGTAGACTCGACACCGCGAGTCACGAGATATCAGCACAGACCAGCGGCCTACTGCAATCACTCGGCAGCCATATCGGACGGCTCATCTATCTGGCCGATGCCTACGAAGACAAAGCCGAGGACAAGGCCAAAGGCCGCTTCAATCCCCTATGCGACTCGCCGAAACAGAAGGTGATCGACTCTTTCGAAGAAGAATTTCAGCAAATACGCGATGGGATGGAGCAGCTCCAGCCAGTGCGGCACGAAAGCTTATTGCGCAGCATCCTAGTCGATCAGCTCTACCAAAAGTGTGCGCTCACTTTTGATTTGTCGGTCGCTGGAAGAAAAAGCAAAACAAGGCTCGTTGGGAAAGAACGGAAAAAGAAGCACTGGTGGGACGACTGCTGTGATACCTGCTACTGTTGTGATTGCTCTTCAGGATGTTGTAATGTGGATTGCTAGCCCTACTTCTTCAAAGTCTTGCCGGTCAATTCACCGCGCACATCAGCGTCTTCATTGACGAAATCCAGCGTGTAGACATCCAGATTCTTCAGAAAACGAGCACCAGACTCGACTTTGGTCTGCTTTATACCACACAGATAGACATTCTCCGTGTAGTCTCCGGAGATTCTTACCTCAGTAGCGACGATCGCGATCGGCACATCGGTCCGAGGGGCAGAATAAGTCACCGAGCCGCCACTGAAGTAAAGAGTCGCCTCACTTGGAGCCTCAGAGATTGTTGTAGTCGCCTCATCCAACCGAACACGAGCAAAGTCTTTCACTGGCTCGATGACCGGGTAAGCAAAGAACCCCGCCACACCCAGTATCACTACGACGATCAGGCCTAGGCACCCGATACCCGCGCAGCATCCCCCAGCGCCCTTCCTCTTTTTGCGTACATCTTTGTACCCATCCGTAGGATGCTTGCGGTCTTTGTTCTTTTTGCGCTTTTCCTTGGCTCGCTTTTCAAAGTCCAAATCACGTGCATTGAACTGGTCTGGCTCCGGCACCTTGATCGGCGGTAGATTTACCTTGTCCGAATCATTGCCCTGTGGTTTGTCATCTGCCATTTTTCTTGGGGAATGTGTGTTTAATATTTTAAAATTCGCCGCCAACAAACCTAACAAATTTCAAAATTCAAATAAAAACCGTCACCATTATTATACCCGCCTACCAGCGGCCCGATATGCTACTTCGTGCTATACGATCTGTCCTCAACCAGACCTGCACCGATTACCATCTGATCGTAGTGGACGATGCCTCCTCGGAAGACCTTTCCACCAGTCGAGAGCTGGTAGAGCCAGACCACACCTGGCTGACACTACCTCGGAATCAAGGACCTGCTGCAGCGCGTAATGCCGGAGCAGCTGCGCATCCTCAGAGCGAGTGGATCACCTTTCTCGACTCTGACGACATCTGGCATCCCGACAAACTCGAACAGCAGCTCACCTGGCATCAAGAACACGAAGAATACCGCATCTCGCAAGTCACGGAACAGTGGATTCGCCATGGCGAACCGATCCACAAACCCAAACACCTCGTGCAGCCAGATGGCGATCTCTTCTCCATAGCCGTGGACCGCTGCGCCATCGGCCCCTCCTGCGTGATGATACGCCGCGATCTGTGGGATGAGACTGGCGGCTTTCGCCCAGACTACCGCGTCTGCGAGGACTACGAGCTATGGCTACGCATCTGCCACCGAGAGCAGATCGGCTTGGTTTCCGATCAGCCTCTAGTCGACAAACATGCCGGACACGATGATCAATTATCCTTCACCACACCTGCACTCGACCGCTGGCGATTGATGGCCTTACTGCAACTGCATAGTGAAAACAGTGCTAAGCTAAATCAGACCCAACTCAACCTAGTCCAACAAGCGATCCAGCGAAAAGCTACGGTACTCGCAAAAGGCGCTAGCAAGAGAAGCAATACCGAATGGGCAGAGCAATTGGCCGCAATAAAACCAGAGTCATACCCAGCAACACTTCATTCGCTCCAAAAAATATGTCGCAACTCTTAGCCCTAAAATTCTCCGTAACCACTTTTGGTCTATTGACTGCCATCGCATTCAAATGGGCTAATCCGATGCAAATGATTCCCTCAATCATATTCATCGCCCTCATGACCTATTACCTTTTCAGAAAAACAGCCCCTCGCCCGAAATGCTCGTTCGCAGGGACCTGCATTGCCGTTTTGATTATATCCACTGTAGTAATTTGGGTTTGGCACTTCTACTCTCTCCCCCCTTTTTCACCTTTGGAGATATTCCTAATGTCTGGGTGGGTCATCTCAAGCCTTGCGCTCATCCGCACACTAGAAAAAAACGCTCCCCAAAACAACACTGATTGAAACACTCACCCTATGTCTCGATACCTCACCAACATCGGCAACGAGCTCTGCTTCGTTCTACAGCAAGCTTGCAAAGCTCAGCCCGAGCAATTTGCGGGCTATTGTGCCAATCTAGACTTTTGGGTGGCAGAGTATCGCCATCTAAAATCCATCATCGAGGGCTACGAAACTCGCCTTTGCCGAATGCAAGATGCCCGAGATGCCTATCTAGCAGCAGGCAACACGCGCCCCCAGAATTTCGATGACTACGGAAATGCCTACCAACATCCTCGACAGACTAGCAAGCAAACCGATCGCAACCAAATCTTAGAAAGCGCGAGAGAGCATATGCTTCAATTCTGTGATCGCGGGCTTCAACTTGGAACGATCTCAACTGACGATTACGACACCATCACACGGGAGCTCACAGCTCAGCACATACCCCACAAGTCGATTTGATCTAACCAACTCCCTTCGAACCTAAATACCAATCTCGCCCATGAAGACCTTTCGCTGTTGGACTACGCCTGACCGAGCCTAATAATCACAGGCCTAAGAAAAATGGCGCATGCTCGTCAGCTCTCAAAGGTGTAATGCCCACTGAACTATGAAGTGGATCATTCTTGGTCTATTCCCAGCACTTGTGCTCTACCTGTTAACTGCCGTGTGCAGCTCTAGGCTAAAAACGCGACTTTTAATCACCCCCAACGACCAAAAGGTATTCCGGCTCGAAGCAGCAACTGGCTCGATCCTACTCGAAAAACATGAGTATAATGATATCGCCAACACCACAATTAGGCGTCCCATCGACCTAGAATTTCAGCTATTCCTACCCAACGATCCCTTTTGGTATGTCACCCTCAAAAATATCCCACCTCTGACGAAAGAAGAAATACCGAGCGTCCTTTTGGGAAACTACTACGTGGGTAAAAACTCACTAAGTTTGCCCTTCTGGCTCGTTTTTACCGTTCTGTGGAGCCCCGCTGCCCTCCTCATACTTCGGTCGCGACATAAAAAAGCGAAACCCCAGACCTGAGGTTTCGCTCTTTTTGAAACTTGATTAGCGATTTGCTTCGCTTTCTACGCTCAACCCACCTTCTTGGATCGACCGCAGGTGATGTTGTAAAGGATCGCTCCGATAGCAGCACCTACGATAGGCGCTACCCAAAACATCCAAACCTGTCCCAAGTGACCGCCGCTAGAGAAAACAGCGGTCGCCAGACTGCGCGCAGGATTCACTGAGGTATTAGACACCGGGATACTGATCAGGTGAATAAGCGTCAGACACAGACCGATAGCCACAGGAGCTAGCCCTGCAGGCGCACGATCATCTGTAGAGCCCATGATCACAAAAAGGAACACCGCAGTGAGCACGATCTCGCAGACCAGAACCGATACCATGCTGTATTTGCCCGGAGATAGCTCACCAAAGCCATTAGCGGCGAAGCCTGCCTCCGTGCTGAATCCAGACTGCCCCGATGCGATCAGGTACAAAATCGCAGCGCCAATGAGACCACCGATAACCTGAGCGATGATGTAGGGGATCAACTCTTTGGAGGAGAATCGTCCGCCCAGCATGAGACCGATAGACACGGCGGGATTGAGGTGACAGCCAGAGATGTGGCCGATGGCAAACGCCATGGTTAGCACAGTCAGACCGAAGGCGAGTGATACGCCCACAAATCCGATTCCGAGATGTGTTTGGCCATCCATAAAGCCAGCCGCTAGCAGCGCGCTACCGCAGCCACCTAGCACCAGCCACATCGTGCCGACGCATTCAGCGATGAGTTTGTTTGTTAAGCTCATAATTAGTTATTCGTTAAGTCGTTGGTATTGATAATGTTCGGGCCATCCCCTGACGGGATCACGCCCACTAAAGAAACGGAGCCACAAGCCGACTCAAAAAGTCACTCCAAGATCAGCACACCCAATTCCCCCCTACCAGCAGCAGCGAAAACAACACTCTAAAAACGTTAATAATTAACGAGTTACAATAACCCTGAAACACGACACAAGATTCCGCGCAGTAAATGCGTGCCCTAGCCCGCATTTTTCATACAAAATCTACTACGACTTGCTGTGGTAGATTCTGCCTGTGTTGCGCTCGATTTGTCTTTGGACAGTGTGTACTCACACAGCCCTGCAGACAAATCGTCGCGCGCCTTGCCAGAATCTATCCTCGCGGCGTCTCGTTACTCTTTTGTAAATCGAAACAAGAGCGCCCAAATCAAATTCTGCGGAGGCCTATCGAATTCGTGTTTATCTGTGTTCATTCGTGTTCATCTGTGTAGAAAAAATGCCTCACCTAAGTCTCGTAATTCAATTTAGTCAGTCCCTTGCTGATTGCTCTTATTTTTCTAACACGAATGGACACAGATGAACACGAATGAACGCAAATGGGTTGAAGGCTGCGTCTCGTTACGATTTTGTATGAAAAATGCGGCCTAGGACTCTATCTACTAGCCGCCTCTCGTAACCTCTCGACTTATGCCAGCTACCACTTACAGCACCGTTATCCATTGGTTTCGCAGGGACTTACGCCTGTCGGACAATACGGCCCTCTACCAGGCCAAACAGCTGTCGGAGAATGTGGTCCCAGCCTACGTCCTCAGCTCGTGGAAAGGCAGCCACCACTGGACCGGAGCTGGCAGGCAGGCCTATCTGCTGGGCTGCCTAGACTCGCTGAGTAAAAATCTGGAAGCCATCGACACTCGTCTGATCCTACGCAGTGGTGCCGCTGTCACTCAGCTCGAGCGCTTGATCAAAGAAACCAAGGCCGAAGCCGTCTTCTACAATCGCGATCCCGACCCCTACGGGCAAGAGGTGGAAAAGCAGCTGCAGGAGCTGTGCCGTAGTATCGGCATCGAGTGCCATGGCTACAAAGATGCCGTGATGCATGAGCCCGACGAAGTGCTGACCAAAACAGGAACTTTCTACCGAGTCTACACCCCCTACTCTCGGTGCTGGATGGCACAGGATAAACCTGCCCTCTCGCCCCGTGTGAAACGCCTCGGCACTGTGCCCGCCTCAATCGACTCGCTCCCCCTACCCGGCATCGAGCACTGGGGTATGACAGACATGGATATCGACCTCCCGACTCCAGGGGAGAAAGCGGCTCGCTCCCGCCTAAAATCGGCCGTGGAATCGACTGTGATGACTCGCTACAGCGAAGATCGCAATGGCCCCAGCCTAGATGCGACCAGCGGTCTCGGCCCTGACCTACGCTACGGCACGATATCCCCCCGCACCGTCTTCGCTGCTAGCCAGAAGCTGATGGATGAGATCCGCGGCAAAGCCGATCGCGAGTCGATCTTTGCCTTCCAAAAACAACTGGCGTGGCGCGAGTTCTTCATGGCCATTTTGGGCAACCACCCCGAAGTGCTCGAGACCGACTTCAATCCCCAATGGCGAGGCCTGCACTGGGATGATCCCGGCGATTGCGATAAATTCGAACGCTGGCAACAAGGACTAACCGGTTTCCCTATCGTGGATGCCGGGATGCGCCAGCTCGCAGCCTCAGGCACGATGCACAACCGCGTGCGCATGATCACCGCCATGTTTTTGACCAAAGACCTGCACATCCACTGGCGCCATGGCGAGGCGCACTTCATGCGTCACCTACTGGATGGCGAGATCGCCAACAACAACGGTGGCTGGCAGTGGTCCTCTGGCACAGGTGCCGATGCCGCCCCCTACTTCCGCATCCAAAACCCCTGGACCCAGACCGAGCGCTATGATCCAGAGGGCACCTACATCAAACGCTGGCTCCCCGAGCTCGCCGCAGTCGATCCCAAAAGATTCCGCAAAGCACCTGAGCCACTCGACCCGCTCGCAGCGGACTACCCTCTGCCCGTAGTCGATCACTCCGCCGAGCGAGATGAGACGCTAGATCGCTTCAAACAACACAAAGCAAAGCTCGACAACCAAGTAGCCTAAAGGCCTGTAGTTTGACAGAAATGGCAAATGCGCCAGTTTGATAGGTAGTCGACAGTCTACCAACTGTCTATTGGACAGCCTCAACCCAAACTGAACCATGCTCGCCACCATCTTGTTTTCCCTAGCCGGCATCTGCTGTCTCCTGCCGATACTCAATTTCATCAGCTATCGGGTGATGGGTGGCAGCATACGCAAGCGCCGCGAGAGATGGGATCTCAATATCTGCTGTGGTAAGACTGATGGCGGCGGTGTGAATGTCGACATCGTCGATCATGCCAATGTGCCCAACCTAGTCGTGGTGGACGATATCTACCACCTACCTTTCTCGACCAACCAATTCGACAATGTGCTCTGCTCGCACACCATCGAGCATGTCGAGGATCCCACGGCTTTCTTTGAGGAATTGGAGCGAGTGTCCAAAGAGGTCACTCTCGTCATCCCACCACTCTGGGACCTGAGCGCCGTGCTAAACATCGTGGAGCACCGCTGGATCTTTCTGACGTTTCGCAAAGAGCACAACACCCTACCCAAGCATATCGAGCTACCCTTTGCCCGTGCCTACCAGTCGCGCAAAGGGCAGAAAATCCGTGCCTAAAGAATTAATTCGATACTACTGCTGAGAGCGGTTTTCGGCGATTTCAGCCTCTAGCCGGGCCTCTAGCCTACGGATCGACTCATCGAGTGTCGGCTCGATATCGAAGATCCCTCTACCACTCAGAAGCACTTCATCCACCTTGGCAGTTTTCATCCGGCGCACAGCTTGGTTCTGAGTGGCACCTCGACTAGCTAGTAATGTGCTTTTATTACTTGGCGATAGTTTAGCGATCAACTCTAGCCCTAGCTTGGCGCCATTCTTATTGGGAAATACCGGAGCATCCATCGCCTCCTCAAAAGCGACCAACGCAGCTCTATACTCCTCTGTGCGCAGGTAGTGCTCGCCCTGTGCGACCATCAGATTGCCATGCAGTGGAGCCCACTCGCGAGCGGCAGCCAGCTTGGCGCCAGCCTCATCTGAGCGGCCTAGCGCATCTAGGACCACACTGTGTGCCATAGCGCTGTTCACATCCTGTGGATAGATCTCATGCGCTTGCTGGAAGAATTGGTCTGCTCTCTCGAGATAGGCGATCCGCTCTGCTGGCGACATATCTGGAGTGATCGCCTTCACATAAGAGTGCGCCGTGAGAGTTACCACAAATGGGTTGTGAGGATCGATAGAGCGAGCCTCCTCTAGGTGATTGAAATGACGATTATCCACCGCGCCAGCGTTGTAATAATGGCGAGCCACTTCTCCATGCCACTCACTACGGCTGAACATGAGGCTGAATAAAGAAAGCGCTACCCCGCAGCCAAAAGCCACACCACGACCTGCCATGAGCATCGAGCCACCCGGCACGATAGGTTGCTTACCGCGGTTATTTAGCGCATTGGCCATCGGATCTGGACAGGCGAGCACACCCATAAGCACCGCAGAGAGCACGGCGATCGCTGGCACGTGCATGACAAAGTCGAAAAAAGCGAGAAATGCCAGTGTACCGATACTCGTCACCGCACCAGCTACTAGCCCCAGGTGCCCGGACTTGGGCAGTAGAGCACCATTTGCCGTCTGCACCTTGGCATACGCCATGACGAATCTGGCACCACCTGCGAGATGGACGATGAGCAGCGCCAACATCAGCAGCAGTCCGATGATGCCATAGTCTGCCAACATCTGAAAATACTCATTGTGGACAAACTCAGTCTCGTAGTTTGCCGGTCCCTCCTGCTCTGGACGATACTTGCGACTAAAGAAATAGAATGTGCGGCTACCAGTGCCCACCCATGGCGACTCGGAATACTGTGCTTTGCTGGCATTCCAGATACCAGCCAGCTGGATCTCACCCTCGCGGGTCATCAGTTGCTCCTCCACCAGAGTGCCTACCTTTTCAGAATTGAATGAGACCATGATGGCGAAGACCACCAGCACCCCCGCTGTGCCAAAGATGATCGCCTTTCGCGTGAGCTGCTCCATACGGCTCCACCCGATGCACACCACCAGAGCCGCCAGCAAGATCAGGCCTACAGTCAGCGCAAGCACACCGAGCAGACTTTTGGCCAGCAGGATCGCCACGATCGCCGGTAGACTGACTCCGATGATAGCCAGCTGAGTCCCCAGCGGCGGCCGAGAGAAGATGAGATAAGCGAACAAGAACGGCACCGCCATCGCTAGGAAACCCGCAAAGTGCTCAGGATGATTGAACAAACCTCCGATCCGATCGGCGAATGTGCGCTGATACTCAGACAGTATCCATAGCTCCGCACCAAAACAGATCTGCACAGTAGCCATCAGTAGATTAAAGACGACCAACGAGAAAAAGCCCCAAAACACAGCACGACGCGAGCGAGGATCTTCCATCAGCGAGATAAATACCGCGTAAGCGATAAAGCAGGTGATGATCAAAGCGCCATCCTCACGAGCAAAGTATGCGACTGGCGAATTCATCGCTCGCAGCAACAGATAAGCCACAGCTGCCAGAGTCAGTCCCACGCACCAGTTCGGTACTAAAAATTTTGTTTTTCCAAAAATTGCGACGATCGAAGCGACCCCAGCGAAGCCCAATGCTAGGTAGCCAGGCCAGACAAATGTCATCGAAGTGGACGTGCCGAGCACTCCTACGGCGATAACACCCGCAAAAAATATAGTAATAACACAGAGTCTGAGCAGTGAATTCATCGATCTTTTTTAGTAAAAGGGTTATTTCCTGTAATTTAGGGTTAATTTTATATAAATTCTACAAAATATTTAACTTTTATTAAATATTTTGGTATTTTTTTTAACTTCACAGGCGATATGGCTTCGGATAAGGTGTGGGATTAGCCAAAAAAGGATGAGCCTCCATAAAAATTTTATTCCCACCTTTTGCCTCTCAGGTCTGATAGTCTGGGTATGCTCCTTTGCTTGCTCCAGCCTACAGGCTCAGATCCGCGTGGATCTGCAGCTCGATCGGCAAGTGTACATCGCTCACGAGGCCATCACGGGTAAGCTCTCTGTGGTGAACAACTCCGGTCGCGATCTGATCTTTGGCGAATCCAATGGCCGTCCGTGGCTAGACTTTGCGATCCACGACGCACGCGGAAACATCATATCCCCAATCCAAGCCACCCCTAATGTACCTGCGATCCGAGTCGGCTCCGGCCAGACTCACACCATGCGGGTCATCGTGAATGATGTGTATCCCATGTCGCAGATCGGTACCTACCGGATCAAAGCCTCGGTAAACTTCCCACAGATCCGACAGGCGTTTCGCAGCCGCGAGCACCGCGTTCAGGTGACCGAGGGCCAAGTGCTAGGCGAGCCTCATATCGTAGGCGTGCCTCCGGGCTATCCTGGTGCTGGCACCTACCGCATCTACGAGCTACTCACCTACTACCATGGCCAACGCCAAAAGGCCCTCTACTTCCGCCTGAAAGACCAGCGGAGCGGGCGCGTGCGAAAAACTTTCTCGATAGGCGATTACTTGGCAGTGCGCCCCCCCCAACACAAGCTAGATAGGAGCAACCAGCTGCACATCGTGCACATGGCGGCACCCCAGCTATACTTCTACACCGTCATCGATCTCGATGGCGAGGTGGTCATCCGCGAGAAACGCTTCGAAAAAAATGGCAACCGCCCCATGCTGGTCAGCACCGACTTTGGTGAAGTACAGCTACGCGGAGGTATCAGCGAAGACGAAGCACAAACTCCCTACGAACGCCGCGAGTTTCGCCTTATCTCCGAACGGCCTCCTGGCATGCCCCAGTTTTAAAAAAGCTGGGCCAACTTGCAAAGTGGCTGGGACCGTGGCAATGCATCTGCCATCATGTCTAAGGAAAAAGAAGAAGGCCTCGAGCTGAATCTGGATTTCACCAAGCTAGAGAAAATCGCCGCCACAGGATCCGATGTGGTCCCCGCCATCGCTCAAGATGTCGAGACCGGCGAGGTACTCATCGTCGGCTACGCCAATGAGCTGGCCCTAAAGACAGCTCTGGAGGAAAAGATGGCTACCTTTTGGAGCACTAGCCGCAATGAGCTCTGGATCAAAGGCAAGACCTCTGGCGACTACCTCGAGCTAGTCGAAGCACGGGTCAACTGCGAGCAAAACTCGATCCTCTACAAAGTCCGCCTAGCCGGCGCAGGCTCCTGCCACACCAAAGGCGCCGACGGAGCCTCTCGCCTAGGCTGCTACTACCGCCGAATCGCAGACGATGGGAAGCTCGAGTTTGTCGAGGGGATGGAGTAACCGGTAGCCGGAGGCTCCTCCAGCTCAGGAAAAGAAAACTGATACTCTCCCCCTACCCCTGCCAATCTCTGACTGGCATACCTGACAATCTCAGGATCTATCCCTCGTGGCACTAGTGTGATCGAGGTCAGCCAAAGCTGAACTTCCTTGGTAGAATGAGTCAGATGCGCATCGTCGATCATCGATTTGCCAATCCCATAAGACACACCCTGGAGGCTCCGCCTAGTCAGCGGTATTCGTCCTTGAGATGTCAACTCATCACCAGTCGACATAACTGGGCTAGGGATGGGGTGGCGCTTGTAGACATACTTGGGCTTGAGATCTAACCGATCTTTCACAAAGCTACCAATAAAGAACAGCACAACAAGGCCGCCGATGATGAACGGAATGTAGTTTGTCTTAGGCTCCGCGGGTCGGATCGGCTCTACTGGCTCATCGAGTAGGTGTCGCTCCGGCGGTTCCACATTCAGTTTTAGCTGTTTGTAGAACTCTTCGCGCATCTCTGGAGGCAGTACTGTGCTAATCACATCCTTCATCGGACGGTCCAGATAATTTTCCCTACGCCGCAGAGCCAGTTCCTCCTGGGCAGCTTCATCGCTCCAATCAAACTCCAGCCCTCTACGCTGATCCCGAAAGCGCTCGCTCCAAAACTGCAGACTCTCGCGATTCATACACGGTCGTAGAATCTGGCCAGAATGGATCAGGTACTGCACAGACTGGGCCATCGCATCGCGCTGCCGGACCGGCAGGTGTGGGTAAGCTATGTCCAATAGTCGGGGAGCAATTTCATGGGAGTACGCTATGGCTAGCCACTGCGCTAGTGTCCATGCGGTGAAAGCACCTGCTGTCGTTTCGATAGGCGGCTTGCTCTCAGCCAGAGCTTTACCTATGTGCCCGAGTGAAATCAGGCGCCCGTTCTGATCAAAGAACTCACATACAAACTGAGTCTGTACCGATACATCCTGACGCAGCTCAAACAAAATATCCTCGATCGATAGAATATCGGAGAACTCATCTTCATAACCTGCGAACAAATGCACGACAGCAGCCCCCCAACTAGCCAGATACCGAGGAAAATCACGGCAGTAGTTTTGACCCTTGATATAAGCTGACTCCACAGATCCCTCTCCACCATACCAAGTATCAGTCGATATCGCTTTCTCCATCTCCGTCAATCGCTCCCGCAATGGATTGGGAAGATCAATCGACTCCTGGACCACACTGACGGCATCGTACTTCGAGCGATCTAGCGCGGGCTGGGCCTCTTCCTTTGGCTCAAGCTCAGCTTCAGAATCAGAATCATTTTTCGCCTCTTCGACTTCCTGCTGATCAGTAGTCTGGGCAGGTTCTTCCACAGTAGCCATTGGCAATGGCTCGCCCATCTCCACTGGGATGTAGGTGCTCGGTGGCACAGACAGCCAGTCCCGAGTCATTTCGTAAGCCTCGCGAATTTCTTGAAACTTCTCAGGATCGGTATCCGGACGATGTATTTTCAGCAGCTTCGCGTAAGCTCGCTTCACCTCTTTCGCCGTAGCTTCGCTCGGATCGAGTCCCAATACCTCCCATGGATTCATAGCTCCGCCTATTCCTGCAGTTTAATCAAAAGACTCAAGAGATAACCCTTTGGGCGTAAAAAATGGCTCCATGAAACGATCCAAAAACTCACCCGCCCCATCTATTTCCTCCTGATCCTGCGTCTCCAGAGCCGTCTCAAAGCGACTCGCTATCATGGAGAGCTGATCTCGCTCACTACCCACCAACTCTTCAAACAAACGATTCGCACGCTCCAATCGAGCGCGATTGACCATTTGATCGCGTGGGTGAGTTTTCAGAGGCTGCAATTTCTTGATAGCTGCCGCGATTTCTTTCTTCGACATGGTGCCCGGTTTCTCTTCAAACACCTTAGTCACCGTCTTACCCGTCACCAGAGGCGTGGCCTCTACCTCCAGTATACCATTCATATCGTAGGTGAAACGTACATCCACCTGACCCGAGTTAAAATCGCCGGAAGCCCCCTTCACATCGCGCACCACGACTTCACCTATCTTGTGGTTGTCCTGTACTTTCCTACCCTCCCCCTGATAGATACGCAGATTGATCTGGGTCTGCTGGGGATGAAGCGTACTATAGATGTGAGACCGACTGACGGGCACCGTGGTATTCCTATCGATCAAAGGGCTGAAATACCCATCATCAAACCGACCTGGCCCTACTTGATGAGAGACCTCCACACCGAGAGTATGAGAGCATACATCCGTCAGCACGATATCCTCCACCGCCGTGTCGCCATCTAGCAGGGCACTCTGCACCGCCGCACCCAATGCCACTGCCTGATCAGGATCCAGTTTTTGGTTCGGTATCCGATTTAGCTCCTCAGTCGCCGTCTTCACCACTAGCGGCATACGAGTCGCCCCACCGACCAGCAGCACATCGTCTATGCTATCCGCACTCATCCCAGCATCGCGCAGGCAGCGTTGCAACACTGGGCGCACTCTCGCAGTCAGCTCTCGAGATGCTTTCTCAAAATCATCCCGATTGATGTCGATGGTGTTACCATTCAATGACACGGTAGTCGAATCGGTCTCAGTGAGCCGGCGTTTGATCGTCTCGATCTCTTGCCGCCAGCGTAGACGATTTTCCGCACTCGGCGAATCATTAGCCTTCTCGATGATATAGTCGACCAGAGCATCGGTGTAGTCTTCCCCTCCCAGCCGGCTCACACCTCCAGAAGCCTTGACCTCAATGATCCCGTCGAAAATCTCAAGCAGAGTCACATCGAAAGTACCGCCCCCCAGATCAAAGATGAATAGATTCTTCTCCTCATCAGAAGCCCGATACCCATAGGCCAAAGCAGCTGCAGTCGGCTCGTTGATAAGTCGACATACCTTCAATTCAGCAATCTCAGCGGCCTCCATAGTGGCTTGCCGTTGTTCGTCCCGGAAATAGGCCGGCACAGTGATCACCGCCTGATCGATCTCCCGGCCTAAATGATTTTGAGCAATACGCTTCATCTCTCGTAGGATCACAGCTGAACACTCCGCAGGGGTCCAAGTTTGCCCGCCGAATCGATACTTCTTTTCGAGACCCATATCGCGCTTAAAACACGCGACACCGGCATCCGGCTCCACCACGACTCGGTCCTTTGCGGCGCGGCCAACCAGAAGAGTCCCATCCTCTGCTGTAGCTACGACTGAGGGTGTGAGCTTTTCGTTTAGCTCATTCGCGAGCACACGAGGGTGCCCACCCTCCATCACAGCGACGAGACTGTTCGTTGTTCCTAAATCGATACCTATCATAAAAATATAATTACTGAGACAGAGATTGGGGTGATTTGTGCTTACTGATTGCTTCAAACGCACGAGCCAACCCTCGAGCGCTTTCTGCCCATTCTGGCGACTTCTTGTTCAAACTCACCGCCCACCTGTCGACTCTCTCGCTGATACCTCTGGCAGCCCCAGACTTCAAATCAGAACGAGCAACAACTTCTGTCAGCCAAATAATTGCCTCACTTTCACTCTTCTCTTCAATCACATGAGATACCATGGCTTTTGCGTTCAGCTCTGAGACTTCACCTATTCGTTCCTGTAACTCATCAAAAGCCTGGTCACTCCCCAATTCTACACCATCAGACAAGTAAAATTGAAGAAAGGATTGCTTATTATAATAGCCTTCCAATTTCTCAAGCTGCACCGGTGGGATCACAGCCTCTGATCTCTGAAAAGACGAAGAAGAGCCCCCAGAACACCCGCCAAATCTAATGACGACATACAGGACCGCTATCACGATCCAGAAAATAGCAGTTAACGAACACCCGCCCTCTTCTTCCTCCTGAGAAGACATCTCTTCATCGAAATGCTGACTCTGTTCCCATTCCTCGTAAGCCTTGACTGCCTGAGCGTGTACATCATCTGGCACCACGTATTGGATCACTTCCAAAATCTGACGCGAAGTCGTAGCAGGTTTTACCAATAGTTTGATCTCCTTCTGCCCTTCTTCGCAGGACCAATCATATTCAACACCACTCTCATTTTCCCGTAAACGCTGGCGCCAAAACATGATTCGCGGAGTGCTCACCGTATTCCGAAAAATGCGACCATAGTTACTTTGCTGCTCAGCACGACTCAACATATAATCACGCTCACTGATCGGCAGTGCAGGATAGGCCAGATTCATTAGCCGATCGCAGTAATTTCCATCAGTGAACCCGACGACCTCTGCCAGCTTGATATAGGCATGAGCAGCCGAAAAGGTATCACTTGGCTCACGCTGAGCTAGATACACTACCGCCAACTCTCCGAGACGCTGCAGATCATCTGCTTCATCTAAACTATCGATCCAAAACAAAGTTTGTTGCGCACAATCAGCCTTCAACTCGAGTAAAGAATCCTTCGGCTGAAACCATTCAACGAAATCTTGAGTGAACTCGCCATTAAACCGATCCACCACAGCTTTCCCCCAAGTGAGATACTGTGAAGGGAAATCACGACAATACTCAGCCCCCGCCTGATAAGCATCATATAGATTATCTTTCGACTCTGCACCCTCCAGGCAGTCTATAATCGCCTGTAATTCCGCAGGGCAATCCTTTCCACGAAAAGCCGTCGCCGAATACTTATCGACTGCCACTTCTCCATCACTATCATCAGATGACTCAAAGCCAGCAGCGGGCCCATTCTCGCCAGATCGACCGTCTTCAACCACAACAAGCTCATGAAAACGCTCCCCATTGTCTCCAGACTCCAACCACTGCCTACAAATCTCGTAGGCTTCACGAACTTGCTGAAAGGTCTCCGCATCCCGATCAGGCCGATGCTTCTTGAGCAAACGAGCATAAGCACGCTTCAGCTCCGCCTTGGTAGCTGTCTCGCTGTCTAGATCAAACCAGTCCCATGGATTCATTGTTTTGAGGAGGGTCTCTCAACAAAAGGTAAGTCCTAAAAATTTCAAACTGTGATTCACATCGGGCTCAGCTTTATCTCACTCATAGTGGCCACCATTATCTCCGTGTTGGACCTTATCATCCGGCTTAGTATAGCTGTCGAGGGTCTGCACCTCATAGCGCCCCAGAAAGTAGATCCCTGAGTTGGAGCCCTTGGGCACCATGTACTCCATCTGCAGCCGACAATCGCCATGCAGCATCTGACTAACGATATTTTTGCCTTTCTTGCCTTCATCAGCAGCGGCATTCACCATCAAGATAATTACCCCACATGCAGCCAATACGCCCCATAAGGCAGCACTTCCATAGCTTTACCTTTCGGTAGGGGCTGGGTAGCGCCATGCAGTACATCTGGTGTCGATCGGACTGTCTCCAGATAAGGATGAATGCTGGATAGCTTTATCTTGAGGGCCCGGTCCGAAAAGTTGTAGAGACAGGCGATCTCATCGCCCTCTGCCCCGGTTCGGATAAAACCAAATAACGCCGGATCATCGAAGTCGAGAAAACGAATCGCAGCACTGGGGTGAAAAGCAGTGATGCCAGTACGACGCCGGAGCATGCCCAAATAACGGGCAAAGATGTCGGCCTGTTTGCCAGTGGCCTCCGCATCGATCAGCGGCTCGAGATCCTCGAGTTGCCACTTCTTTCGGTTGATGGCTCGATTGTAGCCTAGCTGCTCAAATCCTTCGGTATCATTCGGCGTGCCGAGCAGACTGTGGATGTATATAGCCGGCACTCCAGGTAGCGAGAGCATGAGCGCCTGGGAGCAGAGAAATCGACGCATGCTGAGCACCTCGTCACCCTCGACAGCTAGCGCATCCACATAGGCGATATTCATCTCATACGGAGCCTCGGAGCCGTCGGGTAGCGAGCGAGTCGATACTTGCCCGCCTTTGTCCCGTACCTGACGGATCAGCCAGCCTTGCTCGTCCTCATCGATCAGGCCCTGCAGGGGACGCACACCAATACCATCGTGAGAGGCAGTGAAGTTGAGAAAAGTCTCCGTAGGCGGCAGCTCAGGCAGTTCTTTGGCCCAGCCTTTTAGCAGAGTCGCATCGCCCCGCAGCAGTCCGTGTAGCAGCAGCGGAGGGAGGGAAAAATTGTACACCATGTGCGCCTCGTCGCCCTTGCCAAAGTAGCTGATATTCTCCGCGTGCGGCACATTGGTCTCGGTGAGCAAGATCGTGCGCGGCGAGACGATCTCGAGGACATCGCGAAATAGCTTCACCACCTCGTGTGTCTCGGGCAGGTGTAGGCAGTCAGTGCCGATCTTTTTCCAGAGGAAAGCCACGGCATCGAGCCGCAGGATGCGGGCGTGCTTCGACAGATAAAGAAACAAGATATCGAGAAACTCGAACAGTAGATCGGGCTCCTGCCAATTCAGGTCCACCTGATCGCTACTGAATGTGGCCCATACCCACTTATCGCCCTCGCGAGTAGCGGTTTTGGTGAGTAGAGGTGTGGCACGCGGTCGCACCACATCCGATAGGTCGGCATCCGGATCGGTAGGTAGAAAGAAGTTTCTCCCCGGCTCGACACCCATGACAAAGTCGCGAAACCACTGGCTCTTGCGCGAGCAGTGATTCAGCACAAAGTCGAACATCAAATCAAACTCCTGACCCAGCTCCTCGATATCGCGCCAGTTACCGTAGTCTTTCTCTACCGCCCGGTAGTCGACCACGCTAAAGCCATCGTCCGAGGTCCAGGGATAGAAAGGCAGCAAGTGAACAATGCGGATCGCGCCTTTGGCATGCCGACAGAGAAAGTGCCGGAGTGTCTGCAGCGGGCTACCATCCTCCTCGCTCTGGATCGAGTCTGCATAGGTGATCAGCACGGTATCGTGCTCGGACCACAGCTCCTCGGCAGGCACGACCTCGTCGCCCACTCCGTAGCGCCCGATCATCATTTCCAGTCGCTCGAGCAGCCGCGGGGCTCGCTCGGCCCCGTAGAGCAGTGAAAAACGACGGCGTAGATTGTCAGCTTGTTCTTTGGAGATATGGCTCATGGAGATTGTACCCTATTGAGTGAAAATTGTACCCTATTGAATGGGATGTGTCCTCTACTGAAACACATTCCATGCCAACCTCCGTGGCCGTTTTTGTGGAGCTCTACCCTATGCCCCGCCCCACTGAGCTAGGGCAAAGACCAAGATGAGCACCCCATAGGCCAGTCCGCCCATAGCTCCGAGCTTCAGACGCTTCAGATCCGCGGTGACCCAGGCGATCTGCTCACGCATCAGGTAGGGCATCCCCACCCAAAACATCCCCACTAGAGCTCCCGCATAAGCCAATCCGACTAGCAGCAGTCTGGATTCTGGCTCTTTGAGAAAGGCTGATACCAACATAGGACCAGCCGCCAAAATCAGCAAAAAACCGATCGAACGCACCGCCAAAAATTCTTTCACATAAGTGATGACTCCATAGCACCCCGCGATGAGCACGATGGATACCAGCATCTCCAGCTTGTAAAACTCACCCAGATCCATCTCGCGCCAAACGACGAAGGTCCAGGCAAAACCGATAATGCACAGCACTGTGCCGATGCGCTCGTGGCGAGGCAGCTTTTTCAGAAAATCTGCAGTGATCTCGGGTTTGAGCAGGGCAAACAGATGACTGACCACCAGCCATAGTCCTACCAAGATCCCCATGATCTGCAGTGGGATGCCGGGGCGATAGAGAAACTCGTAGATAGGTGCTAGCATACGGTAGGCCGGACTGTGGCTTGATTCGCCGATTAATTCAAGACTGGATCGCCATATAGCGTGTGCCCGGTTGTCTCATTGATCTTCACATCAAAGAGTTCACCCGCCATACGATCGGCGTCGCCTTCAAAGATCACGATGCGATTGGTGCGCGTGCGGCCCGAGAGTCTTTCCTTGTTATTCTTACTCGGCCCCTCGCAGAGGATCTCCTGTGTGGTGCCGACCATGGCCTCGTTTTTGCGGATCACAATAGAATTTACCAGTTCCAGAAGATCCTGATTTCGCTCTTCCTTCACTCGCTCGGGGAGCTGCCCCTCCATCTCGGCGGCAGGTGTGTCCTTGCGCTTCGAGTAGCGGAAGACAAATGCCTGGTCGAACTGGACCTGCTCGACAGCCTTTTTGGTCTCCAGATAGTCCTCCTCGGTCTCCCCAGGGAAGCCGACGATGATATCCGTAGAGATGGCGATATCTGGGCGCACGGCTTTCATCTTCTCGCAGATATCGAGAAATTTCTGCGCTTTGTAAGGCCGGCGCATCGCCTTCAGGATACGATCCGAGCCCGACTGCATCGGGAAGTGGACATGATCGACCAGCTTCGGCAGGTAGCCAAATGCCTGGATCAAATCATCGCGATAGCCGATCGGGTGCGGCGAGGTAAAGCGGATTCGCTTGATCCCATCGATCTCATGCACCGCCTCCAGCAGCTGGGTGAAGGGACTCTTACCATCGACTCTAGGAAATTCTTTGATGCCGTACTGGTTTACGATCTGGCCCAGCAGCGTCACCTCGCGCACGCCCTGGTCGGCCAGGCGCTTGCACTCATCGACGATGTCTGGGATCGGGCGCCCCCTCTCTGGACCTCGTGTGTAGGGCACGATGCAGAAGGAGCACTTCATATTGCACCCCTGCATGATGCTGACAAACTCGCTGATACCATGCTCCTTGTCCATATGGTCGCGGATGGTATTCTGCGAATCGACCTCCTCATCGATATCGACGATCGGCAGGCGCAGATCGTCCATACGCGCCTGATCTTTTTGCTCCATCAGCTCCACACAGTGATCGACCACCTTGTGGTATTTCTGCGTACCAGCGACGAGATCGACATTGGGCAGTAACTTGGTCAGCTCATCGCCACGGCTCTGTGCCATGCAGCCGAGAAAGCCATGCACCATGCGCGGGTTCTTCTTTTTGTGCTTACTCATCTGGCCCATCATGCCGAGAGCTTTCTGCTCGGCCTGATCGCGCACGGAGCAGGTGTTTACCAGCAGAACGTCGGCCTCGGCCGCTTCTTTCGTGACGGTGAAGCCACGCTCGATGAACATCTGAGCAACCTGCTCAGAATCACGCTCGTTCATCTGTCATCCGTAGGTTTTGAGATATACCTTGGGCATCGTTCTAAAATGGTCGTAAAAAGGGGCTGAACTTACGCAGAATATTCGATGGAAACAACCCTAGGGCTGCGTATTTTCAAAGCGCTATGTCCGACGAGCCAAAAGAAGACGAAACACCAGAGGTAGAGGAGCAGACTGCTCCCACTGCCGAGAAGCCTGAGCAGAGTGCTCCCGATCCAGCCGATCCTCTAGGCATCAAGAAGACTATGACCAGCATCGGGCTGCTCATCATCGTCGGCGGTGTGCTGGTGGGTATCTCGGTCGTTGGCCCCGGTTTCAGTGAAATGCTCGGCGACACCGTCAATGAACTCGTCGGCAATGACATCAGCAAAGAAGAAAAAGACGAAGAAGACTCCGCTGAAGACACAGATGAGCCCGCACCGACAGATGAGCCCGAGCCCACTGCCGAAAAACCAGCACCCACAAAAGCCGCAGCGCCAGAAACAACCGCAGCCGCCCCAGCCCTAGCGCCGAAGAAAGTAACCGACCCCGTGATAGCCAATGCTCGGCCCCAGCTCGAGCGCGAGATGGATAGTGCCAAAATACTCCACGTGGCCATATCTTCGGATAAAAACACCATGCTAGTCGCCTACCTCCCAAAGGGTGAGTCAAAGCGACAGGAAGTGATCCTGAAAAAAGACGAGTGGAACTGCTATGTATCGGCTGAAGACGGCCCATTCGAGCCTCCGATCAAAATCTTTCCACCCGAGTAGAAATCATACTTTAATAAAGAGTCCCGCCATATGAGCGCACCTATAGCTGACTTTCCTGAGATCGTAGAGACCTTCGACCTGCTGGGCGATTGGGAGGAGCGATACCGCTACCTGATCGGCCTCGGTCGCAAACTCGACCTCCTGTCTGCCGACGAAAAATGCGAGACCAACCTCGTCCGCGGCTGCCAGTCCCAGGTCTGGCTGATCCCCGAGATCGACGCCGACGGTAAATTTCGCTTCCGCGGCGAGAGCGATGCCTCGATCGTCAGCGGTCTGATCGTGGTGATCCTCGCTCTACACTGGGACAAGACGGCCAAAGAAATCCTCGAGATCGATGCCCAGAAAGAGCTCGAGCAGCTCCAGCTAGACAGCCATCTCACCGCCAGTCGTCGCAATGGTCTCTATGCCATGGCTCAAAAGATCCAATCCTGGGCCCAAGAGGCTGCCGCCTAGCCAAGTAACGGACCTCGCTGCTGATGGCTGGGGCAGACACCTCTCTCGCTGCCGATGGATATGAGATCCATCGGCAAGTCTTGCCCTATGACCTCGTCCAGGAGCTGCGAGCAGAGGCCGACCGAGTCGCCGCTGCAGTCGGCAGCGCCTGCGTGCGACACCTGCGCAGCCAGTCTTCCATTTTTCAGGCATTGGCTCTGTGCGACAGCTTTCTCGCACTCATCCCCGACGGATCTCGCCCCGTCCGCAGCATCCTTTTCGACAAAACTCCTAGCGAAAACTGGCCAGTGCTATGGCATCAGGACCTAACCATAGCGGTGATAAAAGAGCACTCCATACCCGGCTACGGACCCTGGTCAAACAAAGCCGGCAGCCCCCATGTGCAGCCACCTCTCTCGCTCCTCGAAAATATGGCGACCATCCGCCTGCACCTCGATGACACCCCTGCCAGCAATGGCGCCCTCCAAATCATACCCGGCAGCCATAGGCATGGCAAAATAAGCGAATCAGCCCTCGAAACCTTCGACAAAAGCCAAGCGATCACCTGCGAATGCAACGCAGGCGACGCTTTGATCATGTCCCCACTCATCCTACATTCTTCCCGTCGATCAGAGATCCCCCAACGCCGCAGAGTGATTCATTTCGAATATGCCCAAGAAGACGACCTTGCCTCTGAACTGGACTGGTTTGAGTAAATAAAACTCTTAATATCGTAAGATGGCTCTTAAACTAGATGAGATCGCCCGAATTATTGGTCGAAACCCTAGTGGAGTACCGATTCGGGATATCATCGCTGTCCTTTCGACACCCATGTCTCACCGAATGGTCCAGTCTCGCTTGTCGAGACTGGAGGAGATGGGGAGCATCCTATCTTTTGGGGAAAAGTCCGCCACTCGCTATTACCCTGTCATCCCTCCTGAACCTAAAGATGGAAAGAAGAAAGAGATCATTCTTTCTGCACTCGGTCGAGAGGTGAAAGAACTCATAAGCTCCCCAACCAACAGCAGAAAACCTGTCGGATACGACTCTGACTTTCTCGGCGAGTATGTCCCCAATCAAACGAAATACCTTCCTGAAGATTTGGTTCAGGAACTTCATGAAGTCGGCCAAGTCGAACTGATAGACCTACCAGCCGGCACCTACGTCCGAAAAGTATTAGATCGCCTCCTGATCGATCTCGCTTGGAACTCCAGCCGCCTAGAGGGCAATATCTACTCTCTCCTGGAGACAGAGCGACTACTCGAGATCGGTAGAGGAACCCGTGGCCGAGAGTCTCGTGAGACCCAGATGATCATAAAGAGTTTCGCGCCTGGCAGCGAATATTCCCTTCATTCGCAAAAATCCGTGCCCTCTTTCGTTTATTGATGTCGACGCCGATGACTACCTCAGAGCGATCATCGGCGTCTATGAGCTAAATCGAATCGATTATCTGCGAGATGTCTATGCCTGGGCATACAAAAGATCTGCCGCTAAGTACTCAGCCGTCGTCCAGTCGCTGGGCGAGCCCGATCCCTTTAGAATAAAGTATCGAGATCTCATCCGCGAATTCATCCAATACGTCGTTCTGACCCCTATGGACCGAGTCGAGGCTCCCAAATGGATCGCCTCCGAAGCCGCAAAACTCGATCTAGCAGATGATGAACGTAAATTCGTCGAAGTGGTAGAAATCGAACTCATGAGCCTTCATGAAGGCAATTTCGCCCGCTATAGGATTCGCCCGAGCCAATTTGATCGTTGGAAGAAAGACTGGAAGAAGTAGAAGCGAAAGTTCTGACACTCTCTCTTTATCCAAAATTCGCTTAGGCTTGGTAGACCACCTCGCCGCCCTTCACCACAGCCACGACTTCACACTCTCCATCAAGCAGCACCACATCGGCCAGCATGCCAGGCCGTAGAGCGCCACGATCGATCAGCCCTAGAGATTGCGCTTGGTTCCAGCTGGTCGTCTGGACGAGCTGCTCTAGGGGTAATCCCGTGACTCGGGCGACATGGGCCAAGCCATGGTGATACTGCAGCGCAGATCCGGCTAGCTGCCCACCTGGCAGACGAGCAGCGCCATCTTTTACGATGATAGTCGATCCCCCCTGCTGATACTCTCCATCACCTAAATGAGAGGCCGCTACCGAGTCGGTGATCAGCATCAGACGGTCGAGCGGTTTGGTCGCAAAGATCAGCTGCAACATATCCTCGCAGAGGTGAATGGTATCGCAGATCAACTCCAGACGGATATCTGCATCGAGCAGCCCCGCCCCTACCAGACCGATCTCGCGATGATGCAGAGGCGACATCTGATTGCAGAAATGAGTGAGATGCCGCAACCCCGCCGCCTTTGCTCGACGAAAATCAGACATCGTAGCAGCACTATGAGCTGCCGAAGTGATCACCCCACTATCAGACATCGCTGAAAGGAAAGGTATAGCTCCCTCCATCTCCACAGCCAGTGAAACCAGCGATACAGGACAGACGGCGGCGATATCAAAGATCTCAGCCGTATCCGGCAAGCGCATATGCTCTAGGCTCTGCGCACCTGCCTGCTCAGGATTCAGATAGGGCCCCTCGATGTGCAGCCCTGGTGTGCGGGCAAACTTCTCATCCTCACGATAGGTAGCGGCAGCGTGCGCCATCTCCTGCAGATGCTCGGCAGATGTCGTCCAAGTAGTGGGCAGAAAAGTCGTGACCCCCTCGCGTAGCTTAGCCTCAGCGATATGCGCTACAGCCTCCGGCGTCGCATCTGCCAGATCTCGACCTGCCGCCCCATGGGTGTGGATATCGATAAACCCTGGGAGCGCATAGAGCGCGTCGTCGCCATCTATACAGGCAGTCGCACCCACCTGTGGCGCCACCTCGGTGATCAGCCCTCGATCATCCCAAGCAATAGAAAAGCCGCTCTGCAGCGGCTCGCCAGGGCTGACCAGCTGGATACCTGTGATCGCTCCAGCTGGCATTTTTCGAAATTAGTTTTGAGGCGCTGCAGCTGCTTCCTCTGGCTCGGTAGCTCCAGCCTCTGCAGGCTGACCTTTTCCTTTGCCCTTACCCTTGTTGCCTTTCGACTTAGCTTTGGCTTTCCCCTTGCCTTTGCCTTCGCCTTTAGCTTTACCACCCTCTTTAAGTGCAGCTACCTCGGGCTCTTCCTCAGCCTCGGATGCGGCAGGTGCCTCACTCTCAGCCGGAGTCTCGACTTCAGCTTCCACCGTCTCTGGCTCAGCCGGCTCTTCCTTTACGACAGGACGATCGATCTCGGCAGGAGTGCCGACTTTGAGCTGCGCAATACGCTCCTCGGCAGTGGATACAAATGGACTACCAGGGTGCAGCGTGTAGGACTCCTGATACAGTTGCTCAGCTTTATCAGCATTTCCCTGGGCCACCTCGATATCACCGAGACGGATCTTGGTGATCGGGCTGAGCTCCCCATCCTCTTGCAGAGCTAGCACCTGCTCATAGTATTTCTTAGCCTCAGAAAAGCCCTTCTGCTTATGATAGACGTTGGCCAGCATGAAGTTAGCCTGTGCAGTGAGCGGGTGATCCGCATAGCCACTGATCATCGCCTCGAGAGTCTTAATCGCCTCATCATTGTTTTTCTGATTTAGCTGGATGTCGGCTTTTTTGATCAAAGCATTGCCAGCAGACACCGAGCCCGCGTGACTAGCGATGACGCCATCGAGCTCGCTGATACTACCGCTAGTGGCTGCAGCTGAGTAGGCTCTGGCCGCTGCTAGGTGCTTCTGCTTGCCCAACTGGCTAAACAGTAGATACCCAAATACACCGACCAAAACGACCAGCCCCACCAGGATGATGATCACTCGGTTTTTCTCGATCGCATCGATGATGCCCTCTGCCTGACTGTCCGATGCGGCATTGACTGCCTCGTTCATATCGGTGTTTTCAGGAATGTCGTCGTTGGATTGAGGCTTCTTCGCCATGGTATAATCAGATCAGCAGATCAGTTCGTGTTTAGTCGATTGTGGAATGAAAAAACAGCCGCCCGAGCCACCATCAGTGGCGAGAGCGGCGGAAAGTTAATCGGTTTTTTCGGTTTGTCAGCTACCAACCTTCTCCCGGGCTGCATCAGCCAGTGGAGTGGAGAGGTAGCGCTCACCTGTGGAGCAGCCGATAGTGACGATAAGTTTGCCTTTGTTCTCGGCACGCTTGGCGATCTCGATAGCCGCACAGACGTTGGCCCCAGTGGAAATACCTACGAGGATACCCTCCTCCTCTGCGATACGGCGAGCCATAGCGAAAGCGTCATCATTGCTCACTTTGACACATTCGGTGATCTGCGCATCGCCACCGTCGCTGTTGAGGTGCAAGTTATCAGGAACGAAACCTGCGCCGGTGCCCTGAATTTTGTGTGGTCCAGGAGTCACATCCTCGCCCGCCAGAGTTTGGCTAATGACCGGAGAATCCTCTGGCTCAGCGGTAATGACCTGGATATCAGCATTCTTCTGCTTGAGCGTCTCCACGCAGCCAGTCGCAGTGCCGCCAGTGCCTACTGCAGATACGACGATGTCGACTTTGCCATCGGTGTCTGCCCAGATCTCTTCAGCAGTGGTGTTGCGGTGGACCTCTGGGTTAGCAGGATTGGAGAACTGCTGTGGGATGTAAGAGTTAGGCGTCTCGGCAGCGAGCTCTTCAGCCTTGGCGATAGCGCCTTTCATGCCTTTGGCACCCTCAGTCAGGACAAGCTCTGCACCTAGCAGAGCAAGTAGCGTGCGACGCTCCTTACTCATAGTCTCTGGCATAGTCAGGACTAGGCGGTAGCCTTTGGCCGCACAGACAAAAGCGAGTGCGATACCAGTATTACCACTAGTCGGCTCGATGATCACAGTGTCTGCAGTGATCTGGCCCGATGCCTCGCCAGCCTCGATCATGGCGCGACCGATACGGTCTTTCACCGATCCGAGGGGATTGAAAAATTCGCACTTCAGCGCGATGTCGGCCTCTAGGCCTTCCGTCACTCGGTTGAGCCGCACTAGCGGTGTATTGCCGATGGTATCTAGGATCGAATCGTAAACTTTTCCGTGAGCCATAGTGAAATATTGGTGTGTAGAAACGGGGTTAGGTCGGCTACAGGCCCCTGCCTGTCAAGCGTTGGGGCAAGCACGGAGCCTCAGTTCGGCAAAAAAACCCACTTTGGGACTTGCGCATTTGCATTTGGCCTCTAGCTCTATCGGAGAATTAGGGGCTGAGTCCCTAAACCACCGGCGACAACATTTTTTACCCGCACCAGTAACTATGTCAGATCTGATCGAAGAAGACGAAGTAGAGAAGCTCCTCAGAAAAATCCCAGAGTGGGATCACGAGGGGAAAAAGATCACTCGTGTCCTAGAGTTCGATGAATTCATGGATGGCATCGACTTTGTCGACGGTGTCGCTGAGATCGCCGAGGAAGCTGGGCATCACCCAGACATCGATATCCGCTGGTGCACGGTCACTCTCAATCTGACCACCCACGAGCAGGGCGGCCTGACTGAGGCAGACTTCGAGCTGGCCAAGCGCATCGACAATCTCGTCGACTAACCAGCCTCCATCGTGTCGGCGTCCCCCCCTATCCCCCTCATCTTACTACCCGGCATGGCGGCCGATGGTCGCCTGTTCGCCGAGCAGAAAAAAGCTATCCCCCACCTATCGGTCCCTGACTGGATCGATCCCATCCCAGGCGAATCGCTCACCGAGTATGCCGCTCGGTTTGCCCAGCATATCGACCCAGGGGAACCATGCATTATCGGTGGTGCCTCACTAGGCGGTTTCATCGCTGTCGAGCTGGCTCGTCACCTCGATGCAGAGGCCTGCGTTTTGATCGGCAGCGCACCACACCCACGTCACCTCAGAGCGATCGTGCGCTGGCTCAGACACACCCCATGGGTGGTCGATCTCTTTCCAGTCTGGCTGTTTCAGTGGGACTGCCGCTGGACCCGGCGAGCTCACGGCCGCTGGATGCCAGCCTGCTACCGCAGCCTGATGGAGCAGGGCGCCGATACAGACCCGGCATTTTTCCGCTGGGCAGCCAAAGCTACCTCTGCCTGGCAAGCTCCCGAGCCACTCAGTGATGACACTCCCGTCTACCAGATCCATGGCAAGCGCGACTGGATCATCCCCCTCGGCGATCTCGAGCCAGATACCGTGGTCCCTCGAGGCGGTCACGCGCTGACTCTCTTCCACCCCGAGGCGGTCACCGACTTCCTCCTAGATGTGCTCGACAAGGTCACTACAGGGCGTGATGACAGTTGAAAAAGGGCTTTCCTCACGGGCATGACTTTGTGTAGCCTCTGGAGCTATGAGAAAAGCTTTTCTACTCCTGTTTTCGCTAGGGCTAGTGCTCACCGTATCGCTACTGACGTCGTGCAATAGTGGCCCTGCTAAGCCGCGCTACGCATTCGTCACCAATGGCGTGGCAGACTTTTGGACCATCGCCGAGGCCGGCGCCAATGCTGCTGCCAAAGACCTCGATGTGGAGGCTCAGGTGCTCATGCCCGCTGGAGGCCTATCAGAGCAAAAGCAAATGCTCGAAGATCTGCTGTCTCGCGGTATCGATGGCATCGCCGTGAGCCCCATCGATCCGGGTAACCAAGGGGAGATCATCAACAAAGTGGCCGCCATCACCCCACTGGTCACGCACGACTCCGATGCACCCGAGTCCGATCGACTCGTCTACATAGGCATGGACAACTACACCGCCGGTCGCATGTGCGGCAAGCTAGTGAAAGAAGCCATACCCGATGGTGGCTCTGTGATGCTGATGATCGGCCGCATGGACCAAGACAACTCCAAGCGCCGTCGCCAAGGCGTAATCGATGAGCTAATGGACCGCGATGAAAATCCCAATCGCTATGATCCTCCAGGTTCCGCTATCGCAGGCCCTAAATATACGGTGCTCGACACGCTCACCGACAACTTTGATCGCGCCAAAGCCAAAGCCAACGCAGAGGACACCCTCTCTCGCTACCCTGATGTGACCGCCATGGTCGGTCTTTTTGCCTACAATCCACCAGCCATCCTCCAAGCTCTCGAGCAGTCGGGCAATTTAAACAAGATCAAAGTCATCGCATTCGACGAAGAGCCAGAGACGCTCGCCGGCATCCAAGCTGGCACCATCCATGGCACAGTCGTACAAAATCCCTACATGTATGGCTACAAGTCGGTAGAGATGCTCCATACCATAGCCAATGGCGACAAGAGCGGTATCCCTGACAATGAATTCATCAACTTCCCTGGCCGGCAGATCCGCACAGATAATGTCGACGACTTCTGGGCGAAGATGAAAGAGATCCTGGGACAGGAGTAGGCTGATTGCCTCTCCTGATTCACAAATCCACAACCTGCCTTATTACTTCCATTTTCCTGGATCGTTACTTCGATTGCTTGAATGCCTCTTATCCTACTCCATTTTAGGAATGCATGCCTGCGATGTAACCGACTCCGGCTCTAGCCGACACAAAATAAGTGAAAACTCCGATTCCCCCACCTCGAACTCAACTTGTCCATCGCTAGCTAGAGGCAAGAAAACGAAACAGAATGCGAGCTATTGCTGACTATCGAATTCGATACTTCTGTAGCCGGCTGTTCGGTTTATCTGGGATCGTTCGCTCGACTAGCCCGCTATCGAGAGCAGGCTTCAGGTAATTGGCGCGGAAAGTTGGTCGGTGCGAGAGCCCCAGTGCAGCCATGCACTCCGAAGTACTCAATGGCCCACCATTTAGGACCCTGAGCAGCGATTTGACTTGGTCGGTGACTTGGTCGGTGACTTGGTCGGTCAGACCATCTGGGACAGTTTCTTTTAGTGCTGTTAGCAAAGCCGCTAAGATAAATTCGATAAATGCCGATGAGTTGGCTGTGTTATCGCAGAGGGCTAGTACTTCGTAATATTCCTGCTGACGTTGGCCAATGACCTCCTCCACAGGCAGATAGGCGAGCTGAGGTTTCCATTGACTCAATATCAGAGTTTGCCAAAGCCGACCGATGCGGCCGTTTCCGTCGGCAAACGGATGGATAAACTCCAACTCATAGTGAACCACACTACTGGATATCAGAGGATGTGAGTCGGTATCTCGCAACCAGTTGAACAAGCCTTTCACTTGATCAGGAACCAGGTGAGCTGGAGGTGCGATGTGGACTACTTCCGCGCCTTTGGCTATCCCTACGCTGCCCCTGCGAAACTCCCCCGGTCGATCAATTAATCCGGCCATCAACAGGCGATGGGCAGCTAAGAGATGCCCCACATTATCGGCCCGCCAGTCTAGCAGCGCCTCATAAGCCGCAAAAGCATTCTTCACCTCTAAAATCTCAGAAGCTGGCCCCAACACCCGTTTACCTTCGATTAGCGCAGTAACCTGGTCCAGGCTCAGAGAATTATTTTCAATAGCCAGCGAGGCATGGATTGTTTTGATCCGGTTCGCCCGACGGAGTGTAGGCGTGAGTAGCTGGTGGTCATCTGCCAGTCCTAGCCGCCCAATCTGCTCACCGATCTGAGCAACCAGGTCGAGAATGGAGGATGTGATGGTGAATGACGGTTCAGACATGATCGATGATGACCTCTTATCCTACTCCATTTTAGGAACGCATGCCTGCGATGAAACCGACTACCGCTCTAGCCGAGACAAAATAAGTGAAAACTCTGTTTCCCCGACCTCAAACTCAACTTGTTCATCGTTAGCGATAGTGAACTCGATAAGATTCGACTCTCTCCTATCGGGCCGATTCACTTCATAGTCCCGAACAATCAGCGTGTGAGTTCCCGGTTCCAAAGTGATGTACTCTCCGTAATCCGGCTTGAGATCATTATCATAGGGGGCTGTGACCATAATGTATCGGTCGAGGTAAATTTTCAGCCTTTCTCTCAACTCACCTTTGGGATCCTTCTGAGTCACCACGATGGCAGCAGTCTCTCGCCTCTGCCTTTCCTGTTCTAGTCTGTCGAACAATCCTCGCGAGCCAAAGTCAAACAAAGCGACTGAGCAACCGTTCGGGCAATGCCCCCCTGGATGAATCCAATATTTCCCATACACGAGAAAATCAGGTGCATGAAGTGCGGGAGCCGCTTCTAAAAAATCACCTAGCTCCTTTTGGCTCAAGCTCCCAGGAATCGCGACCAAGACTTCGGCCCCACACCTGTTGCAGAATCCTGGTTGTACATCTTCTCTATGTGTAGGGTCGTATCGGTGGCCCTTGGTGGCCGCTAAGACCTTTTTCATCAGAGATCTAGGAGGCCCCGCATCCATTTCTCTAAAAGCTTGGTAAATGAGCCCTAGTGACGCCCCTCGAAAAAACAAGTCAGCAATGATGCTCTCGTCATGCGAACCGCTATCTCGCTCCGACCGAATAACCTCTATCAGCTTGTTCTTATTCGTAGTATCAAACATATTTGATTTTTGGCGTAGCGAGAGTTGCCATCATTCCGCCGGACGGGGTCTGGCCCATTCTTTACCACTCCCACATTGGCCATATTGGCTTAGTATATCTTAACAAAGGGTCCATATTGACTTTCAAATCAGGTTTTTGAGATTTAAGCGACTCAAACTCACAATCCTGAAAGCCCCACGATTGTGACAAATCACAATATACCAAATCACTTCGTCTAAACTAGGTGCACCAATTACTAATTTAGTTATCCCTGGGTACGGTCCCTCTTTTGGTTTCTCCACCAATCTTCGAGTTGAGCACTTTTATTCAGTTCTGAGTAGTCAAAAAGCCTCAGCCCGGTCAACTGACTCAAAGGCAATTTTTCGATTGGTATGTCGCGCCCAAAAACCAAGTGGTCAACAGTATCGCAAGAGCCAAACTCAAATAAAATATCCGCCGCCTGTTCACCTAGAATGAGATAACCTCTGCCACTGACAGAGTCAATCTAACGAGAATATGTTAGCTCAACGCAGCCCAGATCTAGCACGTAGCGGAATTTGCCAAAATTCCGAGTTCCATTGCCTATGCCACCTAGCCAGGCCCATCGCTCCTCCAAAGGCTCCGCTGCCGGAATGTTGGCAAATTCCGCTACGGATGGAGTTCTCTGTCTGGCGCAAATTTGCCTAAATTTTCCTCACCCACTGACCTTGACTCGATCGTTAAGAGGTTAGACAGATTGCGCCTCCATTTTTTTCGGGGGAGCACGACCACATTTTCTATGAGACACACCGCTATCGCCCTAGCACTAGGGCTATCTTGCATCGTATCGACGTCGCAGGCAGAGACTCTGCAGCCGATTACTGATCCTGCTCAGGCTCCGCAGACCCACGCCGCCATTTGGCAGGGCTACGATCCACAGGCTGAGCCACTGGACACCGAGGTGCTGCACGAGTGGGAGGAGGATGGAGTGGTGCTGCGAGTGGTGCGCTACCGAGTCGGTATCTTCAAAGGTAAAAAGTCGATGATCGCGGGAGTCTACGGCTTTCCAAAAGGCGGCAGCAAGCTACCTGGTCTGGTGAATATCCACGGCGGTGGCCAGTATGCGGACCACAAGGCAGCGCTGACCAATGCCAAGCGCGGCTACGCGACTATCAGCATCGCCTGGGCGGGGCGGATCTCTGCGCCCAACTACCGGGTGAGCCCAAAAGAGGTGAAACTTTTCTGGGAGGGCAAGACCGACGACCCACACCACAAAGTGACCACCGACTGGGCTGCGCTCGATGCCTACCACGCGCCAAGCCGCGAAGGGAAAGATGCCTTTACCACCATCCGCGATGGCTCCGAAGACTGGACGCTCGACTCGGTGAAGTCGCCGCGCAATAACTCTTGGTTCCTGTGCGCGATGGCGGCACGCCGGGCGCTGACTTTTCTAGAAAGACAACCCGAGGTGGACGGCGAGAAACTCGGCGTCTACGGCCACTCGATGGGAGGCAAGCTGACCGTAGCCACTGCGGGCAGTGACTCGCGGGTAAAAGCTGCCGCTCCAAGCTGCGGCGGCGTGAGCGATCGCTTCAATGATGATCCGCTACACCGAAACACCGTGGGCGACTCCCCTGCACTAAAAAACATCAAGTGCCCGACAGTGTTCCTGAAACCCGCCAACGACTTCCACGGTCGCATCAATGATCTCGTCACAGCGACTCAGGAGCTCGGCCAGACACCTTGGCGCGTGACCTGCTCGCCACATCTCAACCACCGCGACGATCCCGAATACGAAGTGGCGTCGCAGCTGTGGTTCGACCAGCATCTGAAAGGTTCCTTCACATGGGCGAATACTCCTACCGTGCACCTGCACCTCAACCGCCCCAGTGGCACGCCCGAGGCGACGGTGCATGTCGACACCAGTCAGCCGATCGAGTCAGTAGACTTTTTCTACACCCAGCAGGGTATCGGTGGAGGCGATCGCAGCCTGCACAATCATCACCAAAACCGCTTTTGGCACCACGCCACCACTACCCCACGCGGGGCCAATGGCCACCACGCCAACATACCCGTATCGACCACCGATAAGCCACTGTGGCTCTATGCCAATGTGACCTACCGCCTGCCAGCCCCAGTCTCTGGTGCGGGCTACTACTACGGCGACTACACCAGCGACACCTATGTGGTATCGTCGCTAATCCAGCTGATCCACCCCGATCAGCTAAAGGGGGCTAATGTGAAGCCAGCCCTACACCCGACTACGATGATCGAGACCTTTGCCGGAGACTGGAAAAAGCAGTGGTACAGCCACTCCACCAGCCAGTGGGAGTATCGCAGCCACAAAGTATACCACCCACTCTGGCAGGCCCCAGAGGGTGCCTCGCTAGCCCTCGAGGTGCGCGCCCCTCAGGCCAGCAAGCTCGTGATCGGCCTCGACAAGCACGCCGCCGAGGTCACTCTCGCTCAGCCTGGTGCCTGGCAGTCGATCGTGCTCAAGCCTAGCGACTTCACCGGTGTCGATGGCACTGCTCTGGCGGCATTCAAAGACCTAAAAGAGCTACGCCTGTCGCCCTCTGAGACTCAGCGCAGCAAAGACAAAGATGGCAAGTCGATCACCCGCAAGCTAGGTGGAGCCTGGCAGGGCGCGGAGCCAGAGTTTCGCAGCCTGCGCTGGCACACACCAGTGGCCGTGGGCGCTGCGAACCTAAAACCGATGATGCCGCAGCCCAAAGACTTCACCTCCATGTGGTGGCGCGATGGCTTCCCAGGCAAGACTGAAAATGCCGACTGGAGACGCATCATCCAGACCGGCAACTATTGGTTCATGTTCGACACCGACACCATGGGCATCGCCCGACTCGGTGCGCCGCTAGCGGGCAATACGCTACCCACTGGTGCCAATCTACAGCTCGCCATGGAGATCGATGGCACCACCTACCGCTGCAAGGCAGGCGGCAGCTGGTCGCGCTGGGATGGCCCACGCCTGATCGAATCAGGCAAATTCCTCCAGCGCGCCGATGTGACTGGCCTAGTCTTTGAGTCGGACGATGGCAAAAAGCTCAATGTAGAGGCCCGCTTCGAGACAGCAGCCTGGCCCGACCAGCTGAGCATGAAGCTCTCTGCCCGCCCTGGAGTAAAGCCGATCTACGCAGGCGAGGGCACCTTTGGGCGAGCAGCCGGTGGTGGCTATGGGCTGGGAGGAAAGAATCAATTCGTGATCCCTGAGGCCGACTGCGCGACGCAGCAGAATTTTGCCCTCGATTTTTGGGCCTATCTGCCCAAGGACTATCAGGCAGGCAAGGCCTGGCCTTGGCTGGTCTGTAAAAACCAGCACGAACAAATCGAAGGCAACTACGGTATCCAGCTGCGTAACGAGGCCGTGCCCGAGGCAATCATAAACATCGGCGGCGGCCGGGACAACAGTCACCGCCAAGTCGCCGAAAAGCGCCACGCCCTGCGCGTGGATCAGTGGAATCACCTATCGCTCAGCTACGATGGCCAGCACCTGCGCCTGTGGGTGAATGGCCAAAAGGCGATCGAAAAACACATCGGCAAACCTTTCACCCCCAAGGCCGGAACCCTCACCATCGGCAATCGTGGCGATCTAGGCGGCGGCACCGACACCTTTCGCTACTACGGGGCCATCGATCAGGTGCGTCTTTACGACCAAAGTCTCGCGGCCAATCAAGTCGCTCACCTTGTCCGCCACCCTGCCGAGGGCTTACCCTCTCTCAAGCCAATGCGCGAGTGGGCATTTGACCTCAATGGCCAGACAGCCAAGCAGCAGCCACGCGAGACATGGACTGCCGCCGCTATCGATGTCTGGCTGAAAAAGGATGACCATGAGCCTCTACACGCCCGCTGGGAGAATGAAAAAGGCAAAGCCTGGCACGATGGCGAGACCTGGCAGGAAGCCAGCATTCGGTTCGACCCGACCACCTTTGCGCCGCGCCCAGCAGCTAGCCCGATCTCGATCGCCGCTACCGAGGTAGCCACCGGCGAGCCTCGCGAAGTGACATTCGACCCCGCAGTGGGCTGCCACCGGATCGATTTGGACAATATCATCCCCATCGCGCCTCCAGGTGGCGAAAATCCCAGCAACGACGCTCTGGAGCGGGTGCGCATCGATCTAAAAAACTCCAGCGCCACCGAGCAGGTCGCGCACCTGATGTTCGCCAAAGGCTGGCACGGCATCAAACAAAAGATCGGCACACCGATCACTGGTATCTCCGCTATCCTACGCGATGCCGATGGCCAGCCCACCGGTATACCCGTGCAGCTCAGTAAGAACTGGCACTTTCACCGCGAGGACGCCAGCGTGCACTCGGGCCAGTGGTTTCACGGCATCAGCCAGGTGCGCCTGCCAGCGCAGAGCGATCTGCAGCTAGAGCTGGTCATCGCCTACGGTCACTGGGGCGGGGTAGCCGCTGCCTCTCACGCCCAGCTCAGCCTGATCGGCTGGGGTGGCAACCAGCGCTGGGACCAGAGCGCTCTCGGCTCGTGGGGCGAGAGTATCTGCTACTCGCCCGAGCAAAATGAGGCCAGCTGTACCATCACCGACGTGCGGCCACTCATGGTCACTGGCATGAGCGACGATCCCAAGCGCCAGAAGTGGAACTGGACACACAATGTCGGCGGGGGCGATTTTTTCCGCCTCTTCGATCCTGAGGGCGAGCGGTACCAGCGCTCCGGCATCGTCGTCGACTACCGCCGCCAGTCTCCCTGCCTCACCGAGGTAATGTACAGCGGCGGCATGCGCCGGGCGCATATCCACCACGCGCAGTTTGTCAGCCTATCGCGCAGCGACGATCTGGTCTGCGGTACCTACCGCATCAATATGAAGGTGATCGATCCCGTCTATTTCTCGCGCTTCGCCATCTTTCACATCGGCTCGGATAACTATGCCATGACCAAGGAGCGCAAAGTCGCAGTAGGCAATTCCAAAGGTCTAACCGCCGAGTGGGACGCCCGCTGGGGAGGCGACGCCTACAAGGGCGAACCTATCGAAATGGTAGGACCAAATCCCTGGGCCTCGCTCCACCAAAGCGAGGGCAATGGCACCGACGCACCCGGTGCCTGGGCCACGAGAGGTTTCATCATCCGCGAGTGGAAAGCGGTGCTAGGCGGCAAAGAAGTGAAGCACCCTTGGATCGCCGAGTACGGTCGCGACCGCCACGCCAAGCTACAGACCACACTGATGGAGATCGTCCCACCTCCAGGCCTGAAGCGCCTGGAACCCGGCGACTACATCGAGGCGACCATCGAGCACATCATCGCCCCCCAGTATGCCAAAGACTACTATGGCCCCAATACCGCCCTACAGCAGCTACTCGCCAAGCACGAGAACAGCTGGCAAGTCATCCATCATCAGGCAGCTGGCGACGAGCTGACTGTCGAGGCAAAGGTCGGCAACATCGTCCGCAGCTACCCGAGTGTGAATGTCGTCACGATGAACGACCGCGCCGAGCTGACCCTCAGCGGCGGTGTCGGTTACACTGCTTTGACATTCGACGGCCTATCCGACTACCGCGGCTACCGCCTACTAGTCGATGGTGTCGAGGTGGACCAGAGCGTGCACGGCAATGACTACTGGCAGACGGATTACAATGCCCATACCCAGCGCTGGGCACAGACTTACAATGTGCGGACTGTGCCAGGGAAAGTGCACCAAGTGGTGTTTGAGAAGAGGTGATCCTAAAATCGGCCCTTGCTGAGAACCTACCAAAGGCTCGAAAGATAGTATCCGGTGAAGAAGCGTAGCGAATAGCAAAACCATCGGGGCTACCTTGCAATCTACTTCTCAGCCTGCCCTACACTCACGATCCAGTAGTTCACTCGATCAACTAGCGGCGCACCTCGCTGCGGCTGATCAATCAATCCTAAATTCATCAAAGTCTGCAGACCGATACTAGCCTTTACCTTCACCGGAATGATCTCTTTTTCAGGACCATAAGAAAAGACATTCCAAACCAAGTATCCAGAATCCTCGGTAGCGACCAGAGGCATCTTGAGTAACTCTCGGAATTCCGCTTCCTCATCAGCAGCCAATAATTTCTCCAAGACATCATAGGTGACGAATGTAAACTCTGTCGCGGCAGAAGCCTTCTTGCCTAGTGGCTTATGGTAAACCGCTACAGGATGCCCCTTCCGATGGGCCAGTCGATTGAAGGTTAGCGAGCCCTTACTGAGCAGAGCGACCACCTCAGCTTTATCACCCAGCGCCGTATCGACGAGATTCACCGTACCTACAGGAAACACAAATGCAGCCTTGGGAATCACCTTGGTACTAACGCCTTTCATGGAAAGACAGCTAGGGCCGTAGATGGAAGCAAAAACAAAGAACAGTGCCAACAACTTCATAAACAGAAAGAAGAGAAGACGAGTCTACTCAAAATCTAGTCACTAGCTAGCGTAGCCTCTTCTCGATCAACTTAAAGCGAGGATCATACTTACCATTACTGTGTGCTTTACAACACTTGTAGCAAGCCACCATACGCTTCATTCGCTTCACTCGGTAGATGACCTCCTCGCAAGCAGGGCAGATGTAAGCAAAATTCTTCCGCATCGTCGTGCGCCCTAAGTTGAGGTCATGACAGCGCTCCTCCCCAGGAATCCCTAAGTCCGCACAGGCCTGCTTCCACTCTGGGCCATGCGGTTGTATACGCCGGTCAGCATGACGCGAGTAAGCCACCACATGTGCCAGCTCATGAAGAAAAGTCTGCGAGATCTCATGCTCCTTTTTCTCATCCGGCAGTACCTGGAGACGCGGGTTTAGCTCGATCCGCGCCTGCGCTGAGTAGGCGCGCCCTGCAGTCGTCCGCAAGCGCTTATTCCACGACACGTGCACCTTTTCTGCCAGCTCGGGCAACCCCAGATCCTGCAGCAATGATACGGCACGCCGAGTCAACGCATCATCGTAGCCGATGAGCACCATCACCTTCTGATCTGTCGCATCTGTTGGCAGTTCGGACATGGGGCGGTTTAGCTGGACCGTGCGATAGGTTCCTTCGTAGTTTTATTCACGATTATCAACTCTTCTCCCTTGGTATTGACGAAAGAATTCTCAGGGACACTCTCGTGGAGAAACACATTAGCCGCTATCGTCGAGCCAGCACCAAGCGTCGTCTGCCCCCCAAGTACTGTCGCATGGGGATAGATCACCACATTATCCTCCACATCGGGATGGCGCTTATTGCCTTTTATGATGTTTCCCTCCTCATCCTTAGGAAAATTACGAGCACCGAGAGTGACGCCGTGGAATAGCTTCACATGAGCCCCAATCACACAAGTCTCACCAATCACGACTCCAGTACCGTGGTCGATGAAAAAATGACTACCTATGGTGGCTCCAGGGTGAATATCGATGCCTGTCAGACTGTGAGCATACTCAGTCATGATCCGCGGAATCAGAGGCACATCCATCTGATAGAGGAGATGAGCACAACGCTGAATAGCGATCGCCGTGATGCACGGGTAAGCGAGGATGATCTCATCAAAATTGCGCGCCGCTGGATCGCCCTCGTAGGCAGCCTCCACGTCGGTATGCAAAAGTCTCCGCACCTCAGACAATCGCCCTAAAAACTCCGATGTGATCTGTAGAGAGGTCGCACTATAGTCCGTGTTCTCATCGCCATTTTCCTCACGATCCCGAAAGCGTAAAACCCCTGCGATCTCGTCCGACAAGGCCTCCATCAGAGTCGCCAGCCTCTCGCTAGTGATGATCTCCAGTTCCTCGGCCGGCAGAGGCTCCTCGTCCAAATAACCAGGAAATAACACCTGCAGCAAACGATCACAAGTCGCTCGTATACGACGATTTGACGGCAGATTGCCACACTCGATACGGTTGATACCACCTATGTCGCGGTATGAACCGACCAACTGATCGACGAGGTCTCGTAGCTTGTTTTCCATCTGACTCCCGCAGCCCACGCTGCAGGTCGGATATAAGGGGGGATTAAGCTAAATTTCCACCAATTTTTGATGAAGCACACACCTAAGCCCTCCTAATTTTCCTATTTAACAGTGCTTGATTTTCTGTTCCAAAGCCACGATTCTACCGAGCTGCAATGCCGATGTGGTGGAATTGGTAGACACAACGGACTTAAAATCCGTTGGCCTTTTGGCCGTGCGGGTTCAAGTCCCGCCGTCGGTATCTTTTAGCTCTCTAGCCTCCACTTACCTGCGCTCTCTAAAGTTGGACGGTTCTCAGCCTAAAGAACTTCTTAACATCCGAAGCCGTATCTTCGATGACTACCTGTCGGTTCCCTCCTAGGAAAGTCTGTCGATACGTTGCTGTGCCTAATGGAGCCCCATCATTCGTGATCGATAAAATCTGCGTCCATGTCACCATATCTGGTGAACTCTCGAAAATAACCACCAAGCCAAACACACCTCTGCGGAGGTTTGTGTTAACTTCGACCCCTGCTCCAACTTTAGTGATCGCTAAAGCACTGGTCTCGCCAACAGCCAGCGCCGTCTCAGTAAGATCCCCAATGCCATTACCATCTAGGTCTGAAGAGCTGTCCACCACTGAGAAGCTCCCCTTGTAGGAGATCGGCAAATCCCCCACCTGTGGTCCCCATGGCTTTATCCACCACTCATAGAGACCCAGCTCAAGCCTATCCGAAGGCATCCAAGTCACCTGCCCATCAATCCATTGATTGAGGAAAGACTGCCCATCTTTATTGATCAGGAGTTGATATCGAGTCGCCTGACTATGCGCTGTCCATGAAAACTGGGGACGCACTTCGAAAGTATCTTCTACCGGACTGACCAAAGCCACAGAACCAAGCATATGCTGAGGAGTCGCATCTGACTCAGAGCTACCCGAGTTGTTAATAGCCTCGACCTTATACGAGTAAGCATTGTTACTAGATACAGTAAAGTCGCTATAGGACGTCCCATTAAGAGTTGCTATCTCTTCGTAACTACCGTCATTAACCTTCCTGTAGAGCTTATAGGTCTCAGCATATAAAACACTGCCCCAACTCACATTGATATAACCACCACCCAAGTTAGTCTGAGTCAGTGCATACTCACGAGTACTTACCGGCCCCACATTCGCTGGCGGAGGCTCACTACCCTCCCCCTGCACCATAAATGTGTAACCCCCCTCATCCTGATCACTACTCCTGATTGTAATAGTAGCCGTCTGAACCTCAAAAACAGAAGGATTAAACAAAACCTGAAACTGATCAGAACTATTAGCAGCTATAGAAGTCACAAGACCTGATACTGTAAAATCAGCCACATTAGACGACACATTGGTAATAAGCAGAGGGTCCGCCCCCTGATTAAAAACAATGAAGTTTCGTAACACATTTCCACCAGCCAGAAGGGAACCAAAATCCGTGCCTAGCCCCGCATCTATTGTCGTCGAACCACTTGGGATCGCAGAAGTCCCATCAACTGCTGTAAGATGTATCTCCGCTGTAGTATTGGCATTACCTTGAATTTCAAACGTATAAGGATTCTCATCACTGTCGGAATTATTAATCGTGACCGTAGCAGTATCACTCCCATTAGTTTGCGGTCGATAAGCTATCGTTAAATTAGCACTCGAGCCAACCGCAATCGTCCCTGTAGCCGATGCGGTAATTGCGAACTCAGCATTATCAACAGTGATCGAGCCAATATCTAGCGGCCATGAACCCGTATTTTGGATTCGATAAGTTCGTGATGCGCTAGCCAATGGAGAAATTGTTCCAAAATCCGTTCCGAAGGCACTAGAAATCGTCGTAGACCCATCTGGAATATTATTCACACCGTCCGATGACGTTACATTGATCTCTGGGGCGGAATTGGCATCTCCCTGTATTGTAAATGTGTAAGGACTCCGATCTGAGTCATTACTATTAATAGTAACGATGGCCGTATCGCCTCCGGATGCTTGCGGACTATAAGTGATATTAAAGGAACCACCACCGTCTGCAGCTATCGAACTAGGGGGATTAACACTCACAGCGAATTCTGGGTTGCTTATTGTGATCGACGTAATATTCAACACTGTTAAGCCACTGTTTGTTATCCGGAATGTATTCGTCGATGTCGTCAGAGGTGCGATTGATCCAAAATCGGTACCTAGCCCAGTAGAGATCGTAGTAGAACCATTGGGAATATCACTAGATCCGTCAGAATTGGATACCTCTATTTCAGGTTGAAACGGGAGGTCCCCCGATAAATTATACCGACCAAGACTACCGTAATTCGAGAAACCATCTGTGGCTGGGTCATTTCTTCCAGCACCAGTCACCCTTAGGTAGTATGTGGCATTACTAGGCGAAGTGTATGTGATTTCAGCGTCTGTAGTATTCGAAGGGTTATCGGACACTAAAACAGTCCCGGATGAATCAAGAAGTTCTAGCTGAACAGCTACATTTGAAGCGATAGAATCCACCCCTTCAGCATCAATTGTAGCAGCAGAAATAGTGAACGCCCCTGGTCCTGAAGTAACCGCGAAAACATCCACGTCACCACTCGTTTCGATGATTCCATTCTGATTAACTCCTCCGCCTACCGGTGCTATATTCGTAGCTCCTGACGTCGTGCCAACATAATCATCCGACAAACGGCTGATAAAAGAATCGATCGTTACAAGATCATCTTGTGTGTTTGGGTCTGATTCTCCTTGTCGCGCCCCGTCGTACTCACCTCGAGAAAACTGAGTGACATTTCGATAATAGCCTACTCCCATGATAGATGCCCAACCAACATCACCAGAACCATGCCCCCTGTAGTACTCACCGTCACCTGTATGGCCATCGTGCCTTAGGCCGAGGGTATGCCCAAACTCGTGACTGCCTACTTCACCAAGACCTTTTCCCGAGCCGAAACTAGAAGTAAACGCCCAACACACCTTGTCACCCTCAACACCGAAACTATTCAACCAAGCGACCCCTCCAGCGTCATCGCCGTACCACTCCTCAGTTGGAGTGTAGATACACATCATCCGCTTATCTGGGTCTGCAGCGTCATACGCGGCACGATCTGTTGTCACGTTTACATCCCAAACGGCGTAATCTGAGGCGATATGATTCCATGCACCTGTCATCAATGACTCAGATAGATCTGCAGGTGCAGCTACAATAGAAGTCCCGCCAGTGAATACAGTATTCCACCGAGTCGAAGTAACTGTCTCACCATCAAAATCCAGATATAGCACATTCTCCGAACTCGGCCTGCTACTTAGAAGAGGCGGAGTCGCCGGCGGGGGAGGAGGATCAGCAGAAACTGATTCACCAGCAGACTCAGGAGTTGGAGGTTTGGCACAAACCGAAATCACATACTCGCGACGCAGTTTAGTAATCATAATAACCTCATCAAATTTACCGCTAATAGCAAACGCGATATCACTCCCCTGCTTCATAATACGGCCTGAGATCCGCCCTGCTCCATTATCACTCAGATGGAAAAAGACATCTGAGTGTCCGATGATCCCCAACGAAACGACTCGGGCCTTCCCCTCTAACTTCTGATTCCCAATGATTTCTAACGGCAGTACTACCGAGCCAACTTGCCAATTTAATTTCTCTCCCACTTCACGAGTAAACAGAGCTTCTACATCACTCGAAAGTATCGAAAAATCCTGATTGAGCAGTGATGGGCCCAGTAAATTCTCAAATTCCCGAATCTTGTGGTCTGCCGTGTATTCAGCTATTGCGGTGAGAGTTTGAGTCTTTGCTCGGGATCTTTCTTGGGAACCGTCTGATCCCTCGCCATCAGAAAGATAAGCATCGCTCGGGCCATTTCCAGACACATCGACAGATTTGCCTTGGTTCGTAGAACTAGGAAGTTTCTGATTCTTATAGCCAAAAACAAAGACAATGCAGAAGACTAACATAGCCCCTAAAATAGATAGATAATATTTCATGCTGGGGAAGGGGAAATTCGAATTTTGTTAGTGTGAAGTGGTTGGTTTAATGAGTTTCAGCGCGTTGAATAACAGAATAGAAACGCTATTTCAACGTTTTTTTGGCCACTAGCTTGTAAAGTCAACAAACAAAGCTCAAAAAATAAGTCTCAGATCAAATTCTTAAAATAATCCAAGGATTGAGTGCCCCATTGAGTCAAGCCACCCTCTTCACCCCCCGCCCGGCTGGTCCCACAGCCGATAGGGATCGCCATACTGCTTCATCTTCTGCAGTAGCAGCGCTTCCATCTCCTTTAACTTCTCTGCATGCTTGGGATCTGCCGCTAAGTTGCGCTGATTAGCCTTCGGCTTATTGCCCGTGAGCGAGGCGATAGCTTCCGCTTGGTGTTGGTCGAGAAACTCGTGAGGATTGTCTTTCAGATTAAACAACTGCGTCTCACGCACCTCGCCATCGAGTACATCGTATTTGATCAGCTTCCAGTCGCCTTTGCGGACCGCGCGCATACCGGGCTTGGTGCCGCCGCAGTAGACGCCATAGGTGATCTGGCGAATTTGCTTGGTACGGCCTTCGAGCACCCGGCGAAAGCTATGACTCTCGACTGATGATGGGGGCTCGATACCAGCCAGATCGCAAAGCGTTCCCATGACATCGAACAGGTAAAAGTTGCCCTGAGCCCGGCTGCCAGCTGCGATTCCCGGGCCTTTTACGATAAAAGGCACCCGCCAAGTGTGCTCGTAGAGGTTCTGCTTGCCCTGGAGGCCGTGACGCCCGATCGCCATACCATGGTCGGCGGTGTAGATGATGTAGGTGTTGTCCATCTCACCCATATCCTCCAGCTTATCTAGCACGCGGCCGATCTGAATATCGACATTCTCACTGCAGGCATACTGCCGACCTATCTCATTGCGGATCGTCGCCTCGTCTCGCCAGCTCCAGACACCTGCTACCTTCTCTTCGTCGCGCAGGCCGGGATGCCCGTGGTGAAAAGGGTGGGCATTCAGATAATTGATGGGCAGCGCTGGCGCCCCAGTATTGAGCGGCACAGGGTTTTCCTTATCCGTAGGATTGATGGCAGCGTATTTGTCCATGAGCTGTGGCGGCCCCGGACGAGGATCGTGAGGATGGGAAAATCCGTAATAAATCAGAAACGGATCCTCATCTTTGCTCTGCTCCCGCTCGCTCAGGTAGTCCAGCACCCGCTCCGCATGCCAGGCAGAGCCACTTTCTGCATCGGGGCCTCGCTTAGTCGCATCGTGCACCACCGTGAAGCTCTCGTTCGCCCCGCGAAAGCTATTGCCCTTTTTGCAGGTGCGCATGGTGTCGTAGCCCGCTTCATTGAATACCACCGGCAGGCTGTGATCGATCTGCTTCTGGATCTCAGGCATCATTTTATTCCCCTTATGCAGGTGTAGATTCCACAGCGTGCGGCCAGTCATCACCATATTACGAGACGGGGTGCATACCGCCCCCGACATAGAGCCCATGTGATAGGCCCCATCGATCACCATCCCCTCAGCCGCGAGCTGCTCCAGCACCGGTGCATTCAGAGTCGAGCGCGGGTTGTAAAATTTGAAATCAAAAGGCGACTGATCATCGGCAATGATAAACAGGAAATTGGGCCTTTTCCCTCCAGCCTTCTCCGCTTTTGGCGCCGGAGCAGCAGCCTTTTGCTTGTTATTTTTCCACAGACGGATGTCGGGCACATCATTGGCAGACGCAGGTCCCTCAGTGCTACGGCCCGACTCGACGTAGTCTGTGAGCTGCTGGAGGAGGCGCTCAGCTATCTCCGGCTTGTCCGCATAGAGATTCACCGTCTCGCCGACGTCGTCACCCATATGGTAGAGCTGTGCTGGGGCCGCATCTTTGGCCGCTTCATTTTCTTTCGGGCTGGTCCAGCCACCAGATGCCTTGGCCAGAGCCAGTTTCCACGGCCCCTCTCGATAGGCGAAATGCCCCGAGATCGAGTGATGGATGATACCTTTGCGGCTCGACTCGATAGCCTCCCCCTGCAGGGCTGGAAGAAAACTGATGCTATCCTCGCAGCTCTTGGCAGGCGGATCGACTCCCAGCAGATCCCCTGCTGTGGCGAAAAGATCCGTCAGACAGATGAGCGCATCGCTAGTCGAGCCCGGCTCGATGTGGCCTGGCCACTTGGCTATGAAAGGCACCCGGTGACCACCCTCCCAGATATCCGCTTTGGAGCCACGGAGGTGAGCACTCACGATATGCCCCTGCTCGGCTAGACTAGAGATATCCGCCGCCTTCGAGCAGCCATTGTCGCTGGTAAAAATGATCAGCGTATCCTCAGCCATACCATTCTTGGCCAGCGCCCGCTCGATCTCGCCCACGACGTGATCGGTCTGCATCACGAAATCTCCATAGTCCCCCAGACCACTTTTGCCCTGCCACTCTGGAGTCGGCACGATCGGCGTATGCGGCGAGCCCAGCGGCACGTAGAGAAAAAATGGCTGATCACTACCAGCTCGCGAGTCGATATAGGCTACCGACTTCTCCGTGAGACGCGGCAGCATATTGATGACCGGATCGTGCGCGATCACCCGATCATCCTCGATGACAGCCTCCATATTCCGCGCATGATGAAAGCCGTGGTAGTAGTCAAATCCACGGTGGATCGGGCCATCTGGGATGAGCGCCCCTACAGGTGGCGTCTTGTGATCCTTTTTGCTATACGGCTTCTGTGTCTCGGGATCGAGATAGAGAAAGTCTAGGTGCCACTTACCGACGATAGCGGTGTGATAGCCCTGCTCTTTGAGAAAGGTCCCCACAGTCGGCCGATCTTCGGCGATCAGACACGGCGCAAAGCCCTGCACTACGCCACTCTGCAGGCGCGTGCGCCAGGAGTAGCGCCCCGTCAGCACACCATAGCGAGTCGGCGTACAGACCGATGAGCCAGAGTGCGCATCGGTAAAAATCATCCCTCCCGCAGCCAGCTCATCGGTATGCGGAGTCGGTATCTTCGATGTCTCCGGCGCTAGGCACTGGATATCGCCATAGCCCAGATCATCACAGATGATGTAGACGATATTGGGTTTCTTCTCCGCGGCAGTGGTGATCAGTGCGAGCAGGCAAACGCAAAGACAAAGGTAGATAGACTTCATGGTAAAGATCGAACAGCGATAGCGACCCGATTCAATAGGGTACAGAAAATCCTCAATAGGGTACAGTCGCGATCGTGTAAAAAAATGCCGCTACTCGTCCGCCCCCTCATCCGCCATCTTCATCTCTGGCAGGCCATTCACGGTTATATTTTTCGCCGCAGGCACACACAGCAGATTGATCGACACGATACGATCAAAGACATTCTCCTCGTTCTGCTTGTGGTTATCGGGATTGTACAGCGGCGGATGGTGAGCATACATCCGATAGCCCAGAGAGACCAGATATCGACACAGGCTCACCGATTTTTCCTTCCGATCGTTCTCCACATACAGCGTCGGCAGGTGCTTTTTGATCGTCTCCTCGCCACCACGTAGCGCGACTTCCTCCATACCCTCGACATCTGCTTTGATGAAATGACAAGCCGGCAACTCGAGCGAATCAATAGTCACCACCGGCACTTCGGTCCCCTGCTCAAAGCCGCCGAGAGCCAAGCCTCCGAAGTTATTATTAGCCTGTGGATCGAGCTCTGGGACGGTCAGAGAGCCAGGCTGATCTCCTGCGGCCGCATAGTGGGTGTGCACATTGGTCAGTTGATTGAGCGCGATATTCGCACACAGCGTCTGAAACACCAGACGCTGCGGCTCGAATGCATGCACCCTCCCTCGCGGCCCCACCCGCCTAGCTATAGGCACCGTGTGAGCCCCGATGTTGGCCCCCACTTCGATCGCCACCATCCCCGGCTGCAGGATCGACTCAAATATCAGGCTCTCGAATGATGAAAACTCCCCGTACAGCTCCATCGATTTGCCGATATACTGATCGTTCTCATTGTAGAGCATACGTCCATAGCGAGCATCGGTGAGCTGATTAAAATCGGGGAAATCGGGGTCGGCCATGAAATCGACAATTCATTCAGATAGAAGGAAAATCAACATCCATAAACTTAATGGTTTTTATGGCGATCTGATCATTCTTGGTAAATACTGCCGGTGAGATCTCATGCAGCGCCGTCATTTCCTCTCACTATCCCTCGGTTCGTCATTCCCCATCGTGGCCTCATCTGCCGATGAAGCAGCTCGTGCGGCCTACGACCCACCGAGTGACGAGCAGGTCACTATATCGCTCCTACACACCACCGATCTACACGGCCACATCCGCCCTACGACCTCCTACGGAGGCATGACTAATGTCGGCGGCATAGCCCGCTGCATGACTCAGCTGCGCAAATGGCGAAAGTCCAGCCCCCACCACCTCACCCTAGACATCGGCGATCTCTACCAGGGCACTCACGCCTCGCTAGCCACCAAAGGCGAGCTGATGGTACAATTGCTCAATCAGTGCCAATACGATGCCTGGGTAGCGGGAAATCACGACTTCGACTGGGGCGAGGATGTCTTTCGCCGTGCGGTGGAGCTATCCGGCATGCCCGTGCTCTCGGCCAATCTACAGGCCGATGGTTTTCTAGCAGGTCACCAGAGCCACCGGGGCAGTGCCTATGCCGGTCTGCTCCCGACTATGGTGCGGGAGAAAGCTGGTATCCGGATCGGCATCATCGGCTTGACCACACCAGGGCTCCCCTTCTGGCTAAATCCCAGCCAGCTCGGCTCCATCGCCACCATCGCCCCTCTAGTAGCACTCGAGCAAAGCATCGCCCAGCTTTATTCACAGGATGTACATAGCATCGTACTAGCTGGCCACATGGGCCTAAAACGCGGCGACGGCGACGACTATGCCAACCAGGTAAATCGCCTTCTGCAGGCCTTTCCCGAGATCGATGTCTACATCGGCGGGCACACTCATCGCGACCGGCCATCGACAGTGATCGGACACACTCTCTTCACCCAGGCGGGCTATCACGGTATCTGGGCAGGCCGAGTGGATCTGACCTTTCGCGCCGATGATAAAAGACTGATCCGACGCGATGCCGAGACCCTACTGATGGACGACCGCATCGATGAAGATCCGATGGTACTAGCCACCGCCAAGGAGGCCCTCGATCTCTCTGATAGCGAGATGAACAAGCCCATGGGCAAGCTAGCACTAGACCTGAAAGAAGGACGCTACGGCGACGTGGGCCCCGACTCCCAGTCTCTGATCTGCGCTGGCATCCGGCATGCGCTGGGCAAGCGAGGCGAGAAGATAGACGGCGTGCTACACGGCTCGTTTTCCGACGATACCATCTCGGCAGGCCAAAAGACTCTGGCCGACCTGTGGGAGATCATCCCCTACGAAAATCGCATCGTCAGCGCCGACATCACCGGCGAGCAGCTCATGGCCATCATCAAAGAGGCGTTCAATAGCGGCTTTGGCAAAAAACTATTCGGGTTCCACGTCGAGTCCCGCTGGGATGGCTTAAAACGCGAACGCGAGATCTCACAGATACGCCGTGCCGACGGCAAGCCCATCGATCGTTCCACCACTTATCGCATCGCATTCAATTCCTACGACGCGCAGTCTGGCGGGCGAAAGCTGATGGTCCTCCGCGATGTATTGCTGAAGTTTTCCAGTAATACAGTCTACCACCCCATCGACACGCGAGCCGCACTGGCAGACTGGTTTCTCGATCAGGGCGAGATCACCGCCGAGCATCTTCAGGCAGCTCGATAGGCGTGCCGCCACTACCAAGAGCGGAAATAGTTAGGAACAATCTAGTACGTTACAGTTATTTCCACACGACGATCGTTACGGTCTAGCCCCTGAGAGCCTAATGATAGAGATGACGAGCTAGGCGTGACTGAGCCTCCTTGCTCGATGGCATCCTCGCTGACGCCTTGACCGATTAGGTTCTCGACCACTTTGGCCGCTCTCAGCTCACTCAGAGCCTGATTAATCGATCTATCGCCTTGAGAATCTAGGACTCCGGATATAGACAGCTTGGGCTCTGTGTCGGACAAACCAAAGGCCTCTGCCACCTCATTGAGCACACACTGATTCTTCGGGCTGATCCACAAGCTACCAGGAGCGAAGTGGATGAGAAAAGTCTTTGAGCTGCCTGCCTGCTCCTGCTCCGCTATGGGCTCTGATGCTGTAGCTGGCGATAAAGCCACTGGTATCTCCTGCTGCTGCATGACGGGCTGCTCAGCTATGACTGCTGAGTTTAAAGCTACCGCCGCGGCTAGATCCGCTTTTTCTTCTGATTCCACAACGGCTGACTCTTCGACACACTGGTCACAAAGATCTAGCTCCTCACCTGTCACATCGTGCGAGACCGGAATAGACTCTCCCGACCTGTCTCGGGCCTGTCCCTGGCAACCGTCATCAAAGGACTCACGTTTCGATAAATCATCGATCGATACAGAAGACAGCGCGACAGGCACTTCATCCGCCTGAACCAGCCGAGCCGAATCCGCACCATTGGCTGCAAGAGAGCTCATCTCAGGCAGGTATGACCTCACTCGAGAAGGTACCACCTCACAATGAATCGCGTCATACTCGGTGGCTCGACTCATCAATACGGAAGAATCAAATCCGGCCTCTTTGTCCAGATCTATCGGCTCGCACTCCAGCTCCGGATGCTGAGCTCCATAGGTTTTGACCGTTATCTTTCCCGGGCGGATCAGTTGAGCTTGGGCACAGATCGAGCCTAAGATGGCACTCACTGCCAAAGTAATTGTGATGTGTTTCATGTGTGTGCGATGGAAATACCTTAATAATATTTATTATAAATATAATATTTATAAAACATTCCTTCAACACCTATTTCAGACCACACGCGAACTCCACCACTGTTCCAAGCCCGCCGTGAGGATGGCAACAGCCAAGGTGCGCGAAGATCTTCCTGAAGCCACCGCAGCAAGTCGGAGTCGATTTTAGTATGATAAATACCGGCTAGACGAGAGCGCTATCTCACCGCCTGAACCGCCTCTGCCATGCGGAGAGCATGCAGATTCTCCCGTACCTCGTGTACACGATGCAGCGCCACACCACTCTCTGCTGCCAGCGCCGTGATCGCTACGGTCGGCCAAGAGCGATCTTCCATCGACTCAGAATCTAGGACTTTGCCAATAAAAGACTTTCGCGACACGCCTAGCAGTAGAGGCCGCCCTACTGCCGACAGCCTCTGCAGCTCTCTGATGAGCACTAGATTATCTTCCAGCCGCTTACCAAAGCCGATCCCAGGATCAAAAGCGATCGCATCGGCAGAGATCCCAGCTGTCAGCAGCCGATCTAGCTGGGCTGAGAAAAAGGCCTCCACCTCAGCCACCACATCGCTGTACTCCGGGGCCAGCTGCATGGTCTGTGGCGTGCCTTGCATATGCATGCACACTAGCCCAGCTCCTGTCTGAGCTGCGACTGCCACCATATCGGGGTCGCTGAAGCCTGTGACATCATTGATCACACTCGCACCCGCCGCCACAGCAGCCTCAGCCACGGCTGCTTTTGAGGTATCGATCGAGAGGCACACTGCGGGATACTCGTCAGAGAGCGACTGGACCACCGGTATCGTTCGCTCTAGCTCTTCGCACTCAGATACCACCTCTGCTCCGGGGCGAGTCGACTCACCACCGATATCGATGATAGCAGCCCCCTCGGCTATCATTTGAGCAGCTCGAGCGTGAGCTGCCGCCTTCGTATCATACTCTCCCCCATCGGAGAAAGAGTCCGGGGTCACGTTTAAGATCCCCATGATCTCTCCTCGACTAGAGAGATCAAACCTGTGGGAACCGCACCGCCAGATCATCTGGGAATGGCAACCGCGACCAGAAAAGAAACCCTATGACTTAACCACCACTCCAGCTGCTGTAGACGCTGACTCTAGTGCCGTAAGCCGTGTTGTCGTAGATCAGCTTGGCCATATCGGACGGCAAGCGGATACACCCAGCAGACGCAGGATAGCCTGGCAGATAGCCAGCGTGCAGACCAAAGACACTGCCACTCAGGCGCATCCAGTGAGGCATAGCCACATTATAGATCGTAGAAATCTTTCCCGAACGAACCCGCTCTGTGATCTTAAAGGATCCACGCGGTGTGTATTTGCCAGGACGAGCTGTGGAGCAAGGAGTCGTGACCGCGATCTTTCCATTCACGAGGAGGAAAGCCTTCTGATCGGCGATGTCCACCACTACGCGAGTGTTATATTTGGTGCTTTTGGCAAGCACAGCATGATTGATCTTACCGCTAGGCTTGTACTTCTTCTTGCTACCACCATTGGTGGAAGAAAGAGCCTCCTGAGTGACACAAGAGGTGAAGAAAACAGCCGCACCTATGCAGAGCGAACAGACGACGAATAATCGAGCTAGATGATTGAGTGGCTTCATATGGTCAGTATGGCGATGTAGGCTATCCTTTAACTTAGATAAATCTTCAACTTTTTTTAACTTTTTTCAGGACTGGCTCGGGAGATTTTTTTCAGTCACCGACTCGGCGGAGTAATCGACCCCATCGAGACCGAAGCCGAATAGTTTCAAAAATTCCGAGCGATATCCATCAAAATCGGAGATCGTTTGCAAATTTTCGCTATCCACCTTCTCCCATAGCTCGGCTACAGCAGATTGGATGCCAGGCTCCATCTCCCAGTCATCGATGCGGATGCGCTGTTTGTCATCCAGCTGAGGGCCATCGGCAGCACACAGGTGATCGGCAAAGAGACGCTGGATCTGCTCGATGCAGCCCTCGTGATTCCCCTCCTCCTTCATCACCTTGTAGAGTAGAGAGATATACAGAGGCACTACCGGTATCGCGGAGCTGGCCTGAGTGACGAGAGCTTTGTTCACCGAGACATAGGCAGAGTCCGCTCCATACTTCTCATTGAGCGCCGCAGCGGTGGTCTCGACATCTTCTTTAGCCTTACCGATCGTGCCATTGGTGTAGATCGGGTGTGTCAGCTCAGGGCCGATATACGAGTAAGCCACAGTGGTAAATCCATCGGCCAGCACACCTGCCTCGCCAAGCGCATCGATCCACATCTGCCAGTCCTCGCCACCCATCACCATACGAGTGTTCTCGATTTCCTCCTCCACAGCAGGCTCGATCGAGACGCTAGTCACCTCCGCCGTATCGGTATTCAGCGTTTTCTGGCTGTATGATTGGCCAATTGGCTTGAGCACAGATTTAAAAACTTCACCACTATCAGGGTGAGTCCTACGAGGCGATGCCAGGCTATATACGATGGTATCCACCTTGCCCCAGTCTGCTTTGATCGTATCGACGACTTGCTGCTTCAGCTCATTGGAAAAAGCATCACCATTGAAACTTTTGGCATAGAGCCCAGCCTCATTAGCCAGCTCCTCGAAGGCGACCGAGTTGTACCAGCCAGCACTGCCAGGCTTTCTCTCCGTGCCAGGCTTCTCAAAAAACACGCCTATGGTCGGACTCTGTGCCGCAAATGCCGGCACGATACGAGACGCGAGGCCATAGCCCGTAGAGGATCCGATCACGAGCACGTTACCAGGGTTTTTGGCGAAACCACCCTTCTCGCTGACGTATCCAGCCTGATCGCTGACGTTTTGCTTACAACCTGCGGGATGAGATGTGGTGCAGATGAATCCTCGGATTTTGGGCTCGATTACCATGATTTTGTGACGCTATTTTGTAGCGCCACCAGAGCCGCGATTGCCCCATTGGTCAATCCGAAATCCAGCCTAACACTCACCCAAACCCCGTAGCTGCATGCCGCTGAGCCGGATGAGTTAAGCCTTTTGCATCGAGGCCTTTAGCTGATAGCTCTGCAGCTGCTGCACGTAAAATTCCGCCTTCTCCTTGGCACCCGACCAGACGACAGATTTCCCAGAGTTATGCACCTCCAGCATCAACTTCTCAGACATCTGCTGGTCGTAGCCAAAAATCCGCTTAAACACCAGTGTCACAAAGCTCATTAGGTTCACCGGATCGTCGAAGACCAGCACATTCCAGGTGGTTTCCAGGTCTGTGACTGTCTTTTCCTCTGGCAGGACGATTTCGTCGATGTCGATTGGCATGATTAGCTCCGTTTCCGGTTCTGATAAAAAGGGCGGTGAAACATATCTATCGTCATGAGCAAATCAAGCCTCCGTCTCGCCTCGATAAGCCTATCAAACCACCCGCAGATCGGCCTGCCCCTCAGATTCACCCGCCGTCAATACCTGGGCGATATCGTCGCGCACCCCTAGAAACATCTCCGGCGGCTCGTAGGAGTACCCGGCATGATCGGGCATATCGATATGGCGATGAGCCATCTTCCACTCATACCAACAGTATGCCTGCAGAGCCGAAGCCAGCGGCATAGTAAACAGCTCAGCATGCAGCGCAAAAACGATCGGCAGATGCCCCGGTGCCTCACCAGCAGCCATCATCCCCGTGTATTTTTGCCACTCTCGATGGCCACGCATTTCGTTTTTGCCCTCCACAAAAGGGATCGAAGCATCCCGCAGCCGCTCCGACATCGGCTCACCCAGCGTCAGACCGATAGATTCATCGTGAGCCACCACCTCGCGCATGTGCAGCCGGCTGGCCAACTCGTAAGCCTGGCAAAACGCAGGCCCGACGACCTCCAGCAATATACCTCTACGCCACAGCTGCCACCGCTCGTAAAGACTATCGTAACAGTCCAGCTCAAAGGTGCCCAACCCTACCGGCGAGACACCAAGCATTGATAGCCTGACGGCTAGTGCAAATTCTTCTTCTCCCTCCTCTTGGCGAGACCAAAAGGCTGCCCCATCCATCACCTAGCGTGGTGGGACGATGAGATTAGATCAAGCCAGATGACTTGAGAGTCTTGTAAGCACCATTCTTATCGATGGTCTTCAGACCTCTAGCGCTCACTCTGACTTTCACGTATTTGCCAAGCTCTGGCACCCATACGCGCTTATTGCGAAGGTTCGGCTTGAACTGACGCTTAACAGTCTTAGTCACGTGGCGTCCGATACCACCCTTTTTCTTGGCCTTACCACTACGATGGATACGGCGACCCGATGTGACTTTGGCTCCAGTGATTTTACAGACTCGTGACATGACTTTATCCTCGCGAAATAAATTTTTAAAATCCGCCGTGTTAGCGGGCCGGTACATTCCGTCGAAATCCTACGGGGTCAAGACTAAAAGTGAGTAAGATCTTAACACCCTGACAGGTGGCCCAAAACCTCGATTGACGACACAACAGGTTGTCCCTAGGATGACGCACCATCCATATGACACGTCTATTCTTATTTGCAACGGCCATCACAGCCGCCGCAGCACTCACCTCATGCCAGCTGCCATCCAGCCTGGTCATCGACGAAGCCTCTGCTTCTGCCGTAGGTGTGGCCGACGATTCGCTGCGCGTGCTGGCTGTAGGACTCGAAGCTCCCACTTGGGATTCGGTGAAAGAAGCCAACATCAATGCTGAGGGCCCTAACCAGATCGACGACACCTACACCAGCATCAAAACCAAGGAAAAGGTGCTGGCCATCACCTTCGACGACGGTCCACACGCGTCCAATACACCTCGCCTGCTAGATATCCTGAAGGAGAGAAATGTGCGCGCTACCTTCTACGTGGTCGGAAACATGGTCCGCTACCGCCCCGAGATGCTGCGCCGCATGGTCGCCGAAGGGCATGAAATCGGTAACCACACCGTCACACACGGCACTCTCAGCAAGATGAGCATGGATGGCGTGCGCAAAGAACTACAGGCCGCTCACGACCAGATCGAGGCCGCGACAGGCGTACCACCACGCACCATGCGCCCACCCGGAGGCGCCATCACCAAAGCACAAAAGCAAATGGTGCTCAGCGAATTTGGCTACCCGACCGTCCTCTGGTCCTGCGATCCCAAAGATTGGCAAAAGCCAGGAGTATCAGTGGTCACCCAGCGTCTCGTCGATGGAGCCTATCCAGGCGGCATCCTCCTCATGCACGACCTGCACAAAGCCTCTATCGATGCAGTCCCAGCCGCTCTGGATACACTGCTCAGCAGAGGCTATCGCTTTGTCACAGTGACTGAGCTGATCGGCATGGAGGCTGATTTCTAGGAGAAGCCAGTTGCCTACATCACCATAAATTCGATATCCCGAAACACCGCTTCGCAGTCCCAAGCACCTAGGCCTATCGTGGGCTCGCGGTTTCCGACTCGCCAGACGGGGACAATGCTGTAAGGCTGGTCTTCAGGAAAGATATGAGCCAGCTGTTCACCGTCGATCTTTATGCGAATGGCTCCGCCGGAGACCAAAAGATCGATGCGATATTCACGATCATTTTCAAACGGCATGCGGATCGCCTGACTATTGGGAGACTGTAGAGTATCCCCTCCTATGCTCTGAATACCGACCAAATCCTCCTGCCAGGCCCCCATCTCAAATGAGGCCCAGCCATTCGTAGTCGGTAGAAAGACGGCTAGCGATCCATTGCCCGACAGTCGCCGCCACTTCAGTCTCAGGGCGTAGATACCGCTCCCCCTATTAGTTGAAAATATAGTAGCGGCCTGTTGTGGGCTACAGCGGATGTTGCCCTCACTATCGCGCGACCACGGTGCCGATGGCGAAAATTTCGACATCAAATCAGTCCATCGCTGATCATACATAAGTTTTACGCCCAATCCTCCCACAGCAGCGACACCCGCTCCAATCAGTAGACGGCGGGTCAGGCTTGGCTTGGGGCGAGCCTCCAATTTCCATAGCAACGCCTTTACATCCTGTGCCCGATCCTCGGGTTGAGTCGCCAGACAGATTGCGACGAACTGATCCCACGATTTCGACCGCCCCAACTCAGACGGCTTGGGAAACTGACCTTTCGGCAGCTTCCCCGTGAGCAGCTCGTAGGTGACGACACCGAGTGAGAAAATGTCGGCGCGTTTATCGATAGACTGATCCGCCTGGCCCTGCTCAGGCGCCATGTAGCTAGCGGTGCCCAGTGTGGTACCGCTGAGAGTCAGTTCAGTCATCTCCGCAGACAAATCCTTGGCTAAGCCGAAATCCCCGATCAAAATCCGACCTTCCGCATCGAGTAGTAGGTTAGATGGCTTGATATCGCGGTGGACCAAGCCCTGCTCATGCAGCGCCTGCAAGCCCTCGCACAGATCGTGCACTAGCTGCCGCACTCGATCTTCATCCAGCACCTCTTCATGCTCCAGTAGCTCGCGCACCGTGCCGCCAAGCGCAAAGTCAGTGATCAAAAACGGTCGTCCATCAGCCAACTCACCCCGCTCTCGAATAGTCAACAGTCGAGGGTGCTGAAGCGCCTGCATCATATCGCCCTCGCGATCAAACCGCTCCAAGCCGAGCGGATCAGCACTGCCATAGGGATGAAACACTTTGATAGCCACCGTCTCCCCCGTCTCCTCGCATTCAGCCCGATACACCAGCCCCATCCCACCTCGCCCGACCACCGCCAGATCACGATACCCTGCCACCCCCGGCAGATCGCCAGTATTCGGCACACTCGCATCGTCACCCATGGATTGAGATAGCAGCTTTTTGGCTTCTTCAGGATTCATTTCAGCACTTTAGTCTACTCCTCTAGAGACTCGCCGAAAACACCTTTTGAAAATCCCCCATACTGAGCCACTTATTGCCCAGACAAAATAGCAACTTTTCACCATCCAGTCATATGAGCGATACCGCAGAATCCACGGCCAACGAAGCCTCTAAAGACTTTATCCGCCAGATCATCGAGGAGGATCTGGCCTCGGGGAAGCATGACAAGATCATCACTCGATTTCCGCCCGAGCCAAATGGCTACCTGCACATCGGCCACGCCAAGTCGATCTGCCTGAATTTCGGCATCGCTCAGGAGTATGATGGCCAGTGCCACCTGCGCTTCGACGATACCAATCCGACCAAAGAAGACACCGAGTACGTCGACTCCATCCAAGAGGATGTGCGCTGGTTGGGCTTTGACTGGGGCGACAATCTTTTCTACGCCTCCGACTACTTCGAGCAGCTCTACAGCTGGGCTGTGGCCCTGATCGAGGCTGGCCTAGCCTACGTGGACGAGCAATCGGCCGATGAGATCCGCAAAAACCGCGGCAATCTACAGGAGCCCGGAGTGAATAGCCCTCACCGCGATCGGCCTGCCGAGGAGAGCCTGCAGCTGTTCGCCGACATGCGTGCCGGAAAGTATGCCGATGGCGAGAAAGTGCTGCGCGCCAAGATCGACATGGCGCACCCGAATATGAACTTCCGCGATCCAGTCCTGTACCGCATCGCCCACGCACACCACCACCGTACCGGCGATCAGTGGTGCATCTACCCGATGTATGACTTCGCCCACGGTCAGAGCGATGCGATCGAGCATATCACTCACTCGCTGTGTACGCTGGAGTTCGAGATGCACCGCCCTCTGTATGAGTGGTTTACCGAGAATATCGAAGTGCCTGCTACACCACGGCAGATCGAATTTGCCCGCCTGAACCTAACCTACACGGTGATGAGTAAGCGCAAGCTGCTGCAGCTCGTAGAGGAGAATCATGTGTCTGGCTGGGACGACCCGCGGATGCCGACTATCTCCGGTATGCGCCGCCGTGGCTACCCGGCTGAGGCGATTCGCGACTTCTGCCATCACATCGGCATCACCAAGTACAAGAGTACTCACGATGTCGGCCTGCTGGAAAATGCCGTGCGCCACGTGCTGAACCGCGATGCTCTACGCTACATGGCGGTAATCGATCCGATCAAAGTCGTAGTGACCAATTACCCCGAAGATCAGGTGGAGGAGATGGACGCCGTGAAAAATCCTGAGAACCCGGAACTGGGCAACCGCAAAGTGCCTTTCTGCCGCGAGCTGTACATCGAGCGAGATGACTTCATGGAGGATGCACCGAAAAAGTTTTTCCGGCTGAAACCTGGTGGCGAGGTGAGATTTCGCTGTGCCTACTGGCTGAAGTGCGAGGAGGTCATCAAAGATGCCGATGGCAATGTGACCGAGCTGCACTGCACCTACGATCCCGAAACTCGCGGCGGTGAAAACCCACCCGACGGCCGAAAGGTAAAAGGCACCATCCACTGGGTGAGTGCCCGCCACGCACTGGATGCCGAGGTACGGGTGTATGATCGTCTTTTCAAAGAGGAGAATCCAGATGGTGCCGAGGGTGATTTCCTCGATCACATCAATCCCGACTCCAGCCGCACCGTGCAGGCCAAGCTAGAGCCAGCACTAGCGGATACTGCCCCTGGCGAGACCGTTCAGTTCGAGAGGCTCGGCTACTTCTGTGCCGACCTCGATTCCACACCTGAGAAGCTGATTTTTAACCGAACAGTGCCTCTCAGGGACAGCTGGGGTAAGAAGAACAAGTGATTTAAGCTTAAAAGATGACTCCGCTCCTGTGATCGGCGAGCGCCTATTACGTGGAGCTACATCTGACTGAGGGCAACGGCGGTTGGGCTCTGCGGCCACTCGCTTCGCCAGTGACTGGACTGCCCTCGTCCGACGAAACTTCACTTGCTTGTGCTTTTAGAATTATAGCTTAGCCCCATCACTCTGCTACCGCCATCCAGCGAATGGCATCGGCTATCACATACCCGTCCGTGCCTTCGTTCGAAATCTCTACTACACTATCTTTTCCACACTCAAACACTCCAAGTGAGTGAAAACCTACATCAGCCCGATCTGGCGTCTGCTGTTGATTGACAGTCACCACCTGCTCACGGCCTTCATTCCGGATCGTCACAGGCACATTAGTCGCCCGATTGGCGTTCGTGGTATAAGCGATTTGGATTTCATACTTACCTGCTTTCGGTAGCTTAGCCGTATAGGTAGCACGTGCCGTTCCTTTATTTGTATTACCATCATGGACATAGCTAGAGCGATAGCCTGCCGATAGCGTAGTACGCGGCCAGTCTCCAGTCAGCTGCGCCTGATACTCGTCCACTATGATCCCACCGATCGCTTCACCACCCTCCCGATTTAGCACCTGGCCACTCGCCAGTAATTTCTCCTTTAGCGCTGGGTAATCGACATCCTGCACAGCCACGCCCTCATCTATAGCCATCGAGGCTGCCGTAGCGCAGGACTCAGCCAGCACCATAAACACCGGCTCCATGCGGATCGAGCCAAACGCCATGTGACTGGCAGACAGGCTTACCGGCACCAGTAGATTCTGCCCCTCATCTCGCTTGGGCACCACCGAGCGATAACTGATCGGATACGGCGGAAACCCACCGACCTGTACATCGCCCTCATTCTTCACATAGCCACCTGCCGTCACGTAGCGCTGTACATGGTGCGAATCCATCGTGTACGCTCCCATACCCACCGAATCCTCGATCGACTCTCTCTGCTGGCAGTGATTCTGCGTCATCACAAAGTCACTCACCATGCGCCGTGCCTCGCGGATGTAGAGCTGCTGCTGCCAGCCATTGCCCAGCGAAAATTCATCCTGACACGTGCCCCAGGCGGATACCTTTTCCCGCAGCCATTCTGGCATGCGCGGGTGATAGGCTAACGTCCACATGAGCCCCTGCTGGTAGAGCCTATGGCGCGCCACGATCTGCTCGCGCTCACTATAGCTAGCCTCAGGGTAGGCATAGTTTTGGCCGATGAAGTCGGTAGAAAACCCCAGACAATTGTTAGTATCCGTCTTGCGGTTAGGCATAGCGGAATTGATCCATGGCAAGCGTTTCTCACCCGCTTCGTAGTTGCGCAGCAATAGCTCATACCACTCCTCGCGATAGCCCTCGGGTTTCTCAAACGGTATGCGATTCTCTGGGTGATCCGTCAGACACATCCGAAAGCAGTAAGCCTGTACCCGCTTATCGCCCGCACCCTCCTCGCCCGGCCCATCGGCATCGATGAATGGCAACAAACCACTACTCGGATCACCTTTGACCCGATACGGATCGACACCGTCGACGAAGTTGTGATACTTCGCCATCTTAGTCTGTACTCCGTTGAGAAATTCTCCATAAAGATCGACTGCCTCGCGCCCCACGGTGTAGCTCACTCCCGCTGCGGCGAAGAGATCACCCTCGTAGGTCGCATCGATAAACATCTCCCCCACAAAGCGACGCCCCGACTCCATCGTGATCGACTCAATACGCGCCCCATCCTTCTCTATACCCGATTCTCTATCGAGCCTTTCGTTATACACAATCTTCAACCCAGTCTCGGCCACCCACTCGTGGAATACCTTAAGCGCAGCACTGGGCTCAAATGTCCACATAGACGCCTCGCCCGCATCCGTTTTGCTCTGGCCTGTGGATCGATACTCGGCTCGCTGCTGCCATTGCCACGAGTCGTCCCTAGCATAGTGAGCAGCGATCCGCTGGTAAAACTCTCGCGACAGTCCACCGATGACATTTTTATTACCAATATCGGTCTGGCCCAGCCCGCCAGTACTCAGCCCACCGATACGATCGGTAGGCTCGATCGCCACCACCGATTTGCCCATCTTGATCGCTTGAAAACCAGCTACCAAACCAGCACTCGTGCCCCCATAGACGACGATGTCGTAGCGATCATCCGCCTGGGCAGAAAAGCTGTGAACCCAAAGGGCAAAAACAATCAACAGCGCTCTCATCTTCATATTTCTATGAAGATAGCTGTTAGCCGACATCCCACACATTGCCAGATACGACTTCCCGCTGAGATTCGATCTCACGCTGCTGTTGCATCTGTAGGCTGATCTGCTTCAGCACATCCAGCATCTGCGGTGGCGTCGCTGGCAGAGGCAGCTCAGCCTGGATCTGAGCAGTCTCGGCAAACTCCTGGAGGGCATTCCAGATCGCATAGCGGACAGAACTGCCCAGCAAAACAGGCGCCTCGCTACACGGTGCCCCTGGTGCTGACTGCGGCGGCGATGAGGGGCGCAGTCGATCCGTCTCAAAGACACAAGAAAAACTACTAAACCCACCGACACCGTGCTCGGCCTGAAAATTCTCTCCCGGGTCCAGATCCGAGTCCGGCACCGCTTCCGTCGTCACCCACCCCGCACCGATGCCGAAAGCTCGTGCCAATTGCGCGGTATCGCGAGCGCCCTGGTTCACCGTAGGTGCCCCCTCGTGAGCGATGTCGACGCGCAGGACCTGAGTCTCCCCTGTAAAGGTATCGATCTGTACCTCGGCCACTGCTGCCGCGTAGGTGAAAGCGGAAAAAGGACTGCCCTCACCACGCTCACGATCCCACCAGACATTGGCCGTGCGGTGATAGCCCGTCACCATCAGATTTTCCCGTCGCTCGCAGGCACCAGCCACCAGATCGACGAAACTAATCGGCTCGACACTACCGACACGCGAGCCGACCAGACCTTTGGCAAAGGCGATCGTCTCCGCATCGATCCCACTCTCGCCCCGCGCCACAAATAGCTGCATAGCCACCAGACGCAGACGCTCGACCATCTGCTCGCAGGCATCATCCACAGCCCGCAGGATGATACCCGCCATATCGACACCACTGGTCGGTGTCACCTGTGGCAATACCTCGAAATCGCCCAACAACACACGCACCACCTGAGGCTCCACACCTAGCCGAGCCGCGACCTCCTCCTGGATCTGGCCACTCAGCCCATCCTGCAGATCGGCCACCCCGGGGCGTACCTGTATCGAGCCATCTGGCATCACTTGCAGCAGTACCGTGCCACAGTTGCGCTCCTGGCGAGGGTCCCCAAAGCCAAATCGCATCGGCGTGATTGCGATCCCTCGCTTGTAGTTTCTCGAGCGGTCATTCCAGTCTTGGATCTCCTGAAAGCGCTGGTAATACTGAGAACGCTTGATCGCATGCCCCCAGATCCGCTGCATCGCACCGGACATCAGAGGCTGACCGTGAGCCGTGCTAGCTTCCCGCTCCTCTGGGTCGAAAAAATTAATCTCGCGCACCTCATGGGCTGGCAGCACCAGATGATCGGCGACTCGAGTCATCACCTCTTCGACCACCCAGGCACCCTGCGCAGAGCCCTCGCTAGGCATCGCACTCGAGGAGACACTGTTGGTCCGGCACAAGACGCCACGTACTCGAAAGTTGGGGATGTGGTAAGGCCCCTCGCTATGCAACATAGCTCGATCGAGCACCACTTCTGAATCTGCGACAAAATAACCCGCATCGACTGCCAGCCGCAGGTCCAGCCCGTAGAGCTGGCCATTTTCATCAAAACCCACCTCATACGAGGCACGTGTCGCGTGGCGCTGCCCGCGGTAGAGAGGCGAGTCCTGATCGACCACCAGCTCCACAGCCGACCGAGTCACTCGCGCTGCGTGAGCCGCTAGCGCAGCCAGACGCACAGGCTCCAACTCCATCGCTGCGGCAGGGCCAGATACCGCTTCAGACTCGACTGCTACCTGACACTCAGCCAGCTCCAGCGCCTGCGCTACTGCCCTACGCACCTCGGTCGGCAGCTCGGCGGTGATCTCTACCGATGCCGCCTCACCATGGCGCGACCAGCTCACTCGCACACGTGGAGCTGTCGCCAGACAGGGGCGCTGCGAGCCTATCAGCAGAGAGCCTTTCAGCCGATTTGGCGCCTGATCGATGGCAGATGCCGCATTGCCCTGCTCGATCTTCTGAGAGCTACCGTGATAGCTCTTCATCGCCAAAGCGTGCTCCAGAGTCGAGATACCCGGAGTCTCATGGTAGACCATCTGCACCTCATCTCTAGCCCGGTAGCAGGCCTCCAGAGAGCGCCCTACGATGAGCGCTACCGGCTGCCCGATGTAACACACCTGATCATCTGCCAGCAGCGGCTCATCTTGGAAGTATTTGCCCGCGGTATTGCCATCGCGCCCGAGATCCTCGGCAAACAGGATCGCCTCTACGCCTTCCACAGCTCTAGCTGCTTTCGCATTGCGACGGGCTATCGCTGCACTGGCGTGTGGACTACCTAGGATCACGACCTTCAGTTCATTCTGACCGCCGACCCATGGCTTGACCTCGCTGACCTCCGGCGTCACTGCCGGAGCCCCGCGATCCTCCGATACCTCGGGAAACAGCGGCGTGATATTGGATATCTCGTCACTCATCACACAGCATCGAAGAAGGGTTGATCAGCACGCGCCAGCTCGCGCGTGTGCCCGAGCTCGACTGGCTCGACCGCACGCGGCCCGGGGTGCTGGTGAAAAAATTTCTGCAGCAGTGTCATCACCAGCTGCTTGAGGTAGCTGGCACTGGCTTGGCCGAGTGGCTCGATATCGATCGCGATCTCCTGGTGCAAAGTGACCAATACCTCATTGAGCGTCTCCTCGCCCCAAACTCGTCCTACCAGTGCATCCTCCGTCTGGCGAGCCCGTATCGGCCTAGCAGCGACACCACTGTAGCTCACCCAGGCCTTGGCGATGGTATGCTCGCGTAGCTCTAGCGCGTAGGCAGCGGTGACGTAGGCATGGCAGAGATTGCGCCGCGGTCCGACAGAGTAGGTATCGCAGATGCGTGCACTCAGACCTTGATTGGCCAGAGCGGCATCATTTGCCCTCGGCACCTCGATACGGCCGATCCACTCGCCCCGCTCCGCTCTCAGCCCGGGGCTACCATCCTCCGCGTAATAGGTGGCCAGAGGCACATCCCGCTCACCATCTGAGGAGATCAGGATCACCCGCGCGTCCATAGCCATCAGCACCGGTACGAGCTGGCTGGTGGTCGCCTCTAGCGCCAGATGCCCGCCGAGAGTCGCCCGATTGCGCACGGGTCTGGAGGCGAATCGGTTCAGAGATTTCGAGAAAGCTGGATACTCGCTACCGATCGCCTCGGCCACTCGAGTCAGACTCGCTGCCGCACCGATACTCCAGCAGTCGGGCTGCTGCTGCACGATGCGCATATCGGTGATCTGCTGCACCGAGATCAGATGCTGCCAATCTCTCTCGGTAGCAGGACGGTCGAGCATACCTGTGCCACCAGCGATGAGCTGAGCATCGGGATACTGGACCAACAGGCGCTGCAGCTCGACGAAGGTCGATGGCCGGTGAAAGCGCACCTTCTCCCGATCCACATAGTCCAGGGCTTCACCATTTTTCTTGTTAAACAGCGCTTTGCTAAAACGGTCACCGTAGACATCTTTTTTACCGGTCCACACTTCATTTTGTCGCCCCGAGCGGATGGCATGCTGGCTGGCTTCGTGACGCATCTGCTCAGCCGCTGCAAATAGCCGGCTGCCAAACTCGCGGATCGCCCCCACGTCGGCCGTGCGAGAGATGATCGCATCGAGCTGCTCATTCATCTGACCGAGACGCCGCAGATCGGGGCGGTAGTAGCCCTCGAAGAGTAGAGCCAGTATCGAAAAGCGCCCCTCCTCCCCACAATCGATGTGGTCGATATCTAGCACGCTCGCTACGGGATGACTGGCGTCGGCCCGCGCGATTCCCTCGGGTGTCCATACCGCAGCATCTGCTAGCATGGGCAGCAGCAGCAGATGCGCATCCACCGCCCGAAATCTAGGCGCAGACTCACCTACCTCGGCGAGAATCACTGGGCAGCCACCCTGCCAGGGAGTACCCTCGGCATACCGGCTGGACCAAGGTGAACGCTCACACAAATACTCTGCCAGAGTCCGGTGCACGGACTCTCCGCTGACCTGGCATAGCTCGCCATCCAGCTCGAATGTAAAGGTGCTCTGCATGTATGTGTGTCGTGCGGGGAAGGACGTTTGTGACAATCCCGCCAGTAAAGTAACGGCTGGACTCCAACTTGCTCACACTTTTTGTCGCTGATTTTTGCGCCATCGCCAAGATCCCACTCCTACACTAGTCTAGTCTCCACATGCTCAAGAAGATATGCACCGCGAGTTACCTATCCCTGGTCATCACATTTTCCCTAGTCCAGGCGCAGACCCCATCGGATCCACAGCCACCGACTGAGCCCAGCTATGCTGAGCAGAACATGGAGGCTCTAGAGCTGACCTCCTATGATGCAGGCGAGACACTGCTGTACCGACAGTACAGCCCACCCACAGTAGAGGCGGGACAAAGCTACCCTCTGGTGGTCTTTCTCCATGGCTACGGCGAACGCGGAAGCGACAACTCCAAACAACTCGTGCACTGCGCTGACTCGATCATCCGCTACATCGAGAAAAACAAGCCCGCCTACCTGATCATGCCGCAGTGCCCCGATGACATGCGCTGGGTACGCTACCAGCGCCCCGTCAATCAGCCACCACATCGCATGGACCGCTACCCCACGCTACCCCTGCAGCTAGTCGAGAAACTGATCGAAAATAAGATCAATGACCTGCCCATCGATCCCAAAAGGATTTACATCGCCGGCCTATCCATGGGAGGCTTTGCCACTTGGGATCTCATCTCTCGCCGCCCAGAGCTATACGCTGCCGCTCTGCCCATCTGCGGTGGTGGCGACCCCGCCCAGGCAGAGGCTGCCAGCCAGGTGCCAGTCTGGACCTTTCACGGCGGTGCCGACTCGGTGGTACCACTCGCCTACAGTCAGCTGATGGTCGATGCGCTCAAGGCCCAAGGCAAAGCCGAAGCCAAACTAACCGTCTATCCCGAAGTCGGCCACGACTCATGGACCCAAACGGCAAACAACCCAGACGTGTGGAAATGGCTCTTTTCTCAAAGCAAAGAATGACGCCCTGACTATTTATACAAACTCTTCACCGTCAATAAGCGCTTCAATGACTTGTAATCTCGGCCACAACGGTTCGAAGAATAACTTAAAAAAATGGCTCTTTTATCAAAGCAAAAACTAACCACGCTCCTAGTAGCCATAAGCGCTCTAGCAGGTGCTCAAGACAAGCTACAGGTCGGCACCGCAGCGGTAGATATCTCACCTACAGTTATGCCGTTTCAGCTGCGGTCGGGTAAGTCCAGCTATATCCACGATCCGCTGCACGCCAGATCGATCGCATTCCGCAATGGCGATGGTCGAGCCGTGGTGACACTGGTGGATGCGATCGGTGTTGGCCGAGAGATGTGCGATGCCATCAAGGCTAATGTAGCCGCTCAGACGGACTGGCAGACTGACGAAATCCTCATCTGCGGAACTCACGCACACACCACGCCAAAAGGCGGCGATACCTCACCCGGCAGGATCGCCTATGAGAAAACTCGACGCACTGGTATCGAGCAATCCATCCTCGCAGCGATCGCCAATCTGGAGCCAGCCCGTGTCGGCTTTGGCTCCGACTCCGAGCCTAGCGAGCTGCGCAATCGGCGCTGGTTCTACGATGGCACAGATCCCGACCGCACTATCAATCCCCTAGGCACACACGACCGCGTGCGCATGAATGGCGGTGGCACAGGCGCCGTGAAACCTGCCGGCCCGATCGATCCGGAGATCGGCGTCATCGACATCCGCGATAGTCGCAACAAACCTCTCGGACTGATCGCCAACTACGCGCTGCACTACGTCGGTGGCATCCCCAAATTCACCGAAGCGGATGGCCGTGTCGTCGGTATGGCATCGGCCGACTACTTTGGCGAATTTTCCCGTATCATGCCCTATCGCATCGGCGGATCGCAGCCGCCGTCCGACTTCGTGGCGATGATGACCAATGGCGCGAGCGGCGATATCAACAACCTGCCATTCACCCTCGCGAGAGCACCTCGAGCGCCCTTCGAGCAATGCCGAGTCGTCGCCTCGAAAGCCGCCGATGCCAGCTGGCGAGCGGTCAGAAAGATCGATCACTACGATGACAAAGCTATCGTCGACACTCGGCAGCGCGAGGTGGAGCTGACCTATCGCCTGCCCAGCGCCGGCGAGATCGAACGCGCCGAGCAACTTCTGGACCTACCGGCGAAGGAACGTCGCGCTATCCACAGCCGCACCGACTCAGTCGCACGGCGTATCGTAGAGTACGCCGGAGCAGACTTCGATCGCACCGAGCCAGTTATCATTCAGGCCATGCGTATCGGCGACCAGGCCATCGTCACCCTGCCTTTTGAGGTGCTGGTCGAGATCGGGCTGGAGATCAAAGCCCAAAGCCCATTCGAGCACACCATGCTGATCAGCCTAGCTAATGGCGGCTATGGCTACCTCCCCACACCTGAGCAACACGAGCTAGGTGGCTACGAGACCTGGTACGGCACCTGCCGCTTCACCGAGGACTCATCTGTCGTCCTGACAAAACACCTGCTCGAGATGCTCGATGAGCTCCACGGAGTAACCGGCCAGTAAATTACTGTTTTTTTTGGCATCCTCCATGCTGTGACTTGACGCAATGACTCTCATCACGATACTGAAGGCCGTATTTTGCCTCTCGGTTTTTACCTTAACCACTAGCCGCAAGAACTCCCCACACGAACTACAAGTAATGAATCGCCTAGCCTTGGCCACCAGTCTTCTTATCTTGGCATTCCTATCTCAGGGAAGCATTGTCTTCGGCGACTCTACGATCGCTCCTCCACCGATAGAAGCATCGCCAGCGATTGAAAATCAAGAGACTACACCGACCGAGGCTATCGCACCACCACCCATCGTAGAGGCCACCGAGAGCACGGCGACTCCACCTCAAGACGATGCCAAAACGGAGCCTTCCACAGCGCCTGCTAACCCTACGGCAAAGCCCACCGCAGCGACTCAGCCAGCCAGCTCCGACATGCCTCCCGAGGTTCGTCTGGAGGTACTCACCGATGTGCTAGACACCGCAGTCGCACAGACGACCACTCTCACTCCTGGAAAAAAACGCCAGATCGAGTCGATGGCCCTCAATGCCTACCGCAAATCCGAGGGCGCCAGCCTGTGGGGCGACGCCTATCCGGCAGCCCAAGTACACCAGCAGCTGATCGATCTGCTCAAGACACACCGCTACCCTGAGCCAGATCTCACCCTAAGCTTTCCTACCGATCTCGACATCCGTTCAGACAGCCCGGTATCAGCAGATGATATCAGCATCACTCTAGCACTAGCCGAGACCTCGCTACGCCTCAAACAAGGCCCCACCAATGATCCGGAGTGGCCACACTGGGTGTACAGCGACTACCCCTACGCCACCACCGATGCCGATCACTACGATCACATCACAGCGCGATTCGCCAAGACTGCAGAAGCCACGGATGTGCCCATCGAAGTGGCAGAAGATTTCATCCCCAAAAACTGGATCTACCAGCGCTTATTCAGCGAGATACAGCGACTCGAGAATGCGCCGCCAGCCCCTCGCCTAAAAGTCGTCGGCCTCGTCAAAGTCGGCAACGAGTTCGATCAAGCCCGCGAGCTGGCCCATTATCTGATGAGCGAGGGGCACCTCCCCTCAGAAGAGCTCGTCAAGATCGGCAATGAATACAGCCAGTCTCTATCCGATGCCGTTAAGTCTTTCCAAAAATCCCGCAACCTACAGGCCGACGGTATCCTAGGGCCGAATACCGCCCACCAGCTAGTACATCGCGATGCCGATGATAAGGTACGCCTGATGATCAATCTACACCGTGCCCGCCGCCTACCCGACCTGATGGGCGAGCGCTATCTCTTGGCGAATCTACCGTCAGGCGAAGTCCACGGCATGGATGGCGATGACGAGACGCTGCGCATGCGAGTCGTCTTCGGCAAAGACATGGCTGGACGTCGGACCCCACTTTTTCGCGATCACATGGAGCAGGTAGTATTCTCTCCCTACTGGAATGTGCCCTACAACATCGCTACCAAAGAAGGCCCCTACCGCAATCTGAGCTACCTCGCCCGCAATAACTACAAGATCATCAGCAGCCGCACTGGCCGCGAGATGCCACTCACTTGGAGCAGTCTCCAACAAGTGCCCAAATATGGCAGCTACATCCGCCAAGATGGCGGCAAGGGCAATGCCCTCGGTTTGGTGAAGTTTCTCTTCCCCAACTCACATGCGGTCTACATGCACGACACCCCGCACAAACACCTTTTCTCTAGCGACTACCGCTCCCACAGTCACGGCTGTGTACGCCTACAAAAGCCAGCCGAGATGGCCAACTGGATCCTCGGCTCCTACGACAGGTGGAATGAAGATACCATCAACTCCGCCATCCACGGCGGCAAGCGGGTCGGCGTCTATCTCGAAGACTACATCCCCGTCTACATGACCTACTTCACCGCCTTTCCAGACCCAACCAAAGAGGTCGGTGTCGGCCACTACCGCGACTACTACCGCTACGACCAGCCAGGTGCCGAAGTCGACAAACCCGCGCCCAGATCGGCACCGGTGAAATACACTCAGACCACACCCCAGTCATCCAGCTACTCCAAGCCAGCGAAAAAGACCTCTTCCAGCTCCAGCTACAAGAAAAAGACCAGCTCCTCCTCTTCTTCCACCAAGAAGACACCACCCGCATGGCTCTCACGCCTGAGGTCGCGGATCAATCAGTAGAGTGCATGAGTATAGGTCGCATAAGACCTATGACTGCACTCTGAAAGTTTAACCACGGTGCCCTCCACAAGGAGAGGTGCCATCTTGTCGCCCAGCAACCCAAGCAGCCGACCCCGAAGGCATTGTAAAAGGCCTAACAGATCTATACGGTTAAGTGCTCAATAACCCTTTGCACATATACCTCCAACTCTTCTCTCGATTCTTCTTGTGGAGATAGCGAACTCCTTAATTGGAAAAAGCTTACAATTTGTTCATTCGACAAGTCATGACGATGAAGAAAAATTATCTCATCAATATACAGCTGAGCCACCAATTCATCATACTCTGCTCTCTCCCATGCTGCTGGGTCCCCCTTAATTAAAGCCTCTCGTTCATAGAAAGGTAGATTAGTCGATAAGTAAGATAACCCAGGAGGAACCATCTCCACCATTTCAGTCGATACTTTCCCCTGTCCCTGGCAATAAGCACAAGAATCCGGAGCCCAATGAAGCACTCTATCGAGTCGAATAATATCCTCTTTCTCCACGACTCCCTTCCCAAGACATCTAGGGCACTCCACTTTGTTTCCACCAAAAATCATTTCATTCCACCAAACTACAGTCGGATCATAAGTTTCAATGATAATGCTCAAATAAAATAACCTCCCCCTCTTTCAAATACCACAACGAAGCAACGAAGAATTGGCTAAAATCGGTCTCCCATCTACCTCTAGTTCCATCGAGCAAAAATGAACTAATAGAGCTCCACCTTTCAAACCGCTCTTCCTTGGATACCCAGTGAATAGGCTCCGAAATTGAAGCAACAATTATAGGGATCAACGGATCAGAAACATACGCCTTCACCTCTTCAGGAGTCAGAAATCGTCTGCGATCAGCTTCTATCCAATTCCCCTCTCGCCACAGTCGCTCAATGGGAATTCGAGATACTTTTTGCGGCACTTTCATTTTCTTAATCAGCAAAGGAACCAAACTAAATTCACTCCTCCCTCCGCACCAAATGCCGCACCGAAAAGAACCCATCAGGGTAATGGGTCGCCTCAAGATGAGCATTGTCAGGCACCAGAGGATCGGCAACCAAGTATTGATCGCCCTCTTTCCCAGTAATCAAAACCCAATGCCAGATCTGGCGTTTCCAGAGGACTTTCGCGATCACTGGCGTGCCTGCCGATAACTGCTCATCAAGATAAGCATGAGTGGCTCGATCTTTGATCACCATCTGGTAGTCGTCGCCCGCCACTTTTCGAAGCGCCTCCCAGATCAAGAGCCCACTCTCTGTGTATCCTCCGGTCTCCGAGAAATGCTGGTTCAGCGACTTCGGATCACTCTCGATGCCCAGAGCATTCAGCGACATCGAGGCCGAGCACAGAGTACAGCCATAGTTAGCCAGATTCCCACCAGATGCTCCCATCTCATCCTCTGCCCACCGACTATCTTGCTGGGAGAAATACGGGCATGGTATCTCGATCTGCAGCTTCTGCCCACCACGAGTCGGCAGCCCTGTAGGCCGTACGATCCTAGACTCGAGATACCTCAGCACCGCATAGATACAGACAGCGATCAGTATCAAAAATAAAAGAATGAGTCGGATTTTTTTCGAAAAATACTTCATGCTTTTTGGCTCGGAGGTCGGAAGATTTTCCTAAACGCCCCACTCACCCTACATCGTAGCGACATGCCTATCTCGAAAGCATTTATTTTAGGAGCCGGCCTCGGCACACGCCTTCAGCCTCTCACCCACTATCTCCCGAAGCCTCTGGTCCCCGTATGGAATGCGCCGCTGATCACCTATGCCTTCGACCATGTCATCCATGATCTCGATGTCTCAGAGTTCCTCGTAAACACGCACCACCTACCGGAGCGCTACCCACAGCTATTCCCCGATCTCAGCTACCGCGACTGCCCCATCCAGCTGCGCCATGAGCCGACTCTACTCGATACGGCCGGTGGCCTCGACAATATCCGCGACTGGGTGCCTCAAGATCAGCCATTCCTCGTCTACAATGGAGATATCCTCACCGACCTGCCGCTAGGCCCTGCTCTAGCTGCCCACGAGGCATCGGACCACCTCGTGACCCTCATCCTGCGTAGCACCGGGCAAAATCCCAACGTCGGCTTTGATCCCGATACCGGTAAAATCACCGACATGCGCGGCCAGTTAGGTGTCGCCTCGCCACAGCTCTGCCAGTTCACCGGTATCTACATCGTGTCTCCAGCCTTCATGGAACATCTCACACCGGGCAAAATCGAATCGGTCGTGGAGCCTTTTCTGCAGATCATCTCCTCTAGCCAGGCGATCGGCGGCGTCATCATCGACGATGGCCACTGGAGCGATCTCGGCGATCAAACCAGCTATATCGATGCCCTCTCCCTGCTCGGCAGCGGCCACTTCCCTCGCTATGGTCTGCAGCCCAACAAATGTCGCATCCACCCCTTTGCTCAGATCGATCCCACAGCGCAGGTCGATAGTACCTCCACTGTCGGCCAGGGGGCCATAGTCGGCCCCAATGCTCTCATCGAGGAATCCACCATCTGGCCACACACGTCAGTCGGAGCACACGTGCACATGACCAAACAGGTCAATCTACCCGAAGGCCACATCGCCTAGCGACACCAACTCCCCCTAAAAAACGTAGCTGAGGGTCGGCGCCGCCCCCCAACCAAAAGCTAGGTCCACGACTGATATCCTACAAATCCTCACTCAGGATATCTAGCGTAAATCCTCCCACTGGCGTACCATCCACAGCAGGGAAAATCCAATCGTTGAGACGCTCGAGACCAAACTTAACCTCGGCCCCACGGAAGACATCGACTAGCTCGTGCGGGTCATTGGTCAGGATACCGTGGATCTGCTCGCCGATGATCTTGCGCACTGTCACCCACATGAATTCACTGTTCGAGCCCTCGGTGAACTCCGCTTTCACGATGAATTTCTCAGAATTCTCGATACTAGCTTTTCCAAACGCCTCGACGAACTCAGGCCAGCGGTCGCGAGCCACTTTCTCAGCAGCCGCCATACGCGGATCATCATCGGAGACCTCGATGACCGGCTCGAAGGTGGGTTCATCAAAAATCTGCAGCGGGCTACCGCTCATCAGCGTCTCGATCTGAGAGGGCTCAAACTCATTGCAGCGCTGGATCTCTGGGCAGTAGATCGCCAGGCAGTCAGGACCTGCCATGGAGCCGATCAGCTTGCCGATCGTGTCGTAGGCGACATCATTGTCCTCCACCTCATCATCCATCAGATCCACAGATATCCAGGCCTGATGGCGCTCCACAGCCGTGCGCAGCCGCTTGTCGCGGATCGAGTCGCGGGCAAATTGAGACGGATTGGCGATGTAGGGGCGATGCGACACCATCACGCTGTAAACCCCCTGCGGGATACGCACCATGAAGTTCTCAATCGGCGTCACATCGGCGGTCGGTGGGCTATACTGCACCACGAAAAACTCACTATCCTCATCGTCCTCATTCAGGTCTACCTGCAGAGCATGGGACACACACTGGCGGAGATTTGCCTCGGTCACATCACGGGGCTCCTCTAGGAAAAAAACCAGCGATACCAGACTCTCCGGCTCCTCACGGACCACTTGGCTATTCTCCGCAGTGTCAGCCTTCTCATACTTCCACTTAAACAACCAGCGGGTCAGATCCACTGCGAACCATAGCCCAGAGACGCCGAGTACACTGAATCCCAGCCAGGAAAGCCCCTTCTCCCCGGCCGACAGCAGCCGGATCATCATGATCAGCACGAAAGCCAACGGAGCATAAGGAAACGTCCGGAGCCTAGAGCGCACCGGTGACGTGGACGGAGAGGTAGAGAGGCGACTCATTGGATATCTTCGCGCGAGACCGCACGGTAGCTAGGTACGAGTGTCGGACGATCTGGAAGCGCTACCTTTCGATACGGGTCTGGCTCCAGATAGCCCAGCCACCGATTCGCGCCTGATACTTCCGTAGTCTCAATAAATATAACACCGTCAGTAAGCGGAACCAACGTTTTTCGCGGCGGACCGGGACGTTCGATCCCGAGACTCGACTTTACCGTGGTCGGCACCATGCGGATCTGCAGCGCCTCAGCAAAGATACCCTTCTCATTTCTGCCCAGCACAGCCGCCTCCACCGGTATCCACTCAGCCAGCACTTTCTTCTTAAATTCCGCCTTCTCATGGGCCTGAGCTCGACTCGCCTCCACCTTTTGTTTGGCCCAAAACTGCTTCCACCTCAGATCCCGTTGCTGCTGTTTATCCACTTTGTATTTCTGCAGAGCAGCCACGGGGTCGAAGTCATATTTTCTATGCCAACTCTCATCCAGATCGAAAAACGAGATTCTTGCCACCCCCTTGCTGTGGGTGATGGTGAGCGCATCAGCCTCCACACGCTTCACCGCGCAGGCGGTGTATTTCGCCCCTTTTTTGGTGATAATCTCAGGGTAAGTGTCCAACTGTGCCTGTGCACCCTCACCTTGAGCGCAGGCGAGAGGGGTGTACGCCAGCATCCACAGGATGCTACCGATCACTATCAGGGGGATGTCGCGCACTGTCACGATGGAGATCATCTTCCCAGATTTCACGTTTCTGTGCAACTTCTCCTTAGAGCCAGGGTTGATACCCTCAGATGAAAGTCTTCACCCTACTATCGATCGCCTTTCTCACCCTACCCTGCCTGTGCCTCGGCCAGTCAGAGGAAAAGGGCAAAGAGAAACAGAAAGGTATGCGCCACATCGAGCAATCAGATGTGTGGTCCAGTCTATCTCCCCAAGAGAAAGAGGCGCTCCGCGAAGCTCTCCGTGCCGTCTGGAGCGATCCCGATGTCCTCAGCGCTCGAGAGAGCGTGAATCGCTCAGCCAACGAATACCAAGTAGCCATACGCGAGGCCATCGCCCAGCACGCCCCCGAGAGCAGCCAGCTACTCGCCCGTATCACCCAGGCCTCTGCACATAATGCCAACGGCTCCCGCAAAGGCCTACTCCCACCACCCGGCGGCAAAGGCAAAGGCGGCCCTGGCAAAGGCGGAGGAACTGGCGGAGGCCTATTTAAAAGAGGTGGCAACGGCATGCTCGGGCAGATGATGACATCGCCCATGCTGCTCGAAAAAATGACACCCGAGCAGAAAGAAAAATTCCGCAAAGCCAGCGAATCCGCCCGTCAGCAGGGCCCCGTAGTCGATGCCCTCGCCGAGATAAAAGCCCTCTCCAAGCAAGAAGACGAGACCCGCAAAAAGCGCCACGAAGCCTTAAAGAAATTCCGCAAAGCCTACTTTCAGGCCGTCGTAGAGGCAGACCCCACACTGGCCGAGCTCATGCCTAAGACCGATCGCTAGCGCCCGCCGTCACAGACCACCAGCGAACGAAAACGCTGCCGATACAGCACACACAGCACAAGATACAGCGCGATCACCACCACAGCTGGCCACACCCGTGGCCAAGATAGATCCAGGGCTAGGTGAAACATCGCCACATTCACCCACACCGGCGCCAGCACCACCAGCCCTAGTCCCACCGTACGCGGTACGGCCAATAGTACCGCTGCCAAAAAATAGGTCGCCCCCACCAGCGGCCAGATATAGCCAGCCGCCGTCAGGCTAATGAGAAACTCGATCCCCTCCGCCGACGGCTCCGGCCGTTCCGCATAACGGAACACCAGATCCCCCACGCAGCCGAGCAAAATCACGATCAGCAGCAAGCGCAAAAATAGCCGGAGGTAGTTCTTCGCCATCATCCCGAGGTGCTAGCACCCAATTTCAATAGGGTACAGTTTTCACTAAACAGGGTACACTCCAAAACAAACCCATCAAGCTTTCCCCGGTTAACCAATGCAACAACATCGCAGACTTCAGCAGGGCGCATACTCCCGAGAGGAGCCAAAATAACGGAGCCTAAGGAGAACCCAGCCTCCCATCATTTTTCGGCATCACAAGTTCTACGCTCTCAGCGCCCCCCTCGACCACAAAGGTGTGGGTCTGCTGATTCTCTTTTCTCATCGCCGTGTTTCTTCGAACTTCGATCTGATGCGTAGCATCAATGAGACCACTAAAGCTGAAATTTCCATCAGCTTTACTGGCAACCAGTCTCATCGGCTGCCCGTCACGGGGTAGCACGGTTAGTATAGCATTGTAGATAGGACTACGATCGCTATTCAATAACCTACCTGATATCGTCCTATCTGAACGCGGCAACACCATAGGTGGAATTGACATAGCTTGTTCGCCTTTTAAATACAAAGACCGAAGCCCTTCCCATTTATCATCATCCCTCACACGCCCATAGTCAAGGTGATCAGTTTGCAACCAAAGCCTTACTCCCGAGCGAGCTTGGTCAAAAAGGTATTCCCCCTGATAATTTGTATGTTGCTCCACTCGATACTCTCCTTCTCCATAGAGGGTTACCTTAACCCCTTCGATAGGTTCGTTACTTTCGTTCCGCACTGTACCAGAGATACTACCAGATGTCGGCTCAGAAAGATTTAACTCCACGACTGTCTTTGAACCGTGAGCCCAATAATATTTCCCGCTACTAAGACCTCCGCCCTCAGCAATTAATGCCAACCTTTTCGTTCGATGACTTTTTCGATCTGGATAAAGGTAACTAAACTCTCCTTTCTCGTTCGTTAGGATTTTCTCTGGGTAGGAACCAGGAATTGTTGAAACCCGAACCCCACCAACAGGTTTCCCTACTGAATCCAGCACAATGCCTTTCACCGTGTCTGTCGATTGAATCCGCTTCAACGGAATATCCACCTCAATTCGCTCAGACCGACTGAAATCAACCGTTAAAAAACGGTCTCGAGGCGCATGATACTTTTGCGGGCGGTCAACACGATCGAGGTCAAATGACTTCAGCTTCGGATCGACACCACTGAGTGTATCATTGCGGATATGACGACCAGACTCGATGTCAGAATAGTTCAGAACAAGCACTGCTCCTTTCTTTGCTTGGACATCATGTACCGTTACATCCCCATGGACCGGCAACTGGACTGTTTGATTGCCTAGATACCAATCAGACTTTAGCTCATCAGGCATAAAAGTCTGCATAGTCACTTCAACGCCTGGAATTAAATGCCCTAATTCGTATCGCCCTTGATCATCAGTCATTGCACCAATTGAGGCTAGCCCATTGAAACTGAACAGCGACGCCCCCACGACAGGCGTACGATCAGGCAGAACCACCCGCCCCTTTATCACATGAGCTTTTGCCAACCGATACACAAACTCCTCCCGATCCGACACCCTATCATGCTTATCAGATTCATTATCGACCAATTGCAAACCCTTTCGCTGATGTCGCACACTGAAGAAACGCCCCTTAATTGCTTTCACACTCACTCTCCCGTCACTATCCGACCGAGCTGGAATACTTTGAGCAAAAGCGTCAACCGAACCAAAGTCATCACCACTATCATGGAGAAGAATCCTGACACTCAATTTTCCTATCGATTTACCACTCAATTTCTCCACAAATTTAAGGTTCAGATCCTCGCTTGGGCTCATTACCAAGCACCCATTTTCATCAATGGAACTTCCAACTTCCGATCCCTTATCTCCTAAAAATGTAGTTACAGCGATAAGCTGATCACTAGGGTCGGTTACAACCAATCGAACCGCCTTATCAAGAAGTAAACTATCGTCACGCAGCCTCCCAAACTCATCGCACTCGAGTGTCTTGATGTACTCACAATTACCACGCCAGCCGGGATCCAGAAACACCGAAACCCTTGCATAAGGCACCGGCTCCCCCTGCTGATCGACCGCTACAAAGTCAATACGATGATAGTGATTCCTAGCGGGTGATTGACTTAGCGCAACGAATGAAATAACCACCAAAGCAAGAGCGCTCAAACCACCTACCAGCCGTAGACTCCGCTTACGGTAGGCTACGATTGATCGAATACGGTCGGTAAGATGGCGCTTATTTTCAGCAACACCTACAGTGAGCAAGGTCGGGCACTGAAGACTTCGCTCGCTCAACTCAAGTAGATTGAGTAATGCGCTGCCATAAGTTGACTGAGGGATCTCACCCATACGGGCCAAAACCCACCTATCAGTTGCACGCTCGGCTAACAGTCGAATCTGCCGACTCAATAGCCAGACAAGTGGATTCCACCAATGGATGGCTTGCATAATCGACAACGCTAACTGGGTGATTAGATCGCAACGCCGCAAATGACCCAACTCGTGCAATAGAACCGTGACCAGCTCATCCTCATTCAGGTGCTCGCACACTTTCTCAGGCAGCAAGATAGATGGCATAAAGATACCCGCCAGTGCAGGTGCCAATATCCTATCCGAGAATAGCAATTTAGGGCGAAGGCGTAGCCCCGATTTCTCTATCGCAGAATTGAAGTAATCTTGGATCGCATGGTCATTACCAGCTCTTCTTGCTTTCTGAATTAATCGCGTGGTACAAATTGCCGACCATAACCACAGACATATCATTAATGTTGTACCTGCTAGCCATAAAAAACATAACCCCTCCAATAAGGAGACCTTTACTTCTAGCGGAGATACAGGCACCTTTACCGTCTCTCGATCATTCGCAATTGGCGTTTGAGCACCGGCCACATTCACTTCTGATTCCTCTCGGGCTTCATTTGAAGTCTCGTCCTCAGCTGTTCTCTCAGCCGGACCTACGTGTTCGGTAAAGCTAAACTCGTTAGTGACTATCCGATTCCACGATAAAGGCGAGCTAGGAACTGGAAAAACCCAGATAAATCGCAACACTGCGACCAAAAGCAACGCATGCAACCACACTGGGGGAATGTAATCGCGCAGCACTCGCAGCCCGCTTAACAAGACTAAAGCCAGAATACTCCCTACCAAAGAGGCGACTAGTAGATTATCGTAAAGGCTGTTCATACTCCAGAATCTTCATCGTGATCTGCTAGTAGCCGACGGAGTTCTTTGATCTCCTCGGGATCTAGATTGTCTTTGCTTTGAATGCTGTGCGCAATCAGAGGAAACAGAGAGCCTTTTGTCACCCTTGTTAAGAACGAATCCATCTCACCAGTCACCGCCTCATCACGTGAAACCGCAGGAGAGTAAGAATACCGGTTCCCAATCTTATCGTAACTGAGAGCTCCTTTTTTGACTAGACGCCCGAGCAGAGTCTTCACTGTAGCTGGATTCCAACTTTGCTCTGGTTCAAGGCGAGCAACTATCTCCAACGCCGTCAAAGGGGCAGAATCCCACAACGGTTCCATAACGGCCCACTCTGCTTCTGTGATTTTCAATCTCGCCATCACGATCCTATGTAATCGAAACAAAAACGATTGTAAACTTATTTTTGCAAACCGAGGACTCATCGAACATCGGTACCTATCGTTGGAGCTCCTCTCCCCTCTTTCATTTTAAATTCAGAGAGCAATCTGCGATCGCGTGCACCTCTCAGCGCACGGGAACGGCGACTTTTGAGGAAGAGTCCCGTTCCCCGTTTGCACATTGAAAGGAGCCGTATCTTTCGTTCCTATTTGCACCTTTCCAAAATGGCTCTCTAGGAAAATCTGTGGGTAAATTCAGGCTCTGGCAAGCGGCCCAGCTGGTGGAAAAGCGCTGTTTCTAAGACTG
>JAHDID010000144.1 GCA_020630975.1 Verrucomicrobiota bacterium
GAGTGGACTGCAGAGCCCATCCGCCCATGGCTCCGAGCCACGCCTGATGAAACTCCACTCGCTTACGCTCGCAGCCACTTAGACTTAGAATCGCTCCTCCGTGGCGGCGAGCCTACTGGCGAGTGGACTGCAGAGCCCATCCGCCCATGGCTCCGAGCCGCGCCTGATGAAACTCCACTCGCTCACTCGCAGCCTATGTAGGCGGCTTCTTTACTTCTTTGCTTTCATAGCGTGCTTCGCTTCTTCAGCTCGCTCTTCTGAGAAGCCTTCTGCCCACCCGATGGGGCGCAGGTTGGCTTCATAGCCTTTCATGTAGTCGCGCATCAGCTGTTTGAGCTGCTTCACCTTCTCTGGGTATTGAGCTGAGACGTCTGTCGTTTCACCAGGATCGTCTTTTAGATGGAATAGGGTGCCTGCTGCGGCTGCCGTCCGTCCTTGTTTCCCTTTCGCGCCATTACCACCGGGCTTCACATTCTTCACTAGTAGCTTCCAGTCACCATGGCGTATCGTCGAGCCGGGGACCACAAAGGTCTCGCGTATCGGCGGATCTACTGTTTTACCTAGTAGATAGGGCAGGATGTTTTTTCCATCGATCACACGGTCGGTCGGTACCTCTGCATCAGATAGGGCGCAAAATGTGGGTAGCATATCGATGATCGCAGCGATCTCTCGATTGACTGAGCCGGCTGGGATTTTGCCAGGCCAGCGCATCAGGCATGGCACACGGATGCCTCCTTCGAAGTTGCTCCACTTACCATCGCGTAGCGGGCCAGAGCTGCCATGCCCTTCGACATTCAGCTGCGGGCCATTGTCCGAGGTGTAGATGACCAGTGTATCTTCTGCTATACCTAGCTCGTCGAGTGTGTCTAGTAGTCCACCTACCTGCCAGTCGATCTCCTGCACCACATCTCCATAGGTGCCCTGCGCCGAGCTGCCGACGAAGTCGGGGAGGGGGACCCACTTGGTGTGTGGTAGTGGCGATGCGTAGTAGAGAAAGAATGGCTTCTCAGTTCCTTGCTCTCGGTTTTCCTCAGTGACCTGCTGGATGAAATCGATCCCAGCCTGACGGAGTTTCGGCGAGTAGATGCCATCGGTTTGATTACTGATCTTCTCGATCATTTCCAGATTTTGGAAAAGGCCTTTGGTCTGATCATCTTGATGGAAGAAGCCATAAAAACTATCGAACCCATGATTCACTGGGTTAAACGCTTCCCACGATCCCAGATGCCATTTGCCGACCATACCTGTGGTGTAGCCTGAATCTTTGAGCAATTCTGCGACGGTGATCTCGTCGGGATTGAGGCCATTTCCCTCCCAGCGATACACCACATTGTCGATGCCGGTGCGGCCAGCGTGGCTACCAGTCATAAACGCAGCTCGTGTCGGCGAGCAGCGATTGTGCACGTAGAAGCTCTCAAACTTCATGCCTTCGCTGCACAGGCGGTCGATGTTCGGCGTAGCAATGTCCTCAGACCCGTAACAGCTCAGATCACCGTAGCCCTGGTCATCGGTGAGGATGAAGATGATATTAGGCTTCGAAGCCTCAGGAGCTGCATGAAGGCTGATGAGGCATGCTAAAGTGGTGAGCCATGTGTGAATGATGAACTTCATGTTCGCAGAAAGTAATGCCAGCTAGTCGCTTTATTTTAGGCAAGTTTTGAAAATTAGATGGATATAGACCGGGAGAGTGGATTAAGCATTCACTCGCCTTTGGCACAGCTCAAATGATAAAGATTCTTCTAACCGCAGCGCTAATAGGCCTCTCAGCCACAGTCAGCACTCTAGCTAAGCAGCCCAACATCATCTTCATGCTAGCCGACGATCTCGGCTACGGAGACCTGAGCTGCTACAATCCTGAGGCACAGGGCGTCGCTCCCAACAACACACCGATCCGCACACCTCACCTCGATCGTATGGCGGCGCAGGGCGTGCGCTATACCGATTTTCACTCAGCCGCACCGATCTGCTCGCCATCGCGGCGCGCGCTGCTGACAGCCCGCTACCCGAGTCGCCTCGGCGAGTGGGCCGAGGGCTATCGCGGTGCACCCGATGGTGTGGTGGCTGCGCAGGAGCCTACGATCGGCATGTGGCTACAGCAGGCGGGTTATGCCACTGCTGTCTATGGCAAGTGGAATATCGGCGAGGTGCTAGGCGTCTCTTGGCCCAGCGCACACGGCTTCGACGATTGGCTGATCATCGATCACAACACCGGTTACTTTCAGCACCAGAATGCTAACAAAGAATGCGAGGGACGGCCGATGCTGTTCGAGACTGGAGGCCAGCGTGTCACCGATCTCGAGGGGCAATACCTGACTGATATCTGGACCGACAAGGCGCTCGACTTTATCACCGCTCATCAGCAGGATCCATTTTTCCTCTTCCTACCCTGGTCGATCCCGCACGCTCCGCTTCAGGATCCGACCTCCGATCCGTCTACAGCCTTCGATGCTGGGGCGAAATCCAATACCCCAGAAGGCCGCGCTGCCTACGTAAAGATGGTCGAGCACCTCGACTCACACATTGGTAGGATTTTTGACGCCCTCAAGGAGCAAGGCCAGCTAGAGAATACGCTGATCATCTTCACCAGTGACAATGGTGGTATGCTCTCGGGCAATTGCTGGCCGCTGAAGAAGAGTAAGCAGCATCTAGAGGAGGGCGGTATCCGAGTACCCTACCTGATGCAGTGGCCTGCGCAGATCCCTGCCGGTACGGTCAGCGATCAGCCATCGATCATGATGGATGCCTCGGTCACAGCCCTAGCCGCCGCCGATGCTCTGCGTCATGTGCCAGAGGGCCGCGCTCTCGATGGGGTGAACCTGCTCGATCCGCCAGAGGGCGACCGCGACTTCGGGTGGCGCCGCCGCGACTGGGGCGCAAAGGGCAACTACCTACGCCAAGAGGCGTACCGATCCGGTGATTGGAAGCTACTACGCACCTACCGATACCTCGGCAAAAAGCAGTGGGCTGCCGATTACAAAGACGAAATGTTTAACCTAGCAGACGATCTAGGTGAGGCTAATGACCTAGTAACGAAGTTGCCGGAAAGGTACCAAGCCATGAAGGCCGCTTTCGCTACCTGGAAGTCAGAAGTCGTCGAGCTAGATCCGGACTATCTCCTCCCACTACGCGATCAGCTCGGTTCGCCAGCAAACCTACCCGACGATATCGTCCTAGATTTCGATGCTGAAAAGTTCAAAGGTAGGCTACACAAAGCCAAAACCAAAGACCTAGTCTCGGACCCGATGGTAGAGAATGGGGTCTGCAAAGTAGTGATCCAAGCCGGAGCCACGCCGCCGCTACTCTACACAGGTATGGATGTCGATACCCAAAAGTATAGCAAGATGCATTTTGCGGTGAAGATCACAGCTAGCGCCGAGCTGGGTAATGCACGGGCGGTGTTGCGATCCAGTGGCTGGCAAGGCGATGACTTGCCATTCCGCCCCAAGGCCGATGGGAATTGGCATGACTACACCATCGATTGCACCCAATCAGAAGCCTGGGAGCAATGGACGCCGCAGGGGCGAATTGGTATTGCGCTACCCGTTCCGCAAGAAGGTGAAATCGAGGTAAAGGTGAAAACGATCAGGCTGCTGGAATAGCTAGGCAATAGTAGGATAGGTTGCCCAACCTGTCCGCGAAGCCTATCA
>JAHDID010000023.1 GCA_020630975.1 Verrucomicrobiota bacterium
CCATGTTTGCTCCCATTTTCCCAACTCCAACAAATCCAATCTTAGCACTCATTGAAAGATGGTTTACTTCTTTTGCCGAACTTAGGCAATGTTAAATTCCACCCAACACTTCCCTTACACACGGGATAAGTTTCCTGTTAAATCCACGTAAGATTGTCTTCCACCGAGACGGCACGTTGCTGCCTCGGCCGATCAAACCTCCGAGTCTATCGCCCCCCCGATCGATCTCAGCCCTCAGGCTTTACAGTTGGGCATCCACATTACAACCCCATAGCCTTCAGCCATTCGCGTGCGATCAGCTCATGGCCTTGCGGCAGCGGGTGCACCCCATCCCATATCCAGTGCTCAGCAGGAGCCATTGCCACGGCCCGGTCGAATGCTGCCTGAGTCTCGATATGTGTAGCACCAAACTCCTTAGCCAGCTTGGCTACGATCGGGCGTAGTGCATCGGTAGCAGCACGGCGCTGCTGCCAGGCCGCATCGTTGTTTGCGAAAGCTCCCGATTTTAGGACAAAAGGATCCAGCATCACGATCTTTAGCTCTGGATTCGCCGAGCGGCTTTGCTGGAGGATGTGGCGGTAGTCGCGCTCATAGGCTTGTGGCGACACTCCTTTACCCACATCGTTGGTGCCGATGAGGATAGTGAGCACATCGGGACGCATATCGATAGCATCCTGCTGCCAACGCTGTCGGAGCTGAGCTACCGTGTTTCCACTTTTACCACGATTATAGAAATCCAGCTCCAACTCTGGGCTATCGAGCCCCAGCCTGCCTGCCAGCATAAAGACGAAGCTATGACCTAGGTAGTGATTGCGATCCTTCTCATTGCGCCCCCAGTTCATATCGGTAATCGAGTCTCCGATGAACACCAACCGACTGCCCGCAGCGATCGGTACTGCATCGAGCAGATGCTCGACACCATCGGGGATCTGCACCACTGAAGATCCGCTAAGGATACCGTGGCGCACCAGAAAGCGATCCGTCAGCTCCACTGACCAATAGAAAAAAGGATTGCGAGGATTGCGCCCATTGCAGAAACCATGCTTACCACCTTTGCCTATGTGCAGCTCGCTATCGTTACCAGCCGTGCGGTACTCCTGGTCCCACACTAGCAAACTCTCCACGGGTATTCCCTGGTCCTCATCGCCAAGAAAAGTGATCACCGGCGGTAAATCCGCTCGAATATGCTCAGGTGGTGAGAATGGCTTAGCAGTGCGAAACCAAGGACTCGTCAGCACGATGGCATTGGGCTCGCAGTCTGCCACCTCAGCTGCCTGCTCCCCTGGGATCATCGCAGTCGCAGCTGCGAGCAGTCCACCCGCCGAGTCTCCCGCTGCTACGATACGATCAGGATCGATCTTGAGCTCAGACGCATTGCGCCTCAGGTGAGAGATCGCAGCCTTAGCATCGGCTACACACTCGCGCGGCACCTGCACCCCATCTCGATCGCGCAGTCGATAGCCCACCGAGACCGCTACCATGCCCCGCCGACTCCAATAGCGACAATCTGGGTAGTGCCAATTCGGGTCACCGGCATTCCAGCTCCCTCCGTGGAACCAGACCATCACGGGGAAACGCTTGCCGGTCTGGTAATCCGCCGGCAAAAACACCGCCATCTCCAGCGGTTTATCAGCCCCTTCTATGGTCTTATAAGCCCAGGTAGCATCTGGCTCTCGAGCAGCAGCCGGTTGTAGGCAGACTGAGAGCACAAACAATATCAAGCACGAAGGTCGAAACATAACCCAACCCAGCTTTATCACTGCCTGATCCTCAATCGATGGGTTGTACCCTATTGAGTGAAAATTGTACCCTATTGAATTTGAGTCTTCACACTGCCTGATGAGTAGGTCGCAGCAACACATCGGTGATGTCGACATGCTCAGGCGCTGTCAGCTGATGAATCGCTAGTGCGGCTATATCCTCAGCTTTCAGGATGGGAAACTTTATCGCCTCGTCGCGCGACAGCGGGCTACTCGCTGAGGCGAAATACTCATCGAGCAGCTCAGTATCGACGAATCCTGGCGATATGCAGCTGACTCGGGTGTGATTACCCGCCAGCCGTAGCTCCTGCCGAAGGCCTTCTGTCATCGCTCGCACGGCAAACTTGGTGGCCGAGTAAAAGCCGCCTCGCCCCGGCACGCGATGCCCGGACATACTGCAGAGATTGAGAATCTGCCCGCCTGTGTCAGGAAAAAATTTCAGCGCCTCTCGGCATGCGGTCGCTAGTCCTAGGACATTCAGATTCATCATATCGGCCCAGTCGCTATACTCGCCATCGACGAGTGACGCCTGGCGGGCCAGTCCCGCGGAATTCACCAGGATATCCAGACCGCCGCCCTCGGCCTCGGCACCAGCGCTGATCGCATCGATGATTTTGGCTTCGTCCGTAAAATCCGCTACAATACCACAGGCACTACCACCAGCGCTCTCGATCTCGCTGACCACCTCGGCTAGGCGTCGCTGTCTGCGCGCACACACCACCACATCGGCCCCGTGCTCGGCTAGCGCCACGGCGATCGCGCGACCGATACCGCTGGATGCTCCTGTCACAAATGCACGCTTGCCCGATAGCTTTGAGGTAGAAGATGATGCCATGCTGGCGACTTTACTTGGACTTCTGCCCCGCCCAAACTACTTTCTTCCGCCCCGTCACCCCTCGAAAAAGTTCCCCCAATTTCCCAGATCGAGCGTTTATTTAGTAAGATGACTTTCCACAAACTCATAGCCGCCCTCACTTTGGGCCTCTGCGGTATGTCGACTGCGGGAGACTGGCCACACATGCTAGGGCCGACCCTCGATTTCCATAGTCAGGAGACGGGGCTGCGTCTCAACTTCCCCGTCGAGGGCCCACCAAAGCTTTGGGAATTCGAGAAAGGCAAAGGCCACGCCGGCGTGGTGGTGGTGGACGATCACGTCATCCTGATGCACCAGATCGACGAGCAGGAAGTCATTCACTGCCTGGCAGCCGCTACTGGCAAAGTCATCTGGCAGCACCGCTATCCCGTGAAGGTCGATCACTCCTACGGTATCGTCGATACACCTCGCTCCAGCCCCTCGATCGACGTCGAGACCAAGACAGTCTACACCCTAGGCAATGATACCGATCTGATCGCTTTTGACCTGAAGAAAGGCAAAATCAAATGGCAGAAAAAGCTGTCTCAGGAATATGGCGAAGCACCATTTTTCTTCGGCCAAGGGTCCAGTCCGCTCCCCTATCAGGACAAGCTGGTCGTGCATGTGGGCGCCCCTGGAGCCTGTGTAGTGGCACTTGATAAAAAGACAGGAGCCGAGCTGTGGCGGGCCGATCACACCTGGAATGGTAGCTACGCCTCACCCATCATAGCCGATATCAATGGCACCGATCGCCTGATGGTATTTGCCGGCGGCAAGACGCGCCCACCTCATGGTGGACTGCTGTGTATCGATCCCGAGACAGGAGTCGTTCACGATGCCTTTGAGTGGCGCTCGGATACCTTTGCATCGGTGAATGCCGCGACCCCGGTGGCCTGCGGACCCAATCGGGTATTCATCACCGAAGACTATGGTAAAGGCGGGGTGATGCTGCGCTATGATCAAAATTTCAAAGCCCATGTGATGTGGCGAGCACTCGATTTTGGCTGCCAGTTTCAAACACCGATTTATCACGATGGGATACTCTACGGCTTTGGCGGCAATGCAGGCCTGATGCTCGCCTGCGATGTCACTTCTGGTAGAATCCTCTGGGACGAGGGCTTTTTCAAAACCACTATCCCATGGAAGGGCCGCGATATCCCCATCAGCATGGGCCACGCTCACCTCATCCATGTCGATGGCGCCTTTCTCTGTCTGAGCGAGAATGGCTCCCTAGTCCGATTTTTCCTGAATCAGAATGGACCTGGTCTCATGTCGAGAGCCCGCCTGTTTTATGCCCCGGAGGCGTGGGCCCCGCCTGTCATCAGCAATGGCAGACTCTTCATCAACCAAAACGAGATGCAGCAGCGCCTGATCTGCTATGACGTCGGTGCCGGACGCTAGAGCTACTAGAGCCCCTCAGCACTGCTTTTCATGTGATAGATCAGAAACTCGAGGCGCTCTTTGACCGAGACCATCTCGAGCAACTCCTGCCGACAATCTGGATCGTGCAAAAAGTTGTGCCCGATCATATCTGCTACCTCCACGGGATCGTCGAGTACCTCCAGGATCTTTTGCATGGGTAGACTCACCTGCTTATCATGATGGTCAGCGATCGAGCGCTGACAGAGATTGATCAGCTCGTAGGCTAGCTGCTGCTCCCCCGACGAGTCGATCGATAGATCCACCACCGGCTTGATATTTGCCACGCGGAAAGGAAAAACCTGGCTCCAACCGACGATCTCTACCCGCTGTAGGCCCTGCAGCATCAAGTGAGAGGTGCCATCGCCATGCTTCACACAGGCTCTCACAAGGCCTGCGGTGAATATCACCCGCACCGGATCGGGGTCCACCTCTGGATCGACCTCAGGTCGGGCGTAGGCCACGCCAAACATGCGCTCGCCTCCCAGGGCGTAGTCCAGCATCGTCCGGTAGCGCTCCTCGTAAATGTACAACGGCATGAGCGAGCGCGGGAAGTGCGTAGCGGCGCCCAACACCATGATCGGCATGGTCTCGGGCAGAGGGATCTGGGATTCGCTAAATTCCATTTATGCTGGGTCCACTATGATAGACTCTCTAAAATCGCTCAGCTGCACAATCTTTTCCATTGCATACGTCCATAAGTATGATTTTGTTCCCGTCCTTCAATTCTGAATAACGTCTCAGAAATGCTAATGGGCATCAAGGTGATGCCAAAAATTATCCTAAGATGGAAGCTACAGCAGAAAAGCTAACTGAACTACAGCTACATGACAAAGACACCGGAAGCTCCGATGTCCAGATCGTGCGTCTCACCGAGCGCATCGTGCAGCTGACTGATCACATGAACGAAAACCCAAAAGACCTCTCCTCACGTCGAGGTCTTTTGACACTTGTGGCACGCCGCCGCAAGTTGCTCGATTACCTCGCTCGCACACAGCCTGAGCGCTACCAAGCGATTCTGAAGTCACTTGGTCTTCGTAGGTAATTGCGATCGTTAGATCTGTATGAGACGAAAAATTGGGCTTGGGATCTGATTTACGACCCCAGGCCTTTTTTGCGTTTTCATAACCACAAGTTCACTCCCTGGGAGGCTCCAGTCTAGCTTCCCTCTGGCTGCGTTCAGATTTCACACGCGGCTTCCCCGAGACACCTTTCTATCACCAAACCTAAAAGAAAATGGATACACATAAATTGACGTGCCAAGTCGGCGCGCACGAATACGAGTTCGAAGTCGGACGTATGGGTAAATTGGCCGATGGGGCCGTTACTGTCCGAGTCGGAGACACTGTAGTGATGGTCACTGCGGTATCACAGACCAGCGTCCGCGAAGGACAGGACTGGTTCCCACTATCAGTGGAATACAAAGAGAAAGCAGCCGCAGCAGGCCGCTTCCCAGGTGGCTACTTCAAGCGCGAAGGCCGCCCTACCGAGAAAGAAATCCTCACCTGTCGTATGACGGACCGCCCACTGCGTCCGCTCTTCCCGAAAGGCTATTTCTACGACACACAGGTCGTCGCTCTGCTACTGAGTGCTGACCTCGTGCACGATGCCGATATCCCGAGCATGAACGGCGCATCCGCCGCTCTCTGTGTATCGGACATCCCATTCGCAGGCCCGATCGCCGCTGTGCGTGTCGGTCGCGTGAATGGCGAATTCATCGCTAACCCAACTTTCGAAGAGCGCGAGCAATCCGACCTTGATCTCGTCTACGCCGGCCTGAAGGACAAGGTCATCATGATCGAGGGTGCTGGCGACGAGGTGGCTGACGAGGACTTCAAGAAAGCTCTATCTTTCGCCCAGGACTCCATCCAGCCCCTCATCGAGGTGCAGGAGAAGCTCCAGGAGCTATGCGGCAAGAAGAAGCGCGAGCCTGAGCTGCTGACAGTGAACCAGGACATCCTAGACGTGGCCTACGAGGTATGCGGCGATCGCATCGAGGAAGCACTGACCATCAAGATGAAAGTCGAGCGTGGTGTCGCTATCGGCGCACTCCGCAAAGAGGTAGAGGCTGCAGTCCTCGAGAAGTTCCCAGATGCTGGCGACTTCGAGATCAATCAGGCATTCGACTTCATGCAGAAGAAGTCAGTCCGCCTATCTCTACTCAACGAAGGCAAGCGCATGGACGGCCGTGGTATCGACGATATCCGCGACCTGTCTGCCGAGATCGACGTGATGCCTCGCACCCACGGTTCGTCTCTGTTCGCACGTGGCGAGACTCAAGCTCTTGCCTTGGCGACTCTCGCTCCTGGCGATGAGGTCCAGTATCTCGACAACTACGCTGGTGGCGAAGACACCAAGCGTTTCATCCTGCACTACAACTTCCCACCATTCTCAGTGGGTGAGTGTGGCCGTATGGGTGGCATGAACCGCCGCGAGATCGGTCACGGTGCTCTCGCCGAGCGCTCGATCGAGCCAGTGGTGCCAGATCTTTCCGAGTTCCCATACGCGATCCGCGTGACATCCGAGGTCATGGAGTCCAATGGCTCGACTTCGATGGCTTCGGTCTGCTCCGGTTCACTCGCTCTTCTCGACGCTGGTGTGCCTCTCAAGTCGAATGTCGCCGGTATCTCTTGCGGTCTAGTCGCAGATCGCGACGAGAATGGCAACATCACCAAGCACGTGACCATGCTCGACATCATCGGTAGCGAGGATTTCTTCGGTGATATGGACTTCAAGCTGTGCGGTACTCGCACTGGTGTCACTGGTTACCAGCTGGACCTCAAGCTTCCAGGTATCCCGCTCGACATCCTCTTCGAGGGTATCGACAAAGCCGTAAAAGGCCGCATGACTGTCCTCGATGTGATGGACGGTGTGGCTAAAGAGCACGGCAGCCTCAGTGAGCACGCACCTCGTATCGAGAGCTTCCAGATCGATCCAAGCAAGATCGGCGAGCTTATCGGACCTGGTGGTAAGAACATCAAGGGTATCCAGAGCGAGACTGGTGCAGACATCAGCATCGACGACGATGGCACGGTAAACATCTACGCCGCTCACAAAGAGGGTCTAGATCGTGCAGTCGAGCTGGTCAAGCGTGTCACTGCCGAGATCGAAATCGGCGTGATCTACCACGGCAAGATCGTCAACACCACCAACTTCGGTGCGTTCATCGAGGTGCTTCCTGGCAAAGACGGCATGATCCACATCTCCGAGCTAGCTGACTTCCGCGTCAAGCAGGTCGAAGACGTCGTGAAAGTCGGCGACATGGTCTACGCTAAGTGCATCGGTATCGATGAGAAAGGCCGCGTGAAGATGAGCCGCAAGGCAGCCATGGAAGAGCGTGGCGAAGAAGCTGAGAAGGAAATGGCCGAAGGCTAAGACCGATTAGTATTCTTCACAGAATTCATTTAAGGAAAGGTGCAGTCGAGAGACTGCACCTTTTTTTGTGCTTAGCGGATGCAGCGCTATAGATCGGATAGGTCCTATACGACCTATAGCAGTGCTCTACTCGGCATACCGCAGCACTGCTGTCACCGGATAGTGATCACTCGGGTAGCGTCCAGCATCCTGCGTGCGATCGATCACCGAGCTCATGGCTGAAAAACCACTCCCATTCAGCACCCAGTCGATTCGCCGCCCTAGGTACTCACCACTCCAGCGTGTGAGAGTCGACAGCTCGGTAGTGACCTTGGGATTGGCACTACGAAAGGAGTCGACCAGAGGGCTATCTCCACTCACGCCAAGTAGTGTCTGATAGGGCTGCGAGTCTGGCGTGCAATTGAAGTCGCCCACCACGATCACTCGCTGGTGCTCTGCCATCCATTCGTCGAGCCGACTGCGCAGCAGCTTGGCCGAATTTTCCTTAGCCAGTTTGCCTTTGTGATCGAAGTGGGTGCTGACAAACAACAATTCGCTGCCATCCCGTTGGCGGTCCTTTAGCCGTGCCCAAGTGACGATGCGAGGACAAGCGGCATCCCAGCCCATACTGCCTCGCTCCTCAGGAGTCTCGCTCAGCCAAAAATCCCCCGCTTCGATCAGCTCGAACCTCGACTTGCGAAAGAAAACCGGCACGCCCTCGCCCGCGCCCGGCTCCACCTCACGACTGGTACCGACATATTGGTACTCGGGTAGCTGCTCGGCCAACCACTCGGTCTGAAAATCAATACTCTCCTGCAGACCGAAAATATCAGGTGCAGACAATTGTAAAGTCTCCGCCACCAGGTAGCGCCGCTTCTCCCAAGCATTCGCCCCATCCTTGGCCGTACCGAAGCGGATATTAAAACTCATCACCTTTACGGCGTGTGGGAGGTCACCAGCGTTTAGGCAGGTGGCAAAGAATACAAGACATAAAGCTAAAAGGCGCATAGGACGACATAGTCGAGAAGCTAAGAAAAAACCACAGACGTCATCCTGCCTCCCAGTAGCCAGATCCACATACCTGATCAAGGTCTAGTCTTTTGCCCCAAAACGTTTCAAACTTACTCCATGATCCACCGACTCATCCCTATCATCGCATTTGCGTTTACCCTGTCACTCAGCGCCGCCGCCGAGCGTCCGAATATTGTCTTCATCCTAGCCGATGATATGGGCTCAGGAGACATCCAGGCGCTGAATGCAAAGTCGACGATCCCCACCCCGCATCTCAATCGCCTGGCTGCCGAGGGGATGACCTTCACCGATGCTCACTCGCCTTCAGCTGTCTGCACCCCGACACGCTACACGACACTGACCGGGCGCTACTGCTGGCGCAGCGAGATGAAGCAAGGCGTGCTCAATGGCTACGGCGCGCCCATTATCGAGACCGATCGACCGACTGTGGCCTCGCATCTGCAGAAGGCAGGCTACCAGACCGCCGTGATCGGCAAATGGCACCTCGGGCTAGGCTTTCAGAAAAACGCCGAAGGCGACTGGGCGTGGGATCAGCCGCTCGACTACTCGCCTATCGATGTGGGATTTGATCGTTCTTTGATCATCCCAGCTTCGCTTGATTTCCCTCCCTACATCTACATCGAAGGCCACGACATCACCGGTCAGCCAGACCGTACTCAGCCTGCTATCAAGTTTCCAGACTTCCTACGCGAAGGCGAGTTGGGCTCGGATTTCTCGATCGTCGACTGTCTGGACAAGCTCACCGAGGAGACGGTGAAATACCTAAGAGCCCCCGAGCGAAAAGAAGCCCCGTTTTTCCTCTACTTCCCGCTCACCGCCCCGCACAAACCGGTGTCGCCACACCCACGCTTTCAGGGCAAATCCGAGCTCGGACCCTATGGCGATTTCATCATGCAGGTGGACTGGACTGTCGGGCAGGTGCTCGATGCTCTGGACGAAGCGGCTCTAGCGGAAAACACCCTAATCATGTACACCAGCGATAATGGATCTTTCATGTACCGACTCACCGACGAGGGCGAGCCGCACCATGTGGCCGACCAGACCGTGCAGGCCTACTACGAGGGCCATCACACGGCCAATGGTATCTACCGCGGCACCAAGGCCGATATCTACGAGGGCGGACATCGCGTACCCTTCCTCGCCCGCTGGCCGCAGGTCGTCGAGGCGGGCTCCGAGTGCGCCCAGCCGATCTGCCATGCCGATCTCTTCGCCACAGCCATGGAGCTGGCCGGTGGTCAGCTACCCGATCCCCGCTTTGGCGCTCAGGATAGCTACAGCCTAGTGCCGCTCCTACAGGGGCGCAGCTCCATCCCCCGAGCGCCTGTCGTCCACCACTCTGGCGGGGCCATGTTTGCCATCCGCGATGGCGATTGGAAGCTCATCCTAGGCAGCGGCTCCGGTGGGCGCCAGCAGCCTAGAGGCAAGAAATGGGAACTCCCCTACCAGCTCTACAATCTCGCAGACGACCCTGGCGAGACGAACAACCTCTTCGCCAGTCACCGAGAAAAGGCAGACGAGCTATCCGCTAAAATGCAGCAACTTTTCGCCGACGATCGTTCGCGGCCGATTCCGCGAGGCAGCAAGTCGAAGAAGAAATAGCAACAAAAATGCGGCCTCATAAAATACCTCCAGTCGGATAAGTAACAGAAATATTAAGTCTCCCCCTCTATCATATAGCCTCACGGCTACAGGATTTTTTGTTTATATATTCTCAACCACGCTTTACCATTACACCGAATCGACACTAAAAAGAGGCGAAGGGTTCCACCCAACGCCTCTTTTAGTAAAATGCTTATCTGACTCTGTCGCCTAGCCTTTCTTTCTCAAGAAAGTTGGCACGTCGAGATCTTCGCCAGCTACGACGTTGTTGTCATTTCTAGCGAAGCGGCCTTTGGACTCGATAGGCTCGAGCTTCAGGACCTCCTCTTGTGCTTCTTCCATTGGCTGCTGCTCAGCTACTGGTGCCTCGTCCGGCCGCTGTGGGCGATTGAGGATACGCTGGGTCGTCTGGCCTGGGACGATACGGGAGAGAGAAATCGTCTGTGACTCAGCCTCATCTGCCAATGCAGCAGGCTCCTCAGGAGTAGGAATCATCGGTTGCAGCGGCTGTTCAGTTTCCGCCGGTGGTTGCAATGGTGTCGGCTGGATCGCTGGTGGCTGCTCTTGCTGGCCGGCGAACATCTGTGAATTGTCGACAGATGGCGCCCCCTGCATCGCTGAAGCGATCGGGTTGAAAGGCATGATAGGATCGGCTCCCTGATCAGTGGGGGCCGCAGCGGCTGCTGGTGGCACTTGCTGCTGAAATGGATCCTCCACAACAGGTGCTGGGGTTGGCTGCGGCTCCTCAGCTACAGGTGCAGGCTCTGGACTTGCGGCTACTGCAGGCTCTAAAGCCTGAGGCTCTAGCTGGACAGGTGCCTGAGCTACTTCTGGCTGCACGACAGGTGTCGGCACGACTTCCTGAGGCTGCTGAGCTACCATAGGTGCTACCACACCTGCACTCTGACCTTTCTGCAAACCATCGGCGATGGATACTACCTTGGAGTCGGCAGGCTCACTTGCCACTGGCGCAGGTAGCTGGCCCTGGGCTGCCGGGGCTGCCGGGGCTGCCACTGCAGGCTCGGCTGGCGCCGAAGTCGAAGCAGAGGCTGGCACTGCTGCAACCGGCACAGCTGCTGCAGCCACTGGCTGCACGCCAAATTGTTTCTTGGGCTGCCCCGCCTGTGCTTGGGCATCCTGCGTCTGGGCCGGCTTGCTGGAGGTCGCACTCAAAGTCTCAGCATCGAGCGAGCTGATGACCGTCACAGCAAGGCTGCTACCCAGACGGGTATCGGTGCCTGTGCCGAAGAGGACATGCGCACTCGGACGCAGATGGCTCGAGAGCGCCTTCATGACAGTCTGAACCTCGAGCAGAGTCATACTATCGGAGCCACTCACTTGGATCAGCACATTCTGAGCGATACTGAGTAGCTTACCGCTATCGAGCAATGGACACTTGAGTGTCTGCTCGACCGCCTCGAGCGCACGATTCTCACCTTTGGCCTGACCATAGCCGAACAGGCAGCGCGAGTCTTCGCTGTTCAGCGCAGTCAAAAGATCATCCATGCCGATGCGAATGATACCTGGCTTGGCGACTAGATTCATCGTCGCGCGGATGCTCTGGCTGATGATTTTGTCAGCAGCGGCGAAGGCCTGAGTCACCCCATCCTTTGGCACGATCAATTCACCCATGCGATCGTTGTCGAAGGTGACGACGGCGTTGGCATAGCCCTCGATCAGGCTGAGCGCATCGCGAGCCTGCTCCATGCGGCGAGCTCCTTCAAATTCAAATGGCAATGTGCCGTAAGCGACTAGGAAAACGCCCTCTTCTTTGGCGATCCGGCAGATCTCTGGAGCTGCTCCTGAACCTGTTCCACCACCCAGACCGACACAGACAAAGACCATGTCATTGCCTCGGATCGCTTCACGGATCTCGTCGGCAGCCTCTAGCGCGGCCTGTTTCCCGAGATCTGGATCTCCGCCGGTGCCCATCCCCTTCAGGAGGGCCGATCCTAGCTGGATCTTCTGGCTTGAGACCGAGCTCGATAGCTTTCGGATATCGGTATTTAGCACGACTAGCTGTGCGTCGTCGCTCCCCTCCAAAGCCAAACGGTCTAGCACGTTGGCTCCAGAGCCACCGACACCTAAAACCTTAAAGGAGAAATGGTCTCCCTCTTCAGGACTGCCATCCCGAGACTGGTTGTATTCTATCATAATTTAGGTTGGTGGTAAGGTTTGTGGGTAAAGTGGGTAAAAACAAGCGGGACAACCTCAGTCGCCCTCCAAAGGTATCAACGATTCGCTCCAAAGATCTTTTCAAATTTCTGCCCAATCTTCGCAAAAGTGCCTCCGCGAGAGCGGTGGCTACTGAGAAGTTGTGCGTATCTGATCAATCCGACAGGAGTTGCGTATTGGGGGTTTTCAAATAGAGCAGACGGCCCAGTCACAGTCGGAGTCTGGTTCTTACAAACCGGAATTCCAAATATGTCCGTCACCAACGAATCCAAGCCCGTTAGTAAGCTAGATCCACCAGTGAGGTATACTCCAGATGGACGCTGTCCTAGGCCACTATCAAATGCAAGCGAATTATTTATCAAAGTTAATAATTCGGTCAATCTTGCATTAATGATCTGACAAATTAAAATCCGTTCGACTGTCTCCGAGCCATCCCCAGCGATCGGCACCTTCTCATCCGGGCCTATCCCTTCTAGCCAGGCACTACCGTAGGTGACTTTCAGTTTCTCTGCACGTGCCAGAGGTACTTTCAGGACTAGGGCAATATCATTGGTGATATGATCGCCACCGACTCCGACCGAGCCGCTCGCGACCACCGCTCCATCGACAAAGCAGATGTAGTCTGTGGTACCGCCACCGATATCGAGCAGCAGAGCACCACGGTTTTTCGCCTCCTGGTCGAGTGCCATCTGCGCCGAAGCGACTGGGGCAAAGACGATATCCTCGATCTCTAGAGGAACACCCCGCACACATTTGATCGAGTTCTGGATCCGCGACTTGATGCCGTGGATAATGTGATAATCAGCCTCCAGCTTCTGGCCTGAGCGGCCGAGCGGATTGATCATACGCTCGCGACTGTCCACGTAGTAGTGCTGGATGATCGAGTGCACGAAACCATTGTCTGCCGGGATCTTCACGTCGCGGCACTTTTTCTTCACCTCATCGAGATCGGCCTCGTTGATGCTACCGCCATCGAGCCGGATAGCACCGCGATTGTTCAGCCCCTCGATGTGCGCACCTGTCACGGAGAGGAACACGGCATTGATCTCCACATCGCTACGCTCCTCTGCACGCTCCAGAGCATCGTGGATGCAGGCTTGCACGGCGTCGGTATCGACGACCTCACCCTTTCTCACTCCAGAAGAGGGGTGCTGCCCCACGCCTAGAACCCGAAGGGAGCCATCCCCGCGAGTTTCGCCGACTACGAGACACACCTTGGAGGTGCCGATCTCTAATCCTGCGAAGATGTCCGAGCGAGCCATAAAAAATTGTGTAACGTTTCAGGGGTTAACAGAGCGAGATGAGACGCTAGGTCAACTTGACTTTTAAGACTTGCTTAAAAATTCTGAGACAGGGTGAGGGCCCGATTGCTTCATCGTGAGATACCTTGGACAGGCCGCAGTATCTTTCTCCGCTTTTCTGAAACGTTTGAGTCGGACGTTTTCACAGCAGGATTTTGCCATTTTTTTTGGTCTACCTTACCGTGAAAGGTCACTGGGATATTCTGCTCGGTAGCGACATTGGCGGTAGCCAGAGCGGTACCGCTAGCTGCCGCACGCGCTGAAATGATATCGAGATCGGCCAACCCAGCTGCTATCCGTTCGGTATGAAAGGTGACCAGCATATCATCAGCGCCCCCATAGCGGCACAGTAGCCCCCAGGTACCAAGCGCACGCACATCGATGATCATCCGAGCCGGGTCTCTAGCGATCAGATCTAGCGCAGCAGCTACTTGAGAATGCCCAATGACAGATCCCTCGCTGATCTCTGCAATATCGGCGACTTCTATCGTAGGTAGCAGAGTGAGCCCCTCTACCAGACTCGGGCAGCGCCAGGCTACTCCCGTCTGATCCAGTAGCAGCCCCCCTGCGCGGAGTGGTAAAACACCGAGCTCCGGCACCGACAGCCAAGCGACAGGTACTCGCTCCACCACCGAGATCTTCAGTCGATCGGGCAGGATCAGCTGGACCTCTGCCGAGTCGATAGCAGGCACAGCCTCTAGAGTCGCCTCGATCTGCTGCGGCAGGACCCGAGTCGACATACCTAGCTCGATACCGGCCTGAGCAGCTATCTCCGCCTCGGTGAGCAGGCCATCGCTGACGATCGTGAGATGCTGCAGATGCAGTCGCTGCTGTCCGGCCTGCCACTGACCATAGCCCCACTGAACGAGATAAGGCAGACTCAGACCGACGATGAGGAAACACAGGATGCGCCAGCACCAGCCAGCCTTTGATATCTTTCGCCTGCGACGTCCCGCTCGATTCCCCTGCCTAGATCTAGCTGAACGATGTGCCCTAGCGTGATCAGCGGGCCAGATATCATCTGGCCGAGACCTTTCCCTATGCCCGGAGCGCGCAGCAGTGCGCTCGGCAGTGTATCGAGATGCTCGGGGCATTCGATACTATTTAATAAATCTTAACTAATATTCAAGCCATTCTTGAGCTTCTAGCCCAACTCGAGAGACTTCTCGATGATAGCCACACAGAGAGCGGTGTAGTCTTTGCCATCCGCCAATGCCGCCTTGGGCAGGAGACTGGTCTCCGTCATGCCCGGCAGGGTATTCACCTCGAGTACATGAGCAGCGCCATCGCTCTCACTGAGCAGCACATCGACGCGAGAGTAGACCTCGATCCCCAGGGACTGATGCGCCTTGACCGCCTCGGCCTGGATAGCGGCTGTCACATCGGCAGGCAGATCTGCCGGACAATAGTAGTCGGAGCCACCACCATCGCCCGTCATCCAAGGATATTTATTGCTGATATCGTAGAATCCCGAGCGCGGCTGGATATGCACGATAGGCAGTGCCTGATCGCCGACCACACCGACTGTCAGCTCCTTGCCGACGATGAGTTCCTCGATGAGGATGTCTTCGCTATATTTCCCGGCATCCTCGATGGCCGCAGTCCACTCCTCGGCTGTGTGGACCAGATGCACCCCGACACTTGAGCCCTCGCGAGGCGGCTTGACCACACATGGCAGGCCGAATGGCGGCTCCGCCGCATCTTTGATCAAAATGGTCGCAGACTTTGGTGTGGTGACGCCCTCTGCGACGAAGCGCTCTTTACTCAGCACTTTATCAAAAGCGATGCGTGAACTCTCGGCACGCGCCCCAGTGAAAGGCACCCCACGCTCGGCCAGCTCGGACTGTAGCGTGCCATCCTCGCCATAGGTCCCGTGCACCACATTGAAGCAGATGTCCGTGCCCTCTGGCAGCTCGAATCCCGGACCAGCGATATCGACCAGATCGACACGGGCCACAGCCCCCTCCAGGGCACCAGCGACGCCCCTACCCGAGGCTAGAGAGACTTCGCGCTCGGAGCCAGGTCCACCAGCCAGCACGGCTACATTTAACTGTGATACAGGTTTGCTCATAGAAAATTGGTTTTGAGTGATTTAGCGGGCATTGTACCCTATTCAGTCTGGATTGTACCCTATTGAATTTATATTGTACCCTATTGAATTTGAGGTCTCAGCAGCCTACGCGATGGGCAATCGACTTCTTTCAAAAAGTGCGGCCCCTCCGTTCGCTGCTACTACAGTTGCTGGAGCTTATCTAGATCTGCCGACAGCTTGGTCCCCACTTCGTGGATATTCCCTGCCCCGAGAGTGATCACCCAATCGCCGGCCTGTAGACCTGGGCCGACCTCAGCGTGCAGGCTCTCGATATCAGGGTGAGATCTGGCGGTGGCGACATCGCCCAACTCACCGACCGCATCGACGATGGTCTGGCCTGTGACCCCCTCGATCGGCAGCTCACTAGCAGGGTAGATATCTGTCACCCACAGCTCGTCGACACCATCGAAGCATTTGCCAAACTCATCGCGCAGCAGCTGAGTACGCGTGTAGCGATGTGGCTGAAAGAGACAGACCAGACGCCCCTGATGCTGCGAGCGAGCGGTCTCGATAGTCACCTCGATCTCAGTCGGGTGGTGCCCGTAGTCATCGATCACAGTCACACCCTCTGGAGCCAGGCGTTTCACCTCGAAGCGGCGCTTGGCCCCACGGAAGCTAGTGAGCGCTTCATTGATTTTCTCAAACTCGACACCCAGCTCATCGCCCAGCGCTGCAGCGGCCAGTGCATTCAGCACATTGTGGCGGCCCGGTATCCCTAGGTGCACACGGCCCAGCTCCTCGCCACGGCGGACGATGGTGAACTCGGTGCCTGCGCCTCGGAGCTGCTCGTCGATCACACGGTAGTCGCAGTGCTCACCGCGACCATAGCTGATGCCATTCTCGCGCTCGCTACAGACCTGGCTGGCGAACTCGTCATCACCGCAGTAGAAAATCTTGCCGGAAGCCTGATCGCAGAACTGCCCAAACACAGAAAGAATCTCATCGATCCCACCGGTGTAGTGGTCGAGATGCTCAGCCTCGACATTCAGCAGGATAGCGTGCTCGGTGTGAAAATTGACCAGCGTACCATCGCTCTCGTCCCCCTCGGCGCAAAACCACTCGCCCTGCTCGTCCCAGCAGGCATTGGTGCCTAGGATGGGGATCTCTGCCCCCACATAATGGCTCGGGTGCTGGCCGCCAGTGCGCAACACGTGAGCCGACATCGCGGAAGTCGTCGTCTTGCCATGGGTGCCCGCGATCACCACACCACGATTACCCATCATGATCGCAGCTAGAGCCTCGGCCCTACGCAGCAGCGGGATACCGGCTGCTACAGCGGCATCATAGGCAGGATTTCTGCCCGGACGCACGGCGCTGGAGTAGACCACCACATCGCAGCCCTCGACAGCCTCAGCCGAGTGTGGACTGGAAAAGTCGAGACCCAGCCCCTGAAGACGCTCGGTCTCATCGGAGGTCACGCGGTCCGAGCCCGATACACGATGACCCAAATCCAGAAATAGAGCGGCCAAACCACTCATCCCTGAGCCTGCGACACCTATCAGGTGCACTCTCACAGGCTCTGCTCCTGGGGCAAATTTCCCCGACCACTCCTTTACGATTTTGCTCATCCACTAGAAAGACTGAGATTTTTAGAAGCGGGACACTACAACTTAACGAATAAATATCAATGAATTGCAGATCACATCGCAGATCTGCTCGGAAGCATCGGGGATGGCTAGCGATTTCATCTTTTTGGCCATTTCATCGAGGCGCTTCTCGTCGTTGGCGAGGGCGATCAGATCTTTGGTAAAGGTGGCTTCATTCAGCTCACCCTGCACCCAAAGCTCGGCCGCACCTGGCTTGGAGAAAATCTCAGCATTCGCCGTCTGGTGATCATCTGCCGCATAAGGGTATGGGATCATGATCGCAGGCAGGCCGTAGTAGGCTAGCTCGGTAGCCGAGGAGGCCCCAGCACGGCAGATAGCGAGATCCGAGGCTGCGTAGGCGTAGTGCACCTCGCTGAGGAAGTCGACCACAGTGCCCGCCTGACGATTGGCCATAAAGACGTCTTTCATCTTATCGTAGTCATGTGGTCCAGTGATGTGGATCACCTGAATACCCGCCTCGATCAGATTAGGCAGGCTCTTGGCGACCAACTCATTGATGCGCACTGCGCCTTGGCTGCCGCCCATGATCATCACCGTCTTGCGATCGCCAGTCAGCCCGAAGAACTCCCGCGCCTCCTCTTTAGTGGGCGGCTTGCGGAAAGCCGGACGGATCGGCGTGCCGACTACGGCTGTACGGCGGCCACGGAAACGCTCGGCACAAATCTCAAATCCGACCAGTGCCGCCTCCGAGAATTTGGCATTCAGCAGGTTCGCCCGCCCCGGTATGGCGTTGGCCTCGTGGACAAAGGTCGGCAGTTTCATCATCTTGCCAGCAGCCAATGGTGGCGCCGAGGTGAATCCTCCCATCCCCAGCACCGCGTCGGCACCGAAACTCTTGAACAACTTGCGACACTTGCCGAGAGCTTTGAAGAAGCCCGAGACGAAACCAATCATCTTCGGCGAATACACCTTGGGCATGGCGATGGATGGCATCTTCTCGAATCGGAGATGGCCGAAACCCTCTGTCGCCAGAGCATCGATCTGCTTTTCAGAAATCAGCAGCAATACCTCGCCACCAGCCTCGCGCCAGGCCTCAGCCACAGCGATACCAGGGAATAAGTGCCCGCCAGTGCCCCCACAGGCGATTACCAGCTTTTTGCCAGAAATATCAGGATTAGTAGACATGCGTAACGTTCGCTAAAATTGAAAACGGATAACCCGCTAGATGGGATATATCCGTCCGCACATTTGTCACGCAGATCTTTCGCAAAGTTTCGCCTTTTGCAGCAAACTTCACGACTGGAGAGGCGGCTTTTTACCGTTCGCCGACCTTGATATGACGAAAGTCGATCGCCATATCTCGCTTGCCATGCAGCTGGATACCCACAGGCCCCTTTTCGATGGCCGTCTCAGACTTGTAGTTCATCACCTCTTTGCCATTCAGGTGCGTCGTGTAGTGAGCGCCTTTCACGACGATCTTCAGGCGATTCCAACCTTTGGCATCTAGGAGATCGGCCACACCCTCGGCCTCCACGGGGTAGCCTTTGCCAGGGATATAGGGCGATCCCGTCATATCCCGCTTGAGAGAGCCCGATTCGCCGATCTGGATCTGGTCCATATTGCGCAGGTGGATGCCAGAATCGATCCGACCGCTGACGAAGCGGAACTCGCACTCAAACACAAAGTCGCCATAGGACTTCTCCGTCCACAGGATCGAGCCTTTCTCCTTGGGACCACTGCGCACCTGCAGCACCCCATCGTCGCCAATCAGCCACCAGATGTTGTTATCCGGCACTTTCCAGCCGGACAGGTCCTTGCCATTAAAGACCGAAGTCGTCTCCGCGCTGTCGTCAGCCTGACTGAAGGTGAGAGAAATCGCGCCGATGAGGAAAAACAGAAAAAATCTCATAATCCCAAACCATGGCAAGCAACGCCCAATATGCCAGCCACATGATGAAGTGCCCTTATCAACTCTAGAGCCCCACACCCAATGTGGTTGACCATTATCCTTAATTCTTATAAATTATGGTTTTTATAAAAATGAACTCAACGACAGAAAGTCCGATCTCTCACAGTGAATCCTATCAAGAAAGGATCTATCGGGACTTGGACTCTATCGTCTCTGCGATGCACCCCTGTCTCTGGGAACTGGAAACGGAGCGCCAGCAAGCGATCGCAAACCAACAAAAACGAAAACCTGTAGGCATCGCTATCCTAGTGGTATCGGCTCTATGCTTCTTCATACCTGTCCTAGGATTTTTCGCTTTCTTTGGCATTATCGGTGGCGCGATTTACGCCTTTGGTCGATTCGGCAACTTCAAACAGGAATACAAAACCAGAATCATCACCAAGCTCGTCGAACTCATTGACCCCAATCTCAGATACACACCAGATCAAGGTCTCGAGCAGAGCTACTTTGATAGAAGCCGACTTTTCAAAACAACACCAAACCGCTACAAGACTGAGGACCTGATAACAGGAAAATTTGAAGGCGTCGACGTCGCTTTCGCGGAGGTAGACGCAACCTATCGCACGAGTGGAAAAAACTCGTCTACCAGACAGATTTTCAAAGGCATCCTATTTGTAGCCGACTTTCATAAGCACACCCAGGGGCAAACCTACATTTTCAAGAATAACGGAGAATTTATGCTCGACACCAGAGCCCCTCGAGGCACGAAGAAAGTGGTGACCGAAGACGTCAACTTCAATCACTGTTTCGAAGCATTCACTACCGACCAAGTCGAAGCCCGCTATGTACTCAGTCCGAGTATGATGCAACGACTGGTAGGGCTCAAAAATAGACTCAACGAAGACATCCGCATCGCCATCCTGGACGGATGCGTGATCGTTGCCATTCCCCACGGGCAGTACCTCGAGCCAAATTTTGACACTTCGGCAAACTGTCCTGCACAAATCAAAACACTCCTCGAGCAAATCCTATCTCTACTAACGATGGCCAAAGAGATGAACCTAGAGACTCGCATATGGAGTAAACATTGATTTCGCTAGCAGCCCAAACCTTCCACTGAAAAGCAGCACCTTTGCCTCCCCCCACATTTGACTACAATCATTCTCAACTGAATGAACAAAAACCGTGGGTCCCACTAAGGCAAATCCCCCAGCATGAGCACGACCACAGAACAACCTATCTTGCATAGCCAATCTTACCAAGAAAGGACCTATCAAGACCTAGACTCAGTCTATTCAGCTCTACAGCCTTCCCTACAAAAACTGGAGCTACTGAGACAAGAGAGACTCAAGGTGAAAAAATCACATATCCCTGTAGGTATCGGCTTCATAGTTTTCGGCACTGCATTTATGATCTTCTCACCTTATGCAAAGCAGCTAGGCATTTCAGCCATTTTTATCGGTTTGCTACTCATTTTCCGAACGAATGACGCCGCCTACCAAGCCGACTACAAAGAAATCGTTATTACCACACTGACCTCCCTCATTGACCCACAACTAAAATACTCTCACAAAGATGGCATCCCTCAGTCCTACTTCGATAATAGCAAACTGATCAAAGCTAGGATCACACGGTACAGAAGCGAAGATCTGATATCAGGAAAATTCGAAGGAATAGACGTGGCCTTTTCTGAAGTACATGCAATACACGAAACAAGAACAAAGGGGACACCGGTTAAGATGTTCGGCGGGGTCATGTTTGTCGCAGACTTCCACAAACACACCACCGCCCAAACCTACTTATTCAAAAACAACGGCTCATTCCTCTCAAAGGAGATAGACCTTCGAGCGCCCAAAGGCACCAAGCGAGTCCACATCGAAGATAATTCATTTAGCAAACTGTTTGAAGTCTTTACCACAAACCACGTCGAAGCTAACTACATATTGACACCAGCTGTGATGAAGCGCCTCGTAGGGCTGCAACATCGCATTCACAAAGACATCAAAATTGCTTTCAAAGACGGCTGTCTCATTATGCTCATCCCACGAGCTTCTTTCCTAGAGCCAAAATTCAGTAAAAACGCCACCTGTGAAGTTCAGGTCCAAATACTCCTTGAGGAGATCATGACGTTTCTGACAATCGTTAAAGAAATCAATTTAGAAAATCGAATATGGAGTAAAGCATAAAGCTATCACCTGCTACCATATCCGATCCCTGGCTGCGATACGCCACACATCATTCCCCCACTGCCCATCTTCCAAAACCGTTGCATAATCATGCAGCGCTACCGTCGGACATATATGTTTGGGTATCGCGGTAAAGACATCACCGACTTTATACGTCTTATTATCATTTTCAGCGATCTCGACTACGAGGTGCTCTTCGAATTGTAAAACAGCAGTTGCATTAGGTATCTCGGGGAAAAACACCCGCACCCCCAACTCGGACTCAGCTGCGAGCGCCTTGTAACCGAGATCGAGACACAAGCGCCTCTCACCGGGCATGCTGATGACTCGCGTCACCAATCCAGCCGCCACTCGATAGGCCAGGTCGACGAATTTTTCCCCATAGCCGTAATCCCACAGCAAAGTCGTACCCGGACTACACTCCCAGTCTCCATGCTCTGCCCAGACTTTAAAACTCGGCGAGCCGCCCCCTACTATAGACGGGGTGCGATGGTTGAATAAATAATTGCGGACTTGCTTGATGATCCCACGTACCTCCTCGGTCCGCTGAGATAGGCTGGGATCTTTCACATGCCCGTCGTAGAGGTGCAGCCCTGCAAAGACTAGCCCCTCGTCACTCTCGATCTCTTTACGCAAAGCATCTAGCTCATCACCAAATGGCACCCCTGTCCGTCCCATGCCACAGTCCACATCGATACGTACAGGAAAGGGCCTCTCAGCATTGCCCAAAGCCGCTGAAATGGCAGACAACACACCGAGATCGTCGACGATGGCCGAAAAACACGTTTGCGGAAAGCGCTGCACTAGCTCTGCTAGCCCTTGGATCTTTGGTCCCACAGGCTGATGGGCGACCAGCACATCTCGCATACCAGCATCGGCAGCCATCGCCGCCTCGCTGAGAGTCGCAGCCTTGCAGCGGGTGATGCCAGCCTCCACCTGTAGCTCGACGATCTCCGCCATCTTGTGCGTCTTCACATGCGGACGCAGTCGGTGCAACTGATCAGGCCCACCGACATCGGCGATCATTTGATCGATATTCTGCTGCACAGCGACCCGATCGACCCACAGCCCCGGTGTGGCGATCCGCTCAGCTACGTCTTTGGCGAGTGTCGGGTAGTTACGCATCGTTATGTTTTGCCTTTTCCAAATTCATGGACTGATACACTGGATACCCAATGCGCAAGCAGCATCCATCATACGCTTATCGGCAGTTACCAGCTTTGATACTTTTGCGGCAAGCATCGCCCCTATATGTAAGCCATCTAGAGTCCTCAATGCTACAGGTGACGTCGCCGATAAATTCACATCTAAAGCTTTGCGAGCTGCAGCCACGACATCGTAACCGATAGGAATCTCCCAATAAACTCCTGCGCTCATGTGCTTTTCAAACAGAGAGAACAAACTCTTAGCCGCCCCTGTTTGTATCTCACTCCGCACCTCCTTCATCGATAGAGCGTAGTAGACTTCGATACGATGAAGATGTGAAATGACAACACGTTCCGTTTGCCCAAGCATCACATTTCTATAGTCGACTGAATCTGCTTCTTTGGCATAAAGCTTTACTAAGGCAGAAGTGTCCCAATAAACACCCTTCATCGGTCAGACCTCAGTTCATCCCATAGCGCCTGCCCAGTGTCTACCGTTTGGTCAACGGCTGCAGCTTCCGAAGCCTCGATCAACTCGTCCATCCACGCGCCACGATCATTCTCGAAATCAGTAGGTCCAGTGATCGGCGTCAAGGCGACTGTGGGCTCCCCCCGCACCGTGATGACCACTTCCTCACCATCGGCTGCCTTCTGCACCAGTTCGCTCAATCTCGCCTTTGCATCTCTCAATGAAGCCACCATGTAGTCACTGTAGTCACAAAAGAAAAAATCTCAAATCGCGAGCTTGCTGTTCACCCCCGCCCCAACTCCACCGACCGATCCCGCGCTGCATCCAGTGCACGCTTCACGATTGCAGAAAAATCATCGCCGCGAAACGACTCGAGCGCGGCAAAGGTAGTGCCATTGGGGCTGGTCACATTCTCGCGCAGCACACCGGGCTCCTCCCCCGTCTGCTCGACCATCTTGGCCGCCCCTCCGACAGTCTGTACCGCCAGCTGGCGAGCGATCTCTGGGGACAGGCCCTGCTCCTGCGCCGCCGCGATCAGCGACTCGATCAGGAGGAAAACGTAGGCTGGCCCACTACCGCTGAGCGCCGTCACGGCGTCCAGATCCCCCTCGGCCACCTCGCAGGCGTAGCCGACACTCTCCAGCAGCTGCTGAGTGAGCTGGGCATCGGCGTCGGTCGCCGAGCTACCTCGGGCAAAGCCCGCTGCACCCATGCCCACGAGAGACGGGGTATTCGGCATCACTCGCACCACGCGGTGGCTTTGCGCCACAGCGGCCTCGATGGTGGCGATTTTCACCCCGGCGGCGATGGAGATCAGCAGCTTGTCCTGTGTTTCCCCTAGCTCTGCGAGTGTCTCCAGCATGCCCTGAGGCTTCACACAGACGAGGATCGCATCGCTCTGGGCGACCACCTCAGCATTGCTCGCGCACAGATTTGCCCCGGTCTTTTCCGCCAGCTCCTCAGCCGCAGGCGCATAGGTATCAAAGAGAAATCCATCCTGCCCAGAGCACACACCAGACGCCACGATACCCTCCCACAGGGCGCTGCCCATCTTGCCACAACCGATTAAGCCAATCTTCTTCATGCGCGGACTGTCTACTGTGCTTGCGAAATGGCAAGTTTCGCTGTTAGATCCCCGTCGAATGAACGTTCCCGAGCTAACCATCTCTCAACTCCGCGCAGCCTACGACGCAGGCGATGTCACTCCTACCGATGCTCTCGATGCCCTAGCGGCCGAGATCGATGCCAAAGACGGCGACATCGGCGGCTATCTGGAGCACGACCTGGAGCTGGCCAAAAAAGAGGCCGAGAACGCCGATCTCAGCCTGCCTCTGGGCGGAGTGCCGATCGCCATCAAAGATCTCATCAATGTAGCCGGGCAAAACTGCCGCTGCGCATCAAAGATGCTCGAGGGCTACCACTCACCCTACGACGCCACCGTCATCAAGAATCTACGGGCTGCTGGCGCGATCCCCTTTGGCCGGACGAATATGGATGAATTTGCCATGGGCTCGTCGAATGAAAACTCCGGCATCCAGATCTGTCGCAATCCTCACGACACCGACCGCATCCCTGGTGGCTCATCTGGCGGCTCAGCAGCCGTCGTCGCGGCCAATACCGCCATCGCAGCCCTCGGCTCGGATACCGGCGGCTCGATCCGCCAGCCAGCCAGCCACTGTGGCATCGTCGGGCTCAAGCCCACTTACGGCCGTGTCTCTCGCTATGGCCTAGTCGCATTCGCCTCGTCGCTCGACCAGATCGGCCCCATGACGAAGACCGTCGAGGACAGCGCGCTACTCATGAATGCGCTGGCAGGCCCCGACCCGCTCGACTCCACCTGTCTCGACGAGACCGCGCCCGACTACACTGCCGGACTCGACGGCGGCGTGAAAGGCCTGAAGATCGGTCTCCCTAAAGAATACTTTGCCGAAGGCATCTCTCCCGATGTGGAGGCGAAAGTGCGTGCGGCCATCGCCAAGCTCGAAAGCCAGGGCGCCGAGATCGTCGATATCTCCCTGCCAAATACCGAGTATGCGGTGGCCACCTACTACATCATCGCCACAGCCGAGGCCTCGGCGAATCTGTCTCGATTCGACGGCGTGCGCTACGGCCACCGAGCCGACATCTCGGAGATCGAGAATGCTGACGAAGCCGAGCTCATCACCCACTACAAACGCTCCCGCGCCGAAGGCTTTGGCCCCGAGGTGACTCGCCGCATCCTACTCGGCACCTACGTGCTCAGCTCCGGCTACCGCGACCAGTACTACGCTCGCGCGCAGAAAGTCCGCACTCTGATTCGCCAGGACTTCATCGATGCCTACGAGAAAGTCGACCTGATCGCCTCGCCTGTGTCACCGACACCAGCCTTCAAGATCGGCGAGAAAAACAGCGACCCACTCTCCATGTACCTCGCCGACATCTACACCATCTCCACCAACCTCGCCGGAGTCTGCGGTATCAGCGTGCCATGCGGTACTGTCAGCGAGAGCAGTAGCGATCTGCCCGTAGGACTACAGCTCCTAGGCAAGCCACTCGGTGAGGCTGAGCTGCTACAGGCAGCGCATGCCTATGAGGTGGGATAGCAGCCCGCCGCATGATATTTATAGGTCATATACGCCCTGTAGGACCTATTAGCAGAGTATGGAAGACACCGGCTCACCCAAAGCCGGTGACTAGGCCATTGTACCCTATTCAATCAAAATTGTACCCTATTGAATTTGGCTAGGAGATGATCACGATGGAGATAGCAGTGAATGCGTGGAGCCTATTTGCTACTGCTCTGCTATTCTATATCCCCCTCCGTATTTACTTCATTTCCAGAAGCTTTATCACACTCGTAGTCGCGGCTTGGCTCACGATCTTCGTATGGGCTGTTTTCTTATGGCTCATACTTCCGGATACGATGGCATTTCTTGGAGGGACTGACGCTTATGACTACTGCCCAGATGGACCTGTCGTCATAGGTTCCGCCTTTGGTGGCTGGATTTTTGGCTTGGAGCTAGCACTCTTGGTCCAGATCGGCAGAGGTGTGAAATGGTTGATTCGAAAAATTCAAAGGCTAATCAAGCCACAGGGCAATTAGCCACCTAAAGAGCATCAAACTCCAACGCCACCACGCGCTCCTTTGCCGCATCGGCGGGCTTCCAAAACCAGCCATTGGCATCCCAGCATTGAGCATACTTGAGCTTCTCCGTCAGCGCCTTGTAGGCAGCTAGAGCAGCCTCGTTATTACCCTGCTTCTCATACAGCTGGCCGAGGATGAAATAGCAAGTCCCCACATCATTCAGAGCCCAATGTTTAGCCACCTCATCCTGGCTGCCAGAGGCATAATCACTCAGAGCTGCCTGCATCTCGATTGCTTGAGTCTCGTACATCTCGATGCACTTTTTCGCGTAGCCCACACAGTCTTCAGGCTTCTGGGCACTCATCGCCTCCCAGGCCTTTGTGGTGAGGGTGGATGATGAGTGATCTCCAAAATCCAATGCCCATGAAGCCACAGGCAGACAACTCAGTGCAAAAATAAAGGCGAGACGTGAAAACATGGGCTGAGCGTAGCGACTCAAACAAAATCTAGCAAGACTTGAATTTTGAAGGCCGATTTGGTTACTCTATCATCCATGCGTTTCAGACGATTTCACCTTCTACTGCCCATCATCAGCTTTAGTGCCTTTCTCCATGCAGGCCCAGTCACCATCGAGCAGAGCGATGCTGGGCAGCTCCAGCTGATGAAAGATGGGCAGCCCTTTTTCATCAAGGGAGCGGGCGGCAATACCCACCTAAAAGTCCTGAAGGAAAGTGGCGGCAACTCCATCCGCACTTGGGGTGTCGAAGCACTGGAGGAAAAGGTCGATGGCAAAACCCTGCTGCAGCGCTGCGAAGAACTCGGACTCGGCATCTCCGTAGGCATCTGGATCGGTCACCAGCGTCATGGCTTCGACTATGGCGATACTGAAATGGTCGAGAAGCAGAGAGACATGGTACGCAAGACTATCGAGACCTACAAAGACCACCCCAGCATCCTCACTTGGGGCCTTGGCAACGAGATGGAAGGCCCCATGGAAACCACCGGCGATCCTGCCGTATGGCGCGAGCTAAATGAACTGGCCGGCATCATCAAATCTATCGATACCGACCACCCTGTGATGACCGTCATCGCTGGCACGTCAGCAGGCAAGGTGAAGAGCATCATCGAGCTTTACCCGAATATCGACATCCTCGGCGTAAATGTCTATGGCGGCGCAGCCAGCGTCGGTGCCTCGCTGAAATCCGCTGGCTGGACCAAGCCCTTTGTCCTGTCAGAATTCGGCCCCCGCGGCCACTGGGAGGTCGCAAAAACTCCGTGGGGAGCCCCCATCGAACCGACCAGCCGCGAAAAAGCAGCCAGCTACTACGCCTCTCACGAGCTAGGTGCCGAGGGCGATGCAGGCGACTGCCTGGGTAGCTACTGCTTTGTCTGGGGCCAGAAACAAGAGACCACCTCCACCTGGTACGGCATGTTTCTCCCCACCGGTGAGAAGCTCCCTGTCGTTGATGCCATGTGCCGCGCCTGGACCGAAGCCTGGCCAGCCAATCGCTGCCCCAAACTCGTTTCTCTCAAATCATCTGCCAAAGGCGCCGTCGTCGCCCCCGGCCAGCTCTGTGCCGCCACCATCGACATAGCCGACCCCGATGGCCATCCCCTGTCCTACGACTGGCAAATCACCGCCGAGAGCACCGATACCAAGGTCGGTGGAGACAAAGAATCCGTCCCGCCCAGCTACCCCGACTGCATCGTCTACCAAGACGCCCACCAGATCGCCTTCAAAGCCCCCGAAAAACCCGGCGCCTACCGAGTCTTCATCTTCGTCCGCGATGGCCAGGGCGGTGCGAGTGCGGATAATTTCTGTTTTCGAGTCGGCACGGATCAATAGGGAGCCATGCCGCTAAACAATCGTGTCGATCACGACCTCGTCGCTTTCTGTAGAGTTGTCTGCACAATCGAGCTCTTTACTCTCCTTACCTCGCTTGAGCAAACTCATCGCTTTAGAACTCGCGGGAGCTAAATGATTGGTTCCCAAATCTTTGAATTTCAGAGCTCAACATAGCCCCCTTCAGTAGCTTTGGTAACTCGCAGATTCTAATGTCGTTTCTGGTTTCGACTGGCTGGACTGGTAGGTTAACCAAAATTTCTAGCACCCGCAGCTGCAGTTCTGCCCCACCACCCGGTGGCTGCGCTAGGCTTGCCACCGGCTATCATCTTTGAGTCCCTCCGGGACTGGTGACTGGTAAAATTCCGAGCCCCGGAGGGGCTAACAGCTAGTAGCCCGGGGTAAAACCCCGGTTCGGATATCCTTAAGCATTACCCCACCCTGGAAGGGTGGTAGAAACGTTCCACCAACTTTACCAGTCCCACTTCACTCTTCCGCTCCGGAAAGTTGCTCAAAAACGACACATCGATTGTGAGGATTTTTAGGCTCGGTTCAACCATATTCCTCCCCCTTGTACTCCCTTCTGTTTTTTGCGTAGTTATATGCTGCAGTCCCTTTACCATGGGCTTTACAGACGCTCGGAATAAAAATTAGTCAACGGCCTGAACGGCTTCAAAATTCAGCATAGATTCCTGCGAGCGTTATGTTGCTCGATAAGGGGTTATGTTGAGGTCTGAACAATACTTACAAGATCTTAGGGAGCTCGATTGGAGATAAAGTCTTTCAGATAAATCTTATCCTCCCCACTGATGCGATCCAGCGGAACCTCACGAGTCGATTGGTCAGGCAGACGCAACGTCACCTGAGAAGGCTCGGACTTAATCAACGCCGCTGTGATCTCGAAACTCCCAGTGCTGTCTCGCCAAACCCGCTCTTCTCCAGGCTCCCCTTCATAAGTGTAATCGAAAAAATCCGGCACAGGCTGTAGCTTGCCAGGCGACTTGAATACAGAAACCTCGTACATCTCTCGCTTGGAAATTTGATCAACAAATCCACCGTCATGATGAGACAGCATCAAGACACGAAAAGTAGGATAACGAGAGAATAGCTCCGAACGATACAGCGACATCGCTTTATCTTCTTTCACCCACGAGTCGAGCAATTCTATCGGAGCCTCTTCTCCTGTAGGACCACGCACATTCGCTTCACCCGTCCATGGTCCACCTCTGGTCGACTCTGTCCCGAGAATTAAATCAGCCCCCATGTTTTCATTGTGTCGCTCGCCCGTTTCGTGGTTCTTGTCGAGGTCTACCCACACTGCAAACCACGAATAAATATCGCCCAGCTCACTCATAGGTCCCCAACCCTGGTAAGTGATCAAGAGGTGCCCACCCTGATAGGCAGAGAATGTCACACTGCGCAGATCAAACGCTTTCACAGGCCTCTCACCAAACTTGGCATCACCTTCTGGATCTTGGAAGGTCTGCTCCTCTGCCCATAGAAATGCGGCACAGGCTACGATCGTGATGACAAAAGACCTCAAAATATTCATCGGAAATCACGAAAAATAGCGGAGAGGGAAGGAATCGAACCAACCTCGGCAAGGATCACTTGTCGACAACGGTTTTGAAGACCGCGGGGACCACCAGGCACCCATCTCTCTCCATAAAAAAGGGAGTGAGGAGTAATCGCTGACAGCAGGCACTGCGTCAACTGCAGTTTATGACGATATCGGGTGCCAAACCTTACTCGCCAGTTGGCGTTTCTTTCTGAACCCACTGAAAGACTCCTGGCTGATTTTCGACCGGGCTCTCGATCCACTCGCCTGGATGGGCCTTGCGCTGGGCGTGCTGCCACTGCTGAGCCTGGATCTGCTCGATGGATTTCTCTTTCTTCAGCGCCTCGTGCTCGATCAGAAACGTGCGATCATCGTTCTCCTCGGCGAGAGTTTTTTTGATGTACTGAGAGTCCCAGCCTTCGCCCTCGGGCATGGTGCGGAGGGAGAGCAAGCCAAAGCGATTTTCGCCAACGAATCGGTTGTTCTTCAAATTCTGGATCTCGGCCATGCGATTGCGCCTGCGCTCCATCACCTTCAGATAATTGGCTACCTCTGGGTCGTTTTTCTTCTTGTCTGCACCGTTTGCTGAGCCTGATGAGGCGGCTGATCCAGATTCATTGGACTGGACCGCAGTGGCGCTGGCTGAGCTGCCGCCATGCTGGTAGACGTGCACATCCATCGAGAGATCGATCTTGAGCGGCTTCTCAGTGGCGACGTTCACATCAAATGGCTTCTGACAGCCGACCACACCGAACGCGCACACCACCAGCGCTAGCAGTCTCGCAAGAGCACCGCAGCCCAGCTGTCGCTGTGCCTCCAGAGCATTACCTCCAGGGCTTCTATCTGTTGTGTGTCGTATCATCGCCGGACGCTGTCCGCAAAGTTAAAGGGGTATTGCCAGTCGTGTAGGTGGAGAGTGATTGATCGGCTACCGTAGTCGCCATCGAAGCGGAGCTTCAGCTCACCATCATCTCCATCGAGAGAGATCTCCCCCGTGCCCTTTGAATAATCAAAGCGCTTGAGTGAATCAACCGTTATTTTCGCTAATCCACGCTGCAAGCCATTCCACTGCTCTGGCAGCTTATCGAGCGCTTTATCCATGGCCTCGATGTCGAACCACCCGTCTCCTACCGTGGTCAGCTCACCAGTGACCAAGCCTAGATCGGCATTCTTTCCATCGGTGAATAGTTTCACATCGACCTCGCCCCCCATTGAGAACCCATTGGGCACCAACTCACTAGACAGACGACCGGTATCCAGCCCCGTGCCCGCCAGCCAGGCATCCCAGCGGCCATTTTCGGTCAGGTAGTAGTTGAAAGCGCCATTGGCGTAGCCGCCATAAGCGTCGCCTCCGAAGATGCCGTAAATACCAAACTGATCGTAGGTGATACTGAGAAACATGTCGGTAGCACGTAGCTTCTTCCACTTCGCCTCACGTAGCCCAAAGGTCTGAACCAGGTTGTTATCCTCTTCAGGGATCGGCAGGTTGAAGTCGATATCGCCCTCTAGCCCTGTCAGATCGACTTTATATTGAGGCAGGCTGTAGACCGCTTGATCCTCGGAGATGACCATCTCGAGTTTGATCTTTTCTCCATCGACACTGGTCGTGGCGGTAAAGGGAAACGGTATGCTGGTGATCGCTGTGCCATATGGCGCCACGACTAGCTTTCCGGCAGTGGCATTGATGGTATTGATGACCCAGCTAGGCGTGCCGGGTTCGTCAGTCTCACCACTCTCTGGTTCATCGAGTTCCGGCAGCTCTAGATAATCACTCTCTTCAGGTGTTTCAGTCTCTGCCTCATCCCTGCGCGAGAAAAGGCCCGAGCCCCGTACATCGACAATCGCGCCCTCGTTGATCGCCCGGTAGTTCCTCAAATAGTCAATCCAGCGGAATAGACTCTCGCCGATGTAGAGAGTCGGACTGATGATGTCGATCTTTTCGATCTCTTGGTTGGTCAGACCGGCGATGCTGAACTCCACAAACACATCTGGTAGCTCGGCGACAGTGAGAAAGGCATCGTATGGATCGCGGATCTCGATACTATCGAGCTTCACCGATTGGAGCTTAGAGGCATCGAGCAGCCCATCAGGCGTGAGCGGGATGTCCTGCATCTTGGTCTCGAGACCAAAGCTAAGCCCCTCCATCTGGGGGATCAGCGAGTCAAAGTTGATCTTGGTATCGCTGATCTCGAGATCGTCGATCTGCCACTTCGGACTGGCAAACAGACCCAGTGCCCCCGGCAGCCTGTCCGCATCGCCATCGAGCGGAGGCAGCTCTGGTAGATCTACCACCTGCTCAGGACCTAGCAGCTCAGCATTGAGATAGATGGGGATCGGGTCGTCGAGCATCGGCAGTATTCCGGGAAGCCGTCTAGCAGGCTGGCGAAAAGGCTCATCGGCGACATCCAGCGTGCTGATGATCGGTAGAGGCTCGACAGTTTCTGGCGCGGGCTCTAGCGAGGACTGGCCCTGCGTAGTCTCAGACTCGTCCGGCGCCCTTTGCCCCTCTTCACCCTCCTTGGGATTCTCTGACTCCACAGCCTCGCCCTCAGCGCTCATTGGCGCTGCCTCACTGGGGCTCCGATTGGCGGGAGGCTTTTTTACGACATCCTTGAGTCCCTCCCCGACTTGCAGCTCTCCACCACTGACTTTTACTTTTTTGATGCGTCGCTGCCGCTGGATACCGACTGCTGTGAAATCCACTTCAGCCGCTGCGATTTTGGCCACCTCCTCGGAGTCCACGGACTGCCCTGGGAAAAGCGGATTCCCCAGCGCCTGGCCATGACCATGGTTGCGCAATTTCAGACCAGAGAGTTTTAACCGATAGCCGAGCTCGCCAGCCTCCTGACCGATCTCTTCATTGTGCAGCTCAAAGAGTCCTGTCACTTTGGGGACCATCCCATCGAAAGCCCGGTCGGCATCGGCGTGAAGGATACCTGAGTAAATATCGAGATCTTTGATCCGAAAAACCGGGCGATTGATCGGACCGATTGGTAGCTTGGAGCGATCGCGCGGCTCCATCCAGCTACCCAGGCCAGAGTCTGTAAACGTCAGCACCGGCGCCTGAATCTCTAGCTTCTCGATGACATTGGCGATCATGAACCGATCCCATACGACCTCGAGCTCCGCCTCGGAGAAGTTCAACAGTGGCTGAGAGCTCATATCCACCCCTGGACCATGAAGCGATAGCTCACTCAGTTTGGCGATCTGAAGACTAGACGTATGCATCCCCCGACGGTCGAAGCTCAAATCTACCAATAGAGTCGATATCTCCGTCTCGATGTGAGGGATGGGGTAAAAGCCTGCCTGCAGATCCCGCACCTGCACGATGGCATCTGGCAGCCCCAAACTATCGACACGAAAGGTGTAGCCACTAGACTCCTTTGACCGCCGACGATCGGGACGGCGCCAGTATGAGATACTATCATCCGAAATATAAATATCAGCCGACGAACCACTAGCACTCATCAAGTGCCCATCGTGGACGACAGCACCGAGAGTCTTCGCCCGAAAGACAGCAGAATCTGCCCTGACCAGACTCTCACTGCCACCTTTGAAATCCAGATCCGTCACTGCCAGCTCCACCAGCCCTGCTGAGTCCAGCCTACCCTCTCGGATCGAAAGGTCGCTCCAATCCAGCGAAGGCACTCCGAAACTTAAATCCGGGAAACGTGGAGCCCCCGCACGACTGCCATCAAATCCCTGCCAAGAGAGATCCGCCCGAGAGATCTTCAGGCGATCCACAGAGATAGCCAACGGGTCCATAGCAGGGCGCTTGGCATCGAGCTCTTCCTGATTTTCAGCCGTGATTCGCTCCGGAAACCAAGCTGGAACAGCTGTCAGCATAGGCTCGTCCAGCTCCAGACTCTCTATCGCATAGCGGCGGGCATCGGAGCTCATCCGCCAGACTGCAGAAAGACTGCCAATACCGCCAAAGACAGCCTGCTCACCCACCTCCACCTCATCCAAAGTCAATCGATATGGCGTCTGGCTCAGCCCGTCGGCGCCAAAGTGCCCCGGGTGATCCGTATGAAAATTCAACCGCCCACGCACCAGCACACTGCCTGGGTGCGTGTAGCTCAGCTGCGCTTGGCGAATCTCCATAGGCCCCTGTATCCACTCTGGCCAGCCTCGCTTTCGCTCTTTCTGACCGGATTCACTGTCGGCACTATCTTCACCCACAAACCACGCGGGATCGATCTTCAACACAGGTCGGTCGATGAGTAGAGAGCTCGCTACTGGCCCATTTTTGGCCAATTCAGCTTTGTCATACCCCGCTTGGATTTTGGCGATGGATCCTGCTCCGTCCCCCAGCACCAGATCGGTCAGCTCGACGGCATCCTGAGAGATCCGCCACTTCCCGCGAACAGGATCGAGCCTAGGGTGATCGACCATCAGCTCACCATCCTCTACTAGGATGTGACCAGAGATCCGGTTGAGAAACGACAAGTCCGCAGAGCGTCGCTTGCCCTTAGTGGCTTCGGCGCGCTTGGCAAAGATCGACTCAGGGATGTGTAGGACTGGGCGGTCGATATGGATCGAGCCGACTTGCCCTTTGCTCCGCAATACACCCCAGTCATAGCCGATCAAAACTTTGTCTGTGGAAAATAAGGGTGACTCGCCTTCGTTCGGCGAATTAAGAGCCAACTTGGAAATGGTCACACGACCTCGCTTTTCGATATCGATCTTTTCAAACGACACATCATAGCCATCCGAAATACTCTCGATGTATTTTGCGATGAGCGCCTCACGATTGTGATAAGCCAGAAAAATGCCCACCACTATCGAGAGTAACAGGATCAATAAGAATACGCCGATACGCGGCAAGAGGCCCATCTTCTTGGTGCGCTTCTTACGGCTGGCAGGTTCAGTCTGTGTTTCGTCTCCCAATGTGTGAGTGGAAAAGTGCGTTCGTGAGGTCGCCACCTTAGCGCCGTCATTGGCAGAACCAAGTTGAGAAATTCAAAAAATGCCGCTAAAGACTGAAAACTTTCCCTAATATCCCCTACTGCTCACTCGTTACTCGGGTGTGCGGCGGGGTTTACCACACCATCACCCCGCCAGCTGGGCATCGCACCACAGTTGCCCGCACTGCACTTCACCATGAGCCACCAATCACCTAGATCAGAAGTCAGACTTCAAGGGATAGGTGTGTCTCCAGGTATCAGTTACGGCCTCGCAGATTACTTCGGCCCTGCTCTCGTCGAGCCTGAGCAGCTCTCTATCGAAAGCTCAGAGATCGAGTCGGAAAAGACCCGGCTAAATGTCGCGATCACCGCCACGCGCGAGCAGATCACGGCTCTGCAGGAGGAGATCGAGCAATCGTCTGGTAGCGAGCACTCCAGTATCTTTGATGCGCATCTACTGATCCTAGAGGACAGCACCGTACTGGATGAGATCCTACGGAAAGTCGAAAACGAGCTCTGCACGATCGACTGGGCCTATCACGAAGTGATGTCGCAGTACACCGAGTCGCTGCGAAAGATATCCGATGCCTACCTCCGAGAGCGTGCCGTCGATATCGAAGATGTCGCCCAGCGCGTGCTGAAAAACCTCGCCTGGCCGGGTGGCGATTGGCTGAAGCCCACTCTTTCCGAAAATGCAGCAATCGTGCTGGCTCACGATCTCACGCCCTCCGATACCATCGGATTCGACCGTGAAAAGGTGAAAGGCTTTGCCACCGAGGCCGGTAGTCCCACATCGCACACGGCGATCATGGCCCACTCGCTGAATATCCCGGCAGTAGTCGCTCTGCACGCTTTCAAATCGAGCTGTCAGCCAGGCGATATGGTGTTAGTCGATGGCTACAAAGGCCTACTGATCATCAATCCCTCAGAGTCCACTCTAAGCGAGTACGAGGCAGTAATCGAGCGCGAGGATCAGCTGGCAGCAGACCTCAAGCCGCTGGCCGAAGAGGAAACTTTCACCGCAGATGGACGCCAGATCACGCTATCGGCCAACATTGAGTTTCTCGAAGAGCTAGAGCTAGTGTCCTCTCAAGGCGCCGAAGGTGTCGGCCTCTACCGGACCGAGTTTTTCTACCTGAAAGACTCCACCCTCCAGTCCGAAGACCACCAGACCGAGAACTACGCAGCCATCGCCAAAGCCTGCGGCAGCTACGGAGTGATCATCCGGACGCTGGACCTCGGTGGAGACAAGCTGCATCCCGATCTCTTTGAAGAACCCCAGCCAAACCCATTCCTGGGCTGGAGAGGGATACGCGTGAGCCTGGATCGCCCCGAAGATTTCAAAGTACAGCTCAGAGCCATCCTCCGCGCGAGTGCTCATGGCAAAACTAGGCTGATGTATCCATTCATTTCCAATCTCGATGAGGTGCTCCAGGCCAATGCACTCCTCGAAGAGGCGAAAGACGAGCTGAGGGCGAAAGGCATCCCATTCGATGAATCGATCGAGCGAGGCGCGATGATCGAAATCCCGAGCGCGGTGATGATCGCCGATCACATCGCTCGCGAGGTGGAGTTTCTCTCGATCGGCACCAACGATCTCGTGCAATACACCACTGCCGTGGACCGGATCAATGATCGTGTGGCCAACCTGTATCGCCCGGCACACCCTGCGGTGGTCGAGATGATCCGCCTGACCGTAGAGGCGGCGCACCGCAACGGCATCTGGTGTGGTATCTGTGGCGAGGTCGGTAGCGACCTAAATCTGACCCCTCTTTGGATCGGCATGGGGGTCGATGAGCTATCCGTCGGCCCAGCGCAGGTGCTCAAGCTCAGGCGCGCGATCTCACGCCTATCTTCCGATGAGTGCGAACTACTGCTCGAAGAGGCCAGCCGCAAAGGTCGAGCCAGTGAAATCCTGGAAATATCCCGCGATTTAGCTGGAAAATATTACCCAGAGCTTTTATCATCCTCTCCCGTCGGCTAATGCTGCCGTGCATACCACCTCACAATATTTAACAAATCCGTAGTAATTTATTTAAGGAATGTTAACAATAGGTATGGGTCTAACAGGTCTAGCAGTGGCATCGAGGTGTGCCAGGCCTGAATTGCGAGCAACTTTCATTGCTCTCGTTCTGGTATTTTTTATCGCTCAGGAGTGTCCTGCGCCTGATTTGAAGGTACCTAGTTTCCCACAATTCTTCAAAAACCGGGCCAACGACAGTCTACAGGAAGTCGGCCGTGCGCCTACTGGACCCGGCGGTATGTGCCAACTGCCGAATGGCGAGTATATCATCTCCTGTCACCAGTTTTTCGGCCACCAGTTCCGCGTGATGCGTAAGTCCCGCCAAAGCAGCTGGCAGCCATTCCCCAATCTGGAGATGAACACACCGGATAGCGGCTCCCGCATCGAGCTGGACTCGGTACTCGGCGTCGTCAACGATGGCTACACGGTCTGGATGCTCGACAATGGTCGACGTACCGGCAAAAGCCCCAAGCTAGTCGCCTGGGATGCGAAGAAAGACGTGCTGCAGCGCATCATTCATCTGGAAGATGCGGTGACAGAGACCTCGATCCTAAAAAATCTAGTGCTCGACCCCGACGATCCCTTTATCTACATCTCAGACCCAGCCGATGGCATCGACTCTGCTATCATCGTGGCCGATCTGAACACTGGCCTGTCTCACCGCATCCTGCAGGGCCATATATCGGTGCGAAGAGATCCTTCAGTAAACATCGTGCTCGATGGCAAGCCAGTGGAGGCCCGACGTGCCGATGGCCAAGTAGCAACTCCACTCTCAGGTGTGAGCCCCTTTGCACTCGATCGCAAGGGAGAGTGGCTCTACTACGGCCCACGCAATAGCAAGACACTGTATCGTATCGAGACCAGCCTACTGAAAGACGCTAGCATCGCCGCTACGCAGCTAAACGTGGCCGTGCAGGGCTTTTGCCCCAAACCGGTGTGCGACAGCATCATCATCGATGCCAAAGACCGCATCTACTTCTCCGATATCGGCAACGGTGCCGTCACCTACGTCTCTCCAGAGGACGAGTATACCTCCTCGCACCCACTGGTATCCGATCCCCGTATCGTCTGGCCCGGGGGGCTGACCTTTGGCACCGATGGCCAGCTGCACTTTTTCTGCAATCAGCTCAACCGAGCGCCGATTTTCAATGGTGGTAAGAATCAGACCAGCTCTCCCTACTACCTATTCAAGATCAAACCCATGCCGAGCACTAAGCTCTTTAAAAAGCTACCCGATCTACCGCGCCCCAAGATCCCTGGTAACTTCCCATCACCACTCAAAGGTGGAGGAGAGTGATCGATCGATAGACTGACGAATATGGCCACAGTCCTCGATACCCTGCAAAAGGGCACTACCTTTTTGGAAAAGCGCGGCATCGAAGACGCACGGCTCAATATGCAGCACCTCATAGCTCACGTGCTCAAATGCGACCGGATGCAGGTGTATGTGGACTTCGACCGGGAGCTCTCTGATACAGAGATCGGCACCCTGAGAGATCTGACCATGCGCCGCTCTAAGGGCGAGCCCCTGCAACACCTCTTGGGCACTGTCGAGTTTTGCGGACTGGAGTTCAAAACCGACAGCCGAGCTCTCGTGCCCCGTCCCGAGACCGAGGAGCTAGCCGACCGCTGTCGTCGCCTGCCCCTGCCATCATCACCTGTGAGACTACTCGACGTCGGCTGCGGCAGCGGCGTACTAGGCCTGACACTGGCTCATCACTTTTTCACTCGCGACGGTAGCGTCGAGGCCCATTTGGTGGATATCTCGCCCGACGCCCTAGAGCTAGCCAAAGAAAACCTCACTACGATCTTTCCCGATGGGGTGACAGGCGTCACCATTCAGTCTAGCGATCTCTTTGCAGAGGTGGATGGGGAGTTTGACCTGATCGTCGCCAACCTGCCCTACATCCCCGAGTCTGAGCGCACCCTACTGAGTCAGGAGGTCCAGCACGACCCAGACCTAGCACTCTACTCAGGCGAGGATGGACTGGATGCGATTCGCCGCTTTTTCGAGCAAGTCACACCCCATCTCAAAATCGGAGGCAAAGTGGCAATCGAGTACGGTATCGATCAGGAAGAAGCGATCAAAACCATGGCAGAAGACGCTAGTTTAGAAAAAATTAGCATTGTGAGTGACCTTTCACAGATAAATCGATTTCTGTTCGCGGAGAGAATCTGAAGTAAATTACGACTGGAGCTATTATAAATATATGGAGAATCTAAGAGTTTTCGGAGGCAAACCCCTAAACGGAACCGTCATCCCAGCCGGCAACAAGAATGCCGCACTGCCCATCCTGAGTGCGACACTGCTCACTAGCGAGCCGGTGACTCTACACAATCTGCCGGACATCACCGATGTGCAGCGTTTCCTCAAAATGTTTGAGGCATTTGGCAGTGAGGTCAGCTACGACACTGAGACTCAGGTCGGCTATATCCACCACAAAGACCTGACATCTGTCGACCCTGAGCTCATCCCAGCTCAAATGCGCTCGTCGATCCTGCTTTTCTCCGCCCTCACCGCACGAGTCGGCACCGCCCAATTTCACTCCAATACCAAAGGCTGCGCCCTAGGTATGCGAGAAGTCGATCCACACATCTATGCGCTGCGCAGCCTCGGCTACGGCTGCGAGGTGCTGCCAGAGGGTTTCACCTTCACCAAGCCAAACGGCAACCGTGAGTCCGAGGTCATCCACTGGCTCGACTACGCTTCCGTCACTGCTACGGAAAACTTCGTGATGGGTGCGGTGATCGGCAATGGCACAGCGACACTGCACAATGCGGCCTGTGAGCCTCACGTGCAGGATCTGTGTCAGTTCCTCAAGACCATGGGTGCCAACATCCGCGGTATCGGTACCAACCGCATCATCATCCAGGGAGTCGACCAGCTAGCCGGCTGTGAGCACCGAATCATCGACGATCACCACGAGATCGCCTCATTCCTCGCGATCGGTGCAATGACCGCCGGTACGATCTCGGTAGAGCACACTATCGACGAGCACATGGGTATGATTTATCGCCAGTTCGAGCGCATGGGCATCGAGATCCATCGCGACGCAAAGGGTGCCAGTGTCAGTGGTAAAGAGTTTTACGATATCGCTCCGAGCATCACACCCAACGCCTATCCGAAGATCGAGGCTGCTCCATGGCCATACCTACCTGCCGATCTGTTGCCTCCATTCATCGCTCTCGGTGTGGCCTGTCGCGGCGACCTGCTTTTCTGGAACAAGATCTACGAGGGGGCCCTACACTGGATCCCCGAGCTGACCAAGTTTGGCGCATTCGCCCACGTCACCGACCCACACTCCGTGATCATCAAAGGCGGCCTGCCACTGCGCGCCGCTCAGTCGATCGAGTGCCCATACATCATCCGCGCCTGTATCGCCCTACTCATGGTCGCTCTACGCGTGGATGGCGAGTCCGTGCTGCACAACGCGGCACCGATCCAGCGCGCGCATCCGAACTTCGCCGAGAAGCTCCGCTCCCTAGGCTGCGAGGTGTCTTGGGAATAAGAAGAAAGTCCGTATCAGGCTTTTGCTGAAAAGCGCTTGAGCCACCTGTGCTCAGGCGCTAAAAGCCTACATGGCAGAGCTATCGGACTTTCTATCTTTCGCGGAGACTACCGCTCGTGAGGCTGGCGAACTGACGCTGGAATATTTCCAGACAGATGCGGCCAAGCCCGAATTCAAGGGCGACGACACGCCAGTGACCATCGCCGACAAAAAGGCCGAATCACTGATTCGCGAGCGAATCCAAGCCGCCTACCCAGACCACGATATCGTAGGCGAGGAGTATGGCGAGAGCGACTCTGGAGGAGAGTCCAGCCGCTACCGCTGGATCATCGATCCCATCGATGGCACCAAATCTTTCATGCGTGGCGTGCCTCTCTACGCGGTGCTGATCGCGCTGGAGATCGATGGCAAAGTCGAAGTGGGCTGTGCCTACTTTCCAGGTCTCTCAGAGATCGTGTCGGGCGCTACTGGCATCGGTGCATTCTGGAATGGCAAACCCTGCAAAGTGTCCGACGAAAGCCAGCTAGATCGCGCCGTGTGCGCCCACATCGATACCGCCTACATCGACCGCGCAGACCGCGCCGAGGAGTGGAAGCGCCTACAGCAGGCCGTCTACTACAATGCAGGCTGGTGCGATGCCTACGGCTACCTGCTAGTGGCGACAGGCCGTGTCGAGATGATGCTGGACCCTGTGATGGCCGTCTGGGACTGCGGTCCTTTCCCACCCATCATCAAAGAAGCCGGCGGCTACTTCGGCGACTGGGCAGGCAACGAAGGTGTGATCGACGCCGGCGAAGCTCTCGCCACCAATGCGCACCTCAGAGACGAAGTGGTGAAAACTCTCGCTGGAGAGTGATTGTACCCTATTCACTGAAAATTGTACCCTATTGAATTTCGTCTGAACCCTATTGAAAATAGGCGTCTCAGAGTCACATAGGCAGCGATCAGAATCAGGGGGACTTCGATCAGGAAAGTCCAGTGCAAGATGGCGGACACTAGGAAGTGCCCGTTATCATTGGGAACGGCGAAAAGGCAAAACTTGTGATCTGAAAAAGGATAGGCCCACAGGATTCCACCGACATGAGTGTCCATGATCAGATGGGCCAAAATTGCAGCCCCAAAGACCAATAAAGGGCGCAGCATGGACTTCAGTCCAGCACATGCTCCAAATGCCAAAGCGATGGCAAACAACGTGAGCCAAAATGCAGGCAGATGAGTCCAGTAGGTATGATGTGATACCTGCCGGTCACTCAGCCAGAGCCACCACGCCATGTCAAAATCCGGCAAAATGCTACCGAGGAGAAACACATTGGCCAAACCCCAATTTTCCTTCATCCGGTCGTGTCCGATCAACCCCACTGCTAAATGCCCTGCTACCATACCGATTAGAGACTTCGTTCCTTCCCTGCTTGCTATTGTCAGCTTTCTTCTACTTGCAACGAATCAGGCTAGCTATCCGTAGAACCTAGCAGCGAAAACACCCCCTTACCCATCCACAAACTCAGAGCGATAAACCTCGCCTCGGCGATCGCGGATGATTTTGATGATCGCCCAAACCATCAATCCGAGCGCTAGCAGGCCGATGGACAGGTAGATGTAGGTCCAGTCCATGGTGCGAGTCGTCATCGTGCCGAAGCTCAAGGAAGGCGGTGAGCTGCGACCATTCAGATCGATGGTGAAGACGCGAAACTCGTAGGTCCGAAAAGGCGCCAAGTCGGTAATCTTAGCCTTCACCAGTCGGCCCACTTTTTCATAACTCACACTCGGATAGGGAGCCCAGACACTGTCGAGAGCTCCAGTCTCGGCATCGAGGCGCTGACCACGCACCTCGACCTCGTAGCTATCCAGCTCGGAGCCTTTTGGTGCAGTCCAGCTGAACTCTAAACTGGAGGCTGTCGCTTTGAGCAATTCAAAATCGGTAGCTGGCTTTAGACCTGGGGCTAGGTCTCGCTCGATGAGATCCTCGGTGAACACGCCGAATGGGCTCACTTTTTTCCAATATTCCTCCCTAGAGAGCGAAGCGATCTTCTCTACTGTCGTCTGCCCAGGGCGGATACGATCTGGGCTCGGCACTGGCTCTCGAGATACCGGCGGCCGATCGATAGCTGGTGTAGGAGCGACTGGTGCCGATGTCGCATCGAATGCCGGAGCCGGAAAGCTAGCCCCAGAGCCAGGTGGCGTAGCGACAGGCGCCGTCGGAGCCACGGTCACGACTGGCTGCTGCTGGCCACTAGCTACAGCGCTCGTTGTATTGCTACCTCTCGATGAAAAGGTCGACATGTTGATCAGGTCTCTAGGTGCGTTGGCAGGTCGCAGGGCATTGCCGACCAGACGGATTTGCTTGGATTGGTTCTTGGTCCGCAGAGTCAAAATCTGATCCGCCGCACCGCGATCCGCTTTATCTGGGAAAAAGCCTATCGTGAGTGGCAGCTTTTCCATCGGTATCATCTGTCGGCTGAGATCGGACAGAATGCGGAAAGGTGGATTCACCTCTCCCTCGAGAGCCAGCAGTTCGCCCCCCCGATTGCGCAGCACGATGCCCTTCTCGACACTGCGCCCAGCTGTGACAGGACCGAAATTGAGAAACTCCTGACTCACCTGTCCTGGGATCTCCACTTCGAGCTCGGACTCCTGGATATTGGCGAAGACACTCGCCATCACCGAGAAGCCCTCTTTTATCTTCACCTCCAGCGCACCATCAAATGCCGCGACATCCTCTGGCTCTAGGTAGACCTTCACAGGGTTCTCCTTGCCCGGTATCAAGATAGTGTAGAGATTGGCTGCAGTATTCAGCCGCGAGCTGGTGCGCAGTAGGGCCTCATAGGGGCGCTTGGAGTGGTTCATCACCAGCACATCCACCTCGCGGCGACCTGTTTTCGGATTGTATTTCAGCTCCCAGTCTTCTTTGACTAATGAGAATGGTTTGATGGCCTTGCCACTGAGCTGACAGCCAGAGCCAAACTGCAGAAAGTAACTAGCTTCCCCCTCGATGATCGGCTCATAAGCGATTTTCAGCTCGATCGACTGCCCAGGATTCAGCGATATCATACCATTTTTCGGCGATATCAGCTTCCATGGAGCGAATAAATCCAGCCGGTGCGTACTCGGGGCATTACCTCGGTTACTCAGCGTTATCTTCTTCTCGACCTTCTGTCCGACCATCAGCTCGCCAAAATCGACCTTTTGAGGCGATACCATGAGCAGTGCAGAGGCATCCGCTATCTTGATGTCGACTCGCATGGGATTCGAGTATTTCCCCCCAGGATAGCGAGCTGCGAAGGTGAAACTATCCATCGTAGCGGCCGAATTGGGGTCCGCACTGTAGATGACGGTGGCGGTATCGCGCCGCTCCCGATTGTGCAGTATCAGAATTTTGCCCGCCGTCGGTCTAGTCCTGACCAAAAACTCCACGGCCATCCCCTGTACATTGGTCTGCGCGCCGATGGTGAACTTCACCTCATGCCCCTTGATCGTATTGATCGGCCCGAACAATGGCTGAGGCTTGGGCACGCCGTAGTCTCTGACAAAGGTAATATCCGCAGCACCTGGAGGCAGCTCTCTGGAGCTGCTCGGCCCACTTGGCTCACGGTTTTTAAAAGGGTTAAGCTTACCATCAAACAGCTGGGCATGAGACAGCGATGCTGCGCTCCACCAGCAGGCGAGCATGACTAGCAATGAGACTGATCTGTGATGTGACATTCGTGTACCCGATAGGGAGGAGGTCGAGGTGGCCCCTTCGGTCACATTTATAGCCCATTTTTCACCTCAATTCGAGTCCGAGTTGAGGAATCGATCGTGACCGATTATGACAAGGGATACCCCAATATCCTCCGCCGAAGCAGATCGAGGGTCAGTCGGCAGACCCTAGTCTTGAAAGAAACCCGCTCTGCCGGCCAAAAATAATGCTTCACATAAGTCGCCTGGCCGACACTGGCGATGCCGATGTAGACGGTGCCGACAGGCTTTTCCTCCGAGCCTCCGGTCGGCCCAGCGATACCACTGACAGCGATCGCATGATCTGCCCCACTCTCGCGCAGACACCCCTCTGCCATAGCCGTGACAGTCTCTGGACTGACAGCTCCATGGCTCTCTATCGTAGCCAGATCGATCCCGAGCAGGCTCGATTTGGCCTCATTCGCATAGGTGACATAGCCGCGATGGAAGACACCACTAGAGCCACTCTCATCGGTGATGGTGCTGGCGATCAGCCCGCCTGTGCAGCTCTCGGCGGTGGCGATCGTCTGCCCCCGCTCTGATAGTAGCTGTATGATCACCTGCGAGATCGAGTCCTCGCTCTCCGCTACGATATCCTCAGGGTATTTCGCCCGCAGTATCTTTGCAGCCTGCTCCACTGCGGAGTCAGAGCCGATCAGGCGTACATCCACCTCACCCAAACGCGCGCAGTAGCCGAGCTCCAGATCTGGTATGCCCTCCACTTCGGGCTCGAGGAATGTCGCTACAGCCGACTCGCCCACTCCATAGATGCGAAAATTGCGAAAAGCCGTCTCCACCTGCTGCCCAGAGACTCCGAGTAGCTCCACGATCCGAGGCTGCACCAAGCTCTGCCACATCGGCTTTAGCTCTCGAGGCGGACCTGGCATCAGAAACAAATGCGGACTCTCCTCTGTCGCAGGCACATACAGCCCAGGTGCTGTACCATTAGGATTGTCGAGCACCACAGCCCCCTCTGGCACCATCGCCTGTCGATCGTTTGCACGATTGGGGTTCAGCCCCCGACTGCGAAACATCTCCTGTATGCCATCGAGGATACTCTGGTCGAGCTGTAGCTCACGCCCCAGCATCTCTGCCACGATCTCTCGGGTGATGTCGTCGCTCGTCGGCCCGAGGCCTCCGGTGATCAGAATGACATCGCAGCGGGGAAAAGCTTCCTCCAATACCACGCGGATATCGTCGCCATCCGGTATCGTGGTCTGCCGCTGGATGCGTAGCCCCAAGCGGAAAAGCTCATCGCCAAAATACCCGACATGGGTGTTCACTACCTTGCCCAGTAGCAGTTCACTACCGGTGTTGACCACTTCTATCCTCATATGAAAAATCAGAGAGTCTACGACGACAGCTCTGCTTCGGTCGCCTGCTGGCTCGGGATCTGTAGCCGAGGCGCATCAGACCAGAGGTCCTCGAGGGTGTAGACATCGCGCTTGTCCTCGTGGAAAATATGTACGATCACATCGACGTAGTCGATCACCAGCCAGTGGCTCTCGGCATCGCCCTCGGCGCTCCGCGGGCTCTCGCCGATCTCCTCTTGAGTCTTCTCGCGCACATCACGCAGGATCGCTTTGAGATGAGGCATAGAGGTGCCGGTGCAGATCACAAAGAAGTCTGCAATGCTCGATATCCCTCTCAGGTCCAGCACCACGATATCCTCTGCTTGGATATCATCCGCATATTTGGCGCATGTTTTGGCGATTGTCTCAGCGTCTGGCACAGTTCTCAGAAAGGTTTTTGGTGGTAGTGAGGGGGCGAATCCCCCTGTTCAAGCGCTAATCATTCCTTCAATTTGCGAAAGTTCAAACAGAAGCTTTCCATAGCGAAGAGACACTTGTGTCCTAAGCCGAGAACCTTTACGTCTATCATCGAAAGGAACAACCATACTATGAGCGAATCTGAGACAGTCTCCGAACAAGATCTGAAAGGGCAATTGAGAGAAAAAGCCCGCACCTCCAAGCGAGTCGCCTGGCTGCTGGACGAGTGCATCAGGATACCCGGAACCAAGATCAAATTCGGACTCGATCCTATCCTAGGCTTGATCCCTGGCGGTGGCGAGATAGCCGCTACGCTCATAGGGGCCACTGTTTTGACCGAGGCAGGGAAAAAGGGCATCCCTTTCAAGACCCTCCTCCGCATGGGAGGCAATATGTTCGTCAATGCGATCTGCGGCCTGTTCCCTGGTGTGGGTGATTTCTTCTCGGCATGGTTCAAGTCCAACAAGCGAAACTACGAAATGCTCAATGAGTACCTCGAGAGCGAGGATGGTCAACAAGCTAGAGGAGGCTGGTGGCCAGTGCTAGTGGCACTCATCATCGTCGGCACGATACTGGTGCTGAATCTATCGATCATCTTCGCTATGGGTGCATTCGCCTACTGGCTGCAGAAACAGTTCATTCAAGGCAGCAGCTAGAAAGCTACTTCAAACTCTCAGCGATCTCTCTGGCGCGCGCTTGAGAGTCTGCCGAAAGAGATGAAAGAGGCAGGGTGAATTGATTGCCCGCCCTCTTTACGATCGTCAGTTGCTCATCGATCAGCGATTTAAATTTCGCTTCTATACTAGCGCCCTTAGCATTGGTCCAAGCTTCGAAATCCAGCCCGGCCAGGACTTACTCCTGCTTTCTCTCCCAGGTTCGTAGTTTTTCTTTTTCGACCCGCATCAGAAAGTAACGCTTCGAAACCTCATTAAGCGAACGGACTTATGTCAATTACCAGAATTAGGGCCCCTGATCCTGGCTGTGTCAACACAGACAATGTACGCGAGGTTGTCCTGCGTCGTCGTGTTAGGCTGTTCATTGGAATCGCATATCACATTCGGCTTTGATTGCGTCGAAACTTCTATCGAACTCAGTATGCTTCGCCAAATCGTCGAGAGCTGAAAGAACAGTAACCACCTCTGGATCTAAAGGCCTTTCCATTCTTACAGCAATCTCTTGAAATAATCCACGCCAAACATTCACATAGCCCTTTGAGTAAGCAATAGCCATCGAGTGTAGTTGCTCAGTCCAGATCAGCAATAGATGAGCATATGCAATTGCATCAATTGGTAGGATATTTAAATCTCTACACCTGTAAAGAGATCCGGTTATCTCATCAACTAACCGGCGCATCTCTTGTTCGATGACAGAATACCCCGCATCACTTTCCAGAATTCTATTCATACAACTCAAGTTCTTTTCTGAGAACCTAACAAATTAGTTATTCTACCATGAAAGGCTCCTACACCGGACGGCGCCCAATAGGGCAAGCAGTGCGCACTGGGACAGGTAGGGCCACTTCTCGGGAAAAAGCCACCGTGCGCAACAGGCGGCGTTTTTAGGAAAATCTTATCCTCTCGATCAACAAACACTGTCACACCAATGCGAGGCAAATCACGAAAAGCAGCCTGACCGGCCACCACACAAGCTCCTCATGTCGACTTACTATCGTTATGAAAGAATAGCAGCGGTAGATCTTCTTCGAGCGCTTTGGCCTGAGCTGCCTCTAGCTGATCGAGGGAAAAAATACCTCGTGGTAAACGAGGCGCTGAAAAGCTGATACTCGTTAACAACAAAAATCCAACGGCCAAAATAGTGGGGCGAATCACTTTCATCCCCTTCCTGTAAACAATTCAGCAAAAATCCTCAAGCATTATCACGACGCGATCGACGATCTCAGATCGAGATAGCGATTAGCCAACTCGATGCCGAATGTTTCGATCGGTGCTCGCAGGACGTTGATCCCCTGCTGCATCAGATCGGATACGATCTCCTCTGCATCCTGCTCGTAGGCTGTGGCTCCGACATAGCGGTGGGCATCGGCCGTGGTTTCGACAGGTTTGGATAAAATCTGCGAGACGGAGTTTTCCTGCACCGAGGCCAGCAATACCATGTGTTTCTCACTGAGCAGTCTCAGTGCCTCGACACAGCCATACTTGTCTTCGGTGCGCAGATTAGTCAATATGATGACCAATGACCGCTTCTGTGGGTAGCTGAGCAGGCGTTTGGTCAGCTCCGAGTACTCACCATACGAATCTGTCGACTGATAATTATACAGATGATCGAGCACTTTGGCCATCCCCGAGCCACCTTTTAGCGACGGCAGATAGCGAACATCCTCGGCTGGCACACCAAAGTTGGCGATACTGATCTTATCACCCTGCTTGATCGCCATGTAGCTGATCAGGATCATCGCGTTTAATAAATGATCGAGTATCGGTAGGTCTAGATCCACCGCCTTGGTGCGCAGACTACAATCCGCTACTAGAAAGATATTCTGATCGCGCTCCTCCTGGAATTCCCGAGTGATCAAACGGTTCACTCGCGAGGTGGCTTTCCAATCGATTTGATTGATCGCATCGCCATCCTGATAATCACGCAACTGGTGGAACTCTTTGCTCAGCCCTTTAAAGCGCTTTTTCACAATCCCCATCTGCTCGAGTCGGTCAGATGTGGCCAAAAGACCGTACTTGAGTGCTGGCTCGTAGTTGGGGTAGACCTGTAGCTTCAGCTCATCGCCCAGTCGTCGATAGCGCCACCAGAGCCCCAACGGCGATAGCACCTCGATATGAGCTGGAGCGATGACATGATCGCCGCGCCGCTGAAAAGTAAGAAGACTGGTAAAACTGGCAAACTCACCACCGCCACCTATCTTTTGAGTGTAGGGGAAGCCTTCGTGCAGACAGTGGCTAGGGATACCATCGTAATACCGAAGCGTCACCGCTGCGCGACTACGGTTGGCGATACGACTGGTCACCTCTGTGCGCGACCCGAGAGGGTATCGAGTCGGATACTCCCGCTCAAATGCCAACGCCACTCGGCGAAATCCCATCAAAAAATCCGCTAGTCCTACACATACTACCACTGCAGCTCCCAGTACCCAGATCTGGGTATACTGAGGAAACAACGCCACTACGATGGCAGATAAAAATACCGCCAACAGAATGTATAGCAGAGTACGGCTAGGACGCATACTGACCGAGATAAATTATACCCGCGGCGACTCCACGGAATTCACAATCGCACTCACCGTCTCGTCTACTGTCTGCCCAGAGATGGCGACCTCTGCCGTCAGGCTGATACGGTGGCGCAGCACAGCTAGTGCGCAGGCCTTGATATCGTCCGGTATCACATAGTTTCGCTCTCGCAGTAGAGCCAGCCCCTTGGCCGCCTCGATCAGCGCGATACTCGCACGGGGGCTAGCACCATAGCTAGTCATGGCCGACTCACGGGTCGCCTGCACGATCTTCACCGCATACTCGATGACCTCGGGCACCACACGCTGATCGCGCAGAGCCTTCCGCAGAGCCACGATCTGCTCCGGTGTCGCCACCGCTTCGACCTGATCCACCTCGAGTGTCTGCTCACCAGAGTGAGTGGCGCGTGTCGCTATCTCGATCTCCTCCTGTAGCTCCGGCTCGGTCACCAGCACTTTCATCATAAAGCGATCCAGCTGTGCCTCCGGCAACGGATAGGTACCATCATGCTCGATAGGGTTCTGCGTAGCCAATACCATAAACGGCTCTGGCAGTGGGTAGCTCTCACCATCGATCGTCGCCTGACGCTCCTGCATGACCTCTAGCAGAGCCGACTGAGTCTTAGCTGGAGCACGGTTGATCTCGTCTGCCAGTAGCAGGTTAGTAAACACGGGGCCCTGCTTCACATTAAAGCTCTGAGTCCCCATGTGATACATACTATGGCCGACCACATCCGATGGCATCAGGTCGGGCGTGAACTGAATCCGCTTAAACTGCCCCTGAAAGGCCTTGGCCAGACTGACAATCAAATGTGTCTTGCCCAGGCCAGGATGCCCCTCGATCAACAGGTGACCGGAGCTGATAAACGCAGTCAGCACCATCTCTACCAGATCGTGCTGACCGATGAACACTTTGCGTATCTGGCCCTGGATCTCACGTACCAGCGCCAACTCTGCCGATGCCACAGATGGCGGAGCTGCAGCCTCTACCGCGGGAGCCGCGGGCTGTGGAGTAGTAACAAGCTCTGGCGCGTGCACAGGCGCTGGTGCGGGGCTGGGCTCACTAGCTACTGCCGGGACAGGAGCAGGCACTGGCGTGGGGACCACGGCGGGAGCTGGAGCGGCAACACGCTCTACTGGTGCAGGTGGCGTCGCTGGTGGTGCCGCAGGTGCTACTGGCTGCTGAGGCACGGGTGGCACCGCCGCAGGCTGCGGACTCGCAGGAGGCACCGATGGAGAAGGTGTCGGACCAGGTAGATCAGGTTCGTTTGGGTTCATAGTTCTTGCTCTATAGCTTGCAGTTGCTGCAGGTAGTTGATTTGCTCTTTGATCGATTCCGGAAAAGGCTTCCGATATAGCTCAGCTTGCTCAGCATCGAGTATGCCATCTCGCTGGCAGGCAGACAGGATCTCAGCCTCTGTCGCATCGATAGGTAAATTGGCACGACGGGCCAATTGGGTAGACATTCGTTTTTTGGTCGACTCAATCACCATCTGATCTGCCTTGTGTTTGGCGAAAAAATAGCCACTGGCAGTCAGGTGATCATCGAGACGATTGCGTTTCGAGTCGACAGTATCAAAAATCGGGCCAAAACGCCTTGCTCCCACCCAAATCGACACAAAGATCAGCAATGCTCCTGAACAGATCGCAAAAGCAAACTTCTCCCATAGCAGGGCCCAAAAAGAAATCCTAGTCGAATAGACAAACCACACCTCGTCGGAGGAGTTGGCATTGACCATATCCCAAAGCAGAGAGGCATGTTTTTCTTTCTTTAGATTCTTATTGGCAAATGGTGCCGCCGTACTCCACACAAACATAGAGCCCTCGCCCATCTCGAATCGCTCACTGTGGACAAAAGGCTCGTCCTCGCCCGCGTCGATCGAGCGAAACCTAAAAGGTGATTTATACTCGACCGTATACTTTTCCTTTAGCCCTTGGGTCTCCTCAAACTTCAGAGCCGTCACCTCCTTCTCTTTGGCACCTTTCTCAAGATCGATCTCCAGCCCAAAGAAATCCAAAAATGGCGCAAACGAATAGGTCTCCTCATCCTTGCGAAAGCGACTCTTACCATCGAGCTGCAAAAAGCAGATGAGATGCCCACCATCGTAGTGCATCCAGTCCTCAAGTTCCGACAAAGTCCCTTGGTTCTGCAGACTCCCTGCGGGCACACACAGCACTGTATTGGGCGGAGGCGGTAGCTCAGGTAGGCCTGCATAGCTGCCCGACTCTAGCCCCATCTCTCGAACCAGCCGTGTCGCCGCGAGGAAACGGTCGATCCTAGCCAGACCTTTGTAGCCGATCTCGACTTCTTTCTCCTCATACTCCGCACAGCCACTGACTAACAGCAGTACCACACAACCAATCAATAAGTATAGGATACGGCTCATCATCTCATGACAAATGGCCATGCCTGGCACAGGGATTGAAATTGCGCATCAGACACTCGATTAGACGAGTAGGCCACACAGATCCAGTGTTTCGAAAGCTCATCGAAATAGCCCGAATTGCTATCGGGCAGTACTCGGCGCGCCGCACGCATGCACTCGTATTCGGTAGCGGAGTCATCGATATCGGCATGCCACTCCAGGATCAGCTGCGATAGGGCACCACGATATAGGAAAGACAACGCCTCTTTAAATCGCCCCGCCTGCCACGCGTCCTCTGCGGTTTCGATCAGATTCTTTGGGATGGATTTGGCTGTCACCTCCATACCCATCACCACTGTTGGTTTCTTTTTCAGGATGGGCTTCTCTATCGACAGATCAGGCTTGTGACTCTGCATCAGCACCATGGCCAGATAATATAGCACGACCACGACTAGGACAGCCAGCGCACCGTAGGCGAACAAGCGCATAAGCCCATCCGCTCCGGCTCCTTTCTGAGCGCTACGGCTTTTTTTCTCAGTGTCTTTGTCTAGCCAGTCGAGCCACTTTTCTTTAAAGTCTTCCCACCACTGCGGGCCGTCTTTCTCGACCCTCTCTTTGATGATCCGGGTGTGAATCGTGAAGTCCTCGTGCTGGTAGATTTCCTCAACCACCGCCTGAGGATCGTCGCTAGGGCCGTCTTGCGCCTGCAGCCCACCAGAAGAAAAAATGATCGCTAGAAAACCTAGTAGCAAAATGGCCACAGAACCTCCCGACTGGTGCACCTTGCCCTGATGGATGCGACCCGCCAGTTCTTTGAAGCGCAAATCGATATCCCAAGCCTCCTGCGAGCTGCGACTATTGAGATACAAACAGAACCCTGCGCCCATATAAAATGGCTCAAGTAGTAAAACTACCGCTGCATAGATGATGATGAGAATGCGAAACACCAATCCCATATCGCTAAACGTACGAGCCGTAGACTCGTAAAACTCCTCAAACGTCTCACTATCGCCCTGAGGTATAAACGCTATGATTAAGAAAAACAGCCCCGCGATAATCAGAATCTCGCAAAATGCCATGACCCAAGTGGTAAGCAATGCGGTACCTCCGCCGACTCGTTTCACGACCGTGCAGCGACTAGAAAAGGCTTTCGATTTGAGCTGCTCCAGCTCCTGAATCGGTAACACCATCGACCGCACTGGCGAAAATCGACGATACGTGAGCAGCGGCAGCGATCGGCGAAACCAGAAGCTGCCAGCTTTTTTCAGCACATCCTGCCACGATATCTCGGCACCAAAGATGCGCCGGCTAAACAAATGTAGGCAAAAGCGGTCGTAGATAGGCTTGAACAACCAGATCACCAACAAAGGTATCCACGGCTGCGACCAACCCAGCACGATGGCCAGCACCCATAGCGGGGCAAAGCCATACAAGCCGATCTTCAGCAGATCGCGGTAATGCTGACGAGTCAGCAGAAAACCAAGATCGACAGCCTCCCAGCTTTTCCTAGGGCGTAGCGAGATCTCAAGATCACGGACGTTCATACCACTCCTTTCTACCACTGAAGATGTAGATGAGCGTGATCACCCAAAACACCGCACCAACGGTAATTTTGACTGAAAGCGGATGTGGCTGAGCCGACCAGAAACCCTCAATAAAAGCGGCCAAAAACGTAAGCGTCCCAGCCGCGATCAGTATGACAAGCGACTCCTTGGCATTGCGAATCAGAGACGATAGCCGACTCTGATTCCCCGGACTGATCAGTCCCCAGCCGAGGCGAAAGCCTGCTACCGAAGACAGGTGTAGACCGACTAGCTCAAATGCCGAGTGCCCCGCTACGAATCCATACAGTTTCTCCGGAGATCCCGCCGCATGGACGTACCCAAATGTGGCCCCTATAGCGATACCATTGTAAACCGTGAAGAACAGCGTACCGATACCGTAAAAGATGCCCCCTGCGAAGCACCGGAAATCGATGCCCACATTGTTCGCGATATAAAAGCAGAACATCGCAAAATCACTGCCATAGGTCTCACGGCCATGCTTCAGCGCATCGCCATCGACTCCATAGCTCTGGTCGATCCCGTGCATCTGCCCTGGCCCTAGGATCGACTGGATCCACTCCAGCCCCCAATTCCCCGAGCAGGCGATCAGCAAGAACGGCCCCCAGAAGAGCACCACACTGATCCAGAAAAAATGCAGATTGTGCTGCAGAGCACCGGGGAACGTGCGCAGATAAAAACGCACCGGATTGATTCGATTTTTGCTGCGGTGCAGATGGTGGAAAAGATCCATCACCAGCTGATTCAGTTCTGCAGTGAGCTTGGTGCCGTAGAGTCGCTGCCTGGCAATGCCCATCTCTTGGCAGATTTTGCGAAAATTGCTGGGCAGCTCGCGAGCTACCTTCGGCGAGACTCCCTCTTTAGTCCCCAGCTGCGCCACCGTCTGTCGAGCATCGTCCCAGCGATTTTGGTTGAGCTTTTGGAATTGCTTTTGGGATATCATCTAGGGCAGGAGATGCGAAAATATGGGAAAAATGTCTGCTCAAGTCTAGCCTTCATTTTGGCTAAGCCACTTGGCGATACCTAGCGCATAGTGCATGCCGCTGGGAGCTGTGCCGCGGTGTGGCTCCAGACTGTCGACGATCTCTTGCTGCCGCTCTGCACTGAGCAGCGCATGCCGCCGACCAAACTCGATGAAGGCCAGCTGCTCCTCACGCTGCAGAGGCACTGCAGGCCGTATCGGACGCACTGCCAGCTCAGGCAGCTCATCCACATGCGGATCGATCACATGCACCACGAGAGTGCCAGCCGCCAGATCACCCAGCCGCTGGGAATTGGGCGTGGCCAGCACGGCTGTGATACCTGCCATCCCTAGGGGAAATAAATCAAAAGGCCACAAAAGAGCCCGCAAAAATGAGCTGCTCAGATCGGTGGGAGAACCCGATAGTTTCACCACGCGCAGCTTCATCAGCATCTTTCCAGGCGTAGCCGCGCGGCCCAACACCTCAAAAATAGGATCGTAAAACCAGAATACCAGAAAGCCGATAAGCATGTACAGCCCCGAAGCGACCTCTCCACCCATCACCGCCCCGATCACTTCGAGTACGATCGCCAAAACCCAATAAGCACCCATCTGAATCGCAAAATCGATCAGTCGTGCTAGCAGACGCGGCATGAGACTAGCTGGGCTGAGCTGGATCGAGATCCCCTCGGCCAGCTCGATCTCATGGCGATTATCGAGTTTTTCGGGCATGTTTTTTGTTTTGGGCACTGGATCTTTACACATCGCAGCCCGCTTCGCCAACACTCGTTTCGACTGAAAACCGCTCTCTAGCCACTCATTGTACCCTATTCAGTAAAAATTGTACCCTATTGAATTTAGGCCTCAGACCCTGCTGGCAGAGCGTTCTTCAGGCTGAATTTTTTTCATTTCCTCCTTGGCCCGAAACAGCTATAACAAGACCATGGCACACCGCTCCCTACTCACCTGCTATGGCTTGGCCCTGGCGCTCCTTGCCTTCGCGATTAGTCCCTCAGCTCGCTCTCAGGAGTTTCGGTTCGAGGCAGATCTCGACCCTTTTGTGAATCTGCCCGGTGCCTACAAGCTGACACCGGGCAGCCTAGCTGAGATGTTTCCCCAAGGCGATATGCGGGCCAATCCCTACTTTGAGTGGCTCGACCAGGCTAAGACACGAGCCATCTTCAAGCGCCACCCCGCTGGCAATGTGGAGGTGGATCTGACGCTGATGAAAGGCGAAGTGCCCGTGCAGGAGATGATCGTCGACTTCAAAAACGGAACTTTCCTCGGCATCACCATCTCGATTTTCAATCGTGGCGACGCTGGCAAGCTGGATAAAGAAGACTTCGACAAACAGTTCATGCTAGTCGGCCGCCATCTGGGCGAGCAGCTCGCCACCAAGCCTCGCGGCAGGCAGGGCAAAATCGAGCGCGGTATCCTGACCAGCGGCTTCACCTGGATCTCCGCCCGCGGCATGGCCGTCCTGGAGTACAACCCCGGCGTTCGCTCAGCCAACAAGAAGATCGAATTCCTGCGCATGCGCCTCTGCCGCCGCGATGCCAAAGGGGCCTATGCCGCCGCCATGCAGGACCGTGTGGGTGCCTCGGTGCGCACCTCGCAGCTACCCAGCTTTGTGAAAAAAGAGAGCAACGGCAACATCTACGTGAGCCAGATCCCAATGGTTGATCAGGGTGGCAAAGGCTACTGCGTGGTCGCATCCATCCAGCGCCTATTCGAGTACTACGGGGTACCATGCGATATGCATCAGCTCGCACAGATCACTGGAGCCGACCCCAACCGAGGCACCAGTGCCTTCTACACCAACAAAGCCCTCACTCAGATCGATCATTTGTTCAAAATGCGCTACGACTGTATCGGCATACTAGGCGAGCGCGGCGGCCTACGCGAGCTGATCGACGAGGAGAAAGGCTATGTGGGTGAAGCCGTAGAAGGACGCGACTTCAAAAAGGCCATCCAAAAGTACACCGATTCCGGTATCCCACTACTCTGGTGTCTCAATCTCAATCCCGCCAGCTACCCCGAAGACCCGCCCCTATCTGAGCAAACTCGCGGTGGTCACATGCGCCTCATCATTGGCTACAATGACAAAACCGACCATATCCTTTTCTCAGACTCCTGGGGGGCCGGACACGAGGTAAAATCCATGGCCATGAACCATGCCTACAGTGCGACGACTGGTTTGTTTATGATGAAGCCCGTGACTAACTAAAACAAACCGCATCGAAACCTAGTTAGGACAAAAGGCTCAATCATGAGCTGAGCATTATCAGTGTAGGCAAAAACTAGTTAATCTACACCTTCACTAGCAGCCGGAGTTTAGAGACCTCGCACCCTTTTGAGGAATTAGAGTTACTCAAAAGACATACACTCTTATCACTTTAGCTATAGAAAACTCTGGTCGATTATTACCTTTTCCTACTAATGCAATAGTACAGCCCGATCTGTGAGCAGCTAAAAATATCCACCAGATTCCTACCCCGCTTCATTTTGACTCAAGCTTGCCTAACTACGTTAGAGTCATGATACCGCCAAAACGCACCCTCATCTTTGCCGCCGCCACCTTAGCCGTAGCCTCGGCCCTGCTAGCTCAGGGCCGCTTCCACACTACCAATCGCGCGGGCATGCTGCTCCTACAGCCAGCTACGCAGCAGCCACCTGCGGAGTCGGAGGTCTCGATCCGCGACCGAGGCACTAAAAAATCCATCCGCGCCAATAGTATCCCCGATCATCTCGTGGGCCAGTTCCCCAATGCAGGCAACCCAAATACCATCCGCGAGCAACAGATCGATATCCTAATACCAGAGGACCCCAGACCAGCTCGCGAGGTGACCTACATGCACGGCAGCCAGCGAGCCCCCAAAGTCTTCGGCATCACTCTGGACGGGGTTCTCATGGAGCCAGGCGCGGCCGAAGTCTGGAAAAATAACCGATTCTGGCAGTATGAACCGCTGAGTGGAGCCATCGATCTCGGCCTAGACGAAAATCATGCCCACGTCCAGCCTACCGGACTGTACCATTACCACGGCCTACCCACAGGACTGATGAGCCGTCTCGGCTTTCAGGAGGGCGCGCACTCTCCGCTGATCGGCTGGGCAGCCGATGGCTACCCTATCTATGTGCGCTATGGCTATAGCGATCCTCAGGATCCCAGCTCCGGCATCGTAGACCTGACATCCAGCTACCAGTTGAAAGTCGGCGATCGACCTGCTGAACCCAATGGCCCTGGTGGCACCTATGATGGAGCTTTCATCCGCGACTACGAGTGGGTCCAAGGCTCTGGCGATCTCGATGAGTGCAATGGGCGCTTCTGTGTGACACCAGACTTCCCAGAGGGCACTTACGCTTACTTCATGACCGACGCCTGGCCAGTCATTCCCAGAGCGTGGCGGGGTACTCCTATCGATATGGTGCCCAAAGGTGGCGGCGGCGGCATGGGCAGACCTCCTGGCGGTCCACATCCACACCCGCCCCATGGTAGCGGCAAAGGCAAAGGAAAGAGCAAAGGCAAAGGCGGCCACCCACCCAAGGGGCGCCCGCGTTTTTAAAATCTTCAGCCCAGCACTCGGGCTATCTGGGTAGCGGCATCAGCTCCCGATAGAGCCGCACCGTGAGCATAGCCCCAGTTAGCTCTGTCTTTGGGGATAGCCTCCCCTGCGAAGTAGACCTGCTCGGCCAATGGGCGAGCCAGCGCCTTGATGATCGACCGAGTCAGCCGATCGGAGTAAGCCCCGCGGACAAAGGGCTCCCGCTGCCAATTCTGCACCACATGCGCCTGGTAGCCACGACTGGCTGCGCCTGAAAAAACACCATCTAGCTCGCCGAGGACATGCCTTTTCACCTGATCCGAGCTCATCTGCAGCAGCGGCTCTGCTACCTTTCCATAGGCAAACAGACCCAAAATCGCCTGATCGGAGTCCTGTCCAAAGCCAGGGTCATAGTAGTAAATATCCCCCGCCTCGCGGTCGTCATATTTGGCGAGCCCAAAACCCAATGGGAAGAACTTCTCTGAGAACTTGAAAAACGCTTTCAACCCACCTGGCATAGTGCCTTTCCGAATGGCATTTTGTTTATCAGCCGGCAGCACGGGGTCAAACTGGATGATACCGCTCTTCAGCACCGCCAGCGAAGCCGTCACCAGCACAGCATCTGCCTCGATCTCTGCCCCAGACACCGTTTTGATCACGACTTTAGACTCTGAGCTGTTGCCGTAGGCAATCTTCGCCACCGCCGTATTCAGAGAAATCGAATCACTGATCGGCGGGACTAGGTACGTCGCCAGAAAGTCGGCCCATGTCGATCGGACAAATTTGTAATCTGTCGGAAAAATCCGTTTCGCGGAATAGCTTTTCCACTTATGCCCTGTCCATTGGCGATAGGCATCGATTTCGTATTTTATTGTATCTGGGAGAGCCCGCGACTGGTGACCCGAAGTGATTTTCTCCAAAATCCTAGGGTGAGTGTGAATCCACTCTCCACCGAGATCGATGGGATAGTCGGCAAAGCCCTCTAGCTTGCGCAGGCGTCCGCCGATACGATCCGATGCCTCGAGGATCTGCACCTCTATGCCCATCCGGTTCAGCCAAAATCCGGCAGTCAGCCCCGCCGCACCAGCACCGATGATCACCACCTTGCCTTTCGAACTCTGGCTATCCAGAGCCAAGGCCTCGCGACCAAATACAGCGCCCAAGCCCAGAGCCGAGCACTGCCTCAAAAACTGCTGCCGCGTGTGCCTACTATCCATTTTTTGGAGACCTAGTGTGCAAAAAAATCCCAGGGCAGCGTGCCCTGGGATACCAGTGACTGGGCACAAAGCCCAAAAAAGTCAGGAAACCCTGAGGGGCACTAGTTGTCGATCACTTCGCCCTTAGCTTGTTTGGCATCAGCCTTTTCTTTTCTTCCAAAAATCGCTCCGATATCTAGTCCGAAATACGCGAAACAGCTTATCAGAATAGCAACCGCACCGGCCTCATCGAGATTACCGAAAACCGGGATGTTATCAGGGATCAATTCGACGACTCCTGCTGTCGGGTTGATCAAATACACGCCACAGGCGAGTCCTACGATAGCGACGACAACGGAAGCAATAGGATTTCTTTTCTTTTCAGGTTTCGATTCAGTAGATTGGTCTTCTTCGTTCATACTCGCTAATGTGACGGATAAAGTGGTTCTTGGGCGATTATAATCGCCTCAACTCATTGTAGTGCCATTCTCGGCCCTGTCACCTATCCGCGATCCTCCGCCATTTCGTGATTGAAAGCCTCCCCCTAACCCGCAATACTCTTCGACAGAATGAAGTACGCTGTCCTCTCTCTCTTGTCTATCTCCTGCCTGACCACTGCTGCCCTGGCCGATTGGCCAAACTTTCAGGGCCCACAGCGAAATGGTGTCTCCACCGAGTCCGGGCTCAAGCTCTCTGACTGGGGGGATGGCCCCGAAGTCCTATGGAAAAAGACTCTCAATGAGGGATTTGGGGGTGCCGCTATCAAGGGCGACGAAGTCTTTGTGATCGACCGAAAGCCCGCAGAAGCCGATCGACTCCTCTGCCTCGACCTCGCCGATGGCACCGAAAAATGGGCTTTTCAGCACGATCATGCGGGCAAGCTCTCCTTCCCTGGATCTCGTGGAGTGCCCTACGTCACCGATGACGCCGTCTACTTCATCGGTGGTTTTGGCCAGGTCTACAGCATCGATCGCGCTAGCCAAAAGGCCAACTGGATCGTCGAGCTGCAGGATAGCTACGACGCCGAGCCACCCAGATGGGGCTGGGCTCAGAGCCCCGTGGTAGTGGGCGATACCATGATCGTAGCAGCCATGAGTGCCGATGTCGGCCTGGTGGGACTAGATCTGAAAACCGGTAAGGAAAAATGGCAGACCGAGGGCTTTGGCGACTCCCACTCCACGCCTACGGTGATGACTCTGCACGGTGTCGAGCAGGTCGTCTTTCTAGCCACGCTCAAGGAGGATGAACTGGGCACCACCATCAGCGTCGAACCCAGCTCCGGCAAGGTGCTGTGGAAGACAGACGCCTACTTCAATAAAATCCCAATCCCCTTTCCCACCAAAGTCACCGACGAGCTGGTCTACCTCACCGGTGGCTACGAAAATGGCTCCTGCATGATCCGAGTCAGTTCCGACTGGCAGGTGGAAAAAGTCTTTGAGATCGAGCAGGGCACACAGATGCATCCGCCATTCGTCATCGGCGAGCACATCTACTATCTGGCCAATGAGAACGCCAATCACAAGGGAGAAAAGCGCGCCACTGGCGGCCTGACCTGTATGGACTTCGAGGGCAATATCGTCTGGAATACGGGCAACGCGCCTTTCATGGGACGCGGAAATATGATCTTGGTCGATGGCAAACTCCTGATCCAGGACGGCGAGGTCGGCTATCTCAGAGTCATCGATCCATCTCCCAAAGGCTATCAAGAGATCGCAATGGCCGACATCTTCGGCAAGAAGGAAGAGGTCGACAAGCAGATCGCCGCCCAGGCAGGCCGCAAGCAAATAAAGATCCCTGATCTGAAGTACTGGTCGCCTATGGCACTGAGCAATGGCCACCTGATCATGCGCGGCCAAGAAAATCTCGTGTGCGTGAGCCTCAAGTAAACTCACTCCCACCTACCGCCTCGCCTTTTCGCCGCCTAAGCCGCTCCTTCCATAAATGAAATATTTTTTGCTGATTGCTACTGCTCTTTTTCTGATTCACTCCTCAGTTCAGGCTGAGCAGGTACTGCAGAAAAACTACGACAAGAGTAAGAGCACCACGATACAGATCGATGCGCTTTTCGATACCAAGCTAAAGGCAGGCTACCACCCCTTTCGGGTGACCATACGCAATGGCAAGGTGGCCCCCATTACTTGGGACCTGAGGTTTACCAGCTCCAACAACTACGGCCGTAGCAATAGCTACACCTACACCCACAGCATCAAAGTAGAGCCGGGGACAGAAGCGATCGAGGAGATCCTAGTGCCGGTACAGATGACTCCGGGGCACTCATCGACCTACCGCAGGCTCAATATCTCTGCCAGTGCACCTGGGCTGGACAGAGTCGAGCGAGATCACTCCCACGTCATGGATACGAGCTGGCCATCCATCGCTATCAGCAACACACTGGCAGCACGGAACCTGACACGACTGGAAAATAAGCGCAAAGGCTCTAGCGGTAGCTCTAGGAATGAGCACTTTGGCTCCACCTTTACCAACCTACCAGCCGACTGGCGTGGCTACTCTGCCGTAGATGCGGTGATGATCACCACAGACGAGTGGCAGGCTCTAAACAAGCAGCAGAAAAAAGCGGCCCTCAGCTGGGTCCGCTTTGGTGGTCAGATCGATCTCTACACTAGAGAAAAAGTCAATATCCCTGACGTGATCGGTGCAAAAGCCGATGAGTACCACTCCGGCAAAAACTTTGCCCGCTATGCGATGGGTCGGATCAACGCCTACACGTGGGATGGCAAAGAACTCCCACTATCGATCGTCGACCGCTACGGGCAAGTGTCTCAACTCGAGGATATCCTCAGCAACGAGTTCTCCAAGAAAAAGGCATGGAGCATGATCGAAGCGTTTGGCACAAAAGCATTTAATCCAACATTAGTTTTTATCCTTTTGATCATCTTCGCCGTCCTCGTGGGGCCGGTGAATCTATTTCACTTTGCTAAACCTGGGCGCAGGCACCGCCTCTTCATCACCACACCGATCATCTCGCTAGTCGCTTCACTTATCATCATCTGTGTCATCTTGTTTCAGGATGGCATGGGCGGCAAAGGCCAGCGCATCGCTATCGTCCAAGTCTGCTCCGATCAGGCCGATAGGCAGCTACAGATCACTCAGCAGCAGATCAGTCGGACAGGCGTCATGCTAAATAGCGGCTACGCTCAGCCAGATCGGCCGGTCACCTTTCCTGTACATCTCCCCAAAAGCCGATGGAATCCGATGCACGACTCGAGCCGTGTGCTGCACTACCGCTTCAGCGGTGCCAACCACGGTGGCGACTTTTTTCGCAGTCGTAGCGAGCAGGGCTATCACTTGCAGACCACACGCCCTAGCCGCTCTCGTATCGAGCTGAAGCAGGCCGCCGACTCGGCGGGAGATACAGCCCCGACCCTAGTCTCCACCATGGAGTTCAATATACGAGACTTTCTCTATATCGATAGCAAAGGACAAATCTGGCAATCGCCAAAAGACATCGAGATCAAGCCGGGCGAAACTATCGCCCTGGAAAAATCCGATAACGATGCACGCACCAAATGGCTGGAAAAACAGCTCAAAAACCTAGCCAAAACAGATCGACAGCGCCTCCGCAGACTACACAATGCCGGGCAGCGCTACTTCGCCATAGCTAGCGATCCTAGCGATCTCATGATCCCTACCCACTCTGCGATCAACTGGAGAGACGATCTCGCGATCATCACCGGCCAAGTGGTAGCCAATCCCTAATCCGCACCACCCTATCGCTCTATCCCAGACTCATCATGTCCGATACAGATTCGACCACTTCTACTCCACCCGAGCTACCAGACAGCAGCGCACTCGCCAGTCTATCGAGTAGTGAAGCACCACCGATACCAGAGGGCGTCACCCCAGCGATCGAGGTAGAGGGGCTCTACCGCTCCTTTCTCGGTGTCCATGCGGTGCGAGGTATCTCTTTCGCCATAGCACCAGGCCAGGTGGTCGGATTTGTCGGGGCCAATGGCGCGGGGAAAACAACAACCATGCGCATCATCTCCACCCTCGACTACGCCACTGCCGGTCGTGTGCAAGTGTGCGGCATCGATGTGGTGCAGTACCCCAACAAAGTGCGCAGCAAACTGGGCTGGATGCCCGACGACTACGGCACCTATCACAATATGACGGTGCTCGAGTATCTCGACTTTTTCGCCCGCGCCCTCGGCTACCGCGGCGAAGAGCGACGCGAGCGCATCGAGGAGGTGATGGCCTTTACCGATCTGGATAAACTAGCCGATCGACTGATCAACAAACTATCCAAAGGCATGGGCCAGCGCCTATGCCTAGGCCGCGCCCTGATCCACGACCCCGAGGTCCTCATACTCGATGAGCCTGCGGCTGGTCTCGATCCCAAAGCTCGTGTCGAGCTGAAACATCTCATCCGCATCCTCGCGGAGGAAGGCAAAACCGTATTCATCAGCTCGCACATCCTGTCCGAGCTAGGCGAGATGTGCGATAGCCTACTGTTTATCAATCAGGGGCAAATCATTCACCACGGCTCTGCCGATTCACTGAAACGCAGCTCAGAGACACATACCTTTGTGAATGTCAGTGCCAACTGCGATCCACAGCGCATCGCCAACTGGGCCACCATGGCACCGAATGTCACCCTAATCGAGACTACCAAGGAAGGAGCACGGATCGAGATCGACTCGGCCGAGCCGGAAGTGATCGCCACTGTCCTGAAGCGAATGATCAACGATGATGTGCCCGTCACCGATTTCCACCAGGAAGAGCGCAAGCTCGAGGATGCCTTTATCGACATCCTCAGCGAGATCGAGGCCAGTGGCGAGGCGATCGTGAGCTGACGGGCGATTGTACCCTATTGAATAAAAATTGTACCCTATTGAATTTTCTCTTTTCCGTAGTCTATGGCCGATTCCACGCCCAGTTCCAAACTAGCTGACTTCTCAGACCGCCTCAGCCCCATGCTGGTCAAAGAGCTGCGCCAGGGGCTACGCACTCATCTATTCGTCACGGCATTCATGCTGCTGCAGGGATTCATGTTTCTCTGTATCCTGATGGCGTCGGCAGATGGCAGTTCGGTAGCCAGTGGCTTTTTCTGGTTTTTCATCGTGGTTACCTTTGTCGTCGTCCAGCCTCTCCGAGGCTTCGGCGCACTGAGCAATGAGTATACGCTCAATACCATGGATCTCATCCAGCTCACCCATATGGATGCTCTACGTATCACTTGGGGCAAGTGGCTGGCACTGAATGCACAGACTCTGCTGATGATGGTAGCCGTCTTACCCTATCTGGTGCTGCGCTATTTCTTTGGCTCTGTCGACCTCGTAAGCGATCTGGCACTGCTGGGACTCTTTACGATATCGTCACTGTTTCTTTCATCGATGGCGATTGGGTGCTCCGCTTTTCGAAATCTATTTGTGCGCTGTATATTGTTGATCCTATTCGTAGTCGCTTATGTTTTGGCATGGATATATTTACAAAACATGTGGTCTAGCAGCGCTGCCTTCGGTGCGGATGAGTACATAGGCATCGGCCTACTGATCTTCACCACGCTATTCATCACAGCATTTTTCATCTATTTCGGGGCTTCACGCATCGCCCCGCCATCAGACAACTATTCCTCGCTCAAGCGGGGCTTCGGACTGGGGCTCGCAGCGCTAGTCTACGCCGCCCAGTGGCTACTGCCAGACTCTGCAGCCGAGTGCACCGCCCATTTTACGATCATCCTCGGTCTGGTCATCATCGACGCGCTCACCGAGGAACTGCCCATGGCATCCGCTATGGGTGTGCGAAATCGCCATTCCCCTCTGCGAAAGCTGCTTGCCTACCTTTTCACTCCTGGCTGGGCTACAGCTGCGCTTTTCGCCCTACTCATCGCCGCGCCTCTATGGTCTGCAGGCATGCTACAACAGCTCAAATGGAAGGCGGACACCGGGGACATCACCGTCATCCTAGGTGCCATCGGTATGCTCATACTCCCTTTAGCTTTGATCCTGTTGTTTTTCCGAAAAGCTCGAATGCAGAAATTCACCCTCTACCTTTTTATTCAGCTTGTCCTTGCATTGGTCACCTTGCTGATCGCGCTTGCGGCAGACGAAAGTGTGCTGAAAGAGGACATGATTTATCTCTGCTGCCCACTGCCCTCCGTATTGACTATAGCTTCGAAAACCAGCTCTTACCCGATCCCTATGCTGGCTATCGGTGCCGCATGGGTAGCCATTAGTTTCACCATTATCATCGTGGCAGGGCTACCCTATCTGCGAGATCTGAGTAAAGCACTCCGCCAAGCATGAAAACCAGCGAATCCATAGGTATACTAGCTGATACTGAGCAACTCGCTCGGATCTCCTCGCGAGCCCAAGCCTATGCCGATTGGTTTCGCCTACCTCTGACGGACCGCACCTGGCGCGGCAATGCTGGCGACTTCGCTGGCAGCGGCGTCGGCAGTTCTCTGGACTTTCAAGACCACCGCACCTACCTGCCGGGCGACGATCCTAGGCATATCAACTGGCAAGCCTACGCGCGAACGGGTAGCTACTCGATGAAACTCTATCGAGAGGAGGTCCGACCGATCGTAGAGATCATCATCGATGTCTCGGACTCCCTGTTTTTCGACGAGCAGAAGGCCCTACGCACACTGGAGCTATTTTACTTTTGCTATCACTCTGTGATGCAAGCATCTGCTGCGACCAATATCTTTCTCGTGAAAGGCGACCAACAGAGCCCTACCACTCCTGAAGCCGTCTACACCCACCAGTGGACTGCACTAGCTCAGCAGATGGAGGCTACCGACTCGGCCGCTCCGCCCAACCTCCGCCCTCTCCCACTGCGTGCCCAATCGCTGCGTATCCTGATCTCAGACCTTCTCTTCGCAGAGCACCCGGAAGCTACCGTCCGAGAATTGACGCGGGCCAAAGGTAGCGCCCTGATTTTTTGTCCCTACCTACAGGCCGAGGCTCAGCCTACCTGGGACGGCAATTACGAGTTTATCGACGCAGAGACGACCACCACCCACGACCACCGTATCGACAGCGGCCTGCTGAAACGCTACCTCAGCGCCTACCAAAACCACTTCGCCGCCTGGAAAGAGACCTGCCAGAAATATGCGATCCCCCTAGCCCGAGTCGCCTCCGAAGCCGACTACGACAAAGCGATCCAACAAGAGGCTATCGCGGTGGGAGCGGTTCAGATGGGGTAATGAGTTAGATCTACAGCACCAATTCTGCAATATGTTCCTCCACCGTTTTGGCTTTCAATATAGAACCGATCACATCCTCTAGCCCTAGACTCCCCGCATGCTCTGGGTGAGCTACCTGAGCTCCCTCAAAATGAACCACGATCGGTTCTAACTCGATACCACTATAGATATTTTCGCCCCAATAGTTTGGACTCTGTATTACCTCCACCGAGTAGTGAGCACCGCGAGCTATGTCGGCATGAAGCGAGGTCGACCAGTTTCCAGCTTGGTCTGCTATCGACTTGGCACGGCCTATCTCATTGCCCACAGCATCACGCACCACGATCTCGACCGTGGCTCCAGGAGTGCCCAGCCCTGCAAAGAAAGGAGTGAGTGTCAGGCTCTCCAAAGGAGCAAAGCCTTCACTAAGCGGAACTACCGTAGAGCCAACGAACAGCGTATCATTCTGCAGCTCACGAAATAGCCCCATAATACCCGTGAACGACGTCCCCTGATTGAGCGCTATCTCGAGAGTATTAGACGACTCTGCCCCATCGCTCACCACTAGACAAGCAGCCCGCTGAACATCCGTCGGGTTGCTCGAAGTGTTGGTATACTGTACGAGTGCGATAGCTGCCTGGTAGTCCTGCGCACTAGCACTCCCAGAAATGGTCACTACACCAGTGGCATTATCAATAACGGCATTCAGCCCAGCAGGCATACCTAACGCTACAGACAGCACATCCTCTCCGGATACGAAGTTTTTGATCGTAATAGTCGCGCTACTCAGGATCGTATCATCCACATCGCTGATCGTCACCTCCGGGACAATTGTCACAGGTGTGTTGGCCCCACCGGTCTCGATCTCAGGTAACGCATCGCTGATCTCAGGAGCGTCATTCTCGCCATTCACGTCTACCGTGATCGTAGAGGTCGCCGTAGTCCCATTCGAGTGCTGCAGAGTGAAACTGAATACCTCTGTCACGAGCAGGCTGCCATTGAGAGCCTGAACCTGAGGCAACGAAGAATCGAGCTGGTACACCCAAGTACCATCGCTAGCTATCTCGATCGAGCCATAAGTCGCCGTAATCGTCGCCGAACCAGAAGCTGACACTGCGCTACCATCAATCGCGATCACGTTCACATCAGGTCCCGTGCCCGCCACTGTGCCACCACTGGTCTCTAGACCTCCCACAGCATCCTCATAGACTTCTCCGGTATCAGGACTCGCGGTCAGAACGGAATCCGTCGTACCGTTCACAGTTAATGTCACCGTCGAGGTCGAAGTCGCACCCTGCTCGTCTTCGATCGTGTAGGTGAACACCTCGCTCACCACATCCCCAGTATCGAGCGGATCCACTCGACTATCCACTAGGCTATACGTGTAGGAACCGTCAGCATTAATAACCAGATCGCCATAGGTGCCCACGATCGAACTACCAGCGCCAGTAGCTGGCGTGGAGCCTGTACCAGCGGCCACACCGATTACCGTGATAGAATCATTCGGCGTATTGGCATCGATATCGATCTCGACATCGTTCACCAACACATTACCTCCAGTAGTGGCTGTCTCGCCCAAAGTGAAACCGCCGGTCTCAGTAACGGAAGAACTATCGGCTATCGCCTGAGGTTCATCATTGGTCCCGGCGATGGTGATCGTAAGAGTCTCGATATCTGCCTTCTCGGTCTTCACACCAGCCACCTGGACTTGGTTCAACTGGCCCCACCCCCAGCCACCTTCGTCATTGTCGAAGTAATGCAACTGATAGGTGCCAGTTCCGCTAAAAGTCGAACCCTGAGCCGTCGCAAGAGCCTGCAAATCGGCCAAGGTGTACTCTTCGAATGCAATCGCCCCTCCACTAGCAGGATCGTAAATCACTACCTCATACTGACCGCTTGCGGTATTCAGTATCGCCATGCCCTTCTGGCCCTGACTATTGGGTGTCCCATCACCACTACCTTGGACACCAGTGCCATCAGTCCCGGCAATCACTTGAGCAGGCGTATCTGGAGCCGCATGGTTATTCTCGTTCCCCTCTCCACCGGCAAACTCGACCCGCAATACATGGCTACTGCCATTGAGAACTGAACCATCGAATTCAAAGGAAGGAGAACTGATTAACAGATTTTCCGTTTGATCCCAGTCCCAACCATAACCACCAGCCCCATCGCCGGGAGTCACACCATCACCATTACCGTTTCGAAAATAGACATCACCATTCAATATGGTCCAGTCATACAGATTTGTAGGATCGCCGAAGTCGTAATCCATCTGATTTCCCGAATCGGAGACGGTGTAGGTGAAAGTATCGTGAAGCGTCTCACCGGCGGCTAATTGCTGAATCACGTTAGAGCCATCTCCGTCGGTGCCATCGGCGAGCGTGTAGGTATAGCTACCATCTGGACTAATCACAAGAGTGCCGTAGCTTCCAGACACATTAGTGTTCGTTGCGGCCACCGCTGTGGTTCCCACATGGGTGATCGTCAGATCTGCGGGAGTCGTGTGGTCCACATCCGTATCATTCACGCGAATATCGCCCGCAACCGAGGCCCCATCCTCCACAGCCGTGTTAGTATCGGCCACCGCCACTGGCGAATCATTGGTGCCCAAAATCACAATCTCTAAATTAGCCGTATCAGTCAGAGACACGTCGCTACCATCTGCATGACTGGTTTGATTGTCATCGAGGGTATAAGTGAATGTCTCGACCAATGAATCGCCGAAATTCAACGCGTTTACAGCCGCCAAAGAGTCGTCAAGATCATAGCTATAACTGCCATCTGGCGAGATCGTCAGCGTGCCATACTGGCCATTTACCACTGTATTTGCAGCAGCCACAGCCACAGTGCCACCCGTCGAGTGAACAACCTGAGTGACCGTCACATCACTATTCACCAAGTGAACGCCGTTCGGGTCGGTGTTATCCGTATCGTCGATATCGGTGTCGTTTGCCACCACCGAGCCTGACGCTAGCGCAGCAGCTGTCGAATCCATCCCTTCTAGGACGAAATTCTGATCATTCACCGCATCAGGTGCATCATTCACACCCACGATGTGGATACACACCTCGGCACTATCGATGGCACCTGCGAAGTCTTGTAGATTAGTCAGATCGTTTGACAGGAAAACATTGTAGTTGCCGTTCTGAAGTAGCTCCCAACCATCGTTTTCGGCATCTGCCTCGACGAAGGTGGTATCCGCGCCCTTCTTGATCAACACCTCAAAGGCACTGTTGCCCACACCCTGCCAAAACATGGTATCGAGGTCTAGGATCTGCCCTTCGGTGACGGTAAAGGTGACGATTGTCTCACCGACATCGAAGTTGTGCTGATTGGTAGCGACCACTGTGCCGCTTGTGTTGTCCGTTAAGGTGATCTGTCGGCCGTCATCCGAAGCTACGGCGATCGAGTAAGTACCAGCCTCGGCAAACAGCAGATGGCTGCGCGCTCGAACCGACATATACGTATCATCAGTGATCGTGTTGGCCGACGGGTCGATTGAATCGTAGGCCTGATCATTAGTGAACACACCGTTATAGCCATTACCCGAACGATAATCGATTATCGTGTTAGTGCCCTTTTCATAAGCAACCGTGCTCCCGGTATTCACAACATTCCCTGAGGTGGCTGAGGTCAGGCCTGCTGCATCCACATCTGCCCAGATAGCAAGTGCATCTGTGATCCCACCATAACTTTCAACACGATTGTACACCTCGACATCGAATAGCCCATTAGCTACGGCTGAACCATCGCTGATGGTGTAGCTAAAGTCATCGGTAATCGTCTCGCCAGCCTGTAGCTGCTGGAAGGCGAAACCGACTACAGGGTCGGTAGTCTGGTAGGCAGCAATCGTCCCATCCTGGTTCACCACCACCAGAGCACCATTGGCGCTGTGATTGTCGTGACCTACCACTCCAGCATCGCCGGTTCCCGCATTGATGTCTGCGACATCGCTAGCATCGGGATCGGTGTCTTGACCTACGCTGCCATCAGTCACATCCTGACCTACGACTCCACCGGGATTATCCTCCGTCACACCAAACGTATCGTCAAAGTCATCTTTCACAGCAGTAGGCGCATCGTTCTCTCCCTGGATCGTTATTGTCACGGTCGCATGGTCGTGCTCCTGGAAGCTGTGGCCTTGGCCACAGGCCGTATTGTAAATGAATGCCGCATCATCTGCTGTTAGGGCCCTACTCCAGATACCGACATCATCGATATACCCAGCAAAATCACGGCTCGCATTGTTAACGGTTGCCCGATCCGTTCCTATGAATACACCGTCGCCATCAGCTACCGGTCCATCGATTGCTGCTGATGAGCTAGTAGAAATCGCATCTTCCTCACCATCGACATAAAAGCGAACACTATCGTGGTTATTAGCAGTAGGTAGCGATGGGTCATATACCATCACCACATGGTGCCACTCACCATCATTGATCACAGCTGTTCCCTCCACACCACCGTTGGCAGTTTCTAGGCGCAGGTTATCCCCAGATATTCTAAACACCCACTTCTGGCCGCCAATATTCGGACCCCAGCTCACGATCCCCCCATCAGAAGCATTCACATGACTCGGATTCACTTTGATCCAAGCAGAAATAGTAACCGGCGTCATACCAGTCCCATCTGAGACACCTGTATAGCCGCTAAGTTGTACGTAGTCGCCAGCACCATCCAGACTGAGCACATCGCCACCTAGCGGAGATGGATCGGCAAGCGATGCAGACGCTACCACGGTGGCATTTCCGGAAAAGCTGCCGTCTCTGCCATTGCCGCTCAGATCATTGGCCACATTAGCCGTACCGGTAAAAACCTCTCCAAACGCGGTATGCACCTCTAGACCTGTCGTTAATGCGTTCTGATCTGCGGTAGTGTAAACAAAAGTCTCAGTCGCAGACTGACCAGTGCCCAAAGCCGCATAGTCTCCGCTATTAGCCACTCCCACTGTGATAGCACCGCCACTTGCGACACTATACGTCACATCGCCAAGAGCCGACCCGCCTGTACTTGTCTGGTTCGCCCCGACAGCAGTGGTATCATCCTCCACCGCTACCACGATTCGGGTATCGCTGGTGTCGACATCTGTGTCGTTTGTCAGCACTCCCGTTGCCGATCCAAAATTCGTTCCTGTCTCGCTCTCGGTAATCACACGGCTATCATCGACAGCAGTCACCTCGTCGTTCTCGCCATGGATGGTCACCGTCACCGTGGCGGTCGAAGTCCCATCGCCACCATCGTCGATCGAGTAAGTAAAGGTATCTGTGGCGGACTCGCCAAAGGCCAAAGCATCGTGTAGACCAGCCGTAGGGGTGTAAGTCACCGTGGTGCCATCTGCACTCAGAGCGACACTGCTACCATTGGCGGATATTGCGCTGACAGCCGTTATCTTGTTGGTAGGAGTGGTCTTCAGCGCATCGTAGGCATCTTCCGCTTCAGCAGCACTAAAAGCTCGATCATACATGCGCACTAAAGCTAGCTGTCCAATGAACCGATCTGGCGATGCTCCATTTGCCATAGAGCTAGAACTCCTACCAATACCTGAGCTATCAGTTCCGCTCCAATCGGCGATGGTCTCTGTGGGATCTCCGTTGCCATCGGCTCCGGTTACGCTTGTTGCATTGAAAGCAGTCTCTTGGCTGAGATAAAGGATCAGATTATCTTCCAGTGGATTCACTGTGCCACTGTCCTTGTCGAACACCACCACCAGATGGTTGAATTCAGTAGTGCTCACTCCGCCTATGGTAGCAATCAGTTTCCTAGTCAGATCTCCTGTCCCAGGTGACACACTCTCATCGACTCCATCGCTATCGATCACCACATTCACATTGCCTGCGCCATCGTAAATGATCGACATACCCACACCAGAACCACCAGCATCGAAGAGTACCTGAGGTGTGGTGCCACTAGCATCGGGCTTAAACACGATCTCGAAAGTCACCTCACCGAGCGATATATCTCCGGCCCCTCCCGCAGATGTAATAGTGCCAATCTCCGCACCACTACCAGAGCCGCTCAATACATAAGCCTGCTCGATCGCGGTAAAACCAGTACTCAACCCCGAGCTTTCATCAATAAGCGTCGCCGTCCCAAGGTCGGCATCGAAAGTCGCGCCATCGATAGCTCCGTTTTGCCAGGTGGAGTTAGTCTCTAAGTTCGGCGTGTAGTTCAGTACAGCACCATCGGTAAATCTGCCGATGTTATCATTATCGAGCAACTCATTCCTATTGATGGTAAAAGCCTTATCTTCGTCTACTACCACACTATCATCGACGGCATCATCCTTGCCATGCACGACCACCGTGGTGGTAGCAGAGGCCGTGTTCCCACTATCATCGGTGATCGTATAGACAAATGTATCGGTAGCCGACTCGCCGGCGACCAATGTATCGAACTGCCCATTCGGATCATAGGTAAAAACGCCTGCCGCATCTATGGTAAATGTGCCACCTGCAGCAGTAGCCGTCGGAGTGGTCACTGCCACTACGGTCAAGCTATCGCCATCCACATCGGTGTTACCATTGATCGCCTTATAGTTTTGCAGTGCCTCTGCCTCGGTGAAAGCTTGATTATACAGACGAAAAGCAGCCATTTCACCTTCATAAAAGCTATCAAACTCGCCACCCGAGGCACCATTTTGAAAGGCTCCTGCATTATCCCCCTGAAACGTACCGATACCAGCATCATCTCCCCCGTCCCAGTCGCTTAAGCCTGGCAAATCGACCGCACCGATTCGAGTTCCATTGATGAACAACTCCCCCGTATCGTTAGTATTATCCAACGACCAGATGACTTGAAAAAATTCACTGGTAGCACCCGCACCGAGCAGGCCTAGAGTGTCGGCATTCAGATCATAGCGAAGTGCTGGTGCACCCATCGTGCCACCAGGCGAGACGTTTACTTCTAGAAATCCGCCACGCATCACGATCCCCGTTCCCGTGCCTCCACCGGTCTCATAGATCACCGCAGTTTGCGCCAGATTAGCTGGCTTGATCCATACCTCGAAAGTAGCATCCCCGGTATCAATCCCAGAGGATATCGACTGTGGGCTTTCATTGAAAAAATTGGCAAACCCGGGATCCGCTGCCCCTCCAAAGGTCAAAGAACTTTGAATACCTGCATGGCTGGAACCGGGTGCCGTATTCAGCGTCACATTCTCGAGATTGATGTTTCCAGCCGACCCGGCACTGCCGGTATCCACCCAGACATTGGCGGCATCGATGTGATTCCCTACGTCAAAGTTCTGCACAGCCCCTGCAACGATCCCATCGTTATCGAGCACCGTATTGTTTGTAGAAATCCCATTCGCATTGGCTGTACCCGAGGTGAAGACCTCATCCTCGAACCCTGCGTCAAAATAGTCATCTGCCGCGTTGGGTAAATCTTCGACACCGGTCACCGTCACTGTGACAGTAGCTGTATCGACAGCTGGATTCGCCGCATCGTAATTGGCAACCACCTCAGCATCGCTAAGCGCCTGTGCTTCGTACAGCCTCACCAGCCCGATCTGCCCGTCAAACGCGCTCAGCGCATCCGCGTCCGCTCCCGATAGAAAACCGGATGTTTCTCCCCCGACTGTGCCCTGAAAGGTACCAAATCCGCCGTTATCCGTCCCACTCCAGTCATTCAACGACGTAATCGTCGTGTTTCCATTACTGTTGGTAGCGGCCTGGTCATTTCGCTGCTGCAGGACACCGTTTAAGTATAGACTGATCACGTCGTCTGAGCCGGAGGCATCCCGATCGTAGGTCACTGCTATTTGCACCCACTCCCCAGCTACCAAAGGCGCTGTAGAGGTGACCATCGAGGCGTTGGCGCCACTTTTCACCAACCAGCTAACCGTACCATCTGCATTCAGTATAATCGATGATCCAGTGCCACTACCACCTGTCTCGAACAATACCTGAGCAGTGTTTACCACATCTGGCTTTATCCACATCTCCAGAGTCATATCGTTCAACGAAATGGAATCGAGGTTAGTCTGCAGAATCCCATTAGGTGGAGTGATATCGTAGGCCTGCACGATGGCACTGGGCACATTACTACCCGTGGCAGCTACCGGCCCTGGCAGACCTGTAGCGGAAAAGCTATTAGCACCACTAGTAGCGCTTAATTCCTGGAGATTGGTGGTAGCAGCAGTCGGCGAAGACTGCTCAGCGATCGTGTAGGTAAAAGTATCGACCACGCTCTCTCCCACATCCAGCATTTGCAGCATACCAGAGGCAGTAGGATCATAGGTATACGTCCCGTCTGCATTCACACTCACCACTGCACCATTCGCACTGAAGGTATCGCTGGCAATCACACTTATCGTCGAGCCTGCAGCGAAAGCATCATTTGCTAACACACCAGAAGCCACATTTGTCACTGAGAGCACCGTATCCTCATCAGTAGCACCCGCATCATCATCGATAGCGACCGGAGCTGCCGTAGTCACCTCTAGAATACCAGAACCAGTGATCAACGCTGTCTCAAATGTAGCACCAGAACCGATCGCACCGTAAGTGCCCGGCAGCTGAACCACACCATCGATCGTCAGACTAGCGATCTGGTCTGTCCCTGCGTGGGTCAGATCAAGTATCCCGCCTGTGGTCAGATGGACATTCGATGTATCGGTCAGAGAGTCGTCATTCGCTATCGAAAGCGTCCCCGCTTGGACGAAGGTATCTCCTGTGTAACTAGTCGGTGTGCCCGATTGGTTATCCAAAATCAAGGTTCCCGTTCCCTGCTTCACCAGGCTGGTAGCAGTCGCCCCATCGGTTATGCGACCATAGTAGGTGCTGTTGATTGATTGATTCACCGTCAACGTACCACCACCGGTTATGTTTTGATTACCACCGACGATGCCGTGGGATGAATGCCCCAAAGAGGCTACCGTCTGGTCAAAACCATTCAAGTCGAGTGTTCCGCTAGATGAGCTGATCTGGTGCCAACCGAACTGCACATTCGTATCGCTAGGTAAATAATTCGCACCTCCCATCAGCAGGTATCCGCCGAAATTGATACGAGTCACACCCCAATCGTTCCCACCCACATTTATCTGTGTGGCGTTTGCGATATTATTACCCGCGCTAGTGATCGTGAGAGTTCCAGCGTTTAGATCGATTGGATTCGTCTCGATCACTGTCGGTAAGTTTAAGCTGAGAGACTGATTCCCGACAGATGAAATCCCTCCTGAAAAAGTAATCGTTCGCCCGCTACCTCGAAAATCGACGGTACTACCATCTAGAGTCACAAGACCTGCTAGCTCTCCGCCACTACCTGTAGCGGTAATAGCACCACTCGTCTGACCATTTACGAATATCGGCGCATCTGTATAGCCAGTCGCCCCCACGAAGAGCTTTCCACTACGCTCGATGTCTATCCGATTCGCTACTAGTGTGCCATTAAGGGTGTAATTAGCATACGGCCCAGTCGTCCCATTGTAAGCCTCTCCCAGTCCCAGTATAGCATGCCCCGTGGTCACGGTTGTTCCTGCGGCTTGGTTGATCGTGCCTCTAGCCCCTGAGTTGGTCGCCAGCGATATCCAACCCGCTTGAGCACCTCCCACACCGGTCTCCAGATCGTGATTGATATTCACCACATCTCCTCCGCGCGGCACTAGATTCCAATTAAAATTGATCGGAGCTCCATTGGCAGTCGTGTAGTCCGCACTCGTTGAGACGGTGAAACCATTCTGTAGGATCGCATTGTAGTTGGTGCCATTATTTGCCAGCTCACCTGGCAGACTATCCACGCCACCCCAGTCCCAATTCGCTGGATCATTGAAGTCTAGGTCTCCCGCCCCGTTATTAAACACAATAATGTAATTTTCCCCCTCCAGACTGAGGGCCTCGGCTCCTTCTGCCTGCCCGGCGTCGATGTAGCGGCGTTCCCCCTCATCGATCATCCCATACATCACATCCGTCTGCTGAGCGCTAGCATAGATATCCTGTAGACCAAAAACGTGCCCTAGCTCATGACTCAATACGGTCAGCAGATCGATTCCCTCGACAGTGCCGACCGTGGCACCGGAAAACTCCACATCATCACTCGGAGTCGCATCGACGAACCAGCCATAACCAGCAGCATCCACATCGATAAATATCTGGCTACCATCCGCATAGCCCAGAGCCGGACCATCTAGGTCGACGATCTCGTAAGTGATCTGGTCCAGAGCCGCCAGTTGCTCATCGCTCAGGCCGGATTCCTCCCAGCGTATCTCTGCCTCAGCGATCATTGCATTCAACGCATCGGGATTGAGCAGATGGATGACTCCCTGTGGATGATCCCCCTCACCAGCAGCCAGAGCCATTGCGCCGACACCATTTCCAGCAAACTCATCGGTTCCATCGAATCCATTTTCGGCCGAGACCTGACTGTCATCTACGACCTCTTCCGCCACCATATCGGCAGGTACCGGCGCGGCAGAGAAAAGTACGCGGGGTTCGAGAGCTTCGGCAATGTATTCACGGCCTGTTGTTTCAGCACTTGCTGAGGTCGACTCATGGGAGTGGTCTTTGGATTTCATAAATAAGTAAGGAGAGAATATTGGAGTAGAGAATAGAAACGATAATAGAGCTGCCTATGCCAGGCCGGCAGGATTAATGAAAGGGTGAAAGCAGACGGGTGAAAAGATGCCTAGCTGTGAGGTATCTCCGATGGTGGAGAGCCCTGAGGAGGAAAATAGAAACAAAAAGTAAGTCAGGAGGTGGGCAGATCGAGTAAAACTCAAACCTGGACCAGCCCTGGTCGGTGCAGAGGAAAAATACTCCACCAAGCTAGAGGGCAGAAGGTCCGATACCCTCCCTGCGAGAGCTCCAGAGAGTCCCGTATGCAGGCGCGCCCGAAATACCCCCATCAGCTTTCTGAGCTCAAAACTGAACCCATAGTAGCGCTGAACTGTCCACTCGACACTGCCACTACGCGTGGGCACATCGACATCCGAGACGTAGGTCTTCACCTCCGCCAAATCATCGTCCAATGTCGAGTAGATCTGCATTCCTAAGCTCTTGTTCTAACTGAGTGAAGTGTGGCGAAACCAATCACAAAATCCCGATGCGCAATCGCGTGTTAAATTTTGGTCACGTTGCCAGCTGATAAAATGTTATCAATAATGATTAAAATCTTAAATATAATATTTATAATAGAGATGTAAATCCTTGATTTGATGTTATTTTTCATTTATTATCACTGCTGTTGTTTAACCCAGATGACTGAAACATGATTGACCTGACGCGAAACACGAACCAAGACGGCCCCTCACAGAAACCACCATTTTCATTCAAAGAGTACCGAGCTCGGAATTGGAATTTGGAGGCGAAAAGCAAACCCTCAGAAGAAAAAGCCCAAGAGGCACTGAAGGCTCTGCAGGAATCCTGGCCAGAGCTCGCTGATTCTGTCTCCGGAATCACCTTCCCAAAGCGCTTCGCAGGCCCCAAACTCAGAAAGTTATCAGTCGTTGTGACTGGCGAAGGCACACCTCCATGGGGAGCCTGGGATCGACTCGGTGTCTATGAGCACCGCCGACGCACTTTCACCAAGCTGCGCCACCAGATCAATACGGCCCTCGCTGAGTACGACCACGAGGTCGACCACATCGAGTTTTTGACTCCGAGTGGTTCTTAAAACCAATTCAACACACACTAGACACCGTCGCTATGAAACGAGGTTCAAAAATTGGCGCTTCGATTTCTTGGTGACCATGGCGTAAATATTGTCGCCACCCTCGATACGATCGTCGGCCGATGGCACACGTACATCTGAGCTGTGCCAGAGGCCGACTAGTATAGAGCCCTTGGGCCATTTGACCTCTTTCACCAGCTTGCCCTGTACCTCGGACTCCTCTCCCACAGCTACCTCGATGAGCTCTGCCCCATCTAGCTTTCGCAGCAAGTGAAAGGAATCGCTGACAAAGCGCATTAGCATATTTCGAGTCGCCTCGCGGGGCGATACTGCCGCGAGGATACCCATACGATCATTAAACTCATTCATCGTATCGGCATAGTCAGCGCGGTGAAATAGCGTGAGACAGTGAGTCGCTCCCAGACTATTGGCCAGTAGACAAGTCATCACATTATCCTCGTCTCGAGTCGTGGTAGCTACAAAAAAATCGACTTCCTCTAGATTCTCCTCGCGCAGCTCGGTGCGCGAAGTCGCATCCGCATTGAGCACAGTCACATTGCTGAGCTGATCGGCGATCAACTCGCAGCGCTCACGATCCGATTCAAAGATGCGGATCCGATAGTCCTCGCCCGATGCTGCCAGCGTCTGAGCCAGAGCAAAACCATAGCCTTGGCCGCCAAAGATCACCACATTCTGCTGTTTGCGCTTCTTGTCCGGCTCGACCAGACAAATGATCTCTGAGACCTGCCGCTGTGGGCCTGCTACTGTGATGACATCGCCGACACGTATCTCATCAGTCGCAGAGGGGATGATGATCAGATGCCCACGCCGGATCACACAGACTCGCACACGCTCGGGGAAGTCCAGATCCATCATCTTGGTATCCTTCACACCGGAATTCTCCGGCACGACGAGTTCGATCAGCTCGATGTAGCCACCAGCGATCTCCTCGACCATGCGTGTGGTAGCCGAGTCGGGATTGCGGATGTATTTGGCGAGCTGCACAGCGGCCAGTCGCTCTGAGCTAAAAATCTCATCCGCGCCGAAGTTTTCCTCGAAATTGAACAGTGTGTTCTGAAATTCCAAATCCTGCCGCAAGCGACAAACCGTCCGCTTAGCCTCGAATTTCTTCGCCACAGTCGAGGCCACTAGATTGATGTTGTTATCACTGGTCAAAGCGTAAAAAACATCACAGCCAGGCACATCAGCATCTAGCTGGGTCGCAGGCGAGGTGCCATCGCCTACGATGATCCGAGCGTCTAGCTTGCCCTCTAGCTCTTTGGTGGTGAGCTCCTCGGCATCGATGACGACGATGGAGTGATTCTTTTCTGCGAGGCTCAGGGCTAGATGTGTGCCGATCTCGCCAGCACCGACAATGACGATTTTCATGAAATGGAATTCGTGCCTATGGTAAGGCCACCCTGAGCAGCAGGCAATGGGCTAGTCGACATGCTACACATCGTTCTTTACCAACCCGAGATCCCTCCCAATACAGGCAACATCGGCAGACTCTGCCATGCTGCCGAATTGTCACTACACCTCATCGAGCCCCTCGGCTTCTCTCTAGATGAGAAATCCCTGCGCCGCGCCGGACTGGATTATTGGCATGAGCTGGATGTGCAGACCTGGCCCAGTCTGGAAGCCTGGAGCGAGGCGATTGGCACGCCAGACAGGCGCTTCTACCTGACCACAAAGACTGACCAGAGCTACTGGGACCAGAGCTTTCAGGCGGGGGATAGCTTGATCTTTGGCCCTGAGACTAGAGGCCTACCAGAGTCTCTCCTCGCTCAAAACAGTGCCAACTGCCTAACCATCCCCCAAAAAGGCGGCCGCAGCCTGAATCTAGCCACCTCCGTGGGAATCGTGGCCTATGAAGCCATTCGGCAAATTTCTGTACCAAATTGAGCATTTACGCTTGCTAACATTGCCAAAATCTGGGACAAAACACGTGTCTAATCATCACCATGCACAAACATGAATACCCCACGGCCGAATTACGGCATCACCCGCATCGATCAACCCGATAAAAAGAACCACGGCTTCTACGTCCGAATAACCCATAAGGGCAAAAGCTTCCAAAAATACTTCCCCGACAAATCGAATGGAGGTAAAGCCAAAGCACAGCGCAGAGCCAAGGAATTTCGCGACGAAATCCTAGCTCGACTCCCTGTTTACAAGCAGGAAGCTGCGTCTAAAAAACGGCGTAAAATCAAGCAGTCCGGCATCACCGGAGTGACTCACGTGGTCTCGAAGTCCATCAAGGGCAAAAGCTACGACTACTGGCAGGCCGCTTGGGTCGACAAGACCAATAACAAGCGGAAGACAGCAAAGTTCTCGATAGCCCGCTATGGCAACGAAAGAGCGCTCTCTATGGCCAAGAAAGCCCGCAAAGAGGGTCTCTCTGGTAGATCGACCTCCAGCATCGCAATCCCTGAGTGATCCAGCTGCGGGTCGTATATCTTCACGAATTTAACCAAAGAAAGGGGCAGCGGAGACGCAGCCCCTTTTTTGTCGCTCCTACCGACAGAAGCCTAGCGCTGCCACCCTAGCCTATCGGCGATACCATTCGCCTTCTCCAGACACTCCTCTAGATCATCGCCGACGACATTGATGTGCCCCATCTTTCTGCCCACTCTCGCCTCGTGCTTGCCATAGAGGTGTAGACTCGCACCTGGAGTGGAGAATACTTCTGCCCAATCGGGCTCTGCGCCATCTGGCCAGACATCGCCTAAGAGATTCCACATCACGACCGGTCTTTTCAGGCTGGGATCCCCGAGAGGCAGATCACAGATACCTCTGAGCTGCTGTTCGAATTGCGATGCATAGCAGGCATCTATGGTGTGATGACCGCTATTGTGCGGGCGCGGCGCCATCTCATTGGCAAGTAGCGCTCCATCTTTGGTGATGAAAAACTCTACGGCTAGCAGGCCGACATAGTCGAGATGCTCGCACAGTGTCTGGGCGATATCTTTCGCCTGATTGATCAGTGCACCATCGACCCGAGCCGGCACGATTGATAGATCCAAGATGTGGCGGGTGTGGATATTCTCAGCCGGATCATAGATCGCCACCTGGCCCGACACATTTCTAGCGATCAGCACTGATATCTCACCGGCCAGATCGACTTTTTGCTCAAGTATCCCACGCTCCCCTGGAAAATTCTGCCAGATCGCCTCCGTATCATCTCCTTTAGCGAAAGCGACCTGCCCCTTGCCATCGTAGCCAAACTCCGAGGTCTTCAGCACTCGCTGCTCCCCCGGTAGATCGGCGTCTGCTTGGGCTAGGTCTGCCGCAGAGCTGACAATGATGTAGGGCACACATGGGACTCCTGCCTCGGTGAGAAAGCCTTTCTCGCGCTCACGGTGCTGAGCGATCTCAATCGCCCTCGCAGGCGGATAGAGCGGTCGCTGCGCAGCGATAGCCTGTAGCAGGCTCGAGGGGATATTCTCAAACTCCACCGTCACCACATCGACTTTGTCCAAAAACTTTGCCAAGGCCTGCTCATCATCGAAAGCCTCCTCGATCGCCTCGTCGGCGATACCGGCTGGGCCAGAGTCCGGATGGCCGATCCACTGGATCACTCGGTAGCCCATCCTGCGCGCAGAGAGGGCCAGCATCCTACCCAGCTGACCGCCGCCGAGCACTCCTATTGTGGTATCCTTTGGGTATCGGGCCATGGTTTCTCCTACGTTAGGATGCCGTATCAGGCAACTCCATCGCTTCGACTTTAGCTTTTAGCGACTCGCGGTATTCTTGTAGCTTTTCCGCTATGCTAGCATCCTGCAGCGCGAGCAGAGATACGGCGAAGAGTCCCGCATTGGTAGCCCCAGCCTCGCCCACCGCAAATGTCGCCGTCGGTATACCGGCAGGCATCTGGACGATGGAGAGCAGAGAATCCACCCCATTCAGCGCCCTAGATTTCACCGGTACTGCTAGGACTGGCAGTGTGGTCAGCGCAGATACCATGCCCGGCAGATGGGCCGCACCTCCAGCCCCCGCTATGATAGCCTGCAGTCCACGCTCTTTTGCGGTGCGGGCATAGTCATACATCTTCTCGGGCGTGCGATGTGCACTGACTACGAGGCGCTCATGAGGCACTGCGAAGTCCTCTAGTACGCTAGCTGCTTTCTCCATGGTCGGCCAATCACTCTGGCTACCCATGATGATGCCGATGGCTGGGGTTGTCGTTTCACTCATTACCCCTCCACCCATAGCAGGACTTAGCGTCTCGTCACGCGTGGAGGTGACTAAATTTTTCACCCTCAAAGGCTAACAAAAATTTAATTTACAAATTTTAATAAATTTTAGTTGCTCACTTTTCAGCTCAGAGGTAAACTTTTGTTAATTATTAAGATATCTTAATAAAAATACCATGAAAGTATACTCCAAGATCATTCTGACACTGGCTCTCAGCCTCTCTCCTCTTGCCGCGATGGCAGGAGACTTCGTTTACTCACCCAACCGCAGTTGTAAGGTGCCTATGGCTTCTGCTCCGATCACTTGTGATAACAACGGCTATCTCTTCGGTTATGGTGGTTTCAGCTTTTCACACGGGCGCGACGTTCATTTTCCGTTCGTCAAGGGTGCTACTTCGTCTCGCGGTATCCCTCCATACGACGGTCCTGAGACCGAGCGTTGGGAGTCAGATGGTCACTCCTTCATCTACGGTGGTGGTGTTGGTGTCCGCAGCGCATTCCTAGGCGGTTCTCGTTTCGAGATCGAGGGGTTGGTGACTAGAAACGACTACGATGTCTACGCGAATGGAGCTAAGCTCGACTTCTCCGCGTTTGGTTACGGCGATCTGCACGCAGATGTCGATACCAAAGCAATCATGTTCAACCTTTTGAAAGAGTTTCCGCTGGGTCACTGCACCGGTTATGTCGGAGGTGGTCTTGGTGTCGCTATGGTAGATGTCGACACCAAGCTGGTAAACTCGGGCGACACTGGTGTATCTGTCTATGGCTCCGACGTAGATATGGCTTTCGCTGCTCAGATCATCGCTGGTGTTGATGTGCCTGTTACTGAGTGCTGCAGCCTGTTCTTCCAATACAAGATGCTGAGTGTGTCTTCCATCGACATCTCATGCGCAAGCGCTCCTATCTTCAACCCAAGTACTGGCACCTATGTCAACATCGCTGACAAGTACGCTTCATTCGACAGCTACATCCAGCACAACATGGTCTTCGGTGCCCGTGTATTCTTCTAAGTCTGCCAACTTAGTTTAAGAACAATTTTCCAAAGACCCTGCCTTCACCGGCAGGGTTTTTTGGCGTTTGGCCTAAGCCTCCACCTTGAACTGCAACTCGTACAGCCGCTTATACTCAGGGCAACGCTCGACCAGCTCAGTATGAGGCCCCTTGTCCTCCACTCGCCCATTTTTCATGACGATGATCTCATCGGAGTCAAGGATCGTCGATAGTCGGTGCGCGATGGCAATTACCGTTTTGCCAGCGGCTAGCTTCTCGATGGCATCCTGAACCTTTTTCTCCGACTCCGTATCTAGAGCCGACATCGCCTCATCGAGGAACAGAATCGGTGCATCGCGCAGAATCGCACGGGCGATCGACAAGCGCTGCTGCTGCCCACCAGATATCGTGCGCCCTTTGTCGCCCAGCATAGTCGAGTAACCATCGGGGAGCTTATCGATGAACTCATCGGCATGCGCTAGCTTGGCCGCCTCCTCCACCTCCTCATCCGAGGCGAACAGCTGACCATAGCGAATATTCGCCCGAATCGTGTCGTGGAAATGAAAGATCTCCTGGCTGACAAAGCCGATCTGATCACGCAGCGAAGCCTGCGTGTACTCGCGGATATCCCTGCCATTGAGCAAGATCTGGCCACTCTCTGGATCGTAAAATCGCATCATCAGCGACAGTATGGTCGACTTGCCAGAGCCACTCTGACCGACCAGTGCATACTTCTTACCAGGCTCAAATGTCAGAGATAGGTCGTGCAGCACAGGGGTTTCTGGCTCGTAGGCGAATTTCACATTACGTAGCTCGAATGGGCCATTGGCCACCTCTAGCTCTCTAGCATCGGGCAGATCACAGATAGATGGCTTTCGATCGATGTGGGTAAAGACACGAGTCGCCGCTACCGCACAGCGCTGCATCTGCAGATGCATCCGGCTGAGCGCTTTGGCGTGTGGGTACATGGCGATCATCGCCAAATTCAGCGTGCCAAACTCCGCTGCGGTCATCTCTGTCTTCCACGCATAGACGAGACCCAGAGAGATACCGATCGCCGCCACGGCCTCGACTAGAGGAGTGGAGATCTCCATAGCCTTGCGCCAGCGCATCAGCCAGTCGAGCAACTGTCGGCTACCACGATTGAAACGCGTGCGCTGGTAGCTCTCCCGAGCATGCGCCTTCACCAGGCGGATCCCATCGAAACTCTCCTGCATCGTCACCATCAGAGCCTCACTCTCGATCTCTTCGCGTCCACCTGCACGCTTCACCTTTTTGGCGATCAGAGCCACGGGCAGGATACATAGCGGAAAGATGGTGAAAGCGCCCAGCGTGTACAGCCAGTCCATGGCGAAACAAGCGAACAAGATCGAAATAATCGCGATCGGATGCTTAATCCATGCACTGATCATCTGAGTCCCCGCATCGGCACAGGCTCTAGTCTGCGTAGCCGTAGCATGCATCAGCTCGCCTTGTTTGGCTTCGTTAAAAAAAGCAATCGGCTGGCGAATGATGGAGGTGAAACACTCATCACGCAGGCGGAAGAGCACCTTATTATTGATCCACAGCATGAAGTACTGGTGCAGGTAGTTGAACAGCCCACGCAGCAGCAACATCGCCGGCATCGTCATGCACACGGCGAGTATGAAGATCCACTCTTTCTCCGGCTCCAGCACTGGCTTGGGTATCGAGATACTCTGCAGGAATCCGATCGGCAGATCCGCAAACGGTGTGAAATGAGTCGCTGCATCCTCCTCTCCCGCCGACGGCAGGACCACAGAAAAGACATCCTTCAGCACAAACATAAACAACCCATTGAGCAGGCCAGCCAGCATGCCGAAGGCGATCGCCATGCCCAGTCTGGAGCGATAAGGTGTCACGTAGCTCACGAGGCGCTGGAGCACCCCATCCATTAGCTCGATCTCGGGCTCCTTGCGTTTTTTACGATTGAAAATACCCATGTGGAAGGTTTTTAGCGGTTTAAGCAGTGATCTCTAGGGCTCGCCTCCCTCGAAATCAACCCATAGAAATCGTAAACCTACTCCTACTGAGTGGCGATTCCGCCAAAGACTAAGAATCGAGCCACCAATCTAGATCTTCGAGCGAATCGAGAGTCAACAACTCGATTACCAAACGGTCCTTTTGCTGAGAAGAGAGCCCCCTAATGGCCTGTTCCCGCAGTTCGTCGATATGCGGGAATTTCAACTTCGCTTGGGCTAGCAATATACGATCACGCCCCTCTTCGCGACCTTCCTCACGGCCCTCTTCACGCTCCTGACGCCCGATATACTCGAGCGTTCTCGCCTTCTCGTTCTCTTCGATCATTTGGCGCCGCTCCACAGGCGTCAGCCGCTGCTCTTCGATCAAAGACATCGCCCGCTTTACCCCTGGATCACTTATGTCCAAAGATTCGACATCCTGCTCTTCCTTCAGCGATTCCCGGATCAACTCAAACCACTTTTTGAATGGCTCAGGCAATTCTTGCTGCGGATACGCAGGATTCAAAAAAATCAACTGATGGCCGAAAATAGGTCTAACCTGCCCCTGGAGATTCTTCGGATCGACCGTCGATATCAGCACTGGGTCTTTAATCGGTAGTCCTCCACGATCAGTCAGTGAATAGCCTGAGGTGAGCAGTACGATAGTATGCACTTCGCGTTCGACTTTGTACAAAGGCCCCTTTTTCACCTGCTCGGCTACCGCCATATTATGATAGTGCAGAAACCGATCGAAATGCGAGTCATACTCCACCTTCTGCAGCTCCGCTACGATTCGCTCATCTGCACTCTCTGCGTACACATCATAGGAAAAGTCGACATTCCCGACCGCAGGCGAAAACGATTTCTCTGTTTCGATCTTATCAAAGTCAGCTTCTACCCCGGCGATATCACGCACAAACGACCTCAACACTAACGGATCGGTGAATGCTTTTTTGAAGATTACTTCGTTATCCAGTGGCGCTAACATCTATTCATATTAACAGGTAGACATAAGCCCGCAAGCCCAGAGTTCTAGCCCCTCTAATTAAACCAGCCTGTAAATTTTCCAGCTGAATAGATCCGATTTCCCCGTTATCTTAGGCCCACTCTCTACTCACTCCTTACCTATTCTTTCTACCAAGCCATGCCCACCATCATCGAAGAAGGCGAATCCGGCTGGTTCGTCGTGCGCACCAGACCCAAATCTGAGCACATCGCAGCCATGCACCTGATGCGCTTCGCCGACATCGAGGAGGTTTTTTCTCCCCGCATCCGCTATGAGAAAGGCACCAAACGAGGCAAGGTCTGGTTCGTCGAAGCCCTATTTCCCGGTTACATCTTCGCGAGATTCGATCTGGGAGAAAAGATGCGCGCCGTCAATGCCACCAATGGCGTGGCCGCGATTCTGCGTTTCAGCGAGCTGTACCCACAGGTCAGCGATGATTTCATCCAAACCCTCCGCGAGGAATTCCCCGAGGAGGACAATGAAGTCCGCGTGATCGACCGCCCTATCGAGGAGGGCGACGAAGTCGTCGTGCTCGATGGCACCATGTCTGGTCTAGAGACGGTAGTGACCAAGATCATGTCCGGCAAAGAGCGCGTCCGCATCATGCTAAACTGGCTCGGCGAGGAGCGCGAGGCCGAGGTGAAGTTCACCTCCATCGCTCACGTCCGTCAGGGGCGGAATGACTATTTCGATTCGTAGCTTGCAATCCAGCGGGCTGCGCTCTCCATTGGGCGCACTATGTCCGATCTACTCGAGAGATTCTCCCAGCAGCGTATCCTGGTAGTCGGCGACATCATGCTCGATTGGTTTATCTGGGGCAGCGTGTCGCGCATCTCACCAGAGGCACCCGTACCCGTCGTTGAGGTACAGGAGGAGGATCGCTACCCCGGCGGTGCTGCCAATGTGGCTCGCAATATCACACCCTTTGGTGCCAGCGTAGAGCTAGCAGGCCTACGCGGGGCCGATCCCAATGGCGAGCTGCTCACCCGCACCCTAGAGGACAGCGGTATCGGCGCCCAGCTATGTCAGGTGGTGGACGACTTTCACACCATCACCAAGACTCGCGTAGTAGCCCGCCAGCAGCAAGTCGTGCGTATCGATCGCGAGCGTCGCTACCGCCTTTCTGCCGAGCGCGAGCAGGCTCTAGTGGCTGCTATCGAAGCGACCCTGCCCGAGGTCGATGGCATGATCATCGAGGACTACGGAAAAGGCCTGATCACCCCCGAGCTAGTCGCCGCTATCGTCGCCGCAGCGAATCAACACGGCGTCACCGTCACCGTCGATCCCAAGCCCGGCAATCCCATCTCTTGGAGCGGCGTCACCACGGTGAAACCCAACCGCTCCGAAGGCTTCGCCTGCGCCGAGATCGAAGATATCCACCGCGACGAGGGAGTCCCCCCTCTCGAGGACCAGCCACTACTCAAGACCGGTGCCACCCTGCTCGAAAAATGGCAGTGCGAGCAAGTCCTCCTCACCCTCGGCGAGCAGGGCATGCTCCTTTTTTCCAAAGACAGCGAGCCATTCCTCATTCCAGCCCTAGCCAAAGAAGTCTTCGACGTCTCAGGAGCAGGCGACACCGCCATCGCCATCTACACTCTAGGCCTCTGCGCCGGACTCGACGCACGCGAGGCCGCCCAAGTGTCCAACATGGCCAGCAGCATCGTCGTGGGCAAGCTCGGCACCAGTCCTATTGAGAAAGCAGAGCTGGCAGAGGCACTGGCCGCGGAGATTCAATAGGGTACAGTTTTGACTGAATAGGGTACAATTCACCCTCAAACCCGTTCCATCTCAGCCCCTTCAAAAAGCATCACACGCTCTTTACTGGCTAATTCGATACGGAGTCCCCAGTCAGACCGAATGTCGGATCTTCAGCCCCCCAGTAAGTTACCGACCATGCTGAAATCACTCCCTACCCGCGAAAATCCAGCACCACCAACTTGCCCTTATCGTTCCGGCAATACACACGGCCATTGGCTAGCACTGGCACCGTCCACACTTTACCCGACACCACCTGTTTTTTGTAGGTAGGCTGAAAACCGGCTGGCGAAATCGGGGCGACTTGTAGCTCTCCCTGCTCACTGATCACCAGTAGCTGGCCATCGGCCGCACTGACACCACCGTGGCCGATGCCTTCGACCTCCCACATGGTCTCACCCGACTCCATGGCCATGCATTTGAGTACGGTGCCGTCCTGCCCCTCATTACCATCGATACCGTAGAGATAGCCGCCCACTAGGATGCAGGCATTCATCTGGTTTTTCATATCGCGGCTGCGCCATAGGCTCTGCGGCTCACCAGTGCCATCCCACTTCAGTAGATTCGCTCCCTTACCATAGCCGCTCGATATAAAGATATGGTCCTCGGTCACGATAGGATCGGCGGCATTCACACCGTAGCGAGTCATCCACTTCACTTGCCACTGCTCTTGGCCAGTAGCGGCATCCACACAGGTGTAGTAGCGCTTGTTGGTGAAGATTAGCAGCTTCTTGTCGTCTTTCTCAAAGAAATACGGTGTCGAGTAGCCAGCTTCCTCATCGTCGGACTTCCAGATCAGTTGACTAGTGTTCTTATTCAGCGCGGTCCCAGCCTCCCCAGCATTTAGGTAAAGAAAATCGCCCAAGATCAGTGGAGCGCCCGAAAAGCCCCAAGTCGGCTTGGAGTAGCCGAAGTCTTTGGCCAGATCTTTCTGCCAGACTACAGCCCCATCGACTGTATTTAGGCAAAACACCTCGCCCTGACGCGCATTGTGATAAACATGCTCGCCATCTACCGTCACCGAGGCAGTCGTGCCTCCTTGGAAGTAGAGCGCCCCCTTCGGCTGAGAGTAGGTGTGCCGCCACAGCAGCTCGCCTGTCTCCTCGGCGAAACAGTAGATGTGATCCCGCTTAGCCCCATCCTCGTGACCAGTGAGAAACACCCGTCCATCTGCCACGATCGCCCCGGAATAACCCAAACCCACCTCCGCCTGCCATGCGACTGGAGCATCGGCAGCCGCCACCCAGCCTGTCTCACGGGAGATACCATCGCGATCCACTCCGCGAAAAATGGGCCAATCCGCCCCGTGGAGGGCCGTCAGGGTGAAAAAAACGATACCGACAGCGAGCAAAGACCTCTTATTCATACCCGAAATAACGGTTCAAGCCCCTGTCTCTCAAACAGAAAACACCAAACCGAGCACATTTGGCTTTTTTCCCCTCGCTTTTTGTTACGGTTTTGCGAGATTTCGCAAGATTGGACATGGCATCGGAATACAAAATCTTCTCAGGCACAGCCCACCCTACCCTCGCGCAGGAGATCGCAGACTACCTAGGCGTCCCGATGTCGGACGCTACGGTTAAGCAATTTCCAGACGGCGAGACATTCGTCAAAATCAACGAAAACATCCGCGGCCGCGACGTCTTCATCGTCCAGCCGACCTGCCCGCCGACCAATCACAACATCATGGAGTTGTTGATCATGGTCGATGCCGCCAAGCGCGCCAGCGCCGAGCGGATCACAGCAGTCATCCCTTTCTTCGGCTACGCCCGGCAGGATCGCAAAGACCAGCCACGTGTACCGATCACCGCCAAGCTAGTGGCCAACCTGCTCACCGCCGCCGGTGTCTCTCGCGTGCTCACCATGGATCTCCACGCTGGCCAGATTCAGGGCTTTTTCGACATCCCAGTCGATCATCTCTACGCCATGCCGGTCCTGATCCGTCACCTCCGGGAGAAAAATCTCACCGACGACCTCGTCGTAGTCTCTCCCGATGTCGGTGGCATGAAGATGGCGCATATGTACTCCAAAGAGCTCGGTGTCCCACTAGCCATCGTCGCCAAACAGCGTCTCAGCGCCACCGATGTACAGGCCATGGAGCTGATCGGTGAGGTCGAGGGCAAAAACGTGCTGATGGTCGACGACATCTCCGAGACCGCAGGCACACTCACTCAGGCAGCCGCGATGGTCGCCAGACATGGAGCAAAAAAAATCTACGCAGGCGTCTCCCACGCGGTCCTCAACGACCAGGGTAAGGAGCGAATCGCAAAATCCGACATCGAAGCCGTGTTCTCTACCAACAGTACGCCCTTCGCTTTTGGTGAAAAAGTGACCACTGTGAGCATCGCTGAAATCCTCGGCGAAGGCATGGCTCGCATCCACAATAACGAATCAGTCACATCTCTCTTTGACATCTAGCCGACCCTGCCCCATATTCCGCGCCTCCCATTTGGGGAGTTTTTTAAAAATCCATACCAGAACAATAGAGAGATGGCAGAGCAGATCACACTAGCAGCAGAAAAGCGCAGCGTAAACGGTTCATCCGCATCCAAGCGACTACGTCGTGACGGCATCGTGCCAGCTGTCGTCTACGGTTCTAAGCAGGACGCCTACACTATCCAGGTGAAGGAGAACTCTTTCGCAGATATCTACCGCAAGCAAACCAGTAAGAACTTCTTGGTAAACCTAGAGATCGAAGGCGCTAAGGAGAAGACCAAGCTGGCATTCGTGCAGGAGATCCAGAGAAATGCGATCACTGGCCAGTTTGTCCACGTCGACTTCCGCGCAGTGCAGGACGATGAGGTGATTTCAGCTGTGGTCCCAGTCACTTTAACAGGTGACTGTGTAGGCGTGAAAGCCGGTGGTCTTCTTGAGCACTTGGTTCACTCACTGGAGATCCAGTGTAAGCCAGCCGATCTGCCAGAGCGTATCGAATTTGATGTCACTGACGTCGGTGTGGGCGAGTCAATCAAAGTGGCTCAGCTTCAGTTCCCAGAGGGTGTCAGCACCAAGATGGACGGCGAAGTCCTCGTGCTCCTCGTTGCTAAGTCTCGTGCATCGATCTCAGCAGCGGCTGCTGGTGGTGGCGACAGTTCAGACAGCTAGTCTGCTACGAAATAATTTTCTTAAATCAAAATAGACCCAGGGCGATCAGCTCTGGGTTTTTTTGTGCCCACACCTCCCATCTGAGCCATAGCTTTCCCAGCGACTCAGGCTATCCTAAAATTCAATGCGCATCTTGCTCATAGAAGATCACCCCAAGCTGCAGTCGAGCATCTCACGGGCTCTGCGCCGTGAGCAGTTCGCCGTAGATGTGGCAGGCGATGGGCGCGAAGGCTTGGAGAAAGCTGAGGACTATGAATACGACGCCATCATCCTAGATGTGATGCTGCCTGTCATGGATGGCTGGGCAGTGCTGGAAAAACTACGGCGCACCAAAGACACCCCAGTGATCATGCTCACCGCACTGGAGGATCTCGATGACCGGGTAAAAGGTTTGGATCTAGGCGCGGACGACTACATCTCAAAGCCATTTCAGATACCCGAGCTACTCGCCCGTTTGAGGGCTCTCATCCGGCGTGCAGCGGGCAAATCCACCGGCAAAATCGAGCTGGATGGTGGCTATCTCGTCGACCTCAAAGCAAAACAACTCACCCACAGTGGAACCCCTATAGAACTGACCGCCCGCGAGTACATGATGATCGAGTACCTCGCTCTGCACCGCACCCAGGTCATCTCTCGCACCGAGCTCTACGATCACCTTTTCGACGAGACCGAGTCGACCCTATCCAATGTGCTAGACGTGAATGTCTCGCGCGTCAGGCGCAAGCTGGGCAAAGACTTCATCATCACCCACCGGGGGCTGGGCTACTCACTCCGCTGAGGCTGATACTTTCTGCGCTATGATATTCTACACCCGCTCACTGCGATTTCAGATCTTCTATGGCGCGCTACTGCTCGCTGCCGTCATCGCACTCAGCTTCGTGCTCGCCTGGCGAGCCGAGCGAGACCGGCAGTTCGACACCGTCGATGCGGGTCTACAGGCACGAGCCACACAGATCACAGGTAGCCTATTTCGCAGCGATCCACCTCTAGAGGCCAGCGAGCCCGCAGCTGCACTTGCTTTACCACGCCACGAGATCCGCTTTGGCAGCGGCGAGGATGGTGCCACACCCTACTACTACATCATCTGGGGGCATCAGACCGTGCGCTACCGCTCCGAGTCGGCCCCTAGTACCATCGCCATCCCCACACTACCTAGACCGCCCAGTGAGGATGGCAGCTTTCGCGTACTCGACGGCAGGCGGGAGCGGCTACACCAGACACGGAAAGGCTTTCTCGTGCTCGTCGGCCGCGACATCACTACCGAGCTATCGGCCATCCGGCGCTATGCCATACAGCTAGCGATACTCTCCGGCGCGATCCTCGGAGCAGGACTGCTATACGCCTACTGGGTCTCGCGTCAGGCCATGCGCCCCATAGCCGAGATCAATCAAGCTGCCAAACGCATCGCAGATGGCGCTCTCTCCGAGCGGATCGCCACGCAAGACAACCGCTCCGAGCTGGGCCAGCTCTGCCAAGTGCTCAACCACACCTTTGATAAACTCGAGCACGCCTACCAACGCCAGACCCGATTCGCCGCCGATGCTTCTCACGAGCTACGCACCCCAGTGGCAGTAATTCTAGCCGAGATCCAGTCCGCCCCGAAGCAATCCCGCAGCCAAGCCGAATACGAGGAGTGCCTAGCCATCTGCGAGGAGTCCGCCACCGGCATGCAAAGTCTGCTCCAACGACTCATGTTATTGGCCAAATACGACTCAGCGCAGGTCGATCTGCAGATCGAGAGCGTCGATCTAGAGGCGCTACTACTGAGTCTACTGCCCGGCTTCGACGCCGCAGCCGAGGCGAAGAGTATCGACATACAGATCGAGCTACAGTGCACCAAAGTCCCCGCCGATCGAGCCCAGCTCTCTCAAGTAGTCAGCAATCTGATCAGCAATGCGATCGCCTACCATCACGATACCGGCGGCCAAGTGTGGATACGCTCTGTCGAGAAAGCAGGAGACCAGGTAGAAATCAGCATCACTGACGATGGCCCCGGAATCGCTGCCCAACACCTCCCCCATCTATTCGATCGCTTCTACCGCTGCGACGTAGCTCGCCAAGGTGAAGGCGAACACAGCGGACTGGGGCTAGCCATCTGCCACGAGATCATCGAAAGGCACGGCGGGGTGATAGAGGTCGATAGTGAAATGGAGAAAGGCACAACTTTTCGAGTGTTGCTGCCTAAAGTCCCAGAAATTGCCCAAACTCTCTGCAGCTCAGCCTGATGGCTCAGATTGCCCGGCGGTTACAAACCGCCGCTCCCAGTCTGGCAGCCCGCATTTCTCATACAAAGCAGGCACTTGAGCATGTCTCGATGCTCGAGCACTTGATCGGCGATCAGGCGGTA
>JAHDID010000003.1:0-14373 GCA_020630975.1 Verrucomicrobiota bacterium
GTCTTTTCCACCCCCGAGAGTGCACAACTGCTGCCAGCAGTGCGACTCCAGAGAGGACCATTTGAGAGGCTTCGCCAGTAGTCCGTAGGCTCGCCAAGTTATATAACCGAATCGAGTTCATCATCTTACAGACTGGTTCTTCCCTCCGGTGCCCCCCACCCCACCTCACGGCGACGCAGTAACCTTCGGTTTTACATGCAGCCAGTGTCCTACATGGTGAGGACTTTCACCTCACAGAGTGTCACGCGCCCTAGGCGCGCGGACCGCCGACGTCCTCGTCGGCTCACTTACCACCACTATCCCTCGTAGCAAAAAGGACACTTCTCCACCCAGTGCCCTGGCGCGACTTCTTCAAAAGCAGGCCGCTCGTTGATCGATTTCTCATCGTGCTCCACTTCGGCACGAGTGGAAAAACGACAGCCAGTCGGCATCTCGTGGAGAGCAGGCACGTTACCTTGGATAGTAGGCAGCTCGGTCTTTCGCTCGCGATCGAGACGTGGCATCGAGGCTAGCAGCCCCTTGGTGTAAGCATGCAGCGGATTAGCAAATAGCTCCTTCACCGGAGCCCGCTCGACCACGCGGCCAGCATACATCACCACCACATCATCGCAGGTCTCAGCGATCACACCGAGATCGTGAGTGATCAGGATGATGGCCATACCCATCTCATCCTGCAGATCTTTCATCAGCTTCAGGATCTGTGCCTGCACTGTCACATCCAGTGCTGTAGTTGGCTCATCGGCGATGAGTAGGCCTGGCTTGCACGCCAGTGCCATAGCGATCATCACTCGCTGGCGCATACCGCCGGAGAGTTGGTGCGGGTACTCATTTACCCGAGCCTCTGGTGCGGGTATACCGACTTTCTCCAGCACATCGATCGACTTCTCCCAAGCCTCTTGCTTGGTCTCCACCTTCTTGTGCAGGAGAAAGACCTCGCTCACCTGCTTGCCGATTTTCTGCACTGGATTCAGTGCCGTCATTGGCTCCTGAAAGATCATACCGATCTCGTCACCACGCACATCATAGAGATGCTCCTTTGTGGTGCCGACCAGCTCTTGTCCTTTGAACTGGATGCTACCACTCAGGATTTTGCCCATTGGCTGGGGCAGGAGGCTGATGACTGATAGAGCGGAGACACTCTTGCCGCTTCCCGACTCGCCGACGATACCCAGTGACCTCCCATTCTCTACTGAAAAGGAAACACCATCGACAGCGACTAGCTGACCAGCATCGGTATCGAATGCCGATACCAGATCTTTGACTTCTAGGAGAGGCGGCATCGTGAATTAGTCGACTTTGTATTTATCGTACACTTCGATCGAAGGCGGAAAGGTCTTTCCAGACTTACGAGCTTCGAGTGTTTCCTTCTTGGCTTCCTCGTCGATCCAAGACACAAACCATTGACCAGCGCTATCGCTGATCTTCACATTAAAGTCGTCTGGGTAATTGATCCAACGCCAGTAACCGATACGATAAAATGGCACAACGTAGCCAGGGATAAAGGCAGCTTCATCATGGATGATTTCTTCCATCTTGAAGGCGATCTCTCGCATCTCATCCAGATCCTCAGATTTACGATAGCTATCAATGAGCTTGTCTAGCTCAGGCAAGTCAGTCGATGTCAGGTTGTTGGTGTTTGGTTTTACCTTATCGCTGCCATCCTCCTGAGTGTCATAAGCATTATCGCCGTGAAAGCCCTCCCAATATCTCGGGTATAACTCAACGAATGTTCCAAAGGCCATGAAGGCAAGATCATGCTTTTTCTCTTGAAGCTTATTCCAAGAAGTAGTCGCATCGAGCACCTCCACTTTGAGATCGAGACCGGCCTTACGTGCTTCCTGCTTCAAAATAGGAAACATGTCTTTCAAAGGTTCGTAGCCAGTCGTCAGGGTGAATGAAAGCTTCTTGCCCTGCTTATTCACCAAAATTCCATCTGGACCTCGCTTATCGAAACCAGCCTTGGCGAAATGCTCATTTGCTTTCTTAATATCGAACGGCCGAGCCTTTAGTGTTGGGTGCGTCATCGAAGCAAAGCCATCTGCAGACGTCCTCATCCGCGTGTAATCTCCGCGGAAATACTTTTCGATCACACGCTCAAAATTCATGGCGTAGTTGATGCCAATACGAATGTCTTTATTTTTGAGCAGCGGCTTTGCCTGATTGATGCGAATGCCGTATGAAGCTCTAGGGCGATCGTTATAGAAAGTCGCCTTTTTCACATACCCCTTGGCCACCAGGGGATTATCATCAGCCATCTTATTATACCAATAATCAGCTAAATTAAGACTAAACCCACTGAGGTTTCCTGCTTTAAACTCCTCGAATGACTTTGCGGTATCACGGATCACACGAAACTCAATCCGGTCGGAGTTAAAACGGTAGCGGTAATGTTTTTTATCCTTAGCCCACCAGTCTTCCAGCCTAGTCAGGGCGATGGAGCGACCCTTTTCCAAATCTTCATCTCGAACAACGTATGCACCAGTAGTTGGTTGAAAACGCCACTGGTAGCGATCGACGAAGTCCTCACCAAACTCCTTGTAGAAATGCTCAGGCCGTGGAACCAGCTCAAGAACCCTTGCATCGATATCAGGTTTTGCTTCTGGAACGCTGATCGAAAAGACTTGATCGTCGTACTTCGTTATTCCTGTGTATTGAGTGCCGTACCAGTTGTTGTACCAAGGGGCTTGAACATACTCCGACTGCATGAAGAAAAACATAAACAGGTAGTCGTCCGAGGTCACAGGCTCCCCATCGCTCCAGCGTGCTGCCGGGTCGAGCCTCACATAGACGGTTTTACTTTTCTTATCGACTGCCCACTCCTGAGCAAGCCCTGGGAAAAACTCAAGCGTTTCTGGGTGGCGCCGCCCCGTACGCACCATCACATCATCGAGTAGGTAGCCGCGAAAACCCCCATTGGCTTTGGGACCGATCGTCCGGAGAGTCGCAGGAAAATCCTGAATCCTCGCAGTCGACGTGCCACCCTTCTTCGCTTTTGGGGATCCTACCTCTGGTAGGTGACTGTTATTCACCCACTCCAAGTCCGTCGGCAAGTCAGCCAGCGTCTTGAACTGAAAGAAATCAGAATTCTCTTTGTAATAAGCCTCTTTCTCTTCGGTGATGTCTTGAGGTGGGAACTTTTCATCACTCCCTCCTGACTTCTCCTTACCCTCTCCTTCTTTACCCCCATTACAGGCGGGTAGCAGAGCTGCTACCAGCAGAGCTCCAAAAAGTGCGAATGATTGTCTTTTCATAAGTGATCTAAAACGGAACGGAATTATCGGTAAGTGGTAAATTTTTTCGGATCAAAAGCCTCTCTAACCGCCTCTCCCACAAAAGTGACGAGCGATAGGATAATGACCATGGCACAGAAGGTAGAGGTGATGATCCACGGAGCTTCGCGGATGTTTTCATTACCTGACTTGAGAAGATCCCCCCAACTCGGAGTGCCTGAGGGAAGACCAAACCCTAAGAAGTCCAGAGACGTCAGAGCAGTAATTCCTGCCGCAATTGAGAAAGGTACAAATGTAACAATTGTAGATAGAGTATTTGGCAAAATATGCTTAAAAATTATCCTACCCGTGCCAGCACCCAACACTTTTGCTGCAGCCGTGTAGTCACGAGCTTTCTCTTTGTAAGTGTTGGTCCGCATGTAATAAGTCATTCCCATCCAATTAAAGATAGCAAGTAGAACGAGAAGAATCCAAAAGCCCGGCTGAATTAGGGATGCTACGATTATTACGATGTAAAGAAAAGGGGGGACCGACCAAATTTCTATAAACCTTTGCCCAATTAAATCAATCAGACCACCGCAATAACCCATTAAGCACCCAATAATTATTGCGATCAAATATGTGAGAAGAGTTAGAGCGATCGAGAAGAAAATCGCGATTCTAAATCCATAAACAAGCCTTGCCAAAATATCACGACCGATCTGATCTGTCCCTAGATAGTGTTTTGTACTGGTAGAGGGCTTATAAGGGGGATAAGTATCATCATCCCTATAATTCTCCTTAATTGGAGAATATGGCACCAGCGGCATTAGAACCCAGTTCTTGGAGTTTTCTTTTGAATTGAATAGTTTCTTTAGGTCGGTGTAGTTAACTTCGTATTCGTAATCTAAACCAAAAACTGTGCCAGGCTTGAACGCTCCATAGGTTGGAAAGTGAAGCTTCCCCTCATATTTTACAATCAGCGCTCGGTCACTTACAAATAGTTCCGCTAACATCGAAAAGATAATAATCACTATCAAAATGATTAGAGACCAATACCCACGCCGAATTTCTCGGAAGCGAGCGATCCGTTTTCGAGTTACAGGGTTGATTCTTTTGTCAAACACAGCCGCAGGATAAGGTTATTTAAATTTCACTCTAGGATCTACCAGAGCTACCAGAAAATCAGCCAGTATGTTTCCAGCCATCATAAAGAACGAAGTGAGCAAAAGAATCGCCATTACAACTGGAAAATCGCGATCAAGCAGCGACTTGTAGCCGAGCATTCCGATCCCATCGATATCGAAAATGTACTCAATTAGAAATGTCCCTCCTAAAAACACGCCTAAAACACCGCTCAAACTCGTGGCTATGGGCACAAATGCATTCCGAATAGCATGCTTTGTGACCGCGTCTTTATAACTCCGTCCCTTCGCGATGGCTGTACGAACATAATCTGAGGCCAAATTGTCCATTAAGTTGTTTTTCATCAGCATGGTAAGAAATGCAAAACTCCCAACAACATAACAAGCAAGAGGCAGGACTGCATGATATACAACGTCCCATAATTTACCCAACCAATTTTTGTATTCATAGTCAGAACTAGTAAAGCCACCTGTCGGAAACAACTCTAATGGAGGATAAGCAAAAAATACAAGCAGTAGCAGACCAAGGGCAAAACCAGGAATCGCGTATCCAAAAAATACCAATATCGACGAGCTAGTATCAAAAATTGACTTGTGCCGCAGTGCCTTCACCACGCCAAGCGGCAGACAAACAAAGTAGGTGATAATCGCAGTTGCAACGCCATAGAAAGTCGAGATCGGCAGCCGCGACTTGATCACATCCCAAACCGGTTCATTATACTTGAAAGACTCTCCGAGGTCACCTTTGAGAATGCTCCCCACCCAGACGAAGTAAGCGATATACCAAGGCTTATCGAAGCCATACTGCGCTTTAAGTTTTTCAAGTTGATCTTCTGAAAGTGGAGACTCCTGCGCAGCATTTGATCCGCCACCTCCACTCCCGCCTGTGACATCGATAGCACGCATCTCAGCCATGGCCTGATCAATTGGCCCTCCAGGTAAAATGCGAGTTAAGAAAAATACCAGCATCGTCGCACCGATCAAAGTCGGCACGATCAGCAGTATTCTCCGGATAAAGTAATCTCGCATGGTTTGGAAATTTTATAATTAATCAGATATTTTACAAATATAAACTAAAATCTCTCTTCGATGTGGCAGGATTTGCGCCTTTGGTCCAAGCTTGGACCATGGAGACTGACGATCTGTTGCAGAGTTTACGCTGGCGTTATGCAGCCAAGGCCTTTGATCCCGAACGACCGATAGCTGACGAGGCGTGGGATGCACTCGAGGAGGCCTTGCGCCTGACGCCCTCTTCCTACGGCATGCAGCCCTGGAAGTTCATCGTAATCACCGATCAGGCCACCAAAGACGAGCTGATCCAGCACTCCTACGGCCAAAAACAGGTGGGAAATTGCTCCCACCTGCTGGCGATCGCTGTGCAGACCGACGTCACCGAGGCCGATGTCGACCGCTTTATGGCATCGACAGCAGAGACTCGCGGTGTCGATGTAGGCACCATGGATTTTTTCCGCAATATGGTCGTCGGCGACATCGTCAACGGCCCACGCGGTGAAGACATCGTCGGCTGGGGCAAGCTACAGGCCTACATCGCCCTCGGCAATTTCATGACCAGCGCCGCTCTGCTCGGCGTCGACTGCTGTCCCATGGAGGGCTTTTCGCCAAAAGGCTACGACGAAGTGCTGGGTCTGGCCGACAAAGGACTAACCACTGCCGTGGTCTGTCCCGCTGGCCATCGAGCTGAAGGAGATAAATACGCCGATCTGGCCAAGGTACGTTACTCGAAGGAGGAGCTATTCGAACGAGTGTAGATATGGAACCCCAATCAATCAGATACGTGCTGATGGTCCAGGACATGGACCGAGCCGCAGCATTCTACACAGAGGCGATGGGTTTCGAACTGGCCTGCAGTTCGCCCGATTGGTCCGAGGTGCATCGCGGCGATGTGATCATCGGTCTGCATGCGGGTGGCGATGGCTCGCAGTGCCAGAGTGGCCTTTCATTTCAATACGAAGATGTGGCAGCCGCGTTTACCCAACTCCTCTCGCAAGGCGCCACTGCCGTCTGTCATCCCGAGCAGAGAGAGGGCGAGCCTATCATTTTCGCCTCGCTGGAAGATACCGAGGGAAATGTACTGATGATGACTCAGTATCTGGGTGAGGGGTAACGGTGAAGAAAATGGATCCGCAAGACCTTCACAACCTTTCCAAATTCGACCTCTTCAAATACGGCGCAAAGATCGCCACTGAGACCCTCGTCACACGCGGACGAAACTTCATCTATGTGCCCAGGCGCTACGACTCGAATCCCGAATACGAAAAGTGGAAACTCGAGGTCGAACCCATCACCTACACAGTCAGCGGAAACACCTACAAAGCCTGGCTCGATACCGATCCAGTCGATCCACCCGAGCGGGTCTGGCTACTGTTCGGTGGCAATGGCTCGGTCGCAATTGACTGGCTACCCGTCACGACCTTTGCGCCGCCATCGGCCGATGCCTTTGTGCTGTTTGACTACCCAGGCTACGGCGACAATCCCGGCAAACCTTCTCGAAAAGGCATCCAGCGCTGCATCGACGAACTGATCCTGCAGCTTCTCACCCGCTTCGACCTAGATGCGCAGCAGATATCGAGCCGCTTCCGAGTGATGGGGCATTCTCTGGGAGCAGCGATCGCTCTCGAGACAGCGGTGAGATATGAAATACCCCGAGCGGTCCTCATCGCCCCCTTTACCAGCGTCCGCGACATGGCCGCTCATCTATTCTGGAAGCCGCTCGGCCTGCTAGCCGCTGATCCCTACGACAATGGCAAGTCGCTACAAAAGATGCCCCAAGACTCAGAGATCACCATCATCCACGGCCAAAACGACGCCATCATCCCGATCGACATGGCTCGCCAACTACATCAAGCTCACCCCGAAATCACCAAACTCATCGAGCATCCCGAAGCCGGTCACAACGACATCCTCCTGATGCTATCCGATCAGTTGGGCGAGATCCTCACGAGTGGTTAGGTTAATAGAATTGACTTTCGGACAAATACCGGACAATGCATCATGGATTTGACAGAGAGACTAGAGGTCAGAATTGACTCGGGGAGTAAAGCTTTGCTCAAGAAAGCTGCTCAACGATATCATGACTCTGAACTCTCTTTATTCTGAAAAGAGTAGCCGTCTATCACCCTAGCAACACCCGCGCCAGCGTGAAGTAGATCACACAACCTGTGACATCGACGATGGTGGTGATCGCGGGCGAGGCGACCACAGCAGGGTCGAGTCGCGCTAGCCTCGCCAGTAGCGGAAGAGCGGCTCCGATCAGGGTCGATGTGCAGATCTGAGCGGTCAGAGCGATGCCTACGACCAGAGCGGTGTGCAGCAGGCTGGCCTCGCCAAACAGGCTACCCGGTAGGAGAAAGTGAACCTGCAGACCGACACACACACCGATCAGTAGCCCTAGCAGACTGCCGATGCGTAGCTCCTTCCAGATCACCCGACCAAACTGCCGAGGCCCCAGCTCGCCGAGTGCCATCGAGCGGATCACCATGGTCGCAGACTGGGCCCCAGTATTGCCACCAGCTGCGACGACCATCGGTAGGTAGAGCGCTAGGATGTAAAATTTCTTCATGATCTCCTCGTACTCCACTAGCACCCAGCCGGAGAGTAGCGCGAGAAAGGCCAGCACCAGCACCCAACCGACACGGCGGCGAAAGTGGGCCACCACAGAGGTCTGCAGGTAGGCCAGATCGCCGCGATCGCCACCGATACCCGACTGACGCTCGATATCCTCGGTGGACTCCTCCTCTAGGATCTCCATCGCATCATCGTGAGTGATCACACCGAGTAGGCGATTGCTATCGTCTACCACAGGCAGCGCCATCAGATCGTAGCGCGAGATCATCTTAGCCGCTTCTTCCTGGTCGGCATTGGCATCGATCGATAGCGCATCGGGCACCATGATCTCGGTGATCGGGGTCTGCCATTTGGCAAAGGCCAGATCGCGCAAGCGGATGCGACCGATCAGGCGATCCACACTATCGACCACATAGATGCGGCTCAGCAGCTCGGCTTCCTCGATGACTTCGCGCAGCTCATCGAGCGCGTCTTTCACCGTGATACCCTCGTGCACCGCAGCCATCATCGTCGTCATCCGGCCACCGGCACTTTCCTCGGGGTAGCGCAGCAGCTCCTCAGAGACGAGCCGCTTGCTTTCATCGAGCAGGCCGATGTAGGCCGACTGCTCCGCCTCGTCCTCCACCTCCTGGAGGAAGTCGACCAGCTCATCGTCCGATAGCGAGTCGAGCAGCTCCTTTTGCTTGGGCTCAGCGATGGTGTGGATGAAAAGATCCAGCTCACCTGGCGTGAGGTAGTCGGACCACTCCACCAGCACATCCTCGGGCAGAGACTGCAGCACATGGAGCCGCTCATCCTCTGTCATCCGCTCAAATGCCAGCTCGATGTCGCCAGGATGCGCCTCGCTGTAAATATCAGCAAGCTGCTGCGGTGTGCCATGCTGGAGAGACTCCAGTATGTCCTGCACATCGAATGGCTTTTGGGCTTTGTGATCGAGCTTGCTCATAGCTGTCCCCAGTTTTCCTCGGACTAAACCGCTCTCGACCGAAAAACGCAACCTTTCCACCAAACAGAGTGCACAAATCGTACTCATGATCGTCTGCCTCTCTGACACAAATCCCGAAACACTCCGTCTTGCTCCCAGAGAGAAACGGATCGATATTTAATAAATCTAAAATAAAAACTATGAAGACCATCGCCCTGGCTCTGATCTGCCTACTGAGCACATCACTCATCTCTATGGGCGCTGGCTATGTGCCATCGCCATCCCGCGCACCGGAGCCGACACGCGAGTTTCGCGGTGCCTGGGTAGCCTCTGTGCACAATGTCGACTGGCCCTCTCGCAAGGGGCTCTCCGCCTCCCAGCAGCGCAGCGAGCTGATCGCTATGCTCGACTCAGCCGCTCGTATCGGTGTGAATGCGGTGATCTTTCAGGTACGCACCGAGTGCGACGCTCTCTACCAGTCGAAATACGAGCCGTGGTCTGCCTGGCTCACCGGCACGCAGGGCAAATCACCCGGCTACGATCCGCTCAGCTTCGCCATCGCCGAGTCGCACAAGCGCGGCATGGAGCTGCACGCTTGGTTCAATCCATTTCGCGCCAGCGCTAGCGACTCCATCCCCAAGGTCTCCAATCATATCTCCCGCACCCACCCGAGCAGCATGATGCGCGCCGGCACTCAGGTCTACGCCAATCCCTCTTCCAGCTACGTGCGCCAGCGCGCGATCAATGTGATCATGGACGTGGTGCAGCGCTACGATGTCGATGGCATCCACATCGATGATTACTTTTACCCCTACCCGAAAAAGATCGGTGGCGTGATGCGCGACCAGTTCGACGACTCCGCCTCCTACAATGCCTACCGCCGCAGCGGCGGCAAACTAGGGCTGCACGATTGGCGCCGGTCGAATATCAACAGCTTCATCCAGACGCTCTACGGCTCGATCAAAAAAACCCGCAGTTCGGTGAAGTTTGGCATCAGCCCATTCGGCATCTGGCGTCCCGGCGTGCCGCGCGGCATCGAGGCCAGCATCGATCCCTACCAGCACCTAGCCGCCGACTCGCGCCGCTGGCTGAATGAGGGCTGGGTCGACTACTTTTCTCCGCAGCTCTACTGGCGCATCAGCGACCGGCCGCACAGCTTCATGACTCTAGCCAAGTGGTGGTCTGGCGAGAACAAGAAGGGCCGCCATCTCTGGCCCGGTATCGCATCGAGCCGCATCCAAAGCTCCGACGATCCCGGCCGCCCGGCTAGCGAGACCATCCAGCAGATCGATGTGACCCGCTCGGTCGCAGCGACCCGCTACGGTTCAGGTCATGTGCACTGGAGCATCAGCGCCCTGCAGGACGATCGCGGCGGCGTGCGCAATCTCCTCGGCCGCAGCTACGCCTCCACCCCACTCATACCCGCCACACCGTGGCTGGGCAGCGGCTCGCCGGCCGATCTCTGGGTAGTGGCCAAACCTGAGGCCAACTCCGTGTACCTGCAGTTTCGCCCCACACCCGATGCCCGCTGGCGCGTGGTGCAGATCCGCGACAAAAGTAACTCTCCCTGGCGCACCCTACGCATGATACCCGGCGCGCAGAATGCGATGCGCATCAACGGCAAGCCCTACGAGATCGCCCTGCGCAATGTCTCGCCCACCGGCATGCTCTCCGCCCAGACCGTGATCCGTCTGCAGTAGGCGGATTGTTGAGTCTCTGAATACTAGGGGCCTCGCGCAAAGACGCAAAGAGCGCAAAGAGCGCAAAGCATGGCTAGTTCAGCTTAGTTTGCAGAGACTCACGCCCAAGGAGCGGCGCACTTCCAGTCGCCGGGCTGCATAAGCACTGAGCCGCCAGACATGCGCGCCAGCCTCACTGGGCGCGGCGGTTTGCAACCGCCGGACTACCCCAGCCGCTGCATCCACCCCGAAAAGCACTCCGGCTCAGCCTGCCGGGCGATAGAAAATCGCCCCTCCTACTTGCCCACCATATCCTCCCAAAAGCGCCTTGTTTCTTTACTTAGTTTCGTCACTGGGAAGATCTGGCCTTTGTAGCGCAGATCTTGCACAGCATCCGCCAGCTCCGGATAGCGAGTCGCGATGTAGCCGCTCGACTGACCAAAGCGGAGCAGTAGTCGATCAAAGCGCTGCGGCTCGAATTCGCTGCGCCCTTTCATACGCACCGCATAGAGACCATGCTCGTTTTCGACCTGGTCCACCGTGCCGCGCAGCGGGTGGATGATCCCCGCCTCGATTAGTAGCAGAACCAGGGCTCGATTGAGCAGCGACGACTCTAGGGTAAAGACCCGATTCACATCGCGGTAGTTAAACCACACCTTGGTATCGGTGCGTTTCTGCGCTTTGATAGTCTCGACGATTTCATCACAATTGGGCAGCTTGCGAAATGCCAAATGGTAGTGATAACGCAGATCATACTCTGCCCCATCGGTCTGCGCCGCCATGCGGAATCGATCGTCCACCTCCAGCAGCGCCTTACCCAGCGCTCCACCAGCATCGACATTCTCTAGCAGCTTGATCGCTTCGTGGTGCTCGAAGGTGTAGGGCCCCAGTGCATCCTTGCCAGTGTGCATCGCCGCTCGCACCGCATCGATCAGGCCGCCATCGCCACTGCCGCCTACCAGGATCCGCTCGGGATTGTCCGCATCGAATGGTCCTTCGAGATTGTCGGGGCGCCAGTAGGAGGGGCAAGTCTCAGCCCAGTGCTCGGTCTCGATGCCAAAGCCGGAGGCCACGATTGCGACGTCGAAGCGATCGGCGCAGAAGCAGTCTTTGGCATACAGCTCAATCTGGTCACCAGTCTCTTTCAGCTTTTCGATGGTTTTGCCGAGTTTGATTCTCTTTTTCTTTAGCGTGATTTGACCAGCGATCTTCTTCACCACTTTGTCTGCGTATGCTGCCTTCCAATTAAGCAGCGGTAGGTCGGCGTTTTTGTTTTTGCTATGTTCACTCGGCCAGTCGTAAATATGTGGGTGAATGTAGCGGTGGCTGGCGCGGCCTTGCAGCTGCAGCATCTGGTGGCGCTCTTCGTAGAGTGTCACTTTCTTTGCTCCTGCTAGCTGCGCGGCTTCTGCGGCAGTCACACCGGCCACACCGGCACCGATCACAGCCACCCTTTTGCCTTCTATCTGATTTAGCGTAGCCAAGGCATGTACTAGCCGCAACGCACGCGCCTGCTGACTGTAAAAGGTAATGCGCCGATCTAGCGAGCCCAGCACATACAGTCGCTGCCAGCCCGTAGGTTGCATCGCGTGGGCTATTCGCTGGTGCGACCAGTTAGTTTCGTAGCGAAGCGGCTTGGCACCGAAAGCGCGCGTGTCTTTGTTTTCTTCTTTAGCGAAATCAATCTTATCCCACTTCGCCGTCTCAGATATCTTCGGCTGCGGGGCATTGGAGTCGCGAGTCAGCACGTGTTTGATCAGACTGGCGAGATGGCTGCGCACATCGCGACTATCTGGCCCCTTGGTGTGTAGTAGGATGCTGCCTTTGCGACTGCCAGAGCGGGTATCGAGCTCCTCCTCCACCAGCACAGCCGTTTCTCTAGCTCCCCAGAAGCACATGCCATAGCGCCAGTAGCTGGCATTTTGCTGGGCATACTGGCCCAACTCCGAGAGCACTGCCTGAGCCGCTTGAGGTGGCAGGAAGTCGTAGGCAAATCGCACCGTCTCCGCGCGCTCAGGGATCAGTCCCCACACCTTGGCCGCCAGCACTTCGCTGCGCGGAGGTAGCAGCTCGGGTATGATGTAGCGGCTAGTCTCGTAGTGATTCTTGTGGTAGCTGTAGTTACCGCTCACCTTGAATGCCAGATGACAAGCGACCATCATCTTCAGGAATTCTTCCTGTTCCTTCCGATTGAAGCCTTGCTCATTCCACACCCACTTGCCCAGATCAGCACAGGTCAGTAGGCCATTTTGAGCGCGAGCTCGCTTCACCACCTTGCCGCGGTCGAGCACGCTGTAAATGGCATCGAGACACCAACTGCGATCCAGCACCAAATCGCCATCAAATAGGTTCTTACGCCAGTAGACCATTCCCGCACGGTCCAGTGTCTGGGCAAAGCCTTCGCCCCCAGTGACACCGTGTTTTTCGATCATCGCTTCGTAATCGCCCCAGGCTATCTTGCGGTGCTTACGATCAAGTTTGCGTGCAATCGCCTGATCAGCCTCACGCATCTCATGCAGCTCGTTGAGAAATTCGATGCGCGATTTGCCGATCATCGGATGCTCGCGATCCCACACCACCTGCACACAGTCACTGATCGCCTGATGAAACTTCTTCCAACCCTCCTGGTCTTTGGCACTCGTAGCGATCACTTTCGCCGTTCGACTGTCCTGCTTCAGCACGTGTCGATAGTGCTCGATGCCTGGCAGCTGCTTCTTTGTGACCGGATCGTAGATATCGCACTGATTCTGCAGCACGATAATTGGGCTTTCTGGTCCAGCCAGCTGCTCGACATAGTCCATCCAGTAGCTGAGCGGCTCGTTTTGCGAGGTGGTACCATACGCATCGGTAGACGATCCCGTCTCGCTACCCGGAGTCCACACGATCACAAAAATCGCCCGCGTCTTTAGGAAGATCGAGTGCGTGCCGTGGTAGATATCCTGCCCACCAAAGTCCCAGATATTCAGCTGCGCCTCGACACCCTCACGCATCGGGTGCGCTGCACGCCGGACTTCAAATGCATGGGTAGATGGCACCTCGGGATCAAATGCATCCCCGCACAGCCGCCTGGCGATTTGGGTTTTGCCAATGCGACCATTGCCGAGCAGCACCAACTTCACATCATCGAATGGCGCTTCCCCTTCGGCTCGATCGGCAAAGTAGTTGCGCAGGCCATGCAGACAGTTGTCTTCCTCATGAGAACTCAGCTCATCGCTTAGGATATCAGGGAGATGAATTCTAGAACCACCTAAATACAGTTCAGACAATGCCGGGGAAATATGAGTTTCTTTGAAAGTTGAGATCGGACAGCCGAAAACACTGAGTTTCTCTAGAACTTCAAATCCTTTAGTGAGCAGCGTCAGGTTGCTCACTCCGGTGCGAGAGCAGTTTAGCGAAATGAGAGCGGTAAGTCCGCTCAGCGGCGTCAGATCGCTCACTCCGGTGCGAGAGCAGTTTAGCGAAGTGAGAGCGGTAAGTCCGCTCAGCGGCGTCAGATCGTTCACTCCGGTGCGAGAGCAATTTAGCGAAGTGAGGGCTGTAAGTCCACTCAGCGGCGTCAGGTCGCTCACTTCAGTTTCAGAGCAGTCTAGTGAAATGAGGCTGGTAAGACCACTCAGCGGCGTCAGGTCGCTCACTCCGATGCGAGAGCAGCGTAGCGAAGTGAGGGCTGTCAGCCCACTCAGCGGCGTCAGGTCGCTCACTCCGTAGCCAGAGCAGTCTAGCGAAGTGAGGGCTGTCAGCCCACTCAGCGGCGTCAGATCGCTCACTCGGATGCCAGAGCAGTCTAGCGAAGTGAGGGCTGTCAGCCCACTCAGCGGCGTCAGATCGCT
>JAHDID010000003.1:14473-286412 GCA_020630975.1 Verrucomicrobiota bacterium
TAGCGAAGTGAGGGCTGTCAGCCCACTCAGCGGCGTCAGATCGCTCACTTCGGTGAGAGGGCAGTTTAGCAAAGTGAGGGCTGTCAGCCCACTCAGCGGCGTCAGGTCGCTCACTTCGGTTTCAGAGCAGTCTAGCGAAGTGAGGGCTGTCAGCCCACTCAGCGGCGTCAGATCGCTCACTTCGGTGTGAGAGCAGTCTAGTGAAGTGAGGGCGCTCAGGGCGCTCAGCGGCGTCAGGGCGCTCACTCTGGTTTCAGAGCAGTTTAGCGAAGTGAGAGCGGTAAGTCCGCTCAGCGGCTCTAGAGTCGAAATTTTTGCGCCAAGCAATTCCAGAACTTTTAGATTCTGGAGGCCATCAAGCTCACCCGGTAACTCAGTAAAGGAATTGCGGTTACTCGTTTCATTCGAATCTTTATTCGAGACATCGAGGAAAACAGTGAAGGCTTTCCACCACGGATTTCGCTCCAAAACCAAAGACTCTAGCTCCACCAGCTCACCAATCTCCTCCGGCACCTCATCCAGACCCAAGTTCCCCAAGTCCAGATGCTTAGCCTTGTCGCGTTTGGCTTCGGCGATTTTTTGTAGGGCGATGTCTTTCGGGCTCACGGGGACCATGTTTCGGGAGAATGGGCGGGAGGTCAAATGCTAGATGGGTGGCGGCTTGGGGAGAGTTCTAGAATTCACAGATTTTGAAAGGATTAGGCACAGATTACACAGATTTTTCTGATAGGCTCCGTGGTTTAATCTCTGGAGTTTGGAGTTTTTCGAAGGGCTACTTGGTTCGCTTGTATCAAATTACTAGCATCAAAGAGCGCAAAGCTTGGTTGGTTCAGCTGAGCGACGAGACGTTACGCCCCCTGGGAATACTGGGCGCGGCGGTTTGCAACCGCCGGACTACCCTAGCCGCTACTTTCCGCCCCAAAACACCCGACAAGAAATCGAATTCAATAGGGTACAATTTTCACTCAATAGGGTGTAATGAACCTCGCGCCTGACAGACGTAGTCTGTGGGCACAGATCTGATCACTGATTGACTGAATGAAGACGGTATTTCGAGTATTCTCCTACCTGCGGCGCTACCCTATGCTGGCCACGGCACAGCTGACCTGCGCGGTGCTGATGACGCTGCTGGTCATCGTATTCCCAGAGGTGGTCAAGCGGATGACGGGCGATGTGATCCCCAATGGTAAACTCAATGAGCTGCTGCCGTACACACTGATCGCAGCCGGAGCCTTCCTGCTGACGAATCTTTTCAACGCACTGCGTATCATCCTGAACAACACCTTCGAGCAGCGGGTGATCTTCGACATCCGCTCGGATCTGTACGAAAAGATCCAGCGGCTGCCGATGAAGTGGTTCGACAACAAGCGCACGGGCGATGTGATGACCCGCGTGACCGAGGACGTGACGGCTATGGAGCGGGTGCTGATCGATGGTATCGAGCAGGGTGTGGTGGCCGTGCTGCAGATCCTAGTGGTGGGCATCTACCTCTTCCTGCAAAATCCGATGCTAGCGGCTATCTCGCTGATCCCGATGCCGCTACTGATCAGCGGCGCCTGGCTGTACACGCGCAAGGCACCAGAGCGGCATCGCCGAGTACGCCGTGCTACCAGCTCGATGAATAGCCTGCTGCATGACAATCTCGACGGCATCCAGCAGATCAAAGCCTTTACCCGAGAGAAATCCGAGCTAAGCCGCTTCAATGAAGCCAGCAACAAGGTGCGCATGGCCAGCCTGCATCTGATGAAGGTCTGGGCCGCCTACAACCCGAGCATGGAGTTCTTTCGCAATCTCGGCTACGTGCTGGCAGTCGGCTTTGGCGGCTACTGGGTAATCACTGGCGGAGTCGAGGGCGATCTGAAAGAGCGGATGGGTATCTTCACCGCCTTCCTAGTACTGCTCGCGCTTTTCTACGAGCCGATCTCGCGCCTGCATGGGCTGAACCAAATCATCCAGGCAGGACGAGCCGCTGCGGAGCGGGTGTTTGAGATCATCGATGCGGAGGAGGAGGTCGATGTCGACTCTGGCGTGTCGCTACCCGAGCCGGTGCAGGGCGCGGTGCGCTTCGAGGATGTCGGCTTTTCCTACGGCAAGGATATACCGACACTCGGCGGCGTGACTATCGAAGCCGCTCCGGGCGAGATGGTCGCACTAGTCGGCCACACCGGTGCGGGCAAATCGACCATCATCAATCTGCTGACCCGATTCTACGAGTACGATAGCGGCCAGATCACCATCGATGGCCAGGCCATCTCCGAGGTCGACAAAAGCTCGCTGCGCTCGGCCATGGGCTACGTGACGCAGGAGAGCTTCCTATTCAACGGCACGGTGCGCGAAAATCTCGAGCTGGCCAAACCCGACGCTACCGACGATGCCATGTGGCAGGCGCTCGATGCCGCCAATGCCGGTGACTTCGTCCGAGCCCTACCCGAGCAACTCGAGACCAATGTCGGCGAGCGCGGCGTAAAACTATCGGTCGGCGAAAAGCAGCGCATCGCCATCTCGCGCGTGATCCTGAAGAATCCCCCCATCCTGCTGCTCGACGAAGCCACTGCCAGTGTCGATACCGAAACCGAAAAACTCATCCAAGGCGCTCTCGAAAAGCTGATGGAAAAGCGAACCAGCTTCGTCATCGCTCACCGCCTATCCACCGTGCGCAATGCCGCAAAAATCTACGTGCTGGATCACGGCAAAGTCATCGAACAAGGCGATCACGATAGCCTGCTACAAGAAGATGGCGTATATGCACAGCTATGCAGGACCAGCCTGATCGATGAAGATCGCTAATCCAACTTATCCGGCTCTTTACACTCCACACCATGCTCTTTCGTTTCTCTGCACTTGTTATCTGCACCCTATTCACTCCATGGCTAGCGCTGGCGGATAGTAAAAATGTAGCTGACCCAGCCAAACACCCCTACTCCAACACAGCTGGCGGCAGGGCAGGCTACGCCAATGCCTCGGCTACGGTAAACGAGGCTCGACTCTACGACTTTTACCAGCGACAGGCAGACTACTACATGGCGATGCCGGCCGCCGATCGCCCGGCAGTGCTGCCAGCCTACCCTGGGCTAGATGGGGGTAAGCATGGCCACTGGGGCAAGCATAACCAAAATGGTCATCAAGACGCTCGGTGGAATGATGCTGAAATGGGCGAAGTGCTCACTCAGGTGCTGCGCCATGGAAAACAAATGACCGTGCTGAAGGGTATCTGTGTGAGACTGGGCGAGGAGCGCGAGCTGTCGGCCTGCTTTGATCCGATGTCGCTATCCTACCGCTCGATCTGGCAGGGCGGCTTTGTGAAGTTCGAGGGATTTCGCTGGGGCACATCGCGAAATGCCCATGTAGTAGGTAAGCCTTGGTATACGACCAAGGAGGCGAAGATGCCCGATGGTGGAAAGTATCTAGGATTCTATCGCTATGGAAAGCGGACAGTATTTCACTACAAAATCGGCGATACCGAAATCCTCGACGAGCCCTGGGCAGATGGGGATACCTTTCTGCGGCGCATCGATGTCCTAACTGCTGCTACAGCTCTGCCATTTTCTATTCCTGATAACCAATACTCTATCGTTTCCAAATCGGGAATTGGGGATGTAACGATTGGTAAAGGGAATGAGCTAATTAAAATTTCAAGCGTAGAGGCTGGAGCGCAAATCATACTTGTCGCTAAACAAAGCGGTGAAGTGAGCGGTATAGAAAAAGGTATCGCCCTACTCCAATCAGAGCGCAAAATCACTCGCCGCTGGACTGAGGTCGTGAAATCGCCAGGCACTCTCGGCACGGCAAAACCCGACTCCGCCTATATCGTCGACACCCTCACCGTACCCTACGAAAACCCCTACAATGTGGTGATGCAGCTCAGTGGACTTGCTTTCCTGCCCAGTGGCGATGCACTAGCCTGCACGCTACAGGGCGATATCTGGAGAGTCTCGGGTATCACGCACGACCTATCTCAAGTCACCTGGCAGCGCTACGCCTCTGGACTGAATCAACCAATCGGTATCCACATCGATCAGGATGGCGTCTTCGTACTCGACCGTGGACAGATCTATCGCCTGCATGATACCAATGATGATGGTGAGGTAGACTATTATGAAAACTACGCCAATGACTTCGGCGGATTCGATCGCAGCCACACGCACACCTTTGGCCTACACCGCACGGGTGATGGAGCATTCCACTTCACCCAGCGCGAGAGCATCCTACGCACTGGGCCAGATCGCACTACGAGCCATCAGGGCTGGGGTGTGAGAAACTGCATGGGCATCGGTGGATCGAAAGACTACTTCTGGGTCGCTCCTCAGGAGGGCACCTGGACACCGGCATCTGCGATCATCGAGGTGAATGATGGTGAGTTCTACGGATTACCCTCTGCTGGAAAATCTGGTACCATCGCTGCGCCACTCTGTTTCATCCCACGTGGGGTCGACAACTCCACTGGCGGTATGGTAGAGATCCCACACGATCACTGGGGTCCCTTTCGCGGTAGCCATGTCGGGCTTAGCTATGGATCGGGCTGCCACTATCTGATCCTACGCGACGACACGGGTGCCAGACCGCAGGGAGCCGTGGTACCGCTAGAGGGAGAGTTTCTAGCTGGGTCGATGCGCGGTGCCTTTCACCCGAGGCATGGGCAGCTATACCTAGTCGGTCTCGATGGCTGGGGCGACTACTCGCTGAAAGACGGCTGCTTTCACCGGGTGCGCTACACCGGTGGCGAGGTGCTAAAGCCCAATGGATTTCAGGTCTACGAAAATGGTATCCGTATCGATTTCCCCACTGCTCTAGACGCACAGGCAGCGGAAGACACGTCTAACTACTTCGCTCATGTGTGGAACTACGAGTATGCAAAGCGGTATGGCTCGCCAGAGTTTTCGACCAAAGAAAAATCTCTAGGTCACGACATCATCGATATTCGTTCGGTCAGCCTGCTAGATAGTGGTCAATCCATCTTTGTCGAGATGCCCGGTATGGAGCCCGTCATGCAGCTGCACATCCGCATGCACCTGCAGAGTGCTGGGGGGCAGGGCTTCAAAACCGATCTGTTTGCATCGCCGATGTACCTTGGCGAGCATTTTTCTGGCACGAGCGATCTCGCACCACCGACCAAAGGTAAGCCCAATGCCATCGCTCTACGCACCGAGCAGCAAGACGGTAATGATACCGAATCCAACACGACCAGCGGCGAGCTCATCGAAGGGGCGCGCGATATCTTGGTCGATGCCATCGGTGGCCTGCAGTATGCACAGACCCTAATCGAAGCCAAACCCGGCGAAGCCTTAGCCTGGAAGCTACGCAACACCGACGTCATGCCGCACAATCTTGTACTGGTAAAACCCGGTGCTACCAAAGCCGTCGGCGAAGCCTCATTCGGCATGCTGAATGATCCCGAAGCAGGCAAAAAGCACTACGTGCCAGAGATGACAGAAGTGATCACCTACATCCCAGTGATCAATCCCAACACCGAGCACACCCTATATCTGCACGCTCCACAAGAGCCTGGCGACTATCCCTACATCTGCACGTACCCAGGCCACTGGATGGCAATGCAGGGGATCCTGCGGGTGAAGTGAGGCTTTTGCTCGTAGGTATGCAGTCGATCAGCCGGAGGCTGATCCTACGTAGGGTCGTGAAAAAACATCGTATTCCATGCAATAAATTCCACCCACCTCGGTTAGTGCGAGCATGACCTTGGTATCGCTACGCAGAATCTACCCTGATTTTCATTCCGCCTTGTGTCAGGCGATTGTCGCGATCGGCTTAGCACTGAGCCTACCCCTCGCCGCTCAGACGGGGTCAGATTCGACCATCGCCATCTCTGTGGTCGATGCGAATCGAGTGCGCATCGATCTGACTACCGGGTCTACCGCCGCATTGACCCAAGTGCAACAGTCCGCAGATCTTTCGGCCTGGACGACGATTCGAGAGTTCTCCGGAGCCAGTGCTACGCATAGTGTGACTCTGGATGCCGTGACTCCTCAGGGCTATTTTCGCCTGATCTCTCAGAGCGGCTCTGGTGGTGGAGTGCCGCTGCTCACGGCCAATAGTCAGGCCACATTCGTCGGCTCTTCGACAGTGCTAGGCACGGCTCACATCAGCGCTACCGATGCCGATAGCCCTACCAGCTCACTGAGCTATCTGGTGTCGGGAGTCGTGGGTGGGCGGTTTGAGCGCCTGTCTGCTCCGAATGTAGCCATCACCAGTTTTACCCACAGCGAGCTGGCCAGCCGGTCGATTCGATTCGTGCAGGATAGCACCACCACCCAGCCCGCCTACAGCATACGCGTGACCGATGGGGTAAATACCTCGGCCCCGAGTGCCGCTAGTATCACCTTCTGCGATGGCTCGCGCACCTCGGAGATGACTGCCGGCGAGATGACTGCCTTTACCAATCTGGTGCAGCTCAGTCAAGTGACTCACACGGCAGTCGCATCGGGGAGCTGGTCGGATACGACGGTGTGGCAAAATGGGGTGCTACCTACCGCCGGGGCGCGCATCCATATACCTAGTGAGATCGGTGTGGTCGTCGATACTCAGCTCGCCCCAGAGTTCGAGACCATCCGCATCGATGGTATGCTCCGATTTGCGACGGATGTGAATACTCGGCTGAAGGTCGACACGATCGCTAGCTTTCACTGCGGGCTACTCGAGGTAGGCTCGCAGGCAGTACCGATCAGCGATGGGGTGACCTGCGAGGTGATATTCGCCGACGACGGACCGATCAATACCAATACCGACTTCGCACAGATAGGTCGTGGTGCGGTCTTGCATGGCAAGACGATCATGTACGGAGCTGCTCGGACAAACAAAGTCGCCCTAGCCGTGCATCCCGCAGCGGGCGCTACCAGTCTGCAGCTAAAGACCGCACCTAGCGGCTGGAAAGTCGGTGATGAGCTGATCATAACCGGCACGATCGCTGGCGATCCGCGGAGTGACGAAATCCGCACGATCAGCGACATCACTGGCACCACCGTCACACTCAGCAGCGCCCTAGCTAGAGACCATATCGCACCACAGTCCGACCTAAATGTGTATGTCGCCAATGCCACTCGAAATATCGTTTTCCGCTCGGAGAATCCTAGCATCGCACGGCGCGGGCACATCATGATCATGCACACGCTAGAGGCCGATATCAATCACGCGAGATTCTACCAGCTAGGTCGCACCGACAAAACTCGCAGCCTCGATGATACCTCATTCGTCTTTAATGAGGAACTGGTCGGTAATACGAATGCCGCTCCGATCCATTTCACCACTCAGTCGGGATCCCGCACGAATATCCGTGGCCGATATCCGATCCACTTTCACCGTGGTGGTACCGATCCCAACTTCGCACCTGGTGTGGTGAATGGCTGCGTGGTCTACGATGGACCGGGCTGGGGTATCGTGATGCACTCGGCTCACTGCCGCTTTGTGAATAATGTGACCTACGCGATCCAAGGCACCGGCTACTACACCGAGGCCGGCGATGAGGTAGGCGAAATGGTCGGCAATATCGCAATCCGCTCGGTCAATTCATCATTCCGGTTCGACTCGAATGGTGGTGCCATCGATCCCGACCTAGGATTCGATCAGCAGGAGTTTGGCAATGATGGCGACGGATATTGGCTATCTGGCAATCTCGTGGCTATGCGCAACAATGTATCGGCCGGTTCGACTGCCCATGGCATCATCTACTGGACCGATGGCCTGGTCGAGGCCGACATCCCGCGCGGGCGCACCTCGGTAAAGGTAGCGGAAATCGCCAATGGCCATCTGATACCAGGTAGAGAAACGATACCGGTGTGGTGGGCACCGATGGCAGAGATCTCAGGTAATGAATGCTACGGATCGTCGATAGGGTTTCGCGCTCGCTACATACATGCCCAGACCTACCTGGGTGAAGGTGGTAGCGCATTTCACGCTAGCCCACCACAGGCCTATATCGACACGCTAGCCCCGACAGTCGATCAACTGACGGTATGGGGAAATCGCGATGGCGTGCTACTAAACTACAATGCCCGGATGTCGGTGACCAATTCGCGCATCATCGGTATCGGGGCTCCTTTCCAGCCCGATGGCGGCACAGCTGACACCGGAGTGGGGCTAGACCTCGGCACTGAGGTGACACAGGGATCGGGTCGGATCAAAAACGTGACGATCGAAGGTTTTGAAAGAGGCTTCACCCTACCGCGCAGCTCGCAGTGGACACTAGATAATATGACTCTGAAAAATCTGACCGATATGTATATCGCAGAGCCACGCCAGGCACCTCGGACCATCACCATGACAAATATTACCTTCGGTAGCCTCGCAGGCACGGCGGTAGCCGGGCGGAGTGGGCGGCGCAATATTCTGCTGAACCCAGAATTCGACGAAGGCTCGTATCAGCCCTACTTCTTCGTCATGCCCGATCGCATCACTCTCGATGGTCAGGGCATCTTCTTCGATCAGCAGGCGGCCAACCATGTGCTACTACGTCGACTGCCCGAGGGCGACGGCCTAGATGGGGTGCCTACCTCATATGTGAATAAGACCAACCAACAGCTATTAAATACCTTTGGCTACTCTCTATCGGGAGCGCTGCTACCGGCCACCGCCCAGAGTGACAGCCGCATCGTGAATGGCAAAATAGGACCAGCCGCACCTGTGCCCACGGTGTTTCCACCCCTGTTCGACATGACGGGAGAGGGCTTTACTCCGGAAGATCCCAAAGGCACGACCACACCTGAACTAACTGGCAGCCGGATGACGATCGCCAGAGGCGAAACCATCACCCTGATGGAGACCAACCTCAATACCACCGACACCAACACCGGCATCGCCAGTCTTTCCTACACAGTAGGCAATGTCACCAATGGCTACTTCGCCCGACGCTCCGCACCGACGACTGCGATCACTACCTTTACCCAGGCAGAGGTCAATGGCGGTGTGATCCGCTTTGTGCACAATGGCACAACTAATGCACCGTCGTGGCGAGCTAGGGTCAGCGACGGGGGGACTACCACTGGATGGAAGACGGCGGTGGTTACGTTTCAGAATTAGTGGCCTCGCACATGGGTTCTGGCTCAGCCTGCCGGGCGGCGAGACGCCACCCCCTCCTTGAGCGTGAGTCTTTGTAAGCTGCCACTACTAAAACCGCACACGCAACTCTGGCTCAGCACCACCCGGACTGAGTGCGCCCTCAAAAGCGTAGACTTTTCCTGCTGGATTTTGTGATGCCGAGTCGCAGGATATCGCTAGTGTGATATACCTATTACCATCTTTTCGACAGTGATCTAGGAGTGAGTCTGTCGAGACGACTACCCGAGCATGGGATTGGCCAGCTTTTAGTGAAAAGCTACCTAGCCGCCGAGCTTGACCTGCGGTTAGCTGAGAGGGCGAAATAATGGTGCCGGGTGCCTCCTCCCAAGGTATCAAACCTTCTACCCATTCATCATCGTGATCGCTAGTGACTCCCCATAGGGTAAAGGCTGCATCACCCGACAGGGCTGCACTGCCAAAGCCGCTAGGCACAGCGTTCAGCTGAAGTTCGATTTTAGTAGCGCGAGTCATGTCGACACCGCGCAAATCAAAGCCCAAGTACCCGATGCGACTGTAGGCATCGCCGGTGGTATGTTTCACCATGATCAATTCCTTTCGGTAGTGATGATCTTTATTTAGCTGGAAAGCAGTCCCGTCTCGTCCGCCCTGGTCTGATGTGCGAAAGATGATCCAGTCGTCCGCGTCACCCTGGGATATTTCGCGATTCGGTAGCAGGCTAAACTCCGACCATGACGTGGGCGATAAGCTTTGGTTATCCGAGGTATCATCCATCACTATCTGCTGTCCGGTGTAGATCGACTGTGGTTGAGGATCAGACGCGCCCTTTGCTGTTACCTGCACTTCGCCATCGATCACTGCTGTCAGGGTAGTGCCCTGCTCTGCATCGACACTGGTGAGAAACTCGGTGCCTTTATCGATGATCTTTCCCTGCGGGGTCTCGATAGTGAATCCGATAGCTGCTGGAGGGACATGGGTGACCGCCGTACCTGCTAGTAACTGGACATTCATCTCATCGTGCAGATCGAGCTTAGCCGGTGCCTCGAGCTTGATCTCGGCACCGGAGCGAAAGCGGATCGAGCACAGGCCCTGTTTCAGGTCGAGCACTCCAGGCTGGAGCAAACTGCCTTCTCTAGTCGGCTGGTCGCATGCTCCCCAGTGAGCATTTTGGGTATCGACTAGAGTCGCGATGTGTTGGGCCTGTCTCGATCCGGCCTGTCGCCATATCAGTGATACCGCTGCTAAGAAAGTGACCAAGCATAGCCCTGCTGCCAGCCACAGCAGATGATGCTTGTGCGCAATGGGTGAGCTAACAGGCTGCGGTCTACTGTGTGCTGCAGAGTCTGCGTCAGCAGATCGTGTCAGGTGCGCATGTAGGAGTGTACGGTAGGCTAGTTCATCGAAGAGTCCTGAGTCGGCATCGAGTAGCGCCTCGAAAGCTACCAGATCTTCGCCAGATAGGTCACCGGCGATATGTTTCTCCGCTAGAACGGCGAAATCACTACCCGACTCTAGACTGCCATTATTATCATTAGGTATATCTTTCATGCGATACTCCTTTCTATACAAGACTTCAGTTGTGCGCGGATACGGCTCAGGGATCGATAGATGGCACCTTCCGTTTTTCGCAGACTAGATGCGATGGTACCTATCTCCTCTTCTTGGTCGTAGCGAAGTCGCAAGATTTCTTTATGCGAGTCGGACAGGCGGCTTACGCATTTCCTCAGGTGGCTAAATTCTTCAGACCGCTGGTCCGCCACCATTTCGGTAGCTTCAGACAGAGACTCATAGAATCTCAACGACAGCTCATGGCGCCTTTGCTGCCGCTTTCGCTCGGTGCGGTGTGCGAGTGTCTGGTGGTAGGCCACTTTTCTACCCCAGGCTTTAAAGTTGGTACCACATTCATACTGGTCGAAGTTTTTCCACATCACTAGCCTGGTATCCTGCAGTAGCTCTTCGGCATCGCGCACATTGCCGACCATCGCGATCAGATAGATGCGGATCGCCTCCTCGTGCTCGCGGAGCAGTCCCAAAAACTCCTCGGTCCTATCCGTCTCCGGCTCCATTCGACTAAGCGAGTATCTTTTTGACCACGTGCCCCTCGGTATCAGTCAGACGAAAATCTCTCCCGGCGTGGCGATAGGTGAGACGCTCGTGATCGACACCCAGCAGATGCAGCATCGTGGCGTGTAGGTCGCGAGTGTGGACTCTATCTTGTGCTGCGTAGTAGCCCAGCTCATCGGTGCCGCCATGGGTGTAGCCTGCCTTTACCCCACCGCCGGCTAGCCATAGGCTAAAGCCAAATGGATTGTGATCGCGCCCGGTCCCCTGGGAAAAAGGGGTGCGCCCAAACTCGCCGGAGCAGATGACTAAGGTATCCTCCAGCAGACCACGCTGCTTGAGATCCTTCACCAGCGCTGCTACCGGCTGATCGATCGCCCGGGCGTGCCTGCGGTGGCCGCCTTCTAGATCGCTATGCTGATCCCACTTGGGGTTGTTGTGATTTTCCGAGTAATTCACCTGTACAAACCGGACCCCAGCCTCAGATAGTTTGCGTGCCTTTAGGCACATGCTGCCATACTCAGCCGTCGCAGGATTATTCAGCCCATACATCTCGCGCATCGCCGCAGACTCATTGGCCACATCTAGCAGTTCGGGAGCCTCGGCCTGCATCGCTGCTGCCAGCTCAAAGGAAGAGATCGCTGTCTCGTACTCGCCTGGGCGAGGTGCTGCCTGCTGCTGGATACGGCTCAGGCCAGCTAGCGACTGCGCCAGCCTAGCATCGTAGCCCGCTGCGCGGCCTTGGGGTGGCGATAGGTGATCGATTTTCCCCCTCTCAGACGGCACCCCAGCATGACCGATCGGTGTGCCCTGGTGTGATGAGGGTAAAAACGAAGCACCATAGTTGCGCTGGCCACCCATCATCAGCGGCGGGTGCAGAGTGATGAATGCGGGCAGATCGCTATTCTCTGTACCGAGTCCGTAGCTGATCCAGCTGCCCATGCTGGGTCGCACTAGATTGGTCGAGCCGGTGTGGAAAAACAAGGTAGCCGGACCGTGCGCCACCCCCTCGGTATGCATGCTCTGGATAAAGCAAAGATCATCGACGATCTCAGCCTGCTTGGGGAATAGCTCAGACACCCACTTCCCACTCTCGCCATACTGCTGAAACTCGAAGGGCGATGCCTTTAGCTTCACCTTATGACCTGCGCTGTTTTGATTCGCCCGGTAGGCCCGCACCGTATGCTCCTGTAGGTCGCGAGCCTGCAGCTCCGGCTTGTAGTCAAAGGTATCCACCTGCGACGGCCCGCCATGCATGAACAGAAAGATGACCCGCTTGGCCTTTGCGACTTGGTTTTGCCAGACTGGAGCCCCTGCCCCTACGGCTGCAGCTTGCTCGGCCAATAGACTGCTGAGTGCGAGGCCGCCAAAACCTCCAGCGATACCCTGCAGCGCTCTGCGGCGATCGATACTCTGTGCATGTCTTTCTAGCGATCTATGATGTTTCATGGTGGATTGCCTTTCCCTTTTAGAGCGCGAGGGTCGCGGGATTGGACAAAAATCTTTTGAGAGAGCCTGATGCGACACAGATTACCATTAGTGTGTGTGCCACTGGCTGCCTAATCCATTTATCCATGGGTTGTTCTTGGGCTTCGCGGACAGGTTAGGCAACCTATCCTACTGATGAAGTGCCGTCATCCATATGGTGGCATTTCTTGGAGTATGAGAGAAAATTCCGAAAGATTGTCCAAAGAAGGGGCTGGTGGGCTCTATTTACCTAGAGGTATGATTCATGGAAGTCGTATGGAGCATCAGTTAGAGTGTAGAACTAGGCATAGGCTAGGCTGCGAGGTCTCCGGGGGATCGGGGTTTGGTTGGGTTGCTGGCCTTGGCGGGGCTTGTGGCTCAGCCTGCCGGGCAGCTAAAGGCAGCCCCTCCTTGAGCGCTATGCTACGGCTATTCGAGTGTTTGTCGCTGCTGAGGCAGCTCGTGTTGGTTTCCGTGATGGCTCTGTGCACTTTCGATGGTTCTGCCCAGGAGATAAGCGATCGGGACCTAAAGTTCTTTGAGGAGAAGATCCGCCCGGTGCTGGCCACGGAGTGCTACGAGTGTCACTCGATCAGGGCAGACAAGTCGAAGGGCGGTCTATTGCTCGACTCCTACCAGGCATTGATCGCTGGGGGTGACTCTGGGCCGGCCATCGTGCCTGGCGATGCCGATGGCTCGCTGCTGATCGAGGCGATCCGGTATGAGGACCCACATTTACAGATGCCGGAGGATGAGAAACTCGCCGATGAGGTGATCGCCGATCTGGAGGCATGGATCGACTCTGGAGCGCTGGCCCCGCAGGACTGGATGGGCGGACAGCAGGAGGCTGAGATCAGCTCCAATGAGGAGAAGTGGCGAACGCACTGGGCCTTTCAGCCGCTACGCGAGATGGGGCTCGACTCTGCTGAATCGATCGATCACCACATCCAGACAGCTCTAGCTGAGAAAGGCCTGACACTAGCTGAGCCTGCATCGCCAGCCGACTTGATCCGCCGCATTCACTACGATCTCACCGGTCTACCACCGCAGCCAGAGACGATACCCCAGCTAGTGGAGGACTGGTCAGACACGACCTATCGAGAACTGGTCGACCAATTGCTGGCCTCTCCTCAGTACGGGGAAAAGTGGGGCAGATTCTGGCTAGACCTGGCTCGCTACTCCGAGACTGCCGGTGGTGGCCGCAGCTATCCAGTACCCAGTGCGTGGAGATATAGAAACTACGTGATCGACGCGATGAATGCGGATATGCCCTACCAGCAATTTCTGACCGAGCAGATCGCTGGTGACCTACTGGATGCACGAGATGATACTGAGCGAAGCCGCCAGCTGATCGCCACTGGGTTTCTCGCACTGGGGGCCAAGCCGCTCGACTTTCAGGACAAAGAGCAACTGATGTTCGACCATATCGACGAGCAGTTAGATACGATAGGGAAAACCACAATGGGCATGACCATAGGCTGTGCGCGCTGCCATGATCATATGTTCGACCCAGTATCGGAGCGGGACTACTACCGCATGGCGTCCATCATGCAGAATACCAAAGCCATGGACGAAGCCTTGATCAATAACTTCGCCTTTGTCTCTCTGCCTGGAGCGGAAGATACTGTGAGCAAAGAAGCGAAAACAGCGATCGCTGAAAGTCGTAAGCTACTCGATCTGCTAAGCAATCTAGAGAAGCGGACTGATAGCAGTGCTAAGAAAAAGCGAAACAAGACCCTACAGGAACTCGAAGAGTTAATCGCAAAATCTAGCCAAGCGCCAAAAGCCATAGCGGTAGCTGATAACAAAGATCTGATCGACGGCCACATCCGAATACGCGGGGTCGCCACCAAGAAGGGTGCAGCTGTGAAGCGCGGCGGCCCTCTAGAGATGATCAAGGCGCCTCTGCCAGAACCCGTTCCTGATAACGAGAGCGGTCGCAGGCAGCTAGTCGACTGGATCACTCACCCCGACCATCCTTTGACCTATCGAGTGTATGTGAATCGTGTCTGGGCGCAGCTGTTTGGCAAAGGTATCGTCACTAGTCTCGATAACTTCGGTATCACAGGAAGTGAGCCTACTCACCCTGAGTTGCTAGGTTATCTAGCCGATCACTTCGTCAAGCAAGGCGGCTCCACAAAAGGGCTAGTTAAGCAGATCGTGCTGAGCGAGACCTATCGGCAAAGCGCCCAAGTAAAAGCCCCTGAACTGTCAGCCCAGCACGATCCAGATCGCCAATGGCTAAGTGGATACCCGACACGGCGTCTGACTGGAGAGGAGCTGCGCGACTCGGTACTGCTCGCCTGCGACCAGATCGATCCCACGCCGGTCGATGGCGTCATCCCCAATTCCCAACTGCTCACTACCAAGCATCGCAGTGTTTACCTGCCCGTACAGCGCGAAGAGGGGTTGCACCCATTGCTAGTTGTCTTCGACTTTGCCGATCCCAATCTCTCCACTGGTCAGCGCAACGTCACCAACCTGCCGACTCAGTCGCTTTACCTATTGAATAGCGATTTCATTCAGCAGAAATCTAGAAGTGTAGCAGAGCTGGTATTGGCAGATGATCAACTCACCGATCGCGAGCGCTTAGATCTCTTAGCCCGCCGTATCTACTCTCGCCCGCTGACCGAGGAGGAGCTAAGCTTTTGCATAGGTCAATTAAATAAGGCTGCAGATAGTCAAAACGATCAACTGCAAACGTGGTCCATCCTCGCCCATACGCTATATTGCTCACCCGATTTTCGTTTTTTGAAATAGTAATGAGGCGAAGCCTCTACCCTTTAGTGTTCATTAGTGACAATTGTTTCATCGGGCCAAGTTAGTGTTGGAATCAACTGCCTACGAAAATTTCAACACTAAGTTTCACTAATGAACACTAAACGGCACTAATCTGATAGGTTGCGCAGATTTTGAGTTGAGTAATTAAATGGGTAAAATTGAAATAGTATGCATATTAAATTAGTAACAAGAACCTTACTCGCCTTATCTATGTTCCAGGTGTGGAACTCGGGGGTGACAGTGGCTGCGCCCGAAGGGCCAACTCTACAAGTGATGTCTTTCAATATTCGCAATAGCTATGCGAGAGACGAAGAGAATGGTTGGGATTTTCGGAAGGAATTGGTCTATCAAGTGATCCGAAAGGACTCGCCCGACATCCTAGGGCTGCAGGAGGCTAATCATGCTCAACTCCAGGAGTTGCTAGTGCAGCTACCGGAGTACGCAGTCATCGGTGAGGGGGCGCAGGGAGGGGAAAGAGGGCAATACTCAGCCATCTTGTATCGAAAGACTCGCTACCAGCTAGGTGATAATGGAGATTTCTGGCTATCTGAGACCCCGGACAAGCCCTCCAAAAGCTGGAGGACGGCCCACGTGCGTATTTGTACATGGGCCAACCTAACCGACCGAGCGTCGGGGCGATCGATCTATGTTTACAACACACACATGGACGATGGATCGAAGCTAGCTCGTGAGAACGGTGCAAAGCTAATCATGCAGCATATCCACGACACAGCTAAGTCTGCTCCCTTCATCTTTATGGGCGATATGAATGCCCCAGAAGACAGTGATACCATTGCCTATGTGACGGACCACGCTCCCACTCCAGCGGTTGATACTTTTCGAATCCTCCATCCTGACAAAGAAGTGGTTGGCACCTACAATGGATTCGCCGGGAAATCCGATGGCGCAAAGATCGACTACCTATTTACCTCTCCAGGTTTTCAGGTCCTCGAATCGGCCATCATTACGTTTAACCTCGACGGTCGCTATCCCTCAGATCACTATCCGGTCACGGCGAGACTACAATTCGAATAAATGTGTAGTGAACCCAAGGCTCCAATCATTCGTGTTTCTGCGTGTTCATCTGTTTTGAGCGAAGCGGATTTGTGTTGAGCATCCGATGGGTGAGATAGTTTTCAACACAGATTAACACAAATCTGATGGGCTCTGCAGAATTTGATTTGAGAAGCCAAAATCCTTAATTCTAACTTCGTAATCAATTACCCAGAAGTTGGGCCGAAATGACTGGGGATTAGATGACTGTGAATGGCTCCATTCATGCTGATCACCAGTTAATCTGAATTCAAACGCTAGAAGCTATAAGCAATGAACTGAATTTTTTTTGGTAACATATCGCAAAAGTCTCGCCCATCAGAAAACCTGTCTTTCGATCCAACCACCCGTATACCACTCGATTTCCTTCGATCTTTACAACCTTCACTGACTGTGTTTGATCCCTTATCAGTTGAGGCATAATGCATCCTTTCTCAACCAGAATGTCACCCAACAATAACCTTCGGCCCTTTTTTCCATTCGATTCTCCAGTCCAGTCTAAATGGGCTAACATTTTTTTGACCACAATCCTTTCAGTTTGGTCTGACTGTTCATCGTTTGCAGTAATCCGCTTCTCGCTTGCAACGCATGTAGTGATCAAGAAAAACAATGGGAGAAAATATTTCTTCATGTCGAACTCCCTAAATATGCCACAGAACAGGCAAGTGTGAAATGGGAGCGAGGGCCCTTATTTTCCACTCTATCGCCAATCTGCCAGACCGAAATCAGGATCTTTTTCTTGCGGCTATTGGCGGTAGCTTCAGGGCGCGGAAACAATCATGATCCGATCCTTCTTATTTTTCCTTTTAGTGGTCGCCAGTACGGCAGCCATCAGCGCTCAGCCAGATGCTCTGGAGCTGATCGAAAGCTCGTGCCTCGATTGTCACGATGACTCTGTGCAGAAAGGCAATCTGCGGCTCGATACGCTCGATCCGATCAGCTCGGCTCCGGGTAGTGCCGAGACCTGGCTGAAGATCTATGATCGTGTGGCGAAAGGGGAGATGCCGCCGAAAAAGAAGGCTTTTTCAGCTGAGGAGATCGAGGAGTTTACCAGCATCTTGGGTGCGGAGCTGAGGCAATACGACACACAGAAACAGGAGTCTATGGGGCGCGTGGGATTGCGGCGTCTCAGCGCGAGCGAGTACCAGCACATCGTGCGCAATCTGCTATTTCTCCCACACCTGACGGTGACGGAGTACCTGCCTGAGGACATGGAGTACCACGGCATCAAAAACGTGGCCGATCGCCAAGATCTCGCCTACAACCAGATCGCCCAATACCTAGAGGCAGCCGAGGCCTCGCTGCAGGCGGCGACAGCGCTGCGCCCAAAGCCGCTGGGCAAGACGAAGCGCTACGGGCCGACCCAGCTCGGTGCGCACCGAAAAGTCTTTCCCAAAGCTCACGTGATCGCCGAGGATAAGCTAGTCCTAGTGAAACACCCCCAGGAATCGCAGGGACCATGGGGGCTATTCCCCTCATCGCGAGAGCCGGGGCGCTACCGAGTGCGGCTACACATGCAGTCGACACGCATCCCAGATAGCGCATTCGACAGTGGCGAGCCTCACCCCGAGGTGTCGCCGATGCTCGAGCCGGGCCAGAAAAATCAAACTGTGTCGCTAGCCATCACCCTTGGTCGCTTTCTCCAGACCTTCGACGTGAAGCCAGAGCTGCAGACCTACGAGGCTGAGGTGTGGCTCCACGGCGGCGAGGGCCTATGCATCCAGTGCAGCGACCTGCCGCAGCGCGGGGTCCGCTTCGTCGATGGCAAAAAGCCGAAGGTCTGGGATGGTGTGGCTGTCGAGTGGGTCGAGATCGAGGGGCCCATCCACGAGACCTGGCCGCCACAGAGTCACCAGGCTTTGTTCGGCACGCTACCGACCAAGCGCTGGCAGGAGTCCGATGGCAGCCTAGCTCCTCGGACGCTAAAGATCGGCACCGGAAAAATCCGTAGACCCTCGGTAGTGAAATACTACGTCGACTCCCAAGACCCGGCGAAAGACAGTACACGACTGCTGCGCCGGTTCATGAGTCGCGCCTACCGCCGACCCGTGACCGATGAGGAGGTAGCCACCATGCAGGCTAGGGTGACCACGGCGCTCGAGCAGGGGATCTGCTTTCACGATGCGATGCTCATCGCCTACAAAGCCGTGCTCTGCTCACCAGACTTTCTATTCGTGACCGAGCAGCCCGGCCCTCTCTCGGGCAATGAGGTAGCCAACCGCCTAGCGCTGTACCTATGGCGCTCGCTACCCGACAAGGAGCTGATCGATCTAGGCCGCTCCGGCGAGCTGCTGAAGCCCGAGACACTCCGTGCCCAAGCTCAGCGCCTGATCGAGCATCCCAAATCAAACCGCTTCATCAATGACTTCACCGATCAATGGCTGGAGCTAGATGCCATCTACGCCACCGCACCCGATCGCAAGCTGTACCCCGAGTACTACAGCGACAGCGGCCTAGTCGAGGCACTCGCCAGCGAGACCCGGCGCTACATGCAACACATGGTACGCCGCGATCTACCGATAGCCCATGTGGTGAAATCGGACTTCACCTATCTAAACGAGCGGCTCGCCACGCACTACGATATACCTGGGGTAAAGGGCAGCCAGCTACGCAGAGTCTCCCTACCTGCCGATAGTGTGCGCGGCGGCATACTCACCCACGGCAGTATGATGAAGATCTCTGCGAACGGCTTCACCACCTCGCCGATCAAACGCGGTACCTGGGTGCTAGAGCGCATACTAGGCACCCCGCCACCACCTCCGCCGCCCGACGCCGGAGCCATCGAGCCGGACACCCGAGGCGCGGTGACCATACGCGAGCAGCTCGATAAACACCGCCGCGTGGAGTCCTGCGCCGCCTGCCACCTGCAGATCGATCCGCCCGGATTCGCCCTGGAGCCATTCGATGTGATGGGTGCCTACCGCACGCACTACCGTAGCATCGATAAGGGGCAGCCCCTCTTTATCGATCGCGGCATTGCCCGCTACCGGACCAAAGTCGGTTTGCCCGTAGAGGCCCACGACCAATTCATGGGGCAAGACTTCGCCGACATCCACGAGTTCAAAGATCTACTGGCCAAGCAAGATCGCCAGATCGCCAAAAACCTACTCGAGCGGCTCTTGATACACGCCACTGGAGGTATCGCCACCTTCACCGACCGTGAGCAGATCGAGCGTATCCTAGATGCCCACGAGGCCGATGGCTACAGGCTGCAGGCGCTGATCCTCAGCATCATTGAGACACCTATGTTTTTGCAGAAGTAGAAAATATTAGCCATGAAATCAGTTGGGATATCTTTAGCATTGGGTGGCATGCTGCTCGCTGCGTTCGGCGTAGGCGCATTCTTTATGATCAATCAGTGGGGAGTGGACTATGAGCAGCGTAAAGCTATCATTCAATCAGGAGAGGTGCCCAGCAAGACCCTAACTATTCAGAAAAAACATAGCTATCGTAGCGGAACAGGATCGAATTCGAAGATCAGGTATCAACTCGTTTTGCTCAATCCTGATGGCGAAAAATATACCAAAAGCGTTCTGAATCGGAACGCGTGGGAAGCCCTCCAACCTAATGACCAACTTGAAGGTTACCGATTTGAAGATCGCTACCATATTCCCTCCATTGATACAGGTGGCCACCACTGGGGCAAATGGGTGTTCCTAGGGATTGGCTGTTTTCCATCAGCGATTGGACTGATACTAATCGTAATTGCGAATAAAAGAGCAACTAAGGTCGCTACCACTTAGTGCTTACCAACTATTTTTCCCATTGTTATACTCACCGATACTATGACCGACAATTTTGAGCACTCCTCTAGTCGCCCGCTACAGATGCCGCACATCCGCCGTGCTATGGACAGGCGCTCGCTGCTGCGCACCGCAGGGGTCGCTATGGGACTACCGTTTCTCGATGCGATGAAGCCTGCTCACGCTGCGGCCGATACAGTCGCAGCAGCTGCCTCGCCGCAGCGCATGGTCATCCTGATGAATAGTCTGAGTCTGCTGCCGCAGTATTTTTTCCCGCAGCAGGCGGGGGCTGGCTACGAGTCGACTCCGTATCTGGATATACTCGGGCATCGGGAAAAGATGACGATCATCTCCGGTACCTCGCTGCCGGGTGTCGATAGTGGTCATGGGGCGCTGCCGTGCTTTTTGACCGGAGCGGCTCATCCTGGGCGGCCAGGCTTTCGCAATACGGTGTCTCTCGATATCCTCGCCGCCGAGCACATCGGGCTGCACACTCGATTCCCGTTTCTACCGATCATGATCTCGCCATCTAGCGGCGGACCCGAGCGGGGCGAACCGATGTCTTTCACCTCGGCGGGTGTGCCGATACCTGGCGAGACTAGTGCGGCCAAACTCTTTCAGCGCATGTTCCTCCAGGGAAACAAAAAAGAGGTACAGGCCCAGATCACTCGTCTGCAGGAAGAGCGCAGCATCCTGGATATGATGGTCGGTCGGGTGAAAAAGCTGAACGCCAATGTCAGTGCCGACGATCGGGTAAAGCTGGACCAATACTTCACCTCTGTGCGCGAGCTAGAGCAGCGCCTAGTCACCACTGAGGCGTGGGAGAATAAACCCAAACCTAAAGTCGATGCTCCCGTGCCGACCGATATCACCACCTTTACCGATGGTATCGAGCAGCATCGCAATATCTTCGATGTGATGAAGCTGGCTCTCAGCACCGACTCCACCCGCGTCATCTCCCTAGGCATTCATATGGGATCTACCCGGCAGGATATCGATGAGGTGAATGACGGCACCCACCCGCTCTCCCACCACGGTAATGATCCGGAGAAGATCAAGCAGCTACGCATCATCGAAGAGCTACAGCTGAAAGAGGTCGCTCTATTCCTAGACGGCCTCGACGAGGTAAAGGAAAAGTCCGGCGGCACTCTACTCGATAATACCACCGTGATGTTTGGCTCGAATATGGGTAATGCGAATAACCACTCGAATACCAATCTACCGATTTTCTTAGCAGGTGGCGGATTCAAGCACGGCCAACATCTCGCCTTTGATCAGGAGCATAATTACCCACTGACGAATCTGTATGTGACGATGCTACAGAGGCTAGGTATCGAGGTGGATCAATTTTCCTCTAGTACAGGTACCATGACTGGGGTGGAGTTTAGCTGATAAGCTGGGTAGACTGAATTTTAGCAAATTCAGCTACGGTGATTTCGCGATTGTACCCTATTGAATCTTTTTTGTACCCTATTCAATTGCAGGTCTCGCAGCAGTTGGTGCTGGGGTTGCCCGCAGCTGAAGGCAGCCCCTCCTTGAGCCTTGAGTGAGAGTCTCTACTTTCGTCTGCAGTAAAGACTCTCAAAGAAGAGGACACTTAGAATGTTACCTTCCAGGATACCTCTGCGCTGTCGGCTGTCTGGATCTCGACTCGTAGAGTCTTACCATCTTGAGCGACGATCTTTGCGCTGCCTTGGCTGACCTCTACGCCGCTGGCTTTCCACTCGCCTGTACTAGGTAGGACGATGCGTAGCTCGTAGGCGTCGCCGCCTACGACTTGGCTCTTGCCAGTCAGTTGTTTATCGCTGGCTAGCCACTGCTCCTCTACCACATCAATGAGCCCTTGGGTGATGTGGCGAGAGGTGCTGACTAGCTGGGGGTGATCGGCTATGGCACGCAGGGCTAGCACACGGCACTGTGCGGCTGGCAGTGTTTGATCGAGATTACCTGAGAAAGCGTCGACGAACTCATTGGCCCAGAAATCGAAACCGACATAAGTCTTGTCGGCCTCGAGACCAAGCTTGCCCATATCGTAGGTGATCTGGGTGGCTTGTTTTTCTTTCCAGTTGAACAGACCGACTACGTTTAGCCTGTCGTTCTGCACCAGCCAGATCTCTGGCTGATCTTTCTCGAGTAGATCGACTGGGCGAGCCGCTAGCTCATGCATCGGCAGGCAGCGACGTAGCAGATCGAGGCGCTCCTCGGAGAGCTCATCATACTGCTCACTAGAGCTATGCATCGCTCCCGATACCGCTAGCCACGAGCACATCCAGCGAGCGCGATCGATGGGGTTCTCCTCGCGCACGTAGATCGGATCGGGATCGTTGTGCCAAACACGGCCATTGAGGAAGTATAGATTCGTGCCATGCCAAGCACCGAGAGTCACCTCTCGCCAATCACCCTCACCGGCTTTGCCATTGTCTGGGCCGATACGCATCGCCTCCATCAGACCGATCGCTGGCCCCATAGACATAAAGTTTTGCGAGACATTACAGCCGAGCACAAACACATCTGGAGCAGCTTTGCGTAAAGTCTGTAGACCCTTTCGGTAGGCCTGGATGTGGGTCGATGTCGGATCGTGTAAGATGGAATCGCCGAAGTTTTGATCCTTGTACTCAGTATTGATATAGATATTCTTCGATGGCATCCCGGTGTGCAGGCCATCGATCTTGAAGTAACGATAACCCCAGTCATAAATGCGCTTCGAGCGCTCGAAGATAAATGCTTCACCTTTAGGACTGGTGGCATCGACACACGTACCCGACCAGCGAGAGTCGTGATAGGGCTGCCCATCCGCAGTCTTGGCGAAGACATCGTGATCGAAGTAAGGATTCTCAAAGTTGCCCGCAAATGGCATGAACCAAATACCAGGAGTCATACCATGAGAGCTGATCATCTCTGCGGTGTGGTCCATGCCTTTGGAGTAGTTCTCCTCGACATCGACAAATACTTTGATCGGGCCAGTGAGAGGAATCTCGCCCTCATGCTCAAAGTCGTGCGGCAAAAGTGACTGCCAGCAGTCGTCAATCTGGATCACATCTAGACCATAAGGCTTCAGCTGCGCATCGGCGAATTCGGTATTTTTCTGCAGCGCCACCTCGTCGGATGCTTTGCTGTGGTACCAGGTACAATAGATATTGGGCTTGGCGGCTATCTCTATGCCTTCATTCTGTGCGATGGCGTCGGCATATTTTTCCAGACCGATCCGAGCATCCTCAAAGAACCCGATAGCGATAGTATCGGTCGCACGCGACTCACCAGGATCCACCTGAAACCGGCCGAAGTCGATCTTGATGCCCAGCTTGCCACCGGCACCCGGCTGAAACACACCCACACCCTGATGATGGGTCAGCGCAGCGGTCACTAGGCCATTGCGCGAGTCTCCATTCACCAATGCATGGAACGAGTAGCTACCCTGCGTATCGGTGACCTCTCTGAGACCACCCGAACCAAAACTCGTCAGAGCCTGATCGCCAATGGCGACATCGAGCTGGAGGATATCTAGCGAACTGGCGACAAAAGGCTCGGTGCCTTTGTTGTGCTTGGTGCGATCAACAAGGAGGAAAGGCACCTCATCAAACATGCGCAGCGTCGTTTGGTCGCCTGACTCATGGGTGATCCGCAGCGCCGCCCCCGCACCGAGCGCGTCATCCTGTACACTGCTCATCGTGCTGGATACGACAGCATCGGCGAAAGAGGCTTTAGCCACAGCACCATCCAACTCCTTGGACTCAATGACTAAGCTGGATGACTCGGCATCCACCACCACTTTCAGAGTGGGGTGCTCGTAGCTGGACGGGCTACAGCCCACCACACCGAGGAGCATCGCTAAACAAGCGACTGAGACTAGAAACTTCAATTTGGAGTATAAGCGAGGCATCATATTAATCAGGCCGGTAGGTTGCGCGAACCTTTGGATTCTGTCATGTCTTTACGCTCAAAATCGGTGCTGCATTTGCACTTTTTTCCAAGGATTTCATTCACCTCCCAGTCCCCTAATTACGATTCACATGCCCCACCGCCTGATCCAGTGTCTTTTTTCTTCAATTACGCTGTTCATCACTGCCCTGCCGACACTTGGCCAAGATCGAGATCGATTTGTGGTGGCTGTGTTTAACTTTGGCATGGCTGGCGATACGCCGGAATGGAAGTGGCTAGAAAAAGGCATCGCCGACATGGTGACTAATGACCTGATCCAAGCGGGCTACCCCGTAGTGGCCCGCGACGAGATGCAGGCGACGGCTATGGCTGTGGACTGGGAGGCTCAAGAGATGGTGGAAAAAATGGGCTCCTATCCCCTAGCCCAAATCAAAGACGCCATCAAAATCGATCTCCTCATCAGCGGTGTTTACCAAATCGAGGTCGAAAAAGAAGCGATCTCTTTTCATTATCAGATCATCGATATGGAGACATCCGATCTGATCAAAACTCAGAAAGTGACTGGAAAGCTGAAGGATATCCTCGGTCTGAGGCGACAGCTATCCGCAGCTATCACCACTTTTCTCGAAGACGGACAGGAGGTGGATTTTTCTGACTTTCGAGCTGTGCCATGGTCGGAGAATGTCGATGCTCTACGCGCTCACTATGAGGGTATCGACCTATTCGATGCTGGTCGCTACTCAGAGGCTTGGCTCAAATTTAGGCAAGCAACGCGCGCCTACCCCGACTTTGCCGATGCGCAATACTGGCAGGGCAAAATGCAATACTTCCTGGATCGGTACGATCATGCCCGACTCGATCTCGAGAGTTTTCTCGACTACTACAGCGATCACCCCCTGGCAGGAGCAGCTGTGCGTGAGTATTGCCACACCTTCGAAAGCCAAAACCCAGAGACCGAGGAGCTGCTCGAGCTGTATCGAGAGGTCGGTAGCAAATACGCCAGCTCGCGCCAACAAATCGGAGGTCGCGATTACTCGATGAGTGACTGGACCACTTGGCGCTCGATGAAGCTGCTAGCCTCGCGCGGGCAGCTCAAAGAGTCCTGGGAAATCGCCAAAAATAATACTGATGCCATGTCTCTACGACCAGGCTTATTCTGGAGCGAGATCTACTCCAAAGCCTACGGCTCGCAGACTGCAGACCCAGAAGTCTTTCACTCAATGAAAGAAGAAAGTCGCAGCCTGGAGATTCTGCACTTTGATGAAGGGCAAACCACCCTCGTCGACGAAGAGTGGCGATGGGCACGCCGGCAGAACAATGATTACGTGCGCTATCTAGTGACCGCGCCAAAGGGCAAGCTGTTTGACTCCATGCGGGTATGGCCTATCTCGAGCAAAGGGATAAACATGGTCGTCCAAGTCAATATATCCCAAGTCAAACGCGGGGATATTTATATCTCCAAATCACAGAGTCCACCGGTCCACATCTCGAAGGTCGATGGCCTGTTTGTCCCCAGTCTAGCAGAGGTCCCTTTTATCGATATCAGCCTCGACGGGTATTCTGGTTTTTGGCCCTATGACAAAGAGGTCAGCCTCGACGGTATCAAGATCGAAGCCACCTTCAAAGATATCCCTGAAGAGTGGGGATCCTTAGAAATTTCCTCCCCCAACTGCGACGACTACCGAGTGATCTCGGGGACGGCCAACTTGCTGCGCGGCTGCAGTGGACGAGTGGACTACATGAAACCCGGAAAACACCGGGTTCGGTTTGTCCCCTTCAGCCGCCAGCGTTGGCCTATGAGATTTCGCGAAACGACGGAGGTCGTTTACGCACCGGTCGAAAAAATCATCGAGATAAAAGCGGGAGAAACGACCCGGGTATCTGTCGAATTTCCCTGGTCCGACATAGACCGCTGGGAAGGTTGGCAGACCGCTACAGTGGACGCTCCCAAATCTGCAGAACTCGATCTACAGCTAGCTGCACAACTACCCGAACACGATCCCTGCATTTTAATGGAGGACGATCGCATCCGCCTGATCTGGAGTGAAGCTGGCGACCTCTGGACCTGTGAAAGCAACGATGGGCAGACATTCACAAACCGTCGCAAACTCGGGCTACCCATATCCTCTGCGTGGAATGAGTATCGCCCCCGATGTCGACTCGATCAAAACGGGCGCTATGTCTTAGGGTTTATGTCCGATCGCAATAAAGACCGTGTCGCCACGCTCTACCTAGCCTGGTCTCGCGACTTCGAAAACTGGACATCGCCCAAGCAGGTGCGTGATCGATACGTGACCGACTATGATCTGATGTCGGATCCTAAAACCAACAAGATCCTGATCGCCGAAACCGCCGACAACGAGATCACCATATGGGAGCCAGACGACCACTTCCAATGGCAACAGAAAGCCGCTGTCACCTTCGAGGATGACATGCGCCAAGTGCGGCTGCTGCCGCCCAATGGCAATGGTCAATATGAGATGATCGCCGTGCAGCATGGGGAGTGGTGGGTAGACCCGATCAAGCGCGGCTACGGCCCCCGGATACATCACCTATCCCGCTGGCTGAGCCCCGATCTCAAAGCTTGGAAGGAGGATCGTGACTTTCAGACCAAACTGGCTTTCGAAGCCCGCTTTGGGATGGATGCTCTGCGTGATCGCGATGGCAAAACCATAGCCTGCCGCTTTGGCACGTCGAATACCGACTTTCGCTCCAGTCGCGGTCAAATGATCTGGTACGATCACGAGAATACGGTGCAACGATCAATGAAATTCTCTTCCATCGTGTCACATGATGGCACCTTTGCCTGGCACCCCAAATGGGGAGCTTACTTTTGCTGGTTCAGCGCATCCAGCCGCCGCGAGCATCGCCCTGTAGGCCCTTTGGTCATCCATGGCGATGATTTTTCTCCCTTCATGGCACGCCCTCTGTCGGAGAAGAATATCGACAACGATTTCTAAGGCCGAATCTCGGAGCTGATAACCAGCCCTAAAATAAATCGCACATTTATTATAATAATTATTGCAATTTCAGTTATGATTATTTTAGACTAATCTATTCCCAGCTATGACAAACCACACTTCTTTCGGACTAGATAACTTCATCAACGACGCCCTCACACAGGAAGCCGCTGAAATCACTGGAGGCGGCCGCTACCACATCAATAATGCCATAGATGACTACACCGGCGAAAGATGGTCTCGCGACTACCTGCGCAGCACTTGGAAGGACTGGAGAAAAAGATTCCGCGGCAACTTTGCCACCAAGCGTGATCTCAAAGTTGCCTTCCTGAAAGAATTCAGCGGACTAGAGGGCCAATACGAAGTGCATGAAGAGGACCGCGACCGTGGGACCTGGCTACCACAGAGCTAAACGACCCAACAGGCACACCACAAAACACCGCACGCTCTCATTCCCCAAAAGGCCCGCCGTTGTGCGGGCCTTATTTTTGGTTGTGATGTAAATGCCACTTATGCCTGGTCTTTTCGAGAAGCCATCTTTCGGAAAAAAAGAATCGCTGCCCAGCCGATCGCAAACCAAATCGCCAAGTCCCAAACATCACTCAAAAACTTCCCCCAAGGCAACAGGATAGCACCTGTCTGAGCTGCCACGTCATACCTCAATCCCAGAGGCACATCTCCAGACAAAACGGCATAAAATCCGTCGAGGTCTACAACCTGAAAAATGAGGGCTAAAATCGGTCCCACTATACAGTCATACAGTGACCGTAGCGCCAATGCAAAAACCACCGCTAAAACTGCAGTCACACCGCTCTGCTCTATGAAGGCTCGGATAGGGTTCGTCATCGCGAAATAAAGGTTTTAGTAGAAAGGCTGATCCTTAATGATGCAATCCCACATGTAACAAGCCACCGCCTCCTTGCAGTGCGCCATCTCCTCTGCTGAAAAATTTCCTGTCTGAGTCCTACCTTCACTATCAAACCGAAAAATCACTTCAGTAGCTGCTGGCAGATTCTCAACCGCCCATTTTAAATCATTGCCAGCTAGATAAAACCATAACCACTTTGCGGAGGAACCCTCATTGGTCCAGTAACTTGCCGTCTTCAAACTCAAAGAATAAATCTCAGTGTTATTTGTGCGAAGACGAAACCGCTCTGGGTTTCGATCACCTATTTTATCATGATAGCCATTGATCGCCAAAAAATTCCGTTTCGGATTATTCTTATCCGCCTTGGAACTGTAAAAGACGTATCTACTACTGTTATCTTTGGGTAACCAAAACTCCATATTGTGCGCCCTCTCCGCTCGCCGAAATTGGTCGGATAACCGCTGGTTTAGCAAGTAAACCTGTTGCGACTTCAGCAACGTACTAAAATCGATGGGGACCAACTGGTTGCGCATACGCACGATCAGATCGGTTCCAGAATACCCCATCAGCGCCGCATTAATTTTCTTACCCTCTCGATTGACCCAAGCTCTCTCGGAAGCAATCGCCTGATCATTCAGCTTTATACGATCCTGCCAGTCGTCGACAAAAGTATAACTCACATCTTTATGTGTGCGGGTAGTACCTTCGACCTCAGAGGACCCACCAGCACTGTCAATCTTAGGAACAAATGTAGTTAACTTTTTATCATCATTATCGACAGGGCGAAATGCCTTGTGCAGATCCTTTGACTCAGAAAGTGGGAAGATTGTCTCGTAGATGCGTGCAATTTTCCTCAACCCTCTCTTATCCGCTGTGCTTAGTGCGATGTACTTAGAACCATTCTCATTGTTAAGTTGAAAAGAAACGCGCTCACCTTGAAAGATATCCATCGCGGTTCGAAACGATTTACTAGAGATCGAGATGTCGACATTATGATAATCAAATTCCCGACCCTTATTTGTCGAAACTTCCTTGGGATCAAAAGTGAGATTAAGGCTTTTACCACCGCCAGAGATAATTAATTTGTTATACGCCACCATATTGACGCTGACAGGCTTATTTAGATCAAAGCGAAGCCAGACATCGTCATCTCCAACTCCAAAATAAGGTCTTATATTATTACCAGACTCATACCCCATCTCAGCCCATTCAGGCTTAAAGAAATTAGCATTCAGCGATTCACTGAAATTACAATACAGTTCATTCGAAGCCCACATGATCGCGACAACTGCTTGATCCGGCTTGCTTAAGGAAGCTACCGAAAGGGGAAAGATCCGACCATCCTTTAATCGAAGATCAATTTCATCACCCAAGGGGGAGATTTTGATCACATCGCCATAGATAACCTTGCCTTCGTTATTGGACCACGGCCGTACACCAGTCCCCAGGCGCTGAAACGGATCATCCTTGGCAGACACATGAATGGTGAGACCAAACGTGATCAAAATAACTAAAGTTAGACAGAGTTTTCGACTCATGAGGTTTTCAAAACGTTGATTGTATAGAGATCCGCTTTACCCAGAACGGAGATCAATTGGATCATGACGCAATAGCCTATTTTTGTCCATATGATCATATGATCCAATATTTTTTAATTTCTCTTTACCCGCAATAACAGACACTATCTGTCCGGCCATAGAAGTGGCCCGAAGCTGTACATATTGGGGTAATTCTCGGAAAAAAATTAACCGTGTATGGCTATCGCTAATAGAATACTAGAGTCGAAATTCACCTCTAGCGGATACCCCGAACTGTGACGGGAGGCCGTTCGAGACTATCGCCGACACAGCAATCGAGCAGAGCGTTGCGCAACGGGGCCGTGGAGCTGAGCACGATGACTTTCTCGCCACTGTTATCATTGCACGGAATCTCCAACCCACCTCCAGCAGGTGCCAACAGGTAGTGAACGGCACGACCATCGAGCTCGCCTGTGACAAGTGCACCCGGCTCGATCGACGATGCATCACTAAAGTCTGCGAACTCAAAGGTATCGAACAATGTCAACTCGCGAGCCAATCGATCGGCCTGCTCTGCCTGACCAGCGGCCAGATAAGAGGACTCCAGACCTCGAGTATCGTACTTGCTCTCGGCCTTGGTATCGTCACCGGTAGCACCCTCGGTCGCATCTTGCAGAGCAGCGATAGCGCGTTCGTACTGCTCCTGTAGTTGGCTCCTCAACGCCTCGATGATGGCTGCTTTATCCATGTAGCTTGTCTTCTTCCTCGCTGCTAAAAATCAGCAGACCCTGGCGTCCTGGGAAACGGGATAACATCGCGGATATTGCTGACCCCAGTGACAAACATCAACAGTCGCTCAAAACCGAGGCCAAAGCCCGCATGTGACACACTGCCATAGCGGCGTAGATCGACATACCAGTAGTAGTCCTCCTCGGAAAGCTCGTGCTCGCCTAGATTGGCGCGCAAGATGTCAAGCCGCTCTTCTCGCTGGCTACCGCCGACGATCTCACCGATCCCGGGGACCAGTAGATCCATAGCCGCCACGGTTTTACCGTCGTCATTCTTGCGCATGTAGAATGGCTTGATCTCCTGTGGATAGTTATAGACGGTCACTGGGCATTTGAAATGCTCCTCTGTCAGATACCGCTCATGCTCAGACTGCAGGTTTAGCCCATACTCCACAGGATACTCAAACTGGTGGCCACTGTTTTTCAACAATTCAACGGCATCAGTGTAAGTGATCCGCTCGAAGTCTCGACTCTTCACAAACTCAAGCCGCTCGAGCAACCCTTTATCAACGAATTTATTAAGAAACTTGAGATCCTCTGCGCAGTGCTCCAAGGCATCGGCCACTAGGTATTGGATCATTGCCTCGGCCAGCGCCATGTCCTCCTGCAGATCACAAAATGCGATCTCTGGCTCGATCATCCAAAACTCCGCTGCATGGCGTGTGGTGTTCGAGTTCTCCGCCCGAAAGGTCGGACCAAAGGTGTAAATATTCGACAGAGCGCAAGCATAGGTCTCGCCCTCTAGCTGACCACTCACAGTCAGATAGGTCGGCTTGCCGAAGAAATCTTCATCCGGTTGTTTTTCCAGCGTCTCGCCATCCAGCGTAGTCACTCGAAACATCTCACCAGCCCCCTCGCAATCAGAAGCAGTGATGATCGGTGTATGCACGTAGACAAAACCGCGCTCCTGAAAAAACTGGTGCACCGCATAGGCCATCCGGCTGCGCATGCGAAAGACGGCTCCAAACAAATTCGTCCGCGGTCTCAGGTGCGCGATGCTACGGAGGAACTCTGGGCTATGCCCTTTCTTCTGCAGCGGGTAGTCCTCCTCCGAATCTCCGAGCAACTGCACGGTCTGGGCCTGCATCTCCCACTGCTGCTTGCCCTGCGATGGGACGATCTCGCCCGTCACTTTGATAGAAGCCCCAGTGCGTAGCGTCGGCACTGCCTCTGCATACCCCTCGATATCTGCATCTGCGATGATCTGTAGATTGGCTAGGCAGGAGCCATCATTGATTTCGACAAACGAAAAGGCCTTTGAGTCGCGCTTGGTGCGCACCCAGCCATTTACCTCCACCACACCTGGGGCATCGGTAGCGCGGAGGATCTGTGCAACGGTGGATCGGGACATGCTTGAATATCCCGATTTTGTTCCGCTTTTTCAATCGTTAACTTAGCTAAACTATAAAAATCATAAAGAATCGCCAACTCGCCGGCTATGTCGAAACGGCCTCGATCAGATCACCCCATGCCTGATCCCCTAGCTGAGATCGGCGGAGTTTCATCGATGAAAAGCCAGTTGGGATCTCCAAACAACCCCTCTCGACTTTGATCAGCCCCCATTGAGCCCTGCCGACTCGGGTAACTCCAGATACAGAAACCACTTTCAAGCCGCTCTCATTCATTTCTAGCCTCGCATGCATCATCCGATGAATAGCTCGCCACAGTTCGTAGCAGTAAAAAACGCCCAGTACGATAGCCAATCCTCGCATCAACCAACTGGGCTGCAAACATACTAAGACCACCCACAGAATAGCAATCAACACCCGAAGACAGACGATCAACCGATCTGCTCTAGATACCTTGAGCGGGTAGATCTTCGCCGGGTTTTGCATCACTTTTTTACACAACGCTCGACTCACTGGCGCCCACGGACATCTGCTGCAACTGATCCATCGCCGCGAGTATCGCCGACTCCTCCATTTCGTTGACCTCCAGCTTTTTGCCGATCTCTGGCACTAGAGTGATGGTGAGTTTACCACCCAAGTGCTCACGAAACTCCTCTAGGCCCGCCAGGATGACGGGCTGGCCATCGACTGACTGATCCAAGTGATCTGACCATATCTCAAAACCAACCGCTTGGATAAGATCGAGGATCCGGCTGGCGGTATCTCGATCCAGTAGACCGATCTCGACTGAATACAAAATATCGACCCCCATACCGATAGCTACCGCTTCGCCATGGCTCACTGCAAAGCCGGAAATCTGCTCCAACTTGTGCGCTACCCAGTGGCCGAAATCCAACGGACGCGCAGAGCCATACTCAAATGGATCGCCACTGGTCGAGATGTGGTCGATGTGATTTTCCGCACTCCTACGGATAGCTGTCTCCAGCGGTTTGGTTTCCAGTCGATTCAGGTCAGCCGCATGAGCCTCTATGTATTCATAGAAGTCGCTATCTCGGATCAGAGCCACCTTTATCGCCTCGATGATACCATCGCGGCAAGCGCGAGTCGGCAGTGATTTGAGGAAATCCAAGTCATTCACCACCGCAAATGGAACCGAAAAGGTGCCCACCCAATTCTTTTTCCCAAAGTAATTCACCCCATTTTTCACACCCACACCGCCATCGCCCTGGCTGAGAGTCGTAGTCGGCATACGCACGAATCGAATACCGCGGTGAGCCGTAGCCGCAGCAAACCCCGCCAAATCGAGAAACGCCCCCCCACCGATAGCCACGATGTAAGAATGACGACAAATCTTATGATACTCCACCGCCTGCCAGATCTTCTCCACCAGCGACCAATCATTCTTACAAGACTCGCCGCCAGCCAGAACCATCGGCTCTGCCACTAGATTCACTGCATGATCATGCACGGCTCCATACTGACAGATCTGCTCAGCCAATCGTGGGTTTCCGTCAGCCACGCCAGAATCCAGCAGCACCAGCACCTTAGATGCACCCCCCAGCTCAGATGCCTCGGCAATCAAATCCACCAAAGTCAGATTCTTCGTATCGAATCCACCATGGGTGAAAGCGATGCGATGCTGGAAGTCGATCGGTATGCTGCGCTGAATCATGCTTTTACTAACTATAGTAGACGGATAGCTACCCTGTAGTGACGCAATAGTGTGAGGATTTCCACCTTCAAACAAAGAGGGATAGCCTATTTGGACGCATCTGGGTAAATCACACCCATATAAATCACTAAAAATATTAGACAGTTATCGTAAATATGATAAAATTATCAAAATTTATTGTAGTTTTTGATAAGAATATTCCCAACAACGCAATAATCCCGTATTTACTAAAGACCGAACCGAGAGAACCAATCGGCCGCCACTGAACAAATCAAAAAGTAAAATAACCGAAATCGAGCTCAGTGGCTATCTCTAGAGAAATTCTCGTTATTGAGAATTTTATAAAATTCTTTGCTCATTTCGAAAAAAAAATGTAAGGTCGTATAATTCCCACAACGAATAAAGCGACTATGCAAGCTCCTTCGACTACTCCAAATCTCATTCGCACATATCGAAAAGCCATAAAGGCTCATCTCAAATCCACGGTGAGAGGGACCCGAAGTCATTATCGAAATTGCATTGCCTCAAACCGAATCGCAAAGCGCGCACTCGACTCAATAGAAGCAGAATTGGGAAAAACCGACCCAAATTTGATCAAACTGGCCGACGAATATGCTGAGGACCACTTTAAAAACTTAACCTTCAGTCCCTGGCTGCGAGTGTACACAGCTTGGAACCAAGAGTTTAAAGAAGGTTGGATACCTGACAATTTCTTCGGGATGAAAGTGGTTCCAAAACTCAAAGGCGACTATGGCGACATCTCAATGCAAGGTGCCTTAGCCCGATCACTGTTTCAATCCGGTCGATTCCCAGACATTCTATATTATGTAAACGGAATCTTCAGTGATGTCGAAGGTAACATCATCCCAAGGCAAGAAGTGAAGTCCTTATTGTTCTCAAACAGCGACAAGGTTGTCTACAAGCTCGACGGTTCCTACGCCGGCAGAGGGGTACAAGTGATCACGAAGGAGGATTTTGAGATCAACGAAATCGAATCCAACGGCGTGTTTCAACAATGGGTAAACCAACACGACTTCTATGGCCAATTTGGTTCACAAGGTGTTGCTACCCTTCGTTTAGTCACGATGCTCGAAGATGATGGCACCTATTCGCTGAGAGGGGGCTTTTTCAAATTTCCAAACCCCAACGAAATGTTCGTCACCAGCCCAACCAGTTTCAAATTTCCTATAGATTACCAGACCGGAGTCATCGGAAAAGTGGGTGTCAGCCGATGGAGGCCCATCTACGGATGCTGTGCCACTGGTCAGGCATTACCGGACTATGATCGCTGTGTCGATATGGTTTTCACCCATCATAAACGCTACCCATTTGCCCGAAAAATCTCATGGGACTTAGTCCTCGACCGCTGCGGTGAAATCGCAATCCTCGAATGGAATGGCCACTACGACGACCTAAAAACCAGCGAAATGCTATCCGGACCCTTGTATGCTGACCTGAACTGGGAGCGATATGTCTAGAGAGTAACTCGATTACTCAATCTCATATCTGCACTCCCAATAACCCAGATACACGCCTTAGTGCAGTAAACACCATCTTGATTATCGCGCTTTCTCCGAGTAGATAAAGCTAATGACACTCGATATACCTGAGGGAGATTTTGAAGGTTACATTTTTGACTGTGACGGAACATTGGTAGACTCTATGCCTCTGCACTATCGGGCATGGACTGCGAGTTTTATGCACCATAAGGCTCCCTGGGTGTGGTCTGAGGATGATTTTTATGCCAACGCAGGGATTCCCGATCGTGATATCGTGGCGAAACTTAATGCTGAATATGGATCGGCGATCGACGCTGACTCAGTTCACGAATACAAGCTTGAGTGGTATATGGAACGAATGTCTGAACTGACACCGGTCGAAGCTGTCGCCGATCAGGTCCGTAAATGCCTAGAAACCGGAATACCGATTTCTATTGGTACGGGAAGTGATATCACCCTAGTAGAACCTTCCCTTAAATTCACCGGGCTCTGGGACTACTTCGATATCATCATAACACCAGCGGAGGTGGAGCGAGGGAAGCCGGCTCCCGATATGTTCCTATTGGCTGCTGAGAAGATGGGCGTAGCACCCGAAGAATGTTTGGTATTTGAAGATGGCAAAGCTGGTATAGATGCAGCTGCCGCTGCTAGAATGACCAGTGTGTATGTGGATAGTCGTAACGGCTAACCCTCTGCTGCTACTGTACAACTACCTAGAACTCCTCTGGAAACACGAGTGCTATCATCTGGTGGGCAAGCGACGTAAGGGAGAGTAAATACAATGCCATTTCGACCATCAGGCAGATGCTGAGCCACCATGGTGCCACCGTGATGGTAAACCGTGAGGTAGCTGCCCACCAAATTCATACCAAAATCCTCAGGGTCATCAGTGCGTATAAAGAATGGGTCAAAGATACGGTTCAAATCATTTTGATCGATCAAGGGGCCATTATCAGCAATCGTCACACGATACACTTGTTTCGATAAATCCCGATCGATTATGACATCGATCTCTCCGTCGTCCTGCCCAGATAATGTCAAGACTCCCTCCTGAAACAATCGACGAGCCATCTGAATCAAATGAGCTTCATCACCTTTCAAAATAGGTCTTTCCTCTCCTTTGTAAGAAATATTTACTGACAAGTTATTCACACCTGTGAAAACCATATCGTGAGCCTGTTCAAACACCACATACAGATCCACCCCATCGACGAAGTTAAACTGGGAGGTGCCTGACGCATCGCTCAGGCTTGAAAGCATGTTGGTCATATAGTCCAACTGTTCACATATATCTTCGTAAAATTCTTTCCAAAAATCCTCGTCTTTTGCCGGTCTGTTGTCGAGTTCGATTGCCAACTTCTCTGGCATCATATCGACAAATAACTGAAATGCGTTCAAAGAATTCCGTAGATGGTGATTCAGACCCACGGAGAGTAGATCCATCGCCGCAGCACGATCAGCCATTGACAATTGTTCGTAGGCCTTAGCTCGCTCTTCAAGTAACTCATCTCGCTGGTGCTTGATAATAAACTGATCTAACGTGGAGCGCAGCCTAGTTTCCATCTCTTCTGGATCCCATGGCTTAGAAATATAGCAGTGAATAATTCCTTTGTTAAACGCCTGTACCGCTTGATCTAAATCAGCAAAAGCCGTTACCAAATTTCTCACTGGTGCCGGGTTTATCTCCCTGATCTTGCTTAAAAATTCAATACCAGTGATATCAGGCATCATCTGATCGCTCAACACCAATCCTATTTCGTGTTGATGCTCTTCAAATATTTGAAAAGCTTCATCAGCTGTACTCGCCGTATATATTGTGACGAAGTCTTCAAAAAGACTATCGAAATATTTTAACGCCTTCTTCTCGTCATCGAGATATAAGATGGCGTACGGGTAATGCTCCACTTGTTCTGTCATTATCTGGGCAGTGCAATTTTGGAGTTTTTTTTCTGATCTTTTGCCGTAGCGCCAATCTCAGCCAAGGGAAACCTCATAATCATACGAGTGTGTTTACCCTCTTGGGACTCTACTGTAATTGTTCCGGAGTGTGCCTCAATGATTCGAATAGCAATACTAAGTCCCAGGCCAGTCCCGCTACCTACTGGCTTGGTGGTATAAAACGGATCAAATATCTTCAGTTGAGTTTCTTCGGGAATGCCTGGCCCATTATCCTCTACGATCAACAGAACCTCTTGGTCCTCAATCTTGCTTTCAATGGTGACCTTGCCTGGGTTCTCAGGTCCAATGGCATGTATAGAATTGGTAACCAAATTGATTAATATCTGTGAGATTTGGTTTCGACTGCCAATGATATAAGGTTTGCCTTCTACAGTATAAGAAACCTCGACTTCTGACTTCTTGATTTCAGGCTGTAGCATCTTAATGGCGCTTTTTATAGAGTCCTCCAATTCGTATGCCTTTTCACTTCCCACATGAGAAAATCCACGTAGTTCATTAATAATTTCTTCAATCCGATTGGTGCCCTCTTCCAAATCGCCTACAATGTCCATGACCTTATTATGGTCACCTTCCATAGTTTTGATTTTCTTCTTTAGCAGAAACAAAGCTTGCTTACTATAATTTAACGGATTGCCGATTTCATGGATGATACCTGCACTCATCTGACCTAGAGAGGCCATTTTTTCGGATTGAATTAGCTGTCTCTCGGTGGTTTTCAGTTCGCGAAGCGTCTTGCTCAACTCATAGTTTTTACTCGCTAATTTAGCTTCCGAACGCCGTAGATCATCGCGGGATAAAAATTCCTCCACCCGGATACGGTAGTGAGCCACACTACCCGATGTGATCACGATACCTTTGGCCAATATGAAAATGGTGTTATTCACAAAGGCGGTCAACATGACTTTATCTGAGAAATCCCAAGTCATAGTGAGACAGGCGGCCATATACATCATCCAGACAGACACACAGACAATCAATGCCTCTCGAAATGACCAGTGGAAAACAAAACCAACCGCAACAATACAGAGGCTGAGACCAGCATAGTAAGGTGAACCTGGATCTCCTGAAATTCCCACCATAATCGCAATGAATGTGGCAGGTACCGCTGCAACCAGAATTGTGAACAGACGAAAGAACTTCCTGCACCATCGCTTGGTACTTAGATACCAAATCGTCAGAATCATAGCCGAACAAATCACTCTCAATATTGCGAATGTGATGAAGTGATCTGGATAAGCGAAATAATCCAAAATACTGAATGTAGGGACCAAAGTGGCTCCGAGTGCACATACAATCCGAACATGACCTAGGGTCGCTTTTCGATCTTCAGCAATGAACCGTGCCCGGGATATCGGCGAGTCGCCTGGAGGTTTGGCGATGATCAAATCTCGAATTTTCAAGAATATGGAGGCGACAACGGACATGAAAAGCTGACTCAGGCGGCAAAATTTACCATAATTTTGGGGAGATATATAATTAATTTTACCTTACTAGACAGTTCGCCTTAGGAGAATTAGGCTCTGGCGATCATGAGTTTTGCTAAGAAGGTTCGATTCCGATTGGAGTATTTTGGTCTGTGGATGTTGACCACTTCCGTGCACCGGATGCCCTTCAAAGGTGCTCACGCCCTTGGCAAAATGTTGGCGGATCTAGCTTATCACTTCGACAAGCGCGGCCGCGAGACTGCCCATCAAAATCTGGCAGTGACATTCACTGATAAAAGCCCAGATGAGATCGAACAAATCGCTCGTGACTCTTACCGGAATTTCACACGCACTGTGATTGATCAACTACGCAGCCGCAAACTGACTCAGGAGAATTATCTCGACCACGTGACTCTGGTGATGGAGGACGAAGAAGCGATGGTGAATGCTCAGGAGACGGGTGCGATCTGGGTGACTCCGCATTATTCCAATTTTGAGTGGATTGCTCTGATCATGGGATTCCGAGGCTGCAAATTCACTGTGATTGCCCAAGACTTCAAAAACCCATCGCTAACCGAACTTTACAAAAAGAACCGGGAGGTGAGCGGCCACACTGTGATCCCTCAGAAAAATGCGCTGATCAAACTACTAAGAGCGCTGAAAAGTGGAGGGCATGCAGCTTTTTTGACCGATCTGACCATCCCTCCAAGCAAAGCGGCTACGGTGATCGAGTGCTTTGGCCGGAAGACCTGTGTGACCGCTATCCATGCTGACCTACTGAAGCGCACCAAACTCCCAGTGATACCAGGGATCGCTATCCCACTGGCTGACGGCCGCTATGAGATGCGTGGCTACCGGCCCCTGACTTTTGATGAAGACGCAACACCGCAAGAAATCGCTCAAGCGTGTTGGGATGTCTTCGAGCCGACTATCCGAGAAAATCCAGCACCATGGCTGTGGATGTATAAACATTGGCGTTACCTGCCGGATGCTGAAAGCAGCGACAATTTCCCAGCCTACGCTCACGCATCTGTGAAATTTGAAGAAATCGTAGCAAAGAATACTTCCTCCACTTCCACATAAATGGGTAAGGTGCTGTTCATCCGTGGCGGAGCTGTCGGTGATTTCATCGTCACGATGCCAGCTATTCAGTTGGTGAGAAATACCCTTCCTGATGTTGAAATCGAGATCCTAGGCTACGAAGGCATCGCTGAACTCGCTGTCGCTGCAGGGCTAGCCGATCGAGTCCAATCCATAGAAGGAGCCTCTCTAGCACCATTTTTCGCACCAGGGGCTAAACTGGATGATGAGATCTGCGACTATTTTCGAAGTTTTGATGTGGTCATCTCTTACCTCTATGATCCAGATCAGTTTTTCTCCGACAATCTGATCCGTGTCGGAGTGCAAACCCTGCTAAAGGGTCCGTATAAAATGCAGCCCAATGCTGGTGCAGCCGCCCTACAGTTGGCTGCGCCTCTAGAGCAATTGGCTATGTTTTTGGAGCAAAGCTGGATAGAAGTCGATTATCCACCGGTTTCTTTAGAACCAAAGAGGAAGGGGACGCTCGAAGTGGCTATCCATCCAGGCAGTGGAAGCCCTGCTAAAAATTGGTCATTTGAAGGTTGGAGTGAACTACTTGGACAAGTGCAGAGCAAATATTCGGAGAGTCGCTTTTCTGTGATCAGTGGCGAGGCCGAATGTGAGCGTATCGCAGAATTCTTCATTCTGTTAGATCGAGAGGGCGTTTCTTATCGGCATTTGGATCAAGTAGAGTTGCCACAGCTGGGAGCAATCCTAGGAGCCTCAGATCTATTTCTGGGGCATGACAGTGGCATTTCACACCTAGCTGCCACGACAGGGATACCCGGGGTGTCTATCTTTGGACCGACTGATCCCGAAGTGTGGTCTCCTCAGCATCCTAGCTTTTGCTCTGTTTTGGCTCCTGAAGGCCAGTTGGGATCTTTGACCGCTGGGTTGATATGGAATCATACTGGATTCCAAAATGCCTTACGTGTCGCTTCCTCTTGAGAGTTTTCCACACCCTATAGATAAGAATATAAGATTTTTTGGATTTATTTTCTTCTTCTTATAGGTGTTGAAAGGTTTGAGAAACATTCATAAAACATTAGTTTTCAGTGCTTTAATGAGAAATTCACAGTGTGGAAAACTTTAGAAATAAGAATCAATAGGGTTAAGGGAATGTGAAGTAAGTGAATAAATAAATATCTGTTAACATTTCTCCCCAGGTTTTTCACACGCTTTTCTTCCATCCTTTCCAGAGTTGATTGCTCAATGCATCGATAGCAGCAGCGCTTTCAGATTCCTTTTTGCTGGATCCAGATCCTTTACCCAAAACCATGGTTTCCCATATGACCTGCGAGATGAAAAGCTTGCTGTGATCTGGGCCCTCTTGGGAAATCAGTTCATAACTGGGGCTGCGGGATGAGATGGCTTGGAGGATCTCTTGGAGTTCGCCTTTGGGATTGGTTTCCGTCGGTTCGGCGATGACAGAGTGTATGGTTTCGTCAAAATTCGAGAAAAGAAAATCTCGAGCAGAATCGATGCCGCTATCCAGATAGATGGCCCCGGCGAGTGCCTCAAAAGCGTCGGCCAAGTTGGAAGGCCGGTCTCTACCGCCGGTACGGGCCTCACCTTTGCCGAGGAGCAGGTACTCTCCTAGATCGATCTGACGAGCGTAGCGGCACAGGGCGGTGCGTGATACTAGCTGGCTACGTAGCTGGGTGAGTTTTCCTTCGCCTTCGTTGGGATGGTCTTTGTATAACCGATCGGTGAGGATTAATTGAATGACAGCATCACCCAAATATTCAAGCCTCTGGTTGTCGAAGTGAGGCTGCTTTGACTCGTAGGCCAAACTGGGATGGGTAAGAGCTTCCTGCAACAGCAGGCTGTTGGAGAATGTGTACCCGATTCGGGATTCAATAGGTTCCATGATTAGTCGAGGGATCTCACGAGAACACAATTCGCCTCATGAAATCGAATAAGGAGGTGTAATCGTCGGAACAAAATGGGAGTTTTGGCAGGTATAGATGGGGTGGCTGACGGGATTTGAACCCGCGACAACCGGAATCACAATCCGGGGCTCTACCCCTGAGCTACAGCCACCATCTATGCAATCAGATGCATGACACATCTGAGTCGGGGTGAGATTGTACCGCAAATGTTCATGTTTGCCAGTGGAAATTTGATACTAAATTTGCAAAAAGTGGTAGCTAGGACTTTTCTAGGCGAAAATATGTCAGAAACTTTTTCGATAGATCAGGATTGGGCTCAGGCTCCAGTCGCTTTTAAGGAATGGCAGGTGGTATGCGATGCCTTGTTGAAAGGTGAGCAGAGCATCATTTTGCGGAAAGGCGGTATTGCGGAGGGGCGGGCCGGTTTTGAATGGAAGCAGGATCGGTTTTTGTTGTTTCCCACACTTTTTCACGAGCAGAGCAAATTGGTGCGCCCTCATGCGGATGGTTCAGAAAGGACAATCGAGCATGCTGGCGCCGATGCGGATCGGCCAGCCATCGATTTTGGTTTGTATGTGGAGGCTGTTTCTACAGGGAAATTATCAGATTGGTCGGCTATTTGTGAGTTGGAGCCCTTTCATATCTGGAATCGAGAGACGATACGGGAGCGTTTTGATTGGGGGGATGAGCCTGCTATTAGTTATGCTGTGGTCCGTGTCGCGGCGTTAAAGGAGCCGTGGGTACTGGAGAATAGACGATCTTTTGGCGGCTGCCGATCGTGGATCAATTTGCCGGCAGATGAGGCGGGTGGATTATCGGATCGGGCAGAGTCTATTGAGTGGGTAGATCCTGTCTGTGGTTTGCCCAATCTCTAGCCTGTTTAGTTGGTCGAAATTGTCCCTTGATCCGGCGTTGACCTAGCAGGGTACGACTGCTTCTATTTCGCTCTGGGAAACACCCCAATTTTTTACCTTAATTAACACCACATTTATTTAAGACTATGAGTCGCAAAGCTATCATCGCTGCCAACTGGAAAATGAACATGACTCCGACGGAGGCGCGCACTTTTCTCGATGCCTTTCTGCCCAAGTTTCCAGAGGCAACAGGTGTGGATATCGTGATAGCGCCGTCTTTTCTGACGATGCCGATGGCGGCGGCTCAGATCGTGCCAAATGCTGCGGTCGATATCTCTGCTCAGAATATGTCAGCAGAGGCATCTGGTGCTTACACTGGAGAAGTCAGTGCAGCGATGCTCAAAGAAGTCGGCACGAAGTATGTGATCCTAGGCCACAGTGAGCGTCGTTCGCTCTATGGCGAGGATGATGCCATCATCAATAAGAAGGTGTTGGCTGCTTTGGAAAATGGATTTTCACCCATCCTCTGCATCGGCGAGACCCTCGAGGAGCGCGAGGGTGGAAAACTGGAAGATGTGCTGCGTGGTCAAGTGCAGGGCAGTCTAGCAGGTGTATCAGCCGAGCAGATGGCCAATGTGGTGATCGCTTATGAGCCAGTATGGGCGATTGGTACGGGTGTCACCGCATCTCCAGAGCAGGCACAGGAGGCGCATGCCTTCGTACGCAGTCTACTTCAGGAGCAGTATGATGAAGCTGTCGCAGGTGCGACTCGTATCCAGTATGGTGGCAGCGCCAAGCCGGGCAATGCAGCCGAGCTGATTTCTCAGGCAGACATCGATGGCTTCCTCGTGGGAGGAGCCAGCCTGGATCCAGAGAGTTTCGCTGCTATTATCCAGGCTGGAGTGGACGCTGCGTAAGCCTCGACTCGATCGAGACTTAGCAGTATCTGGGCGACCCTGCCCGTTAGGGTCGCTTGACTAGTTTTAGATCAGTCAGCCATGTGCCATTCTCTCTCTGAGAGATGGCTACAGTGTGGTAGCCGGGATCGAGTTGGTAGTCTCTACGGTAGTAGCTAGTAAACCACTCTTCACCACGGCGACCCGTGTGCCATATCCGGCGATCCTCGCCATTCACGGCGACATGAAAAGAGTCATCGTTGCCAGTAGGCGCTTTCACTTGAGCAGCTACCCAGTAGGTACCACCTTCGGTGATGGCGAATTCAAAAAGCACTTCTTCCGTGCCCCAGCCCCCAACATTGTTGTGACTACCGAGAGCGATTTTTCCTGCGACTCGGTCTAGACTCAGATTACCAGTCGGCAGCGTGCCAGACACGTTGTGCTCTAGCACAGGTGTGGTAGGTGCTGGGCGGTTGGATCGGGTCTGGTAGACGGTGATGTCCACATTATCGAGGAAGTTGCCGATGCCATTGCTGCCACCAGTGGACTCAAATCCGACGTAGAGTTTTACCATGCCCAGTGGGACATCATAGTCGATGGTGTAGTTTTTCCACTCCTGGATGCCTGTAGTGTCTGTCGCCAAGAGGTGACGGAAGCCTTGTGCGGCCATATCCTCAGCAGCACCAGCGCTGGCTTTCTTTTCTGGAGCTGTGCCACCGGCCCATACATTGACCACTTCGTTTTCATAGCGACGCTTAGCGTGACTGAAGCTGATGCGGATACGGGCTACGTCTCTCACGTTCACTTCTTGGAATAGGGTCCCACGCTCGTGTCCGTTTAGCTCGAAGAATGCACCTCCGTCTTGGCTTTGAAAACCACTTGGATTGGACTCCCACACCTCCACTTGGCTATCAGATGCGGTGGATGTCCAACCATCGATATTTTCATCTCCTGTGGCGAAGATTTTAGTGCCATTACTTTGAGTCCAGTTGCCCGACATCTTGCTGGTATCGGTGTCGACACTACGAATGTCTACGGCGCCATTTGTCTGCTGGGTGAGCACGGCACCTACTGGTGGGGCTCTGTTGTAGTCTACACTGCCTGAACCACCACTACCGCTACCACCACCACTAGTGCCTGAACCCGAGCCTGAGCCACCTGAGCCGGAACCCGAACCGCCGAGACTGACGGGGATAGGAGCTGTCTGCACAGGCACGTTGCCCACGATACTCATAGCACCAGCGTTTTTGCCATCTGGCGAGATGGGTGCCCAGTTAGGTTTTGTTGTGTGAGTGGTTTCAGTACCAAAGTCTTTGCTGTCGTAGTCGACCAATATGCCGGTACCTGCTTCATCAATACCAGCAAGGCGAAAGTAGGTGCCCGCCCAGATTAGGCGATATTCGTCGACGTCATTGGAGACGGTAGGAATCCAGTCTGTGCGAAAAAATGGTCCAGCTACACCAACTTCCACAGTGTCGTCGCGCCACTGGAGTGTCTGCAGGACATGGATCTCGTCTCGGCCATCAGTAGTCTCTGCTCCTGTCGATAGTGGCCATTGAGCGTGACCAAATTCTTTCACTGCATTATTGAGCTGCTTTTGGCGGTTCATCGCCACGGCTTTACGGCTTGCTTCTGTGATGCCATCATAAGAAGTCACCGCTACTGCGGCGAGTACGCCAATGATCGCAATGACTACGATCACTTCGACCATGGAGAAGGCCGCTTGGTTGTGAGTGAGGTGCTTGTGTTTCATTATTTATAAAAATTATGGTAAATATAATTCACATAACAAAGACCTCAAGCAGTCAATTATAGGAAATTGCCTTCCATGCATTTCGCTAATGCCTGAATAGCAGATGGTTGGAAAAATGGCCGACGGAATGTGACGTCGGCCTTTACCTTGGAGGTGGCGTTAGTTCCCAGTTGAGAACTTGAGATCGAAATTTACTCGCGGATCTGACTTAGTTCCCGGCATTTTTACCATCTGGTGCGACAGGCACCCAGGAGGTGTCGTTGATGTGGGGAGCCTCTGTACCGAAGTCTTTGCTATCAAAATCAATCAGAATGCCCGTGCCGGCTTCGTCGAGGCCTGCTAGACGAAAGTTGGCGCCTTCCCAGATCAAGCGATACTCATCGGTGTCGCTGGAAATCGCAGGAATCCAATCGGTGCGAAAAAATGGTCCTGCAACGCCGATTTCAGTCGCTGTATCTCGCCACTGTAGGGTCTGGAGGATATGGAGTTCATCTTTGCCATCACTTGTCTCGCTGCCAGTGTCCAGAGCCCACTGAGCATGACCAAATTCTTTCACAGCGTTGTTCAGCTGTTTCATGCGATTCATGGCTACCGATTTGCGGCTTGCTTCAGTAGCTCCGTCAAATGAGTTTACTGCTACGGCGGCTAGGATTCCGATGATGGCGATGACAACAATCACCTCTACCATGGAAAATGCGGCTTGATGGGAACTGGAAAGTCTCTGTTTCATGTTTTCTATAAATTACATTAAATATAATTTTTGTAAAATTATAGAGAATAGAAACATGGCTTTAGCAGATGGGTTCCGGGCATCTGTCTCGATGAGCGCAGTGTGGGCACGAATCGCCGATCCAGAAACTGTCGAAAAACTCAATCAACTCACCAAGCATCTCCGGATCAGAAGTGAAAACTCCTGCTTCGAAGTTTCGGCGGTTGGCGGCTTTTGAGCCGATACCAGCACCGGTGAGATTGGCCGAGCCGAGGTAGGCGCGCTTGCCATCGATGATGATCATCTTGGCATGCATCCGAGGGCAGAGCACTCTTTCGAATCGATCAGAGTGGATCAGTACAGGGTAGCGATCGAAATCTTTGCGAAAGCGCGGCCCAGGTTCTTTGGCGTGTATGAGACGTATCTCGACCCCGCAGTCGACTAGATCGGCGAGTACTTCGAGAAATGGGACGAAGCGGCCTTTGGTCTTTTCCACATGCAGGTCCTTGATATCGGCAGTCGCGATCCAGACAAAGCGGCGTGCCTGTGGGACCTCCTCTAGCAACACCGTGCGGTAAGCTGCCTCGTTGAGTAGCAGCTTGGTCATTTAGACCCTATTGAGTGAAAATTGTACCCTATTGAATCGGGTAATCTGAAGACAAAAAAACCCAGACAGATCGCACGATTTCTCGCAGCCATCTGCCTGGGTAAAGTCATCTTTAGATCGCCTCCAGCTTAGATGTGGATGGCGTGTCCGAATGCGTCGGAGGTCGCCTCGTGGATGGCCTCGGCCAGAGTCGGGTGAGCGTGGATGGTCGCCTCGATATCCTCGTAGGTCGATTCGGTATTGATGGCTAGTCCCATCTCAGCGATAAGCTCAGTCGCACCGGCACCGATGATGTGAGCACCGAGGATCTCGCCATACTGAGGATCGATCAGCACTTTCACAAAGCCCTCTGCATCTGCCACAGCGAGTGCGCGGCCACTAGCCTGGAATGGGAATTTACCGACTTTGTAGTCGATGCCCTTCTCCTTGGCAGCCTCTTCGGTCAGACCGACGCTGGCCACCTCTGGGTGAGCGTAGGTGCAGCCTGGGAATACGCCGACTTTCTTCGGAGAGTAGCCTTCTTTAAACATACCATCGACAGCCTGGATCGCCTCGTAGCTAGCGGTGTGTGCCAGCCATGGTGGACCAGTGATGTCGCCGACTGCATAGACGTTTGGCACATTGGTCTGGTAGCGGTCGTCGACTTCGATGAAGCCACGGTCGAGTTTCAGTTGCTCGGCATTGGCAGGCAGTACAGGTGCCACACCGACAGCTACTAGGCAGACTTCGGCGTCTATGTCTTTGGTCTCGCCGCTGTCGATATTCTCCAGAGTCAGGGTCACGCCTTTTTTCGTTACCTTGGCTTCGGCAGTCTTGGTTTTGGTGAGCACTTCGATGCCTTGCTTCTTGAAAGATTTCTCGAGGGTAGCCGATACCTCGCGGTCCTCGACGGGTAGCAGGCGATCCTCCATCTCGATCAGGAGCACCTCGGTGCCAAATGCATTGAAGAAGTAAGCGAACTCCACACCGATCGCACCCGCACCGATGATGGCGATGGATTTTGGCTGTTTGGCGATGGTCATGGCTTCCTTCGAGCCGATGACGGTCTTGCCGTCGAAAGGTAGGAATGGCAACTGGCGAGAGACACAGCCAGTGGCGACTAGTACATTTTCGGCAGCGTAGAGCTCGGACTTGCCGTCGGCGTCGACCACTTCGACTTTGCCGTTGGCAGCCAGACCACCAGTGCCACGGATGTAGTCGACTTTATTCTTTTTGAAGAGAAACTCGATACCGCCTGCGAGCTTGTCAGAGACACCGCGAGAGCGACCGATCACCTTTTCCCAGTCATACTCGACACTGCCGATCTTCAGGCCGAAGTCGTCTGCTTTCTTGGTTAGGTTCTGGTACATCTCGGCATTTTTCAGCAGAGCTTTGGTCGGGATACAGCCCCAGTTGAGACAAGTACCACCGGCGCGGTCATTTTCCACACAGGCTACTTTCTTGCCGAGCTGAGCTGCGCGAATAGCACCGACGTATCCTGCGGGGCCGCCGCCGATTACTATGAGATCATATGTAGTAGCCATGTCGTGAGAAGAGTGTGTTTTGGATGGTTGTAAACTGTGGAAAAATGGGTCCTTTTTCGACCGCAGGGACTGTCCTCTCTGGCACTGGATAGAGCAAGGGAAATCGCACCCTGATCACTCACTCTGCTCGACTTCGCTTTTGTCCCAGAAAGTCAGGAAAAACACAACTGCGATCACGGCCGCCATGATCGCTGGCACGATCCAAAATGCCTTCCATTGTTCCATGGCATTGGTCAGTAAACTGGCGTCGACTGCAGGCAGGTCGACCGAGAACATCTTTTGGAGTTCTTGAGCTTTTGAGAGGGTGGTGTCTGGTCTGGCGGCACTGATTGTCTCGGCAAGAGGTCCTGATTGTGTGAGCTTATCATTTTGCCCAGAATCTATGCCAAATGATGGTCTGCCAAAAATGATGCTATAGCCGATGAACATGCCAATCCCCTGGGTCATAAACACGAGTAAGCTTTGAGCTTGGCCTCGCACTTCCTTGGGTGCGACATGATCAGTGTACATAAATCCAGTCACGAAGAAGAAGTCGTAGCAGATGCCATGTAAAGCGATACCGAGGAAAATCATCCAAGCGATTTGATCGGGCGCTCCCATTGCAAACAGGAGGTAGCGCAGCACCCAGGCCAGCATTCCAATGATGATCATCCATTTCACGCCTAGTCGGCGAAAAAAGAATGGGATAAGCAGCATGAAAACGATCTCTGACATCTGGCCGATAGTCATGGTCGATGCAGCTTCCTCAAAACCAACATTGGTCAAATAGGCTCCGGTTTTACCAAAGTAGTAGGCCAGTGGAATACAGATGAGAGTTGAGCAGATGATGAAAACTAAGAAGGGTGGTTTCTTCAGAAGTTTCCAGGCGTCGATCATTAACAGGGCTCGTAAATCGATGGGCTGACCTTTTGCTGGCGCAGGGGTGTGAGGCAAGAAGAATGCAAAAATGCCAAGGGCGATTGAGCTAAACGCAGCTAAGTGCATAATCTGCAACTTGCTGCTCCAACCGAGGAAGCCCACCAGTAGGCCCGCTACAATCCATCCTATCGTTCCCCAGACGCGAATTTTTGGAAAATCGAGTCGTGCTAGATGGGTGAATCCGATGGTATTTCCCAATCCCAAAGTGGGCATATAACAAAGCATATGGGCCAGAAAGAGTGTGGACATTAGCTTCCCATTTCCCGCTATAGCGGCATTCCCAGCGAGGTAAATCAAAGCTCCACCTAGTAGAAAGAGGATACCCATGATGATCTGTGAGGGAAAAAACCGATCTGCGATGATGCCTAAGAACAAAGGGGCAAAAATAGCTCCTAGTGGTACCGCTCCAAAAGCATTGCCTGTGAAGGCACCTAAATCAGCACCACCCAGTGCAACGTCAATCGTCGAGAACCACGATCCCCAGACGAAAAATTGGAGAAACATCATGATGCTCAAAAGTGGCATCGCAAGGCGGGCTGATGAAGTAGCTGCAGCTGACATGGTGTGAGTGTGTCAGACTGAGTTAATTTTGGCAATGGCCTATGTGCAGTTGTGCGTGCAGATGCGCGTAGCGGCATTTCTGAAAATGCCGGGTTTCAAAGCCACCAGCGATAGGCAGCGAACGGAAGATTTAGATCCTCCGCTACGGCTCCATGGGCGAACAAAAGTTTCGTAGATCGCCTGTCGTAGTACAACAGCACTTCACGAGCTCGGTGCTAGGCACCGCCAGCACAGCCATACTCCACCCCAGAGAATCGGCTGGTGGATGAGATAGATCGCTAAGCTGTGGCGACCAGCCCATGCGAGAGGTTTGAGAGGGGCCAGGTCCTTGCTGAGTATCGCCGTAGTCCTTTTTCGGGGAGCCGTCTTGGCCGCGACTGCACCTGCGAGCATCATCCAATAGTAGGGAGCAAGCGGTACATAATCCTGGCTGCCGGCTTTGTACACATTCAGTCCGGTCCACCACCAAAACGGTGGATTGAAAAACGAACTGGCGAACCACATCGGCGCTAAACCAAAAAGCAATGCGGCGGCCACTAGGTGAAAGGTGGAGAGCTTTCGGAAGACGGCCAATAGTACGCTGCCGAGTGCGATGTGGTGTAGGACGCCGAAGTAGACAAAGGCATTGGGGTAGATGATCAGGGTGACTATGGTTACCGCCAGAGCTGCCAATCCTACTTTGATAAAGCGGCGTTTCACCCCCTGCCAGGTGAAGCGGTCGCGCCAAAACCAAATCATACAAAAGCCGCTGATCGAAAGGAATAGAAACAGGGTCACATCTCCCAGCGCGCTCCAGCCCGGTGTCATTAATGTGTCCCGAGAAACAAAGCCAAAGACCTGCAGATTCCACGCGAAGTGGAACACGATCATCATGATGATGGCAATCCCTCTGATGACATCGAGTAGCGGCAGTCTTTGTTTGCTCATGGCTGGATACCGATTGGTAACTTGATGGGTCCGACTCGGGTGAAAAAGTTTCCGCCTACCAATACCCACTCAGGGCCATAGCCTCTCTCGCAATACTCGGCAGCGGCGCCATCGGCTGGTGGGTGGATCTCTAAGGTCACCTCGCTGACAGTCTGCGAGAGAGTATCTACCTCGGTCTTGGATAGTTTCTTCACCGAAATATTCCGACCGTCAGATACTTTCTGTTGGTTCTTGAGGACCCACTTTCTTGGCGACGGCGGCCGACCACCACTTTCTGCGATGGCAGTCAGTCGGTGGCTCTTGCCGGGGTCGAGAGGTGCTTCAAATCGAATGACCAGTGATCGGTTGTGCTGGCGCACGATCCAGGATCGTACTAGTAGAATCAAGGGAATGATACCGACCATTGAAATAAGAGCGGCGATATTTTTGTCGGGGTGATCGGTCTTCCACATGAGCTGGGCGGTCCATGCGATGGTGATGAGGTAGACAGCTAATGCGGTACCGAATAGCCAGCGGGTATCCATGCAGGAGGGCCGCGCTATGGACTTTCTCCAATCTGATCTCCACATGGCATCGATGTCGGTGTGGCCGGATCGCTCACGGCGTGTGTGCAGCGCCCATGCAAAAAGGGACAGTCCCAGGACGCCATGGCTGATGCCGAAGACACCGGAGAACATGCGCTCTAGTGTGGGTGCTGGTAGAAAGACAGTCGATTGCTCGGGTTGTCTGGGATTGGTCCAGACCTCGATGGCGTTGCCTCTATTCGCCTGCCTTTTGATTTCGCGGATCTGGTCGTTCTGTTTGTCCGAGAGCTTGCTACCGGTATCGACTAGGCCGGTAAATTCCTGACCAGCGTAGTCGTAGTGATAACTGATCGACTGTTGCTCGACATCGAAGTAGGGAGTGGCCATGGCCGGCTCCCACTCGATCTTTTGGCTGGTCTTCCAATTCGCCCAGCCTGTAGCGAGGGTCATGCAAATACCAGGGATGCTAAAGGCCAAAATGAACAAGATGGCGATCGGGCTACTCAATTGAGTAATCGAGTGCCCAAAAGCCGTATTGTCTGCCGACTGCTGCTTTAGCATCTATTGGCCGGCTTTAGGAAATGAGCAGGATCGGTGTCTCGATGTTTTTGCGTAGAGCCTGGAGGAAAGTGGCTCCGACTGCGCCGTCGATGACTCGGTGGTCGCAGCTCATGCCGATCCACATCCGCATGCCCGGCACGATCTCATTCTCATCGTTCACCACTGGCTGCTTGTTGATAGCACCAATCGCGAGGATGGCTGCCTGAGGTGGGTTGATGATCGCATCGAAATTTTGCACACCATAGGCTCCGAGATTGGAGATGGTGATGGTGCCACCCTGCATCTCATCGGGTGTCAATTTCTTGTCCCTAGCTTTGGTTGCTAGTTCTTTGATCTCGACACTCAGATCAGCGATTGATTTATCCTCGGCGCTGCGGATGACAGGAGTCACGAGCCCGCCTTCGATCGCCACCGCTACGGATAGATTCACTGAGCCGTACTGATAGATACTATCACCATGGAAGGAGGCATTCACCTCTGGTACCTCCATCGCCGCCAGAGTCACGGCTCGCATGATGAAATCGTTCACGGTGAACTTTTGACCACCGTTTGCAACGGATGCGGCATTCACCTGGGAGCGGGTCTCCATGAGCGGCTCGGCATCGACTTCGATGTTCAGATAGAAGTGCGGGATGGTCGTCTTGGACTCGAGAAGACGATCAGCGATCACGCGGCGCATGCCAGTGACCTCGATCGACTCATCGCCGCGACTGGGGAATGCTGGTAGGATACCGATCGCACTGCGTCGAGATCCCTCGCTGCCGTGGCAGTAGTCTAGATCCTCTCGGACGACTCGGCCGCCAGGCCCACTGCCTTTGATCTTAGAGATATCTAGACCTCGCTCTTCAGCGACTTTCTTCGCCAGTGGCGAAGCCTTCACACGCCCGCCACTGGCAGTGGTAGGAGCGGCTGGCTTCTTGGGTGCAGGTGGTGCTGCAGGAGCGGGTGCGGCACTAGATGGTTTAGTCTCCTTCTTCTCCTCAGCTGGTGCCTCGGGACCTGGGGGATTATCAGCATCTGCTGGTGGTTCCTCGCCTTCTTCTAGTACAAGGACGAGCGGCGCACCTAGCACTGCGGCACCTCCCTCGGCGACATAGATTTTATGGACCACACCATCGACACTGGACTCCCATGTCATGGTGGCTTTGTCGGTTTCGATCTCGGCAATTTCATTGCCCATCTCCACTTCGTCGCCTTCGGCAATCAGCCATTTGGCGATCTTTCCCTCAGCCATTGTATCGCTGAGTTTGGGCATTTTTAAGTAACTAGCCATCGGTAAATATTCGGTAAATGGGTTGCGTTTGGTTTAGCAAATTGACAGGGCTTTTGCGACGATATCTTTCGCCTGTGGAAGCTGCTCGACTTCGATCGGCGGGCTGTAAAAAGCGGGTGCATCTACGGAGGTGATGCGCAGCACTGGCGCGTCGAGATAATCAAAAATCCGCTCTTGGATGGTAGAGGCGATTTGTGCCCCGACTCCGCAGAATGGTTTGTTCTCTTCGATGTAGATTGCGCGGTGAGTTTTCTTCACTGAGTCGATAATGGTCTCTTCGTCGAGCGGGCGGATCGAGCGGAGGTCGACGACCTCTGCATTGATACCGTGCTCGGCGGCGAGGATCTCAGCAGCCTCGAGTGATGTGATGACGGCTCGGCCGTGTGCGATGAGAGAGATGTCGGTGCCCTCTTTTTTGACATCAGCTTTTCCGATAGGGATGATCAGCTCGCCATTTTCGAGTTCGTCATTTGCAGGCACCTCCCACTCCTGTCCGTAGAGCACCGTGCTCTCCATGAAGTAGACGGGATCGTTATCGCGAATGGCACTTTTGATCAGTCCTTTCGCATCGTATGCAGTAGATGGGCTGACCACTTTCAGACCCGGCATATTGGCGAAGATGTTCTCTGGAGTGTGCGAGTGAGTCGCTCCGACACTGGTTCCGCCATTGGCAGGACCGCGGACCACGATTGGCACATTGATGAGTCCGCCAGACATGTAGCGACAGGTCGCAGCGTTATTCATCATTTGGTCAAATGCGACATAGGCGAATGAGTAGAACATGAGCTCCATCACTGGGCGAATACCGAGCATCGATGCACCGATGCCCATGCCAATAAATCCTGCCTCGGAGATTGGAGCATCGACGACACGCTTGTCGCCCCACTTATCCCAGAGTCCTTCAGTTACTTTGTAGGCACCATTGTACTGAGCCACTTCCTCTCCGATGATTACCACATTGTCATCGTGAGCGAGTTCCTCATCGAGACCCTCTCGGAGTGCTTCACGGTATGTTATCTTGCGAGCCATAGTATTAGTAAGAGTTCGGTTATGTTGGTTGGTTGCTCGTTTGGGATTAGCCGAAGAAGTGACGACCGGTTCTGCCAGCTTCGGTATTGTTGTCGACTTCCCAATAGACGTCGTCGGTGATTTCGCTGACGTTTGGATAAGGACTCTCGTCGGCAAACTTGACGGCGGCGTTTGCTTCCTTGGTTGCTTCCTTGGTTATCTCTTTGGCGTCGGCTTCGGTGATGTGACCTTCGGCGATGAGGACGTTTTTCCAGAAGGTGATCGGATCGTGCTCGTCCATGTACTTTTTGATCTCCTCTTTCGAGCGGTACTTTTCAGCATTGGCGTCTGCGATCGAGTGACCTTTGTGACGATAGGTCATGATCTCTAGCATGGTTGGCTTGCTCTCATTATAGGCGCGCTCGAGTGCCTCCTGAGTACCAGCTCTTACTTCGTAGAGGCTGACTCCATCGATCTGTGCCCAAGCCATTCCATATCCTTTGGCGCGAGCAGCGAGTCCTTCCTCTGGGTGCGCAGAAGATCGCTCCTGAGAGGTGCCCATAGAGTAGCCATTGTTTTCGATGATGTAGATCACTGGCAGGTCCCAAAGCTCGGCCAAGTTGAGCGACTCATGAAAGGCACCCTGGTTGATAGCACCATCTCCCATGTAGCAGAGGCAGGCACCTTTCTTGCCCTGGTATTTGAGAGCGTAAGCAAGACCAGCACCGAGTGGAGTCTGACCACCTACGATACCGTGACCACCCCAGTAGTTTTTATCCGGTGCGAAATAGTGCATCGACCCACCCTTACCTTTGGAGCAACCGGTAGCTTTACCGAAGAGCTCAGCCATGCACTCATTCATATTCATACCGACGGCGAGTGCGTGTGCGTGGTCCCGGTAGGCGGTGATGACGTGGTCGTCATCTCCAAGTATAGAAATGGTACCTGTAGCGACTGACTCCTGTCCGATATACAAGTGCAGGAAGCCACCCATCTTACCATCTTGGTATTGGGTGAGCGCAACCTGCTCAAATCGGCGGACGCGTATCATCTCTCGGAGAAGTGCAATCTTATCGTCTGCTGAGAGGCTCTTATTAATCGGAGCATCAGCAAACGGTGCAGAACCGTTTGTCTTTGATTTCGTAGCCATGATTTTTCGTAGTCTCCGACCTCGGATCGAGGTGGAAGTGAAGCGGGGTGTAGGATAGAATAAACGCCCGAAATTGAAACCGGAAGTTTGTCAGGCATTCGGGGCTTTTTCTGCTGTGACTTTCGGGAGTTATCTTAACTAGGCAAATCTAAAATGTTCGTATATCCGAAAGAATATGAGGTGCTCGTAGTGGGCGGTGGTCATGCGGGTTGTGAAGCGGCTTTAGCTGCAGCGAGAGTCGGCGCGCGTGTGGGTTTGCTTTCGCAGAATCTGGACACCATTGGACAGATGTCGTGCAACCCAGCGATTGGTGGTTTGGGCAAGGGTCATATGGTGCGCGAGATCGATGCGCTGGGTGGAGCGATGGGTCACAATACTGATGCGACGGCTATTCAGTTTCGTGTGCTCAATCAGTCGAAGGGACCCTCAGTCCGAGCTCCTCGAGCGCAGTGTGATAAGAAGGCCTACCAGTTTCGGATGAAGTCGATTTTGGAGTCGGTCGAGAATATCGATCTGATCCAGGGGAACGTGTCTGAGATCGTGGTCGATGGTGAGCAACGGGTGACAGCTATCCGAACCAACTTGGGTTTAGAGATTCGGACTCGTTCGGCAATCATCACGACTGGTACATTTATGCGTGGACTCATGCATGTCGGTATGCAGAATCAGCAAGGTGGTCGGATGGGTGATGCTGCATCAACGGTTAGCGATTCGTTGGCTGAGTTGGGTCTTGGGTTAGATCGGTTCAAAACCGGAACGCCTTGCCGGATCAATGGGAACTCTATCGACTTCTCGAAGTGCGAGGAGCAACTTGGTGATGATCCCCCTACCCTGTTTTCGTTTCGACCGGATCGGCATATCGAGAATGAGGCTGAGGAGATCTTTACGCTGAACAAGTGGAGTGATCCGATGTTCCACGTGGAACAATTGCCGTGTTGGATCTCGTATACCAATGATCGCACCCACGAGATCATCAATAACAACCTAGATAAGTCTCCGATGTATGGTGGCATGATCGATGGGGTGGGTCCGAGGTATTGCCCATCGATCGAGGACAAGGTGGTGAAGTTTGCCGACAAGGATCGTCATCAGGTATTCCTCGAGCCGGAGGGGCGACACACCAGTGAGTATTATATCAATGGAGTGAGCACCTCGTTGCCCTTCGATGTGCAGTGGGATTTCATTCACACGATCCCGGGTTTGGAGAACGCCGATATCATTCGTCCAGGGTATGCGGTCGAGTACGACTATTGTGATCCGACTCAACTGTTCCCCACTCTTGAGACCAAACAGGTGGAGGGTCTGTATCTGGCTGGCCAGATCAATGGAACTTCTGGATACGAAGAGGCAGCTGGTCAGGGTTTGGTCGCTGGAGCAAATGCGGCCCTCAAGGTGGGTGGTCAGGATGAGATGGTCCTGACTCGGGATAAGTCCTATCTCGGGGTGATGATTGATGATCTGGTGACCAAGGGTGTTGATGAGCCTTATCGGATGTTTACCAGCAGAGCCGAGTACCGACTGCTGCTCCGTCATGACAATGCGGATATTCGATTGCTGGAGGTAGCGAGTGAAGCTGGGTTGATCTCAGATGAGACTCGCGGGTTCACACTGGATAAGTCATCTCAGATTGCTGACGCCAAGAAGCTGATTGAGTCTACCCACACCAATAAGGGATCGTGGGCGAAGTGGTTGAAGCAGCCAAGTTCCACGTGGAACATGTTGCCCGAGGATTTGCTTTCCAATTTCAGCGACGGGATTTGGCAGCAGGTAGAGACCGAGGTGAAGTATGAGGGGTACATCCGTAGGCAGGATGATATGATCCAGCGGACCCTCAGGACCGAAAGTCGCGCTATTCCCGCCGACGTTGATTACTCATCCATTCGCGGTCTGAAGAAGGAGGCTCAGCAGAAGTTGGCTTCGATCCGTCCGCAGACGATTGGTCAGGCTTCTCGTATCCGTGGTATCACACCCGCGGACATATCTTTGCTTTCGATCTGGATTGAGAAGAACCAGGAGGGTTGATGTTCCACGTGGAACACGGGGGCGGTGTGTTTTTTTGGATCCGGGAATGTAGTGGTCGATTGGGGTTGCGAGGGGGTGGGATGGTTCTGGCGTGGATCATCGATAAGTGCCACCAACTAGGTGGCGAAGTAATCATGTTCCACGTGGAACAAGTTACCAGAAATCTGAGATAGTTGCTCCTGAATTGAAAGCCGTTTGATTCATCAGGCATTAGGTGTTCCCATTCGAGGTCTGAAGATGGGGTGTCTTTACTGGGGTCAATCTGGTTTCTGCTGCAGACATCGGTCGTGCCTCGAGCATCCGTGGTATCACTCTTGCTTTCGATCATGGTCGAGAAGGATTGTTCCACGTGGAACATCGTGGTTCTTTGATGGGAGATTTGAGATCAGATGTGGGGTGGCTGGTTGGAGGAGGGTAAGTAGCTGGTGCGACCTTAGCCGCGGGGGTGCACCGAATTATACATCGGCTTGGTTTAGGTGTTGTGTTCGGGGTGCACCGTTACTGTTCCATAAGGACATCAACGGTCTGTCACGTTGGTGGGCGACCGATAGGTTGGCTATACCATCTTGGGTCCTGGAAATTCAAGATCGCTCACCTAGGCTCAAAACACCTCGCCGTCGGCATCTAGACTTTGCGGCTTATTCGGCGACAGGTGCACCAGCTAGGTTATCCGTTGCGAACTCAAATCTTTACGCCGTTCCATGTTCCACGTGGAACATATTGATTGGGTTAGGGAGGGGGTGGTGGTCTTATCGATCTGAGGTTTTGGGCTGGGGTTAGGTTTTAAGCGTGGAAGCTTATTCTCTGTGTTGGTTGCTTGGCTCAGTGTCATTTCGGATGGCTGCGACTCTGAAGTGTCTTGGTCGAACTGTGGACGAGGAGATCCACCTGCTGTGGATCCGTCTTCTGGTGGTTTGTGTCATACTCTGGTGTTGTTTCGTTGTGGGCGATTCCGATTGATATTCGTGTGGAGCATGGTGTGTTTATTTGCGATGAGGGGTGTTGAATTCGATGATCTTGATGGTGCGATTGAGCTGTGTTATGATGCCGAAAGGAAGCCAGTGCGCTTTGGTCGCTCCGTTGATTGTTTGGGGTCGGATCAGTTGCTTGGAGAATTCTTGTCGATTTATGCGCAGTTGGTCGTGCGCTATGGTGCTCCCGACTTCCCCTGTATCTCTGGCCATCTTTGCTGGATTGAGGTCTTGGGTTTAGAAGATTCGAGATTGGTAGCTGTTTGGGATTTTGATTACTACCAGCTCTCCTTGCATGATGTAGATGGGTATGTGGTGCTACAGAGGTATGAGACTGGAGTGGTGGTATTGCCGGACTGATGGATGTTCCATGTGGAACATTGGTCTCGTTTGATTTGACGCTATGAATCTGTCTGAAAGTGATCGTACTAGAATGCTATTGGCTGGAGGTGTGCATCAGGCATGGTCCAACTGTTTTAAGCTTTGGGAGCCTAAGGGTGAGATCAAGGGGTTGAGGCACCATGTCAGGAAGCCAATGCATCATCCCAATTTTGAAGAGCGTCTTGGATGGGGATTCGGTTACAAGTATTTCCGGGAATGGCGCTCGGTAGTTCCGAAAATCGGCTCGGCTTGTGAGGCTGAGTCTACTTGTGCTTTCGATTTATTGGAGTGCATGTTAACAGCGTTCCTTGACGAGGATGGAGGCGGTCCTGTTGAGATGCACCAGATTGAGGTGATGTTACCTTCACGCATCCTTCACGAATTGAGTTTCTTCATTCCGAAACCTTTCTTAGGTGAGACCGTGGGAGAGTGGCTGGAGTTCGCAGAATCCGAGGGGCACTTGTAGATGTTCCACGTGGAACATTGTACCCTATTCACAATTTATTGTACCCTATTGAATATGTACGGTACCCTATCAGATGTCGGATAGGCATCTAGATACACTCATTGATTTGGCCCTAGACGAAGATCTGGGAGAGCGCGGCGATGTAACGTCTTTGAACTTTGTTCCAGATGATCATCAGTCCATCGGAGAGATAGTCGCACGCGAGAGTTGTGTGATCTCGGGATGCGCTGTGATGGACAAAGTGATAGCACGGGTGGATCGGGATCTCCAGGTTGAGACTTTGGTTGGCGATGGAGGTGCTGCTGAGAAGGGTGATGTGATTTATCGTATCAGAGGGTGCACGCAGTCGATTCTTACCGCGGAGCGCACTGCATTGAATTTTGCTCAAAGACTAAGTGGTGTGGCGACGACGACTCGCCGCTATTGCAAACTGGTCGAGCATACTAAAGTTGGTTTGCTCGATACTCGAAAGACGACCCCTGGGTGGAGGGTGTTGGAGAAGCAAGCCGTAGTTCATGGCGGAGGAGTGAATCATCGAATGGGTCTCTACGACGCAGCTATGTTGAAAGATAATCATCTAGTCGCCAATGATGACGCCGCCGCTATCGGTGAGCAGCTCACCGAGCTTCGTGGTCGTTACCCGGGTATTGATGTGATCATTGAGGCGGATCTCTTGAAGCAGGTGGAGCTTTATCTGAAGGTCAATGGTGTCACTCGGATCTTGTTGGACAATATGAGTCTGGACGAGTTGAGAGAAGCGGTTCGCCTACGAGACGAGTTGTCTGAGTCGGTGGGTTTGGAGGCAAGTGGCGGAGTGACCGATGAGTCGATCGCTTCGATAGCCGAGACGGGTGTAGACTTCATTTCGGTGGGTGCGTTGACCCACTCGGTGCGGTCGATAGATTTGGGTTTGGATCTTCGTGACGCGTGATGATTGAATTCAAAGTCGCAGTAATTGGGGTGCGGTTGGTTGCTTTGCTGTTGATGGTGCAGGGTCTTCTCGGAGTCGTCTTTGTCGCGGAAGCATATTTTCCGACTGGTTGGGGCGGTGATGAGGAGATGATTGGTGATTTCGAGGACACTGCGGTTGTAGGAGGTTATTCGTCTCTTGTGGTTCCGATTCTTTTTGGTGTTCTGTTTTATTGTTTTAGTAAGCCGCTGGGCAGGCTCTTGTGTCGCGGGGTTTCTGGAGTTGGTTTAGACGCGGAATGAGGGACATCATTCATAAAGTGAGTACGGGCTCGACTAATGATGACGTTGCCCAGCTCGGACGTGCCGGGAGTCCTCATATGACTGCTGTGCTGGCAGATTTTCAAACTGGGGGTCGAGGCAGGCGGGGTAATCGCTGGGTGGCTCCGGCTGGTTCGAGTTTGCTGTTTTCTGTTCTTCTTCGGCCTGATTGTGATCCTAGTCTGTGGAGTCGTATTCCTCAGATCGCTGGTATGGAGATGGTGCATGCGGTGGAAACCATGTGCGGTAGTGATGATGCTATAAAGCTGAAGTGGCCTAACGATTTGTATCATCACGACAGGAAGTGGGCAGGAATCTTGGTGGAGTCAGATCTGGGTGACCGTCCATTTGCGGTACTCGGCATTGGTGTGAACTTGAATGGAAGGGCCGATGAGCTGCCCGACGAGGTGCAAGAAAGTGCGACGACATTGCAGGCAATCTATGGTGGAGGGGAGAGAGACCGGAGGGTGTTGCTCGATCTTTTCCTCAATCGATTGGAGCATTCGCTGGACCTATTTTTGTCCGATTTTTCTCCAGTCGCTACCTTTGCAAATAGGCGGGATGTATTGGTCGGAAGAAAGGTGTTAGTCGAGCAAGGTGGCAACCAAGTGTCCGGAACGGCATCCGGAATCGGCTCGGAAGGAGAGTTGTTGGTTTACGATCGCCAGGGGCATTGCCATAAAATAACAAGTGGCAGTGTTATAGAATGGTTGACTATTAATTAACGAGGACGTTTTGTACCATTGTACTATACTAGGGTTATGGGAGAGTTTGTTTTCGCAGATCAGTTCGTTCTGGAGTCAGGTAAGACTCGGGAATTCTTTTTGGGCTTTTTGAAAGGTCTGGTTCACAAGAGCAACAACCTCGTCGGTGTGGTTCAGGGTTTTGGTAGTCTGGTATTGTTGGAGGATGATCTGACAGAAGGCACTCGTGAGAATATCGAACAGATGGATTCCGCCGCTCGCTCGATGTCGGAATTAAACAAAAAAGTTTTGACCGCAGGTGGCTGTGCCAACGTTGTCTGTACGGATGCGAATATCTCGGAGATGGCCGATTACTTGCAGACTAAAGCAGAGGCTGCCGCAGCAGCTAATGGGGTACAGTTGTCGTTTTCTACAGCCGGAGGTCTGAGCCCTGTGAGCATCGATGGTAGTCGCTTCCATGAGGTCTTCGGTGAGTTGATAAATAACGCCGCCGAGGGTGCGGGGGAGAGTGAGGCCAAGGCGGTGTCAGTTTCTTTCCAGCCAGGCGAGAATGGCGGTGTGGATCTGTTGATAAAGAATTCTCTGGCGAGCAGTGAGATGGTGCCAAAGATGGAAGAGATGTTTGACTTCTTTCACAGCACCAAAGGTAATGATCACATAGGTATTGGGCTGATCACGGCGGCTGTTCTTTGTGGTCAGATGTCGATCCGTTTGGCTTTGAAGAACGACGGAACGGACATGACGACCTGGCTTCAGATTCCTAAAGCATAGTACGTTTATTCGCGTAGTTGGTGGTGGCGAAGTTTTTCTCGCAGCGTGTATCGGGAGAGCCCCAAATGCTCAGCTGCTTTGGACAGATTTCCTTTCGCCTCGATCATAGCCGCCTTTAGTAGCAGCGGCTCAAATTTGTCGAGAAAGGCTCGGTGAGCATCGATAGAGTGTTCGCTGAGTATGTGGTTAATCGCTTGGGAAATGTCCCCATTAGAGTTTTTGCTGGAGGTGGTTTGATCCTCCATTAAAGAGCGGATATTGGGTTCATCCACAGAGTAGCCTCGGGCGTTTAGAGCGGCTTTTCGGACAACGTTCTGGAGCTGTCTGACATTGCCGGGCCAGGCTCCGGTTTCGAGTCTTTCGAGAGCACTTGCGGTGAACCGAGTCTCTGCGAGTTGAGACTCTGCGCAGAAGCGGGAGAGAAAATAATTGGCCAGCAGAGGGATGTCGCCATTGCGTTCGCGGAGAGGGGGTAGTTCGATTTGAGCGACATTGAGACGGTAGTATAGGTCCTCTCGAAAGGTGCCCTCGTTGACCATCCCCTGCAGATCTCGGTGGGTCGCAGCAATGATCCGGACGTCGACTGAGATCTCTTCAGAACCCCCAACTCGGTGGAATCTTTTTTCCTGCAGAACCCTCAATAATTTGGACTGGAGCGATAGGTCCATATCGCCAATTTCATCGAGGAAGAGGGTGGCATTGTGCGCCTGTTCAAATTTGCCAACTCGGGCAGTGACTGCTCCGGTGAAGGCGCCTTTCTCATGACCGAAGAGTTCCGACTCTAGCAGGTTCTCCGGGATGGCTGCGCAGTTTACGGTGATGAATGGTTTGTGACTGCGGTGGCCATACTGGTAGAGAGCCCTAGCGACCAGTTCTTTGCCGGTGCCGGTCTCGCCCTGGATGAGGACTGTGACTGGAGTGGGGGATAGCCGGCCAAGTGCTTTGTAGACTCCCAGCATGGCTCGGCTGTTGCCGACTAGAGAGTCGCCAGAGGTGTCACCTTGATCATTGGCCGTACCGATTTGAACTGGGGCAGAAGAGTTTTGCGAAGATTGTATGGCTTCGGCGAGAGAGCGCCGGACTTCGGCCTCATCCAGTGGTTTTGGGACAAAGTCGAAGGCACCAGCTTTTACCAGTTCGATGGCCGTGCGGCTGTCGTATTTTCCAGCGATCATCACCACTGGCAGATTAGGCTGGTTTTGAGTGATCTGGCGGACCAAGTCGAATCCGCCCACACCCGCGAGCCGGAACTCGGCGAGCACCATATCGAACGAGGTCGAGGCGATCATATCGAGAGCACTGTGGCCATCGTCTACACAGGTGAATCGATGCCCTGAATTTCGAAACCAGTCTTTGAGGAGCTCGCCTGTGAGATGGTCGGGGTCTACGATGAGGATGTGGCCGGTGGGTTCCATTGGTAAAAGAGTTTACACTCAATGATAAAAAATTTACCAACTACTTTTTACCAGATAGGCGGGAGCCCGCATGACACCGTGTAAAATAATGATTTCCGAGTTGGCATCGAATTTGCATTACGAAGGGCTATGAAATGCCGATGCCTCTCCAGGCTAGGCGACAATTCTGAAAAACAATCTGTATGAAAAAGATCGAAGCAATCATCAAGCCGTTCAAACTAGAGGAAGTAAAAGAAGCTCTCACCGAGGCTGGCATTCACGGAATGACAGTGAGCGAGGTAAAGGGTTTTGGCCGTCAGAAGGGTCACACCGAGATCTATCGTGGTTCTGAGTACACCGTGGACTTTCTGCCAAAAGTAAAGCTCGAGATCGTGGTCAATGACGACGACGCTGTTAGCGTGGTCGATACAGTGGTAAAGGCTGCCTCCACCAACAAGATCGGTGACGGCAAAGTTTTCGTCAGCAATGTCGAGGACGCAGTGCGTATCCGCACAGGTGACCGCGGTGCAGACGCTATCACCGCAGCTGAGTAATCAGCTAGATTGGTAGTTAGCCAATACTTTAAGTTAGTGACTTTGTGAACCCTGGTGCGCGAGCGCCGGGGTTCATTTGTTTTTCGGAGTTGTGTCTTGGTGATAGATCGGTTTTGCTTCGCAGCTTTTCCGCCAGTCTTTGAAGTTCCACTCATTGGGGAATCCAGCGCACTGTTTGGGTTTCACGGGATTGATGGCGCAGTCCCTTCCGTTCAGAAAGATACAGGTCGTAGTCTCGGGGTGTTCTTTGAGAGTCAATCCAGTGCGGTTGGCACGGAGGTCGGTGTACTCTGCTACGAAGTCGTAGACCGACATATCTAGAAAAGCCGAGATCGCTTCTAGATCCGCTTCTTCTAGGACCACATCGCCAGGCCATTTGCAGCATTCCGTACAGCGTTGGCACTGGTAGTAGGCGACAGACTCATCGATATCGTAGAGAGGCATCAGATTTGATAAATGATGGTTGGGTTGGTGATCAAGTTAGAGAAAGAGGGAATTTCACTAGTTTATAATTTCTATATTGATAATCTTTTCAGAAAATTAAGACAGAAAGTTGGTAAACTTCGAGCTTCGTGTTAAATTCATAAACTTAGGTATCCTTAACTAATCAAACCCCACCAATCTGTGCCCACATATAAAATCTAAATGACAGGAAATCTTTTCGGAGCGATTTCGAATGATATCGGTATTGATCTCGGGACGGCGAACACGCTCGTCTATGTGAAGGATCAGGGTATAGTGCTCAGGGAGCCATCTGTAGTAGCAGTGAAGTCAGGAACCAATTCGGTTTTGGCAGTCGGCGACGATGCCAAGCGGATGTTGGGCAGAACACCAGGCAACATCGTTGCTATCCGTCCTCTACGGGATGGGGTGATCGCAGACTTCGAGGTGACAGAGGCGATGCTGAAGCACTTTGTGAGGAAGGTCTCGCAGCGTAGCCGGTTTTTCTTTCGGCCTCGCATCATGATCGCTGTGCCATCTGGTATCACAGAGGTCGAGAAGAGAGCTGTCAAAGAGTCGGCCGCTGCGACTGGTGCTAAGGAGGTGCACTTGATCGAGGAGCCGATGGCGGCCGCGATTGGTGTGGGCCTTCCCGTGCAGGATGCCGCTGCGAATATGGTGGTGGATATCGGTGGGGGTACGACCGAGGTCGCTATCATCTCTCTCTCAGGTATTGTATACAGTCGCAGTGTACGTGTGGCTGGGGATAAGCTCGACGAGGCGATCATTCAGTACATGCGCCGGGCTTACAATCTCGTGATCGGTGAGCGGACGGCCGAGGAGATGAAGATCCGGATGGGTTCGGCCTACCCGCAAAAGAAAGAAACTTCTGTCGAAGTGAAAGGTCGCGACCTGGTCGCTGGTTTGCCCAAGACAATCACCGTCACTTCGACCGAGGTGAGGGAAGCGATGATGGAGCCTCTCAATGTCATCATCGAAAGTGTGCGTGCGACTTTGGAGAGATGTCCACCTGAGCTATCCGGCGACTTGGTAGATCGCGGCATCATGCTCGCGGGTGGTGGTGCTCTACTACGTGGACTTGATCAGTTGCTGACCAAGGAGACGGGTATCCCGATCCACGTGGCCGAGGATCCACTCAGTGCTGTGGCCGAAGGCTGCGGCAAGGTGTTGGCTGAGCTCGACTTCTTGAAGAAGATGTCTCGCAATAACAAGTCGTAATTGGATTGGGTAAGAGTCGCATTTTGGCCTATACGAGATGAACCGATTAAACCTCGCATACGTCGCTATCTTCGTGGTGTTGCTTATCTGGATCGGCTTTTTCGAGTCGCAAAAGGTGGAGCGCATCCAGCGAGGGGCGTTGGCGATTTTCTCGCCATTCATTAAAGCATCGGGTCGGGTGTCGAATACAGCGTCCACTCTGGAGGGTAGGCAGATGACTTACTCTCAGCTCGAGGAGGCATACATCGCATCTCGTCGAGAGCGCGATCAGCTGCGCATCGAAATGCTTCAGCTCGAGGAGGTGACCTCCGAGAATGATGAACTGCGCAAGGCGCTCGACTACAAAGCTCGATCACCTTTGAACCTTTTGCCGACTAGGGTTGTCAATAGAAAGCCTCTGACTTGGTATAATACAGTAGTGATCAATAAGGGCAGCGCCGATGGTGTAGCAGCCGATCTACCGGTGATCGCTCCAGTCGGTAAAGACGGAGCAGGTTTGGTCGGTAAGGTCACTGAAGTACTCAGTGCGAACTCGTCGGTAGTTCTGTTGCTCACGGATGAGATGTGCCAAGTGCCAGCAGTGATGGAAGAGAGCGAAGACCAGGGCATCGTTAGCGGTGAGCGTACTTTAGTCAGGCATAGTCCGACTTTGAGACTGCGCTACTTGGCGAAGGAGGCCGATCTTGAGAGTGGGGATCTGGTGGTCTCTTCTGGGGTGGGTGAGGTATTTGGCAAGAATCTGCTGCTCGGAAAGGTGAGGGAATTTAAGCGCGGTGTCATCGATACCGAGGCGATCCTCGTGCCAGTGGTGGATTTCGAGAATCTGGAGGATGTCTTTATCATGCTGCCCAATGCGGCAGGTAGTGCCTCGTCGTCAGATCAGGCGAGTGTCAATGTTAGCAGCAGTGTAGGCGGATGATTTTTTATGCTTCAGCTTTATTCGTGTTGATTTGCTCCTTCATTTTTCAGGAGTTTATCCCCGCTCTGCCGTGGGCTCATTATTCGACACTACTATTAGTACACACCATATTTTATACCTCGGCGGTGTGTGTGCCTTTTCCGATTATGCTGGGATTCGCGTTTGTGGCAGGTTACATCTGGGACTGCCGGTACTATTTACCAGTGCAGACAGGGGAGGCGGCTGCGATGACTGGGCAGTTCGAGATTCCGTTTGGGATGACGATTCTGATTTTCGGCATCATGGGTGCTGTGCTCCAGGGGGTTCGACCTTTCTTTGGCCGTGGTCGTTGGGAGCTTCCGATTTTCATGGTTGGCGTGTGTACGCTGGTTGGTTTGTTGATTCAGTTTTTAGTGATTTCCTTTCAGCGAGGTGATTTCGGAATGGGCTCGGAGTTTTGGGTCTATGTGTTCCTCACTTCTTTCTTTTCCCTTTTAGTAGCTCCGCTCATTCTGTTTTTGTTCAGCCGTATTGCGGGGGCGCTAAACCACAAGATCTATGTGGATGGGATAGCGCGTAGATATAATAGTCATGGTGACACCATTTAAAGTTCGACTTTACCTATTGGTAATCATTCTTCTCGGTGGCTTTTGCCTCTTGTCCTATCGGTTGTACGAGATTCAGATCAATCAGCACCATCATTATTCGAAGCTGGTGCCTGGGAATAAAAGAGAGTCGATTCGTATCCCTGGTATCCGAGGTGAGATCAAAGACCGAAACGGGGTGACCATAGTAGATAGTACCCCTAACTACGAGCTGCAGTTTGATTTGCGCGAGATAGTTGAGGCCTACAAAAAGGACCACGAGGAGGTTCCTAAGTTCACTTACGAGTTTGTCACCGGCGGTCTAAAGCGTAGGCGAACAGATGACGACATCGTAGAGATTGTCGAGACAGTCGCGTTTCCTGGTTTGCAGTCCTTGGGCTTGCTCACGGATTACAGTTCGAAGGCTATGCGGGTTCACTACCGTTCGAATGGTGGAGTGGTGCCATTCACTTACCATCGTGATTTGGGCTTCAAAGATTTCGCTCGTTTCGCTGAGCGCAATATCGGTATCCCAGGGGTCAATGTGACTCGGACGGGTCGTCGCCGGTATTTGTATGATTCCATGGCGTGCCATGTGCTGGGGTATGTGGCTTTGGCAGATTTGGATTTGGTGCCCAAGGAAAAGCAAAGGGAGTACACTTATTACGTAGGTGATGATTTTGGTGTCCAGGGTATCGAGAAAACCATGGATGCCTTTCTGCAGGGTAAGCCTGGCCGGATCGTCATCGAGAAGAATGAGAAGCGGAAGTATATCGGCGAAGTCGAGAAGAAGGAGCCGCAGGCGGGGTCCGATGTGCTTCTGACGATCGATGCCAAGTTACAGTACGCCATGGAGATCGCTCTGCGCAAAGTGGGGCGAGGAGCAGCGGCGGCTGTTGATCCTCAGACGGGTGAAATTTTGGCGATCGCATCGGTGCCCAGTTTCAATCCCAATGCATTCATCCCAGGTATCAGTGCCAATGACTGGAAGCGCTACACCACGGATTCGACCAGCCCTTTGCACAATCGTGCTGTCAGCCCCTATGCCCCGGGGTCCACGTTTAAGATTCCAGTCTCTTTGGGGGGCTGTTACTCCTCATCATGGAGTCGCCACTTTTACTGTGGTGGTGGTGCCAAGTACGGTAGCAAGTTCATGAAGTGCTGGCATGCCAACCACGGGTCAGTGGATTTGAGTAATGCCATTAAGAGAAGTTGTAATGGCTTCTACTACCGTTATGCGAATGACACCGGCATCGACAATATCAATCGGGTGACCGACATGATGGGGCTCGGCTCGAAGACCGGTATTCGCATCACCAATGAGAAGCCGGGCAACGTGCCTAGCCCAGAGTGGTTGCGCCAGCAGGGTCGGAGCTGGAATACCTCTTGGACCGCATTGACCTCGATTGGTCAGGGTGTGACTGAGGCGACTCCCTTGCAGATGGCCTGCACCACAGCATGGACGGCAAATGGGGGTAAGATTTATCAGCCCCGTATCATCAAGGCGGTCATCGATCAGAATGGCAACAAGGTGCTCGATGAGAAGCCGGTGCTAAAGTACGATCTCACCAAGGAGGGTCTGACAGCCGAGCAGGTGGAAACTGTGAAGCGAGGCATGTGGCGCGTGGTCAACGAGCAGGGAGGTACCGCAGGTCGTGCGCTGTCGACGGTGACCGTGATCTCCGGAAAGACGGGAACGGCCCAGACCGGTGTGGTCGCCGAGCCGACCAATGCGTGGTTCATCGGATTCGCTCCCTATGACAAACCCGAGATCGCAGTCTGTGTGTTTGTGCAAAATGGTAAGTCCGGCGGTGGCGCGGCTTCTCCGATTGCTAGAAATATCATCGAAAATTACATGGCTATCCAAGCAGGTAAAAGCACGCTGGAACTCACCCAGGTGCCTGAAGCTGTCGGAGATCGTACCTTTATCGAGATGACCGAATTCGATGAGGAAGCAGCTGAACTGGCTGCATTATTTTCAGAAGATCCGGAGGCAGAAGCCGACGCGCTGGCCGCAGATTCGATTGAGTCTGAGGGAGCGATGGCGGTGGATGTGTCGGAGTTTGTTACTGATATTAAGCCCAAAAAACCCCAGGATAGTTCTTATGCCGAACCCACCATTCAGGAAGAGGCAGACTCTAGGGGCTCTGTTGAGCACTACAACAGTCAAACTGTCGACCGCCTCCTAGATCCGACCCGATAGAGAGCTGATCTGATAGAGCAGAGGAAAGTGTTCGCGCTTTCTGCTTTCCCAATGATCGATTGTGTTCTTTAGTGCGTTCCTTTTGCTGAGCCCGTTTGCTAACCGTGGTACAGGCTCAGTACGTTCCATTTTCGCCAGTCGGGTGTTTTAAAAATCCACCCCAACCAATACAACCGCATAAATTTCAAAAGTAAGATGCTTAAGAAGATTCGAAAATATTTCGGGCCAAAAAAGCTGGCAGAGGGCAATAAAATCGTGATCAACAGCGAGAAGCTGGAGACGCGAGTTGCCCTTCTCGAGTCCGGTGTGCTCGAGGAGTACACTGTGGAGAGAGTTCACGATGAGCATATCGTGGGTTCCATCTACAAAGGTATTGTTCGCAATATCGAGCCTGGCCTTAACGCGATGTTTGTCGACATCGGCCTAGAGAAAAATGCCTTCCTCCACTTTTGGGATGCGATCCCAGAGGCGCTGGATTCTGGCATGGAGGAGATCCACCGCAACAATCGCAAAGGTGGCGGCGGCGGAGATGGTGGTAAAGGCGGCGGCCAGAACCAACCGCAAAATCGAGGCCAGAAGGGTCAGAAAGGTCAAGGTGGCGGCGGTCAGGGCAAAGGTCGCGGCAAGAAGAAGGGTGGCAATCGCCCCAAGAAGATTCAGTCCAAGGACATCCCTGATCTCTATCCAGTTGGATCCGAGGTGATGGTCCAGGTGACTAAAGGACCAATCGGTAATAAAGGTCCGCGCGTGACCACAAACATCTCGCTGCCTGGTCGCTACATGGTGCTCATGCCTCGGAATGATCAACTCGGGATCTCTCGCAAGATCGAGGACCCCAAGGAGCGCGCACGTCTGCGCAAGATCATGGCAGAAAAGATGACCATCCCAGAGGGTAAAGGTGTCATCCTGCGTACCGTGTCTTCCGGGCAAAAGGTTCGCTACTTTGTTCGCGACTTGGCCATGCTACTGCAGCAGTGGGACGAGATCGAAGAGAATGCAGCGAGGGAGAAAGCACCAGCATGCGTTTTCCACGAGCCAGATCTCATCGAGAGAACCGTGCGAGATTTTCTCACAGAGGAGATCGATGAGGTGCTTTGCGATCGCGCCGAGGATGTCGAGCGGATGAAAGAACTGGCTGGTTTGATTTCTCGCCGTTCGAAAAATCGGATCACTCACTTCACCACACCGATCCCGATTTTTGAGAAGCTTGGTATCCAGAACCAGATCGACGATGCCTTCTTCCCACAGGTATGGCTGCCTAGCGGTGGCTATCTGGTGATCGATGAGACCGAGGCATTGATCGCGATCGATGTGAATACCGGTCGTGCCAAGACTCAGGACAAGATGATCCTGCAGACCAATATCGAAGCGGCGGAGGAGATCGCTCGACAGCTGCGGCTGCGCAATATCGGTGGATTGATTGTCTGCGACTTCATCGACATGAAGGCGCGCCGTGATCAGAATGCGGTCTACAAAGCGATGCGCGAGCGTGTGCGCCGGGACAAGGCCAAGACACAAGTCCTCCAGATTTCACAGCTCGGTTTGATGGAGATGACTCGACAGCGCCTGCACGAAAGTCTCAACCTGACTGTCAACGAGCCTTGCCCATTCTGTCAGGGCCGTGGCAATGTGAAGACTGCCGAGTCGATGAGTGTCGAGCTGCAGCGAAAGATCAATGGTGTGCTCGCCAAGCAAGGAGAGCGGCTCGATGGTTTGATCGTCGTGGTGCATCCGGATGTGTTGGAGCGTATGAAGACTCACGATGGCAAACTGTTTGCCGAGCTGGAGCGCAGGCACAATTCTAGGCTGACCTTCCGCAGCGATCCTACCTATCACCGCGAGCAGATGGTCTTTGCTGATCCTAAGACTCAGCGCGAGATCACTGCTTAATTGGTCTTCATAAAACGAATCAGTGTGCCTGAGCGAGTCACAGTTTTAGACCGGATTATCGATTCCGGTTATCCGGTTTGGATATCCATGGGGCTTTTTGCCGTGTGGGTGTTTGTGGCGATCAGCTTTCTAACTAACAAGGAGAAAGTTAGCCTGAACACCCTCCTACCCGTGATGCTTATTCCGCCTTGCCTAGTGGCAGGCGGCGTACTCACTGGGCAGCTCGGCATTATGATGACAGCTGACACCGTAGGACTCTCTGGTGGTATGGACCCGGGGAGCATGCTGCACAACTTTGGCCTGGCTGCCTTTGGTAGTGTCTTCGTCACCTTTCTTGGTACCATCAGTACCGTAGGCAGTTGGTTGATCTTCTTCAGCTCATTTCGCAAGATAGCGCACAGCTTCGTGCAGCAGGAAACAGCGAAGAGCTAAATGGCAGAAGCGAGCGGTTGCTTCGAAACCCTTAGTGAGTCGGGGTGACTGGATTCGAACCAGCGACCTCCTGGTCCCAAACCAGGCGCACTACCAAGCTGTGCTACACCCCGCTCTTGCACTCCCGACTGGAGTGGCGGGCGGAACTATCAATCCAACTGGGCTAAGGTGCAAGTCACTTTTGCATTGTCTGGGTAAGATATTTTAATCTTATAACAGAGCCGAAAATTCGACTTGATTAGCTTTGGGAAACTTAATACTTTTACGGATCGTGTTTGTGGAAAAAATCAGCAACAGGACTCTCGCAATGCCTTCTCCGTTCGGAGGCATGGGCGATTTTACAAACTCCACAGATAGAGTCCAGAGACCCATGTCTCGCTGGCTATCATGACTCGGCCCCTGCGTCATAGGTCAGTCGATCCCGTAGCTCCTCTCACCGATTTTCCGGTTCTAGAGGCTACTGACCAGACATTACCACTATCCTTTCGAGTCGTCTTTACGAGCTTTGGCCACTTCGGCCAATTCAACCACTCAGTTCTGAGAAACACCTAAACCGGAGGTAGATACTATCGCTAGAAAACCATATAGAAAACGCCCTAGAGTGCATCGCACCAGGGTAAACGAAAAGATCCGAGTGCCTGAGATCCGCGTGATCTACGGCGAGGCCAATGCTGTGATGCCTACATCCAAAGCGCTGGCCAAAGCCAAGGAGCTGGGCTTGGATCTTGTAGAGATCGCACCCAATGTGCGCCCACCCGTGTGTCGGATCGTCGATTACGGTAAGTGGAAGTACGAGCAATCGAAGCAGAAGAAGAATCAGAAGCCTGCTAAGAAGCGCGAGAAGGAAGTGAAATTCCGCGTGAACATTGGTCAGCACGATTACAACATCAAGCTGACCCGCGCCGAGGACTTCCTAGCCGCTGGTTTCAAAGTGCGTATGGCGCTTATGTTCAAGGGACGTCAGATGGCACACAAGAATCTGGGTTTCGATTTGATGAACAAGGTGAGAGAGGATCTCTCTGGCGTCGCGCAGTGCGACATCGAGCCCAAGCTCACCAACCGAAACATCATGATGATGCTCTCACCGCTTGCGCCAGAGCGCCAAGTCAGAAAGTTTCGCACTGATGATGAGGAGGTCGATCTCGATGCGCATGACGAGGCTGAGGCAGCTGAAGCAGAGGAGCACGATGACGACGACGATATCGATACAGATATCGAGGATGGCGACATCGATGATACTGCTGCAGACGAGTAGAATCTCACTCCCACTCACGTGGCACTGATATTGTTCGATATCGACGGCACCATGGTAGATACCGGTGGTGCAGGTATTTCGGCTTTTGAGCGTGGCTTCGGGGATGCTTTCCCTGAGGCCTACGCTAGCCAGCCATTTCCCCAGCTGGAGCTCGGAGGCGCTACCGATGGTGGTCTGGTCGATGGGTTGTTTGCAGCCTACGGACTGGATCACACGGCAGAGGCGTCTGACCGTTTCTATACCCGTTACCTAGCGCGACTCGATGCTGGTTTAGCCGCTAGCGATGGCAGGGGATTACCCGGAGTGGCCGAGCTAGTCACTGCCGTGAAAGACGCCGGGCATCACCTGGGTCTTCTCACTGGCAATGTCGAGGCGGCGGCTCACTTAAAACTGAAGCACTATGGCTATCAGGTTGCCGACTTTCCCATAGGAGCGTTTGGTGATGATTTCTCCGATCGCAATCGATTAGGCCCTGTGGCCATGGAGCGAGCTGCCCTAGAGTATGATCGTACTTTCTCCCCAGAGGAGGTCTATGTACTCGGCGATACCCTAAAGGATATCGCCTGTGCGCGGGCGTGTGGGGCGCAGGCAGTGGCGGTGGCTACAGGGGCTTGTCGTTTCGAGGTATTAGCCGAGGCTCATCCGGATTATCTGTTTCGAGATTTTACCGACACATCGGCAGTGTTGGCAGCTTTGTCCGGGCTCGAGTGATAAAGCACTGGCCCATGCTGTAGGCTCCGCGTAGAGTCATACAGTTAGGAAAAATAGACAGACCCACTCATCATGGCACCAGAGGAACTCATCGAGCAGACCGTAGCTGATCACATAGCAGTGGTGGAGCGTTTTCAGGCAGCGTGTGCGGATGTGATCCGTGAGATGGGTCTGGTTACTGTCGATACACTCCGCGCAGGAGGCAAGATTTGCTTTTTCGGCAATGGCGGCAGCGCGGCTGATTCTCAGCACCTTGCCACTGAGTTTGTTGTGCGTTTCACCCGCAATCGTCAGGCACTGGCGAGTATTGCGTTCACCACAGACACATCGATTTTGACAGCCTGTGCCAATGACTTTGGCTATGAGCAGGTCTTTGCCCGGCAGGTAGAGGGCCTGTGTCAGCCGGGAGATATCGCAGTCGGTATTTCGACATCGGGCACCAGTGCCAATGTGGTGAAAGGCCTAGAGGCTGCTCGTGCTCGTGGCGTGAAAACGTTTTCTTTCACAGGGGAGAATGTTGGACCCTGTGGCGATCTGTCAGATTTAGCGTTAGCCGTGCCCTCGCCTGTGACGGCTAGAGTCCAGGAGTGCCATCTCATCGCTGGTCACCTGCTGTGCGACATCGCAGAAGCGGCCCTAGCTGAAGGTTAAAGCCCTTTGCGTCTCGTTTAGCCGGTATAATTCCTCTTTGGCCAAAGCGCCAAATCCAGCCTAACATCCCCGTCATGTCAGCTTCTGTAGATCGCAGTCTTTCGAAAAAACTTTTCTCCACCGCCAAAGAGCTCATCCCTGGAGGGGTGAATTCACCCGTGCGAGCGTTTCGCAGTGTCGATGGCGAGCCATTTTTCATCCGCCGTGCCCGAGGGGCCAAAATCTGGGATGTCGATGGCAATGAGATGGTTGATTATGTAGGGACCTGGGGGCCAGCGATTCTCGGTCATGCGCCTAGCTGTGTGATCGATGCGGTTTCCCATGCGGCTAAGGAAGGGGTTAGCTTTGGTATACCCAATCCCCACGAGATCGAGATCGCGCGCAAGATCATCGACTATGTGCCATCGGTTGAGAAGGTGCGCATGGTCAATAGCGGCACCGAGGCGACCATGACGGCGATCCGCTTGGCACGCGGCTACACAGGTCGGAACAAGATCATCAAATTCGAGGGTTGCTACCATGGCCATGTCGATTCGCTACTTGTAGCGGCAGGCAGTGGAGCACTGACGCTCGGCAAGCCGGATAGCGCTGGGGTGCCAGAAGAGTTCGCCGGGCTTACCACCATTCTTCCCTACAACGATCCCGAGGCCCTCGAGGCTGCTTTTGCCGAGGATGGCGAGAATATCGCTGCGATTATCGTAGAGCCTTATCCGGCGAATGCAGGCCTAGTTTTCCCACGCGAGGGTTATCTGGAGCTGTTGCGCGAGATTACCGAGCGGTATGGAGCCCTATTGATTTTCGATGAGGTGATGACCGGCTTCCGCGTGGCAAAGGGCGGTGTGCAGGAGCGTGTCGGCATCACTCCGGATCTGACGGCGATGGGCAAAGTCATCGGTGGTGGCCTGCCGGTGGGTGCTTTTGGCGGAAAGGCAGAAATCATGGATCACATGGCGCCGGACGGCCCTGTGTATCAGGCAGGCACCCTATCCGGCAATCCACTGGCGATGGCAGCCGGCCTAGCTCAGCTCAATGAGATGGAGAGTCGTCAGGGCTGGGAGCAGCTCGAGGATATCGGTCAGCAGTTCGAAGATGGCGTGCGCGCTTGTCTGGAAAAGCTAGGCAAGCCGCTCACTTTTCACCGAGTCGGTTCGATGTTTTGCCTATTTTTCACCGAGGAAAAGATTTGGAATGTCGACGATGTGAAAAAGTCGGACTTTCAGGCTTTTAACCGCTTCTTTTGGGCGGCACTGGATGCGGGTGTGTACTTCGCGCCATCGCAGTATGAGGCGGGTTTTATCTCACTCGCACACGGTGCTGATGAACTGGACAAAACTATCGCTGCGACTGAGATCGGTCTGCAGGCGGCTTTTTCTTAAGACCTGTTAATAGAAAAGATGTTGGCTATTTTAGTAATTACAGAGTATCGTCTCGCGGTTCTTCGACCGCTAAATTGACAAATTTGTTTCTGTAAGGGCAGTCCTACCATATTACACTGCTGACCTGTCACTATCCGACCGCCACCCTTGGATTCTTCGAAATGAGCGACAAAGACGACGCGCCTCTGGAATTTTCTGCTTTAGACCTGATGCCTTCTTGGGCACAGGAGACGACTGAAAACAAACCTGCTAAAACCAAATACCGTGACCACGATGGTGAAGACCGAGGCTCTCGTGGGCGCCGTGGTGGTGGTAAATTTGAGCGCAGTGACCGACGCCAGGGACGTGATGGCCGCGGAGGCGGCAGAGACTTCCGTGGGGGAGGTGATCGCAGAGGCGGTGGCGGTGGAGACCGTCGAGGCGGCGGTGGACGCGATTTTCGCGGCGGCGGCGATCGTCGTGGCGCTGGTGGCGGTGATAGACGCGGCAAGGGTGGTCGATTCGATCAGCGGCGGGATGAGCCTTTTGAGATCAAAGGACTGAAGGCATCCTTCGAGCCTACCGAGGAAGCGGTGAAGGGGCTGTCAAAGCACATTCAGGATTCGGTAAAGGCATTTCCAGTGGGCGATTTGGCTCGGATGATTGCCAGTGCTCGCGAGCGATATCAGATCCGTCTGAAGGCCGATGATAATGGTCCGACTCTTTATCAATGTAAGTCTGACAACTCTGCTTGGTTATCTCGCGATGAAGCCGTGCGCAATATCCTGAGCTCGCCCAATCAGCTAAAGGAATACTACGCGGTAGAAGAGGTAGAGCTGGAGGCTCCTAAGGGAAATTTTTCCACGATCGCTGTCTGTGGATTCAGCGGCGAGATCCTCGGCCCACCCAATCACCACGAGTATCAGAGCAATATCGCTCGTCTACACCGTGAGAAATTTTCCAACATGTCGATCGAGCGCTACAAGCAGCGCATCCAGACCGAGAGTGGCGAGGAGATCGTAGAGAAGTGGAAAGAGAAAGTCAGTAAGACTCAGCACTATCGCCTGAAGCCCGATCCACAGGACGCACCAGTGGTCGTAGGGGAAGCAGCGGCGGCAGACGAGCCAAAACTCGTAGAGGCAGTTACTGAGCCAGATGCCGTTGAGGAAGCTGCAGTGGTCGATGAGACACCAGCCACCGAAGAGGAGCCAACAGCCGAGTCTGCAGCTGCCGAGGTGGAAAGCACGCCCGACGAGGGAGCAGAAGCCCCAGCAGGCGAAGAGGAGGCCGAGCCCGTAGCCGAAGAGGAAGCAACATCTGAAGCACCAGACGAGAAAGCTGCCGCAGCGCCTGCTGCAGATGAAGGTCCGGTTTTCAAGACGCTTCAGGAACTGGAGATGCACTTCCGCCAAAATTTTGCAGCGGATGAGATCACCGAAGGCAAGGAAGTGGTCATCCTAGGAAATGTCCCGGGTAAAAAGCTATCTGCCGATCTGCTGAGTCTGATCAAATACGAAGGTAAAAAACTGCGCAAAGGTTTCCCTTTCGAGATGTTTCAGGCGGTTTGTAACAGTTTGGAAAAAGAGGGGCTCAAGTTCTTCAAGCGAGGCAAGAAAGCACTACATGTTTCCCTAGTGCGTCCACAGGCGATCAGCCCCAATCTCTCGCTGACCGATCGCATCATGCAGATCGTAACGATGGTCACCGACAAGCCAGGCACGAAGACTCTCGATGTGATCGATTCTCTATGTGAAAGCTTTCAAAAGCCGGACCCCAAAGACAAAGAAGCCAAAGTTGAGCTCGACGATGATGCCCGTGATGTATTGAAAGATATCCGCTGGCTAGCGATGGAAGGCTTCATTGTAGAATTTCCCGACACCCGTCTCGAGATAGGCAAAAAGCCCAATCCCGATGGCGCCCAAAAGCCGCAGCAGAAGAAGTCTGCTAAGGCGAAGAAGGGCAAGAAAACCAAAGGTCCTAGACCGCCTGTAGGAGCCTGTACTTTCACGATAGGCGATTTGGAGAAAAAGGCGGCTGCTAAAGCTAAGCGTAAGCCAAAGCCGAAACCAGCGAAGGTCCCGCCTGGAGCCTGCACTTTTACGGTCTAGGTTGCGGTTAGATACATACTTAGTCTGTATACTTTCTATCGTTTGGCATAAAAGATGTTTGGCGAAGAAATGATCTGCACCATTAGCGAGCTAGCAGACTTCCTCGGTGTCTACCACCGGGTATGGACAGATTCTCCGGGGCTAAATGCAGATATAGTGTCCAGAGATCTTCCGGCTCCTCTCAGAGAGTTTTATATCCGCCTTGGAGCCCTAACGCAGATCAGGGAATCGGCTGCGAATGGTCATCGAATTCCAATGGGAACTCAGGATTACATAGCCTCTCCTGAGCGAATAAGAAGAGTAGACGGATTAGTCGAGTTCCTTTGGGAGAATCAGGACTGCTTCTGGGTAAGAACGGCTGCGACTGGAGATGACCCAGCGGTGATCACGAATTGGTTAAGGGAGCTTGGAGACTCAGAAAATGACCAAGATGTTGTGTGTGATTCACTTACACACTTCCTTATTACCTTCGCTTTGCAGGAGGCGGTGATGAGCAGTGCTTACCTTCTTCAACCGGTGAAAGCAACGTTTGATCAACTAAAGGGTGAAGCTGTACCAATATGGCTAAATGGCCTTTACGTTTGCGGGGAGCCTACGCACGATTTTCACTACTTTCCTAAGCTTGAGGTCATTGCTATGAATCTGTGTGGTGATTTATGGCTGGGGAGTAACTTTTCAGATCCTCGAAAGTTATTGCCATCCGATGTTGGCTCGCGCTGGCTCCATCATCCCACGATATCATAACCATCAAATAGTAATTCAAGCTCGTCCTTGGGTCAGGTGTTGATACTTTGCGAAGGGTGATTGAACAATTATATCATCAATCTTTAACGAAGAATTAATTTCATTGCGTGATCTTTGTGAGATTCGGTTTAGGTCAATAAAGTGACGGAAATCCAGCTACATGATAGTGAGATATCAGCTGTCACACCTATAGGTGGCTCTTTATTCATATCTCTTTCGACCGCTTATATCCATGAATCTAATGGGGTTCCAGGTTGCGACCGAGGGCTGATATGGACGCAGAGTGCGGTGATCAAGATTCGGAGTGTTACTTCGATTCCCAATCACGTAGAGTATCCAATTTGGATATTACGGGGCAGTCTGCGTATTGGCGAGACTATCTACGAGGAGTTTGTCCCAGCGCTTGGCGTATTTGAAGGTGAATCGGAGTTTCGTCTGGAGCTGTCAAATATCGACGATAGTTTCAGAGAGAGTATGATAGTGAAAGGGGGAGGTATCACGATTGAGCTCGAAGGCGAGCGGTCAAGTGTTGAAGAGTTCGATGGTTCGTCCCCGCGTCGTTCAGTTGATTAAGATCATTAGATTATTAATCAAATGGCCCACTCAGGAGGTTAATTGCCTAGAATGGGATATGTTTACATCACTTTTGTTTTGTGTTATCATGGTGATAGATGGCTGATGAAGGAAAAAAAACTCCGGAGCAGATTCGGGAAGAGATGCGGATTGCGCGCTCCGATCAGCCTTTGATTTCATCCGAGGAGTTTGCGATGCAGGTGGAGAGTATGATTGGCTCCACTGGTATGAAAAAATCCCATTTGAAATCCAAGTGCTCAAACGCTGGGCCAAAGAGTGTCGCTTTGTCCTCCGCGACTTAGATGCGTGGCGAGATCTGGTGATAGGAGGCGGTCAAGAGCACGATGTAATTGGAATGGATCGCCAAGAGGTGGTGCACAAACTCACAAAGCGAAATGAGTTTGGCTTGTTCCCTATGTTCGATCGGCAAGATGGCTCGATTGGTCTCAGACCTGCTACTCCATCTGAGTATTTCGATCGGCTCTTGCTGCAGAATGTGTGGTTTGGCGATGATATTCAGCTTCAGGGGATAGGGATTTCCGATGGTGGTTCAACTTACGTTCTGACTTCACAGCCTTTTATTTCTGGTCGAGCCGCAGATCGCGCGGATATCGCCACTCAATTTTCTAGTCTAGGTTTTCAGGAGATCGATGCTGATCTGGCAGCATGGATCGAACCCAATTCGAAAATCGTTTTATCCGATGCTCATCCCAGAAATGTCATCGTCGACCAGCAGGGGCGGCTACTGCCGATTGATATCATTATGGGCCGCTATGCTTAGCCCTATGGTTTGTACGAGAAATATAGGCTAGCGTCTAACGATTCGGCACTTCGCTATCTTGCTTCAGATACTTACGCAGGGTCTCCAGACCATAGCGGTATCGGGAAGCGGCTGTGTTGGCGGATATGTCTAGGGTGTCGCCGATCTGCTGAAACGTCAGCTCTCCCCAGATTTTCAAGGTAAGGACTTCGCGGAATTTCTCGGGGACTTTGGCCATCGCCACTTGTAGCATGCGCGATTCATCGTCGTCCGGTAGCTCGAACCACGAGACGCTTTCGCCCATCTCACGGACGGCGAAATCCTCGCGGATGGAGCGCCTTTGGTTGCTGCGGGCTAGATCGATGGCGCAGCGGCGGATGTTGGTAAAAGCTAGGCTGACGACTTTGTCATCGGGTGCTCGATCGTGAGTTTTCCAGGTCTTCACCAGAGCCATCTGCAGCACGTCCTCTGCATCGGCCTCGCAGCGCGTCTGCTGGCGGGCATAGAGCATGAGGCGCGAGCCGTTTTGCTTCAGCCATTCTGTCCAAGCCTGGGTAGATTCGTGCATGTTCGTGATTTAGACGACTGCTTTTTAGTTTCGTTAAATAAAAGTTAAGAAAAGTTACTCTCTTTTGTGCCTGAGAGCAAAGATTCCGACATTGGGTATTGATCACTGCTCAGCTGAGCACCATAATTCTGCCGATGGCCTTAGTGCAGATACATGCGGGTGCGCTCCATGGAGTCGATGCCCTTCCCGTAGAGGTGGAGGTAGATGCCGCCTCTAGTGGCAATCTCGATATCAAGATCGTCGGTCTGCCGGATGCGGCGGTGCGCGAGAGCATCGATCGGGTGCGCACAGCGATCAATAACTCTGGATTGAGTTGGCCAAATAAGCCGATCACCATCAATCTCGCTCCAGCTGACATCAAAAAGGAGGGGCCGATCTACGACCTGCCGATCGCCATCGGTATGGCTGCTCTGAATGATAAGAAGAATGGCGCTCTCAAAGAGGGCGCTCTGGAGAAGTGCGCTATCGTCGGCGAGCTGGCTCTGGATGGCCGCGTGCGGCGCGTGAAGGGTATACTGCCGCTCACTCTTGAGGCCAAGCGGCAGGGGCGAAAGGCGATCCTAGTGCCAGCGGAAAATGCGGCCGAGGCAGCGATAGTGGACGGCATCTATGTCTATGCTATCGAGACTATCTCCGAGGCCTACGCGCTGCTGCGTGGCGATGGCAATGTGAAGCCTGAGCAGCTCGATCGAGAGGCCTTCTTTCAGGCCAATCAGCAGTACGAGATCGATTTTTGCGATGTGAAAGGCCAAGCCCACGCCAAGCGAGCTATGGAGGTGGCGATGGCTGGTGGGCACAATGTGCTGATGCTGGGCAGCCCAGGTACGGGAAAATCCATGATCGCTAAGCGGCTACCCACCATCCTACCGATGATGACCGAGGCTGAGGCGATCGAGACGACCAAGATCCACTCGGTAGCAGGGCTGATCCATGGCGGCGATAGCGGCTTCGTAGCGACGCGGCCCTTCCGCGCTCCGCACCATACGATCTCTGACGCAGGTCTACTCGGTGGTAGTAGCAATCCCTCACCCGGCGAGGTGAGTCTGGCGCACCATGGCATTCTGTTCCTCGATGAGCTGCCGGAGTTTCGCCGATCGACGCTGGAGGTGCTGCGCCAGCCGCTAGAGGATGGCTATGTGACGGTGTCGCGCGCTGCGGGCAAGTTCACATTTCCTAGCCGCTTCTCCATGGTCTGCGCCATGAATCCCTGCCCGTGTGGCTATCTGGGCGATCCTGCGCGCGAGTGCCGCTGCTCGCCCAATCAGATCGAGAAATACCGCCAGCGTATCTCTGGGCCGCTACTCGATCGCATCGATCTGCATGTGGACGTGCCGGCGGTGAATTACTCGGAGCTGCGCAGTGACACCGGTGGCGAGAGCTCGGCTGTGATCCGCGAGCGCGTCGAGCAGGCGCGGAGCATTCAGCTGCAGCGCTTTGTCTCTAGCCCAGATGTGAATACTAATGCCGATATGACTAGCCGCCTGGTCACACAGCACTGCTACATCGGTAAAAAGAGCGAGCGTATACTAGAGCAGGCGATGGATACGCTCAACTTCAGTGCCCGTGCGCACGATCGCATCCTGAAAGTCTCGCGTACTCTGGCGGATCTAGAGGGCTCGATGGATGTGAAAGAGCATCACATCATGGAGGCGATCCAGTACCGCACGCTCGATCGCAATCTATGGGTGTGAAAAATTTCGGATCTGTGTGCAGTTCTTTTGTGAGAATTTAGCTTTGAATCTCTGGTCACGCATAGAATTGACTGTAATCGAAAGAGTAGACTTAATACACTATGTTATCTGTTGAGGGATATCGGGTTCGAAATGTTGACTATTTTTGCAAGCCTCAGCTCCCTTATTTGTTTTGATTATAATAAAATCACCACTCCATCTATAAATACCATAAAGTGTTAACATCTCAATCAGAAAACACTCCCCATTATTAGCTGACTGCGTTAACGTTCACTAAAGTAAATTGGTTATGAGTGAAGGTGAACCAAAAATTTTTCCACAAGACTTACTGCCTGTAGCCCGCAGGTTAAAGGAACAAATAGTAGATTTAGACTCTCAAAATCAAGATCAGCTTATAAAGGTCCCAACTCTTAATGGTGCACCTTTCGAAGCTCTAGCTAACCTTGATCGATTAGTTAAAACAAACTCGTATCCTAAGACTCCAAATCTTTTAGAAGAGACTGAACAGCTATGGAAACAAAAGTTACGCCTTCTCACAACCGCTACATATAAACGAGTTACTGATCGTAACAATGCGTTACTCGACCAATCAGTGAAAAACCATTTCCGCAAAATAGAAGCAAATACATGGGATACCTTTAAGTCTGGTGGGTTTTCTGAATTAATCTGTGCAAAAGGAAATACGCGAACACTTGATGATCCAGGAGCTCGAGTTTTAAATATTATGCTGTTTAAAATGCTAGATTATTGTGACTCAATTTGGGTGACAAACTTACTTTATCCGGAAATTAATTACACCTTTTCTCTTACATTGCTATCAGCTGCAAAAGTCTCACTTTCGACATTAAATCACTACCAACTTACAATAGTAGAAAATAATAAATTCGAGGGATATACGCTTGAGGAAAGCGGAGTAAACGGATCTTCATCTGAATCAAGAAGAGCGGGAGGTAGTCGACTAGTGAAAAACTCGTCAAAAAAGATAGAAGGGGCTTTTATCGAAGATCTCAAAAAAAATGACATTACTCTTTTTCGCCTCTATAGTCGAGAAGGCAGTCATTCAAAAACTAAAATCACTGCTTGATATGAACAAAAGCTTAACTAGTGAACGTGTGACAGTAATTGGTATTTGTGGTAGTGGTAAAACGAAACTAGCCGGCCTAATCGCACCCGCACAGATTCAAGTCGTTGATAAAGAGATTTTCGTCTCCCCGGAACAGGCGAAACGATACAAGGAATTTGAAAGAAAATTCGTAGGTGTTTTAGACACGCTATCTTCTTCACAGGATAGGTCTGGATTACAGTCATCACCGCCTCCCATTGCTCATTTTCAGTCAGGGGTGGCAAGGAGGGTCGTCCCTTCGAGTGTAAAAGCTAAATCAATTAGTAATGTAAATAGAACCTTCACACCAGTGAACCTAGGCGATATGCAGGCAGATACTACAGTTGATGATAGGATTCCGGTTACCGTGGCAAAGGTTGAAGGTTGTTTACATGATGAAGTGCCAGCTCCTAATCCATATGAATCAACAGGTCTTTCAGATGCACTTGCCGTATGCGTCTGGCGATTAGGCAAGGGAGGTAGATTCAACACTTCGGGAGTAAGGTATGGTTCACTTAGTAATGAAGATCGACAGTGCATATCAGACGACCCAGAAGGTGATCAATCAGATACTAAGTGTGATAATGTTAAGGCCTCAGTCGCCGTGATAGCGGGATTGGGTTCTTTACATGGTGAATTGCCAGCTTCTATTCCAGGTGAATCATCAAGTCTGTTGGATCTGGTTTCTGAGCGTATTTCGAAGCTAGGGGAGCCTACAGAATTCAATAAATCTAGTGCTGCTGGAAGTTTAGTGATGATTGGTGGTGTGAGCTTGATTCATCCTGAGCTGGAACCCCAGTTAGCACAGGAGGATTCTAGGGTCCCACATAAGGGTAATAGTGAAGATATATTAGAGATTGATTGGATGGTTAACCTTAGAAATAAGTTTGATTCTATAAATTGCGGTTCTGAGGCAATCTCAAATTTTGCCGTGCTTGATTTATCTGACTTGCCTATCAAGGAAACGAATGTGTTAAATTCGCCTTGCTTCCGACGGGAAAGAAATTTTCCCGCTTATACATCTTTATCTGTTACTGAGAGGCGGATGATGCCAGAGTCACGTAAAGGTGATACTCCGCAAGTGGAAGCTGACTTTAGAATTCCTGTGTGTTTAGATTCTGACCAGTCTGTGAGCACACGTGATCTCACTGAACGTGACTGTGTACTTATTAACAAGGCGGTAAAAGAAGTTCTTTCTAGTTCTGAGCTCAAAGAATTAGAGGGTAGGATGGATAATCCAGCTGTATCCCAAACCTGTTTATATACCCTTGTAAGTGATATCGACTTTAACATAAAAGATCGGAACTAGATAAATTAACCTAGTCGGACATGGTATTACTTAGTGGTTAAGGTGTGGTCTTTTTGATTTTTAGTAGGCTCTTCCGCTAAATTTGTGGGTTCATAATGCAGATCGAATCCGATGAGCGCCAACGGCCATTGTTCTGTGCGATTGGACGAGCGGAATAGTGGTCGGACGTCGGACGTCGAAAAGGTTCCGCTTGTGGTATTGTCCGAAAACGGCCACCGGAGACTCCCTCCTTCAAAACTGGAGGTATCTGGATAGGCACCGTATGTTTGCGGTGCTAAATCCATTAACAAGGGGTGTCCAATCCAGATACAGAAAATACTCAGTGAATGCTTGCCGATCAAGGGATTCGTTTACGGCGATTCCACGTTCGAAAACGATTTGCTCACGATAAGAATCCTACCCCGAAAAGGGGCGCTAGCCGTCTGCTCAGGGTGCGGCAAAAAGTGTCCGGGTTACGACAGGCTAAAAGATCGGAGCTTCGGCTTTATCCCGTTCCGGGGCTTGATGGTTAATTTTGTCAACACGATGCGTCGGGTTAACTGTAAGAAGTGTGGCGTGAAAGTAGAAAGGGTTCCATGGGCAGATGGCAAGTATCGAATCTGTAATGTGTTCCGGCTTTTCCTTAGTCAATGGGCTAAGACTTTCATGGTCCGAGACGGCAGAGGCTTTATGCACCTCCTGGGATACCGTGTATAGCTCTGTCCAGTGGGTGGTAGCCTACAGTAAAGGCCACCAATACATGACGTTAGTCTATCAGATTGATGACGCCAGGAGACGTCTATTTTCGGTAGGCAAAGATCGCTGTGAGGATACATTGAGAGGTATCTTTGACCAGTTAGGGGTAGAAGTCTGTTCTGGGATCGAAGTCGTATGTAGTGATATGTGGAAAGCATACCTCAATGTCATCCCAGAGAAAAAATCTGACGTCCTCAATATCCTCGATCGCTTTCACATCGTCAATAAACTCAATGAAGCAGTCGACAACGTCTGCCGTGAGGTAGTTAAGAGATGAAACAAGAAGTCAAGCTCGACGATTCTGCTGCAGTATGACCTTCGCAGCATCTGAGCCTGCTGTATCAAGGAATCCTTAGATGCGTTTTAGGAATACAAAAGCCCTTACTGGGCCAAGCGCTTTCGGTACATGTGGTGCACCCGAGCCATGCAAAGCCAGTTACAGCCGATGAAAAAATTTACCTGAACTATCCGCAGCTAAGAGGACCTCATCATGAACGATTTCAGACTAAATGACGTCTGTGTTTTCTTGCAGGTGTATTGGTTCACTCAAAACACCTAGTGTTTTTTTACAACTGTTGTGATGAAAAAGTAGATCGTTGCCTTTGTTAGTTCGATGTGGGACTGTGCGGTTCCAAGTTGGTAATAAAAGATAGCTGTTGTGGCATGAATTGTGAATAACATAAAAGTTAGTGTGGCGTAAGGCGGTAGAGTTTTCATCAATATAGCCTTCCGCATATTTTGATGTTTGGGTTTTGTTTTATGTTCCTTTGTTATCTTCTTTTTTGTGCATGCGGATTATTGTTATTTAATTCGTTAACTAATTAAGGTAATTGCTGGGGGTTGGGTTAGTTTTTCAGGCGCTTCTTAACGGTTGGCGCCATGGTTGCTTGCTACTTTGGCTTCATGCTACTCGATCGGATCGATCTGCATGTGGACGTGCCGGCGGTGAATTACTCGGAACTGTGCAGTGACACCGGTGGCGAGAGCTCGGCTGTGATCCGCGAGCGCGTCGAGCAGGCGCGGAGCATTCAGCTGCAGCGCTTTGTCTCTAGCCCAGATGTGAATACTAATGCCGATATGACTAGCCGCCTGGTCACACAGCACTGCTACATCGGTAAAAAGAGCGAGCGTATACTAGAGCAGGCGATGGATACGCTCAACTTCAGTGCCCGTGCGCACGATCGCATCCTGAAAGTCTCGCGTACTCTGGCGGATCTAGAGGGCTCGATGGATGTGAAAGAGCATCACATCATGGAGGCCATCCAGTACCGCACGCTCGATCGCAATCTATGGGTGTGAGTCTGAGGCGTGTTTATTCCTTAGATTCTTGTCAGTTGGCGCGTTAGTATCGGTGTATGCGTTGTCTCTCATTCGGTATCTGTGCGCTCGTTGGTTTCTCTGCGTTTTCTCCTGCAGAGGAGTCGGAAAAGGCGGCTGCTAAGCCTTCGGTCAAAAAGATAGGCGAGACGCGCTACCGCATCGGGTTGGTCGAATTCGATGCCAAGACTAAGGCTGTGGAGATACCTGTGGTGGTCAACCAACGCGAGGGTGGACCGATCGAGTACATCCTCGTCAGTGAAAAGGGCAAGGTGCATGAGGCGATACTCACCACTCAGGCCAGTCCTATGGATATCCAAGTGGCTCTGAAGCTGCTCAAATACGAGCCAGGCAAAGGTAAGCTCTTTGAAAAACTCACTCTCGGTCAGGATCGCAAAGTGGCTGGCGAAGTCGATAACAAACCTGGGACTTTAGTCGATATCACGATCCAATGGCAGACAGAAACGGGTGAGAAAAAGACCTCGTCGATCAATGAGTGGGCGCTCGATGGGGCGACTCTCGACCAGACCGGTATCTCTGAGGGGGGCGAGCCGATGGCCGAGCACCCGTGGACATTTACTGGATCGCAGATATATGGGGGCCAATTCCTAGCTGAGATCGAGGGCTCGATCATCGCGATCTACCTCGATCCGGGAGCGGTCTTTAATACCGATGCACCCGGCGCTGAAATCGATGAGCGCTGGGGCGCCAACGCTGCCGTGATCCCTGAGATAGGCACCAAGGCGACTCTAGTGATCAACCGTCGCGGTTAGCCGGGTAGAAACCCCTCTGTTCAATAGGGTACAGTTTTGACTGAATAGGGTACAATCGCCTCAAATCTAGTCGAGAGGCGTGCCGATATAGGGTTTTGCTACGCCGAGACGCTCGTCGAGCTGGGCTTCTTGCTCCGCTGTGGTCGGCATGAAGCTCTCCATAGCCCATAGCGCTCCCAACAAAACCGAGTAGGCGATCAATCGATCGACCACTCTGACGTGTGCTTTGCGCTTGTAGAAAACCTCCATGCTGAGTAACACTTTTGCGCATATTCTTGATAAAAGCCACAAAATTCTTCTCAAAAATACAAATATTCTCAATTATTATATATAAATATTGCGAATATTAAGCTTTTAGCTGTTAGATTTACTGCGCTTCTTCGAGTTTCTCGATCTCCTCAGTGAGGTCGCCCCATTTCGAGAAGGCTGTCTCTAGAATGGCATCTAGCTCGGCTAGTCGCTCACTGGCTTCGGTAGCTGCAGCTCCCTCTGTCTTAAAGAATTCGGGGTCGAGGAGCTTCTGCGTGAGGGCCTCTTTCTCGGCTTCGTGGGTCTCGATGTCGGCCTCGAGCTTTTCAAATTCGGCTTTCAGTGGCTTGAGCTTTTTGGCTTTGGCCTGGCGGGCTTCTGCCTCTAAGCGGCGCTGTTCTTTGCGATTGGCTCCACCGCCACCAGAGGCGCTACCGGTGGTGGAATTTTTAGAACCAGCGCCTCCTCCGCTAGCTCTACCAGCACGCAGCTCGGCTGCGGCGATGTCGGCGGCTTTCTTTTCCAAGTAGTCGGAGATATTGCCATAGTAGAGTTTGGGTGGTGCCCCTGGGATGAATTCGAGCACTTTGGTCACGATCGGATCGAGAAAGGCTCGGCTGTGGCTGACGATCACATAGGTGCCCTCGTAGCGGAGTAGCGCCTCCTGCAGCACTTCTTGGCTCTGGATATCGAGGTGGTTGGTCGGCTCATCGAGGATCAGGAAATTTGCCGGCTGCAGCAGCATCTTGGCCAGGGCCAGACGCCCGCGCTCGCCACCAGAGAGTACGGAGACTTGTTTGAAGACATCGTCGCCGCGGAACAGGAAGGCTCCTAGCAGTGTCCGCAGATTGCCCGCTGCCTCGTCGCGCACGGCTCCCTCGAGCGTCTCCAGCACGGTGCGGGTGGGGTCGAGCTCATCGGCGTGGGTCTGGGAAAAGTAGGATACGCCGACTTTGTGCCCGGTCGTCAGATCGCCTGCTGAGGGCTCCTCGGCGAGCGAGATCAGGCGGGAGAAGGTGGACTTGCCCGCACCATTCACTCCGACGATGGCGATGCGATCGCCGCGCTCGATGGCGAAGTCGACATCGCGCAGCACGTGCAGATCTCCGTAGTGCTTCTGCACGCCCTCCAGCTTCATCACCGTCTCGCCAGCGCGCTCGGGCTGAGGAAACTCAAACTTGATGGTGCCCGCCTCGGCTTCCATCTCGATCAGCGCCATTTTTTCTAGCTGCTTGATGCGCGATTGCACCATCTTTGCTTTCGAGGCTTTGGCGCGGAAGCGGTCGATCAGCTTTTGCGATCTCTCGATCTCTTTCTGCTGGTTCTCGTAGGCGCGCTCGAGCTGCTGCTTGCGGGCCTCGCGCTCACGCAGGAAGAAAGAGTAATTGCCCGAGTAGAGCTGCACTTGGCCATTTTCAAAAGCTAGGGTGCGGGTGGTCAGATTGTCGAGCATGGAGCGATCGTGCGAGATCAGTACCACAGCTCCCGGGTAGGTGCGCAGCCAGCTCTCCAGCCATTGCACGGTCTCGATGTCCAGGTGGTTGGTAGGCTCGTCGAGCAGCAGCACGCTGGGCTCTTTGAGTAGCAGCTTGGCTAGGGCGATACGCATCTGCCAGCCGCCGGAGAATTCATCGCATTGGCGCTCGAGATCTTTGGGTTTGAAGCCGAGGCCGTTGAGCACTTTCTCGATGCGCGGCTTCATGCGATCGACGTCCTGATTGTCGAGGCGCAGCTGCACATCGCCAAAGACCTCGAGCAAGTCGCCATAGCGCTCGCTCTGCGGATCGCAGTCCTCCAGCTCATCCTCCACTTCGGCGAGCTGCTTCTTGAGTTTCAGCACATCGTCGAATGCCTTCGAGGCTTCTTCAAATACCGTGGTGCCTTTGTGCTCTACGCCCTCCTGTGGCAGGTAGCCGATGGTGCTCTGTTTGGCTTTGATCAGGCGGCCAGTATCCGGCTCCTCCAGCCCGGCGATGATCTTCATCAGCGTAGACTTGCCAGCACCATTCGGCCCGGCTAGAGCCCAGCGTTCCTTCGGACGTATGGTAAAACCTAGGTCTTTGAAGAGTGAGCGGGCTCCATACTGGATGGAGAGATTTTCAGCAGCCAACATCGCAGGGGATGTTTGGCGATGGGGCGGGGGTATTCAACTGGATTCCGTAGCGAAAAGTCGATTGGTGAATGCGTGTGAGAAGGGGCACACCTAGATCTAGTTTAGTTTGGACCCAATGAGTTGATATAGTTCTTCGATCTTTTTAACTGCCATCTCGTAAGCGGCTTGGACATCTTGGTTGTCTCGAGTAATCGGATGCTCTTCTAGTGCCATCTGCAGGTGTGAGGACACTATGTGAGTGCGATCGAGAGCTTCATGTAGGAGATCTTTGGGATCAGAATGAGTCATATTTTCGGTATTTCCTATCACTCAGCTTTGAATCTTGCTTCGTATTCCTTCATCAGTTTTTCGGCCTCTGGTGTGCCTTCTTCTGGAGCCCAGTCGGGGAAAACTTTGTCGGTGTCATCGTAGGGGCCGCGTTTTATCTCCAGTACTACAGTGTCCTCCTCGAGAGCCACCATGCTGTGCCAGAGTCGAGGGACTATATCGATGAAAGCGCCTGCGGGTAGTGCTGTGGTGGAGATCACTTGGCCATCTTCCTCGAGATGCAGAAACCCGAGCCGCCCCTGGATGACGAAAATACTCTCGGAAGCATAGTCCCGTGGGTGCATGTGAGGTGGGATATAGGTGCCGAGTTGGAAAAAGTTGAACATCCGCTGGACCAGATCCTCTTGCTCGCGGTGCACAGGCAGGATCATACGGCGCCGTGGGCTGGTGCGTGATTCGGCGATGCCGGTGGCGAGCATCTCATCGGCGAGTAGAAAGATATCTCCTGTGGCGTTGGGTAAGGCGAGTTTCATCTGAGATCAGTCGGTTGTGATTTGGATTGGCATCTGGCTTCAGCCTGCGCTCTAATACTAGCTCATATGAGTGAAGCTGCAGAGCCCAATACACCACCACCAGTCCCCAAGTCCCAAACCAAATGGCCGATCATTTTGGGGGTGGTTGGCATTATCTTTGGTGGGATCAATGTCCTCACGGCACCGCTGTATTTTGCTCAGGGTATCACCATGGAGATGTCGATGCAGCCATACGTGGACCAAGGGCTGACTACAGCGGAACAAGTCGAGCAATATGTCGATAAGTGGGCACCTACTATGAAGATGACAGCTATCGTCGGACTGGGGCTTTCGCTTTTGCTTTTAGTCGGCGGTATTGCTTTGGTGAAACGCAAAAAAATCGGCCACCGGTTTGTACTTGTGTGGGCGGTTTTCGCTATTACTGCGCTGCCCTATATCATGCTAAAGACCACTGCGATGGTAAGCGATCAATTTTCAATGATCCTACCCGAGGATGGTGTGGAGACTGCCTTAGGTATCGCTAAAGTCGTCAAGTGGGTCATCCTAGGTGTTTGGATGATTATTCCCACCTTTATCATCTATTGGCTAGTGCGAAAAGATGTTAGGCAGGATGTGAGGAGTTGGTAGGATTTTTCGGAGTAAAACCACATGGAGGACGATCGCTTAGAACTGATCGAAAAGATTAGAAGTGCTTTTAAAGGGGTGACTCTAGAAGATGGAGTTTCTCTCAATATGACGGAGTACTTCGATTCCAGTGGAATGGTCGAGGATTTTAGACGCAAGGCGAGGTTTGATGAGAGAGAGGATTGGACCCTTATTCCGGATAGTACCCTAGAGGAATTCCTAGTCACTTTTTGTTTCACTGATCTGAAGGGATACAGGTTTTACCTGCCTGCTTACATGATCTATAATATTAGGAATTTTGGTATATCAGGTTCCAGTATTACTGAGTTTACGATCTATGCTTTGGATATCGATAGGTACCAGTTTGAGGATAAACCTTTTGTTGAATTCTTTAAGGGGCCTCAACTGGAGGCGATCTGTGCTTTTTTGGAGTGGACGGCGATCAGTGAGGAGTTCGAGGATGCCGCAGGATTACTTGTGAAAATCCAGAATGCCGTTCGAGGGAGGGAATAGTTTAAGGGCACAGATTGCCTGCTAGTCCACTACCGCAAAATCAATAAACCCTCGCCCCCTGTCGATACGGACGAGTCGTACCGTGCATCTGCTAGCGATCGCGAGTTTCTTTTTCTTGGAGATGCCGCTACGAAAGCAGTGGGCATGTCGATCGAAATAGTAAGCGTGTCTGCTAGGTAGATCCATTTTGCGGACGAGGCCAGAAATCATCAGATCATCCAGTTCTAGGAAGATACCCATCGGTTTTACCTCGGTGACCATAGCCTGGAAAGTCTGATCGGCATCTTTCTCGAGTAGGCTCTCTAGGTACTCGATCATCTTTAGCTGCTGAGAGTCGCGCTCGGCATCTGCAGCGACGCGCTCGGTGCGAGAGATGTGGGTAGCGATCTCGCCGACACCAGCCTCGTTGGGTGTTTTGTCTGGTCGCTCGGGAGCGCTAGGTTCTTTGCGACGTGACATCTCGCGTTTGAGCGAACGGTGAACGATGAGATCGGCGTAGCGTCGGATCGGACTGGTGAAATGACAGTAGTTGGATTTGGCTAAACCAAAGTGGCCTATTGGATCTTTCGAGTAAGCAGCGCGCTTCATGCTTTTGAGCAAGGCTAGTTTTAGGCTCTGCTCCTCAGGCTTACCTTTCATGGATTTGGTTAGCTTTTGTACCTCTGCGCGGATAGTAGGATCGCCTATCTTGTGACCAAAGGAGCGAGCGAGGTCGGCGAATTCATTGAGTTTCTCAAAATCGGGGTCCTCATGTATCCGGTAGATCGATGGCGCTCCGGCATCGCGAGTACACTTGGCGACAGCCTCGTTGGCAGCCAGCATGAATTCTTCGATCAGCTGGTGGCTCTCGTCGTGGTTGGTCTTTTTCACCGCAAAAGCGATCCCTTGATCGTCGAGCACGACACGAACCTCTGGAAAATCGAGATCGAAACATCCCGCTTTGAACCGACGCTGTCGCAGAATACTAGCTAGGCGCCAGGCTCGGCGGACGTGAGCCGTCATGCGGCGCTCGTGGCCATCATCAAAGGCTGCAGCGGCTTTGTCGCTCAGATTTAGGCGGGTGTAGGCCTCCTCATAGGTGTAGCGGCGACAGCTATTGATGACAGCGGACACGAAACGAGCACTCTGCAGCGCGCCTTTCTGCGAAAATCGTATCACAGCGGCATGTGTGAGTCGGTCGACGTGTGGATTGAGGCTGCACACGCCGTTGGAGAGTTTTTCAGGGATCATCGGAATCACTCGATCGGCTAGGTACACGGAATTGCCCCGGCGGCGTGCCTCTCGATCGAGAGCGGAGTCAGGTTTCACGTAGTAGCTGACATCTGCGATATGCACGGCTAGTTCCCAGCCTTCGCCATCAGGTAGTTCGGTGACGCAGATGGCGTCGTCGAAATCACGGGCATCCTCGGGATCGATGGTGAAGACTTCGCGCTCGCGCCAGTCTTCGCGGCGAGCGAGCTCCGACTCGGGGATGATTTCATCAATCAGCTCCGTCTCGGCCATCACATCGTGAGGGAACTCGAGAGGCAGTCGGTGTTTGTGGATAACGGTCAGCATGTCCACACCGGGCTTGTCGGGGCGGCCCAGCACTTCGACCATCTTCGCTGCGGGTAAGCGGCCTGGGTCTGACCAATCGGTAAACTCCGCCACGACCAGATCACCGGGCTTAGCATTTTTGAGTACCTTCTTAAGGAAGAAGCTAGGTGGTAGTTTTGAGTCCTCTGGGGCGAGATTGGCTTGGTGGCCTTTGCGGTGGTAGGTGCCGACCACAGTGGTGAGACTGCGCTCGACCACCTCCACGACTTGCGCCTCCTGACGTTGCCCCTCTGTCTCACGCTCCGCCTGTCGGCGCTCACGTAGGCGTTGGCCTTGGCGGCCCTTGGCATTTTTGTGCCAGCGAGGAGGTTGTTTTTTGATCAAGGCTACGATAACACGGTCGCCGTGCATCGCTGTGCCAACAAAACGGCCGGGTATGTAGTAGCTCTCGCCCTCTTTGGCATGATCGGGTGTGAAAAAGGCGGAGCGGCGCTTCCCCTTAGTCGAAAAATGGATAAGACCCTCGAGGGTCTTACCTTTTGCTTTGCTACGGGGTTTGTAGTAGCGAGCCTTTCGGCCGAGCTCTAGTTCGCCTTGCTCGCACACGATGGCGAGCGCTCGACGGAGGTGGACACGCTGCTTGCCAGATAGGCCTAGCTCACGGGAGAATTCTGATTTATTCAGGGCACGGTAGTCCGGATCGGCTACCATCTCCCTGACACGATGGACAAGGTGGTCTTTGCTCACGGGAAATTGGAGTTTAAAGAAATTGATGAAAATGCTAGACGCGACCTAGCAAAATGTGTTTACATTGTATTCAGGCCGAGAGAAGTCATTTGGCCCCACAATAAGAAAATAATTCGCGGCAGAATATGAATAGCGCACAATCGAACAAATTGAAAGACGGTTTCACCCTGATTGAGATCTTAGTGGTCATGTCAATCATTGCCGTTTTAGCGGGAATGGTATTCGCAGGTGCGACTGGGGCAATGAATACAGCCAAAAAAATCGATGCGACAAACACTTGTGCTAATCTTAAGACTGCAATCACCACATATTTTACCGATTACCGAAAAGTACCAACTACTGAGGGCGGGCTAGATGATAACTATGTCGACTATGATACAGAAAAAAATGAAGATTTTATGAATATTTTGCTGGGTGCTAGTGAGGATAGAAATCCTAGAGGTACTGTGTTTTTTGATGGGAAAACAGCGAAGGGTGGCAGAAATGGTGTGATCCTGAATTCAGATGGGGGCGGAAGATTAACAGATCCCTGGGGTAATGGATACCAGATTCGCATTGATCTGACCAGCAAGGGCCGCGTGCCGAGTCCAGAAGATGACAGCACCTTGCTCTCTGAGACAGTTGCAATCTATTCATTTGGGAAAGTTGACGGTAGTAACGATAACCCCTCTAAATCAGATATCAAAAATTGGGCAAAAACCCCGAAATCTTGGTAACCCTTACTCCACAAAAAAGAAAGGATTGAGCAAATCCTCTTTATTGTAAACCAGTGGCTGACCAGTTCCGTCAGCCACTACTTTTCTTCCCGCTTCTAGAGCTACTGCATGTGCAGCGCCAGTATCCCACTCCATGGTGGGACCTAGGCGGGGGTAAACATCAGCTTCACCCTGAGCTACCAGACATAGCTTCAGTGAGCTGCCTGCGGAAAGGAATTCTACCACTTTGCCTTGCGCTTTGAGATCGTCGACGAACTGCTGCACGGCATCAGTGAGATGTGAGCGGCTAGCCACCACGGTTACCTCGGATTTCTCTGAGTAGTGTGGGCCGCCCTCGAGTTTTTCTGGAGCTCCTGCACCCGTTGCTAGCCAAGCTCCAGAGCCTTTCACACCCCAAAACATGCGCTCACCCACTGGCTGGTAGACGACACCTAGCACTGGAGTGTCACGGTGGACCAGTGCGATATTCACGGTGAATTCGCCGTTTCGCTTGATGAATTCTTTGGTGCCATCCAGCGGGTCGACCAGCCAAAAGTATTCCCAATCTTTGCGCTCCTCATAGTCGACGGCTTTTGTCTCCTCTGAGATGATCGGGATTTGTGGGTATAGTGATTCCAGAGCAGCTACGATCACATCGTTGCCTCGCTTATCAGCTTCGGTGAGAGGGGACTTATCCTCCTTCACATCCACGGAAAACTCGGTGCCATAGACATCCAGAATCTCTGCTCCAGCCTTGCGGGCAGTCTCTTTGATGGCTTCGATATCGATTTGCTCTAGCATCACTTTCTGATCGGCGAGTTGAGGTAGAAATGAAGGATCAGTTTCTCCTACTACATGACCATACCGCCATCGACAGTCAGAGTCTGACCTGTGATGTAGCGAGCGGCTGGGCTGGCGAGGAAATTCACGGCATTGGCGATGTCTGCGGTCTCACCGAAAAAGCCTAGAGGAATTTTCTCTTTTACCTTGTCTTGGATCTCTTCATCGAGACCACCAGTCATGTCGGTCACGATGTAGCCTGGAGCGATCGCATTCACACATACCTGACGTCCGGCGAATTCTTTGGCTAGGGCTTTGGTGTAGCCGATCAGGCCCGCCTTACTAGCGGCGTAGTTGGCCTGGCCAGCATTGCCGGTTAGACCGATCACGGAGCTGATGTTGATGATACGTGCGTCTGGCTGCTTGAGCATGCCGCGCTGGAAAGCTTTCACAGCGTTGAAGGCGCCTTTGAGATTGGTGTCGACCACGGTGTCCCAGTCTTCCTCGCTCATGCGGAGAGCTAGACCGTCGCGAGTGACGCCAGCGTTGTTCACTAGGATGCTTACGGTGCCTAGGTCGGCAGCCACTTGCTTGCCAAAAGCTTCGACTGAAGCAAAGTCAGCGATATCCACGGCGTAGCCCTTAGCAGTGCCCGGTCCGATGGCATTTAGCTCAGCAGCGGCTTCGCTCGAGTTCTTCTCGGTGCGGCTAGCCACAGCTACCTTGGCACCTTGCTCGACAAACATCTGGGCGATAGCCTTGCCGATGCCTCGGCCAGAGCCCGTCACTACTACGACACGATCCTGAAAAGTACTCATGAGGCGGTTATTCCACCAGAGTCAGGCTACCGCAAGGAAAACTTACAGCCCCAGTCGACTAAACAGCTCATTCAGTGGCAGCTGTAGGCCGATGTAAAAGTCGCCAAAGTCCGCGTAGCGAGAGCTTACCTTATCAAAGCGCATCTCGTAGACGATGCTTTTTATCTCTTGAGTGTTGTGGGCAAAAAGAGTCACTCCCCACTCCATCTCGTCGAGGCCAGTCGAGCCAGTGATGAGCTGGCGTACGCGGCCTGCGTAGGTGCGGCCGACGCGGGCATGGCCGAGCATCAGTTTGCGGCGGTCCTCATACTCCATGTCGTACCAGTTGTCCTGTTCGCCACGCCGCTTGCCCATGGGGTAAAAACAAAAGACCTGCCAGTCTGGCATATTGGGGTAGAGGCGATCTTGGTTGTACTTCGCCATTCGCTTGCGGAATTCTTCGATTTTCTCTGTGTGCTCAGGGCTGCCTGCTACCATGCCATCATCGTCTACTAGGGTCTGGCCATATTGCTCCTCAGTCGTGGTGTACTCGCTGAGCTCGGTCATACTCAGGTAGCTGTAGGTCGGTGTGAGCACATCGGCACCCAGTGAGCGGGTCAGCCGCTTCTCAAATTCGTTAGCCTTGTGCAGATCCGCGGTCAGCAGCATAAAGCCGAGATCCGCCTTGGGCGTGACCATGGAGAAAGTCAGCAGCTGCGCATCGTCGGAGCGGATGTCCTGCACCAGTTGGGTGAGCGCAGTCTTGGCCTCTAGCTTTTCCTCATCGGAGTAGAGATCCCACTGGGTTTGCTCGATTTTGTAGAAAAGATGCAGCACATGCCAGCCCTCGTGAGGGATCACTGGCTCGGTCTGAAGGGTGTCATCGTCCTTTACGACGGATAATTGGGTAGGTGGGTCGTGACTCATGGTGACATCTACTGCGTCTTGCAGTGCGTAATGGTTCGTTGGGAAAGAGGCTTGCGTCTACTTGGAAATGCCGCGAACTTTGCCCGAACAGTGTTCAATTTCATCAGATATTTTCATCAACCGATATGGCAGAGCTAGAGTACAAATACGAAGAGAACGTAGCCGGCGCATTTTACGTCGACGACCAGTGCATCGACTGCGATCTCTGCCGTGAAACTGCAGAGGCCAACTTCACCCGCCACGACGATGGCGGTTACTCCTACGTCTTCAAGCAGCCCACTACCGACGAGGAACGCGCCCTTTGTGAAGAGGCCATGGAGGGCTGCCCTGTGGAGGCGATCGGCAACGATGGCGAGGGGGGTTGACTTTCTCACCTTCCAAAGCGTCTCTTGTCTTCGAATTCTTGAATGGCAAAGAGACGCAAACGACCTGCTCCTAGCTCAAAGGCCCGTGGCCTAGCGCAGCTTCGTGGCTATTGGGAGCCAGAGGATCTGTCGGAATTTCAGAATCCGCTCAGCAGTGTCGTAGAGACAGCCATGAAGGGTCTCGGTCTAGAGGACCGCTTCAATGAGGAACAGGTCTTCGAGGCGTGGAGCACTTTGGTGAATCCATTTGTGGCCGAGCATGCGCGCCCTATTTCGTTGGATCGAAAAGTGCTGATCATTCAGGTCCTGCACTCGACCATTCATTATGAGCTCGAGCGGATGAAAGGTCAGATACTCGCCAAGATGCAGGCTGAATTTGGTGAGAAGAATATTCGAGATGTGAAGTTTCGATTGGGGTAGCCCAATATAAGCTGAGACATAGGAATGTATATATAAACGGAAGCGGTAGGAATCGAACCTACGCTACTGGGCAATAGTAGGCCATGGGTTAGCAACCCAGCACATTACCACTCTGTCACGCTTCCAGAGAGGAAGGTAGAGGAATCGAACCCCTAGCCGTTTCTCAGGTCTAGCCTGGTTTTCAAGACCAGTTTGCCACCTTGGCGCTACCTTCCAGAATTGCGGACACAAAAAAGCCGAGACGAATTAACGGCTCGGCTTCGATATGTTATTTCAGTATACAACAAATCGGACCTAGCCGGTGCTAGATGACGAACTGCTGGAACTGGAGATGATGTTGATCATGTGTTTAGATTACTCTTGATGACGGTATCGTCAATACAGAAAATTTTCGTATACCTACTTTTACAGTCGATGCCCCATCTTATCTTTCTTAGTCTGTAGGTAGTCTTCGTTATGCACGTTGGGTTGTGCCTGTATCGCCACTTGCTCGACGATCTCTAGTTCATGCCCTTCTAGTCCCACGACCTTTCGTGGGTTGTTGGTCATTAGGCGGATTTTTCTGACGCCGACATCGTGGAGGATTTGAGCACCCATACCATAGTCGCGGAGGTCTGGGGCGAAGCCGAGTTTCTCATTGGCCTCTACGGTATCCAGACCTTCCTCCTGGAGTTTGTAGGCGTGCATTTTGTTTACTAGGCCGATGCCGCGCCCTTCCTGGCGCATGTAGACGAGTACACCCTTTCCGGCTTGGTCGATCTGGGCGAGTGCTGTGTGTAGCTGGGTGCCGCAGTCGCAGCGGCGCGAGCCAAAGACATCGCCAGTCAGGCATTCGCTGTGTACGCGTACTAGGGTGGGTTCGTCGGCGCGGATGTTGCCACGCACCATCGCGATGTGGTGCTCGGATGGATCGAGCGTGCTGATGTAAGTGTAGAGATTAAATTTGCCGAAATCGGTAGGCATCTCGACTACCTCCACTCGCTCGACTAGCTTCTCGCGGCTGCGGCGATATTCGATCAGCGCTTCGATGCTGCCGATTTTGAGATCGTGTTTTTCGGCAAAGGCGATTAGCTCGGGTAGTCGTGCCATCGTGCCGTCTTCATTGAGGATCTCACAGATCACGCCGGCCGGCTCCAGCCCGGCCATTCGCGCCAGATCGACAGCTGCCTCGGTATGGCCTGCTCGGCGTAGCACGCCGCCCTCGCGTGAGCGTAGCGGTAGGATGTGGCCGGGCCGCACCAGATCCTGTGGCTCGGCGAGTGGGTTGGCCAGTATCGCTACTGTCTTGGCGCGGTCTGCAGCGCTGATGCCTGTAGTGATGCCCTGAGCGGCATCCACTGCCACGGTGAAATTCGTGCCGTGCGATTCGGTATTTCGCTGAGCCATCGGAGGTAGGCCGAGGCGATTGCAGGCGGCCGGCTCGATAGGGGTACAGATCAGTCCGCGGCCATGAGTGGCCATGAAATTGATCGTCTCCGCCGTGATACACTGTGCGGCACAGATCAGATCGCCTTCATTTTCGCGATCTTCATCATCCACGATCACCACCATCTTGCCGTGACGGATATCCTCGAGGATATCGTCTACCGTGCTGAACTTATCTTGATAGTTATCAATCAAACCACTCATCTTCTGGATCAAATTTTGGGATAGGGACGTTTAAAATCTTTAAGTCAGCGCCGACCGCTCGGTGGCGGCAGCCTGGTTGGATCAGTATCGACGTGCCGGGAGAAAGAGGATACGACTGGCCATCCAGCTCGATATGCCCATTTCCTTCTAGGACGTAGTAGACCTCAGTCATCTTACGATGGTAGTGAGTTTCGCTATCTGCCTTTATCTCGACGAGATGCATCGAGGCCACTTCATTTTGCTCGTTCATGAAAGCGCGCCGCGTCGTGCCGCAGGGGCAGTTGACGGGCTCGATCTGACTGAAGTCCGCTATCTGGAAGTTTTTCTCGATGATTTCGGCACCCATCCATGGCAAGCTAAGCCCGAAACACTGGTAAGCAAAGCAACATGTCCTCGCGTCTCGGTCTATTTCTCTCCACTCTCATAGCGGCTTTTATCTGTATCGGCTGCGGCGAGAATTCGCCTCCAGACGAGTCTGCTCCACCCGCTCAGCCTGCTGCCGCTGCTGAGCAAAGCTCAGCCCCTGTGCCAAATTTGCAGAAGGATCCACGAGTAGCAGCTTACCTCCAGCAGCAGGTGCAGATGCAGCGCACCGCACTCGATGGTGCTGGGCGCATCGAGGTGCACTCTGCCTGGCATTACACAGGCTTCAGTTTTCTCTCGCCAGATCCCAATGCTCAGGTGCCGGCTCGTCTCGTGGCTGTCGATGCGACTATCTCGGGGCACACGGCAGCATTCGATATCGATGATGTGGAGATCGTCGATGGAGTCACGAACTATTCCTACGGTAGCCGCCCCCACTTCGCCTATCTGGATCTGGATACCGGCGAGCTCTTACCTGGCGGGCAAGGACCTGCCCCTGCGCCCAAGGCCCAGCGCGTATTGCTGATCTATGGTTTCCCAAAAAATACCAAGTCTCTGAAGCTCGCTTACTGGAATAAGATCCAGACTGCTGAGGCGGTGCCGATCGCCGCATCTGGCTGGGGTATCCCGCATCCACCTACGGAAAAAACCAACAAACTCGGTGGCCCCGGCCTGAAATTAGGCGACTAAACCTGTAACTCACTTCGTCGACTCTCTCGTTCGTTTTTCTCATGAGACACTGCCTACTCGCCCTCATCCTGACATTCTGCTGCAGCCTATCAGCCATGGCCCAAGGCATCGGCAAGGAGACTCGCCAGCTACTAGTCGGTATCGCTCCCGACTGGAATAGCTCCTACGTCACTCTCTATCAGTACGAAAAAGGCGCCCTCGGTAAATGGCGCAAGACTAGCAGCTGGAAAGGTCGCCTCGGCAAAAATGGTCTCGCTTGGGGACTGGGCCTGCACCCCGTGCCATCAGGTGCCAAGATGAAGGTGGAAGGCGATGGTCGCACTCCAGCTGGTATCTTCGATATCTCGCACGGGGCTTATGGCTACGCCGCTTCAGTTAAGAAAAAAGCCAGCTTGCCCTACCGCCAGATCACCACTCGCAGCCTGTGGTATGAGGATACCGCCTCTCCCTATTACAATTCCTTTCGCCTGATCAATCACGAGCCCAGCACCACTGCCGAGAAAAAAGCTCAGATGAAACAGGGTGACTATGCCCACTCGTTGAAGCTGTTTATCTCTCACAATGCGCCACCTCAGGCACGTCCTGGCTATGGTTCGGCCATCTTCTTTCACATCTGGAGGGGCGGCGGCTCTCGTGCTACAGCGGGGTGCACTACGATGTCAGAGCCGCATCTGCGCAAGCTGATCGCGAACACGGATCCTGGCAAAAAACCCCGCTATGTGATCCTGCCACAGAGCGAGTACGATCGCTATCGCCAGGCGTGGAATCTGCCTTAAAAGCTGCAGGACCTATTGCAGTCTGCTGCGCGATCCAGTCGATGTCCTCCTCGGAGTAATCCTCGAGGTATTCGCGGTTGAGGTAGTAGTCACGCCGCGGAAAATCCAGATTGATCAGGCTTTCATCCTCGCGCATCGATGGCAGCAGGCCTCGCACCTCGTCGAAGCGAGAATAAAAGTAAGCAGCGCCGTGCTCCATCAGCAGATCAAAGGAGATGGTCACTACGGGGCGCCTGCCACTCAGTGCCCACCAGCGGCTGTATTTCTCTCGCCACATGGTCAGCACATTCGACCAGGGCTGAAAGTCGACATCTTCAGGGATCATCTCGAGCGGCTTCAGCTCTGGCCACCAGCGGCGCAGGGCGGGTTCATCCATCACCGAATAGGCCTCTGTGCGGATGAAGTCTGCCATTGGCAGATCGCGCAACTGGTGCATATGCCACGGCTTTCGCTGCAGCGAGGGTACCCAAGCCAGCGGACTCTTATCGATCACGATGATTAGCGTCTCTGGAGACATGGAGCGTTCATTTTCACTCGTCCATAGGCCGTGCTTCCAGCCTGTTTCTGTGGAGTTTGATACATTCCGTACATCGGGCAAAACTTCGATCAGGGTATCTCTCAGCCAGCGAGTCGCACTGCCTCTCTCGCCATACACGGCGAATTTCGTGGGGTTCATGATGGTGTGGTGACAAACAGGAGTTATTTGACTTAATATAAATTAATTATAAAAACTTTCAAAATTTTAGAAAACCAAATAAATCGAGCGGCAAAATTCTTCTGTCGATCCTGCTGAATGGCCGCACAGTCCTGAGCAGCGATATGTCATTTATCAGCAGACTTTTCGGGAAAGCAGAAAAATCACCACCCATGGCACAGCAGAAGCAGCAGCCAAAGCAATCCAAGGACTCCAGTGCCGGCCTGCGCCTGATCGTAGGCCTAGGCAATCCTGGGGCCGATTACGATGGTACGAGGCACAATGTCGGCTTCGATGCGCTGGATCTACTGGCCGATCGGCAGGGTTTGTCCTGGGAAAAAGATAAAAAATCCAAAGCTCTCGTCGCACGGCGCGGCTCTGAGCTGATCTTGGTGAAACCCCAGACTTACATGAACCTCAGCGGCAAGTCCGTCGCTCGTCTAGCCGGCTTCTACAAGGTACCCAAGGATGGCATCCTGATCATCTACGACGATGTCGATACCCCTCTGGGTAAGATGAAATTCAAACCAAGCGGCTCCGCTGGCGGCCACAATGGCATCAAATCCATCATCGAATGCCTAGGCCACAATCAGTTTCCCAGACTCAAAGTCGGCATCGGCGCAGCAGGCGGATCTGGGCAGATGATAGGCCACGTGTTGGGGAAGTTTTCCGAGGAAGAACGCCCATTGATCGAAAAGTCTCTCCAAGATTCGACCGAGGCAGTTGAGTTTGCCTTGGCAGAGTCTCTCAGCGCCGCGATGAATCAATACAACCGCCGCGAAAAGAAACCGAAGAAAAAGGCTGCGAGCGACGACGAGTCTGGCGAGCCTCCTGTTGCTGAGGAGTAGCGGTATCTAACGGGGAAATGAATTAGCAACAGGCACGGCAAATCTGTGAAATCTGTGCCCCATCTGAGAAAATCTGTGAATAACTGCGGAGACTCCAGATTTAGACTAGAGAGAGGATGATGCCAGGAGAGTGCTCGATATGGCTTGGGTTGTGAGTTCTTAATTCACAGATTTTTTAGGATTGGGCACAGATTACACAGATTTTTCTGATGGGCTTTGTGGCTTGGTTAGTGTGGTTGCTGAAACTGGAATTGACGGTGATTCTACAATTTGCGCGACTGATTGTGGAAAAGTCATTGGCAGAGGCCATAGAGGGTGTAGAATATGCGCTCGCCAATTCCCTGAGTTTCGCCATGAATCAGTCTAATCGGCGAGAAAAACCGAAGAAAAAGAGTGCTGAAGATAACGTAGAATCATCATGAAACGGAAATACGAAGGAGTGATCGTGCTGAAGATGCAAGGTGCTGAGGAGAGTCTCGACGAGACTGTCAGCGCAGTGACTAAGGAGCTGGAGGCTGTGGGTGCCGATATGGACCAGATCGACCGTCTTGGTCGCAAAGAGTTCGCCCACGAAAACCACGCCAAGCAGAAGGCAGGATACTACGTACACTACCACTTCGCTGCTGAGCCGACTGCGATCAAAGAGATCGAGGACACGCTGAAGCTGAAGATGAAAGACCAGGTGATGCTCCAGCATTACCGCCGCGCCTAATTATCCGGCTCGGTTTTGTTTTTCTCCGCCTCGTAGGGGGCATTGTACCCTATTGACTCCAGATTGTACCCTATTCAGTCTGGACTGTACCCTATTGAATCGGCTCTATCGCGCATGATAGGGCCGATCCCTGTCCACGAGGCGGCGAGGCGCGCAGGCTCCTAGTCACCTATCCACTAAATCCGTTTTAGGAACACCTTCTGATCAATCGTCCCGGCTCGCTCGGGGATGGTATACCTTATGTCGACCTCAATACGCTATGGAGCCATCGAAGCTGGTGGGACCAAGGTGATCTGTGGCTGGGCAGATGAAAAAGGCGAACTCCTCGAGACCACTCGGATCGATACTGGGCTGCCCGAGGAGGTGATCCCTGAGGTGACGCAATTTTTTCTCTCCGTATCGGAGTCGGGCACTATCGCGCCTGCTGGCATCGGCGTCGGTACCTTTGGTCCTGTCGAGCTAGATGCTGACAATGCCTCCTACGGCTCTATCCTGCGCACACCGAAGCCTGGCTGGGAGGGCGCCAACTGGGTAGCCCCACTGAAGACGCTTTTTCCCGGTGTGCCGGTGGTCGTCGAGACCGATGTGAATGCTGCCGCGATCGCCGAGATGCGCTGGGGTGCCGCGCGCTGGATCGAGGATCTCGTCTACATCACCATCGGCACGGGTATCGGTGCGGGCATCATCACCAATGGCAAGCCGATCCATGGGCTGACTCACCCTGAGGTCGGTCACATGCACATCCCACGCACCGAGGAGGATAGAAAAGCTTTCGCAGGTCACTGCCCTTTCCACGGCGACTGCCTGGAGGGACTCGCAGCGGGTCCAGCCATCGAGGCGCGCTGGTCGGAGCCTGCAGAGTCGCTGCCATCTAGCCATCGCGCATGGGGCCCTGTGGCCGATGCGATCGCATGGGCTTGTGTGAATCTCATCTTCACCGTTTCTCCGCGCCGGATCATCATCGGTGGCGGTGTGTCTCAGGCACCAGGCCTGTTCCCGAAGATCCGCGAGCGGGTGGTGAAAAACATGGCTGGCTACGTCGATCGCCCCGAGGTGACTGACTACATCGATGAATACATCGTCCCACCCGAGCTGGGCCAGGAGGCGGGTATCAAAGGCGCTATCGCCCTAGTCCTACCTGAAGAGTAGAGAGACTTTCCTTTTTTCCACACCACTTTGATCTAGCAAAACCAAACTAGAAAATTTTTCCACTACAACAACCAATTCCACACCTCCTTTCCCCCAGACCAACCTGCTACATTTTATGTCCACAGCCACAGTCGATCGAGCCACACTAGATTTCCTGAACAACTTCTCAGAGGACGAGCGTAATGAGGGCCAACGCCTGCACAGTGAAGGTGCAGTGGTCCAGATTTTTGGTAATCACCTCGTGATCCAGGGTAAAGTCGAAGACGGCCCCTGGAGCTGCCGCACCAAGATCCAGCTGACGGGCAATGAGTGGGTCGGCAGTGTGGATGATAAGAGTGAATCTGGTCGCGCCGGTCTCTACGCCACCATGCTGGAGAAGATCGAGCGCAAGGGTGATATCCCAGAGTCGCCCAACGAAGTCGGCGAACGATCGCTCACCGAGATCCTCGAGGACAAGCTAGGCCGCCTGCTGACTGGTATCGAGGATGAGTACCTGAGCAAGCTGGAGAAACGCTACCGCCGCTTCGAGATCAGCCGCGAGATTTTTGATTCAGACATCACTCGCCTACAGCCACGCTGGCCGGTCGACGGATTTGAGCCGCTCACCCTCTGGCCCGAGCCGCCGTCTGATATCCTCGAGTTTTGGAATTACCTGAGCCACGCCTTCCGCAAGGGGAACTATGATTACCCCGAGTTCATGGAGGCGATCGTCGATCGCGAGTGGACCGATGGCAAGATGCGCGAGTGGGAGCGCCAGCGCGAGCTGAGTGAGTGGAAGTACCAGGTCGATGTCTACAACAAGCGTCCCAACGACGAGCCAGTCGAGCCAGTCGAGTTTCGCCTGCGTCTGACGAGCCGCGAGGCACGCCTGATGTGGAAAGGCGAGAGCGAGAGCGAGGAGGCTAGCTTCACCAAAGTGGAGGACGAAGAAGCCTACGATCGCCTGAAGGAGCGCTACACTTCCGGAGGTCTGCGTATGGACGCTGGCTCCGAGATCCTGTGGAGTAAATTCCTCCGCGCCTCGGCCAAAGAAGACACCGAGGATGGTGCGCTGAGTCTCGACAATATCCAAAACTGTCGCCTGCTGAACCGCCTGTTTCACCAGCCCGAGATCGAGGGCCGCATCGTGAATCTGGATGAGAATCCCTACCGCTTCGTCACCGATGAACTGACCTGGGAGTGCCGCACTAGCCCGAATGATCCCGAGGACTATCTACTCCAGCTGGTGACAGCCGAGGGTATCGATGTGTCGCACACCATGCGCCTGCTACCGGGCGATGAGACCATCTACCTGAGCGATGAGACCGCTTTTCCTGGGCCAGAGTTCTGGAATCGCAACGACACGATGATCGAGCCATTCTACGAGATCCCGAATAAGGTGATCGAGACCGAGAATGGTGTCGCCTTCATGCACCGCCTCGGTGTGAAGCTGCCTCAGGAGCTCTCCGACCGCATCGTCGAGGAGGAGCTACATGTGACGCTCGATCTGAAGATCGACGGCAAAGCCACTGGTGCCAGCAGCGATCACATGCTGATCGAGGCGATCGCAGAAAACGCAGCCGGCACTCGCAAAGAGGTAATGGGCCGCGAGGGCTGGGAGGTCGTCGAGCAGCAGGATGACGAGGGTGATACTCTCTACAGCTACGATCGCCGCGTGCTGCGCAGCGTCGGTGGAGTGATCGCTCCCATGCAGCCCACCTACGATGCTAATAAGGGCTGCTACCGCGTGCGAGTGACGAAAAACTTTCCCGACAAATACGCCGAGTGGCGCGAGACCTTTCCAGCAGAGATCAAGGTCACTGCCGATCCCGAGCTATCGACTCTGGAAGCCGATCCGATCGAGGCACAGGTCTCCTTCGACGTAGTCGACCAGAATATCGATTGGTTCGACCTGAAGGTGGTCGTGAAAGTCGAGGGCATGGACCTGACTGAAGACGAGATCAAAGCACTCGTGCAGGCGCGTGGCGGCTTTGTGAAGATGGAAAAGGGCGGCTGGCTGCGCCTGACCATGAATCTCGATGCCGAGCAGCAGGCCGCTGTGAACCGCATCGGTCTCGATCCATTTGATCTGACTGGCGAGGTACACCGCATGCACGCGCTGCAGCTGGCCGAGCCGCTGGCCAAAGAAGTCTTCGACGCCAAGGCCTGGGCCAAGATCTCCGAGCGCGCCGAGTCGCTCAAACTCCAGGTGCGCCCCGATGCGCCGACTGGCCTAAATGTGAACCTGCGTCCTTACCAGTTCGAGGGTTTCCACTTCCTGTCCTACATCTCGACCAACCGCTTCGGTGGTATCTTGGCCGATGACATGGGTCTCGGTAAGACGATACAGACTCTCACCTGGCTGCTCTGGCTGCGCGACCAGGCGGGCGACAATCCATCGCCGAGCTTGGTGGTCTGTCCGAAGTCTGTGCTCGATGTCTGGGGCGCTGAGGTGCAGAAAGCGGCTCCCAAGATCCGCGTGCAAGTGCTGCGCAATAAGAGCGAGCTCGATACCAGCGTGTTGGGCAAAGACATCGACCTACTGGTGATCAACTACAGCCAGCTGCGCACCTGCGCCGACGATCTGAAGCCAGTCGAGTGGCTCGCTGTGATCCTCGATGAAGGCCAGCAGATCAAGAACCCAGACTCCAAAGCCGCTAAGTCGGCTCGCGATCTGCAGGGCGAAAACCGCCTGGTGCTGACCGGTACACCGATCGAGAACCGCCTGCTCGATGTCTGGTCGCTCATGGCATTCGCGATGCCTGGTATCCTCGGAGATAGAAAGTATTTCCGCGAAAACTTCGACCGCCGCAAAGACCCGCAGAGCCAGACCCGACTCTCCGCGCGTCTGCGCCCATTCCTGCTGCGCCGAACCAAAGGCGAGGTGGCTCTCGACCTACCACCAAAGGTAGAGGAGGACGTCTACTGCGATCTCGAGGGTGCTCAGCTAGCCGCCTACCAGGCCGAGCTAGAGCGCATCCAGAAGGTGCTGCTCGGTGTGGAGAACGACGAGAGCCTGCGCAAGAACAGCTTCGTCATCCTGCAGGGTCTCATGCGTCTGCGCCAGATCTGCTGTCACCCCGGACTGGTCGAGACCAAGAATCTAGCCGAAGAGAGCGCCAAGATGAATGCGCTTTTCTACCTACTCGATCAGCTACACGAGGAGGGGCACAAGGTGCTGGTATTCTCGCAGTTTGTGTCGATGCTCGATATGATCCGCGACGAGCTCGAGGAGCGCGATCGTCCGATCAGCTACCTCACGGGTCAGACCAAGAATCGTCACGAAGTGATCAGCGACTTCCAGGAGACCAAAGATCCGAAGACCTTCCTGCTATCCCTGAAAGCCGGTGGTAGTGGTCTAAACCTCACCTCCGCGAGCTACGTCATCCTCTACGATCCATGGTGGAACCCCGCTGTGGAGAGTCAGGCGATTGACCGTTGTCACCGTATTGGTCAGCAGAGCCGCGTGAATGCCTACCGTCTCCTCTGCCGCAACAGTGTGGAAGAAAAGATCCGCACCCTGCAGCAGCAGAAGAGCGAAATGATGACCGGCGTCCTTGGCGAAGAATCCTTCACTCGTAACCTGGAGATGGACGACCTGAAGTTCCTCTTCAGCATGGGCAAAGAGATCGATCTGCCGAAGAAGAAGAAAAAAGAAGAGGCGTAAGACGACGATTTCGTAGATTCGACTTCAGTCGAATCAGCTTCCAATTGGGAATGAGGTGCTTTGGTGATCAAAGCGCCTTTTTCTTGATAGGGGTTTAGGATTTCATCGTAGCTGAGCAATCAATTGGTCGAAGAGCATTGGCTCAGCCTGCCGGGCGACGAGACGTGCGCCCCTCCTTGGACGCGAGTCTTTGTTGGGCTAGGCTGCCGCTTTCACTTCTTTGATCAATCCCTTTAGCTCTCGCTGGCTCACTTCGCCCATCTCGGAGGCGCGTTTTAGGACTAGGAGTTCCACCTTGTCGATCTGGCCGTCAGCCATGGAGTAGAGTATTAGTTTCTTCACGCTTTCCCTAGGTGAGTGATTGGAGCTCTTGTTTGGGTTGCTGAGGATTTCAGCTACCTTCTCTTTACTGATGCTGCGTTGTTTGGCCCAGTTAGATAGGAGGGTTTCCTCATCGGCGGAGATCACTCCATCGACTTCCGCGAGATGGGCTAATTCGATAAACTCCAGTTCCTGCAATTCGTTCTGACTGGGCGCGTGGCCGATTTGGTTCTCTACCTGGTGGCGTAGCATCATGCGGCTGCGCATCGCGTGATAGATGATCAGGGTAATGCTAGCGATGGCAGTAAGGATCACGAGTCCCAGTAGGATGGGTTGGTTGGCTAGGAATCCACAGACGATAGCAAGACCTCCAAAAATCACCCCAAACACCCCGCCAATAAAGAAAGACAGCTGGCGCGCAGCTGGGCCGATCCACGGTATAAAGAAAAGAAAGCGAGTGATACTAGTGAATAAGATAGCCCAACCGAAACAGCACAGTACCACACCGACTATCCGGACGATCGTCTTGGTTCGCTGAAGGTGAGATTTGATACTGGCTAGGGCGGTATCACGATCGCCAGCTACCAGATGGTGGAGGATACCTTTGTCCCCGATCATGCCAGAGATGATTCCCTCCTTCACCTCTGCTTGGTGAGCGACAGCTTTTTCTTCGGCGAATTTCCCGAAGTAAGTCGCGACAGCGGGTATGGGTCGGCCACGGTAGCTGATCCGCTCATCACCCAGCTGATCATCTGGATTCTTGTCCCAGTAGAAGTGGTTATCCTGGATGGTGAGTTCTTTTTGAGTGCCGTCTGGTGTTAGCTCTAGAGTCGATGGGGCTAAGGTATGGCGCCGATTGACGAACTGTACCTTTTGGCTGTCAATCTGGAGATCGTCGACTTGGTAGTGGTCTGGGGTAAAGGTTTTGGAGCGTAGTTGTTTTTTGAGTCCTGCGTTACGTTTGTTTTTCTGCAGGTGGCTCATCCATTCTTTAGTCCATGAGACACCATCGTCATCCTCTTTGCGATGCCAGGCATAGATCTCGGCGTCGCGATGTACAGTCAGGTAGCCGACAAATTGCTTCACATACTTTCCTTGCATCGTGAAGCTCTGGTCCATAGCTCCGGTATAGGAAATGATCTGGTCGTATGCGAGATCATCCACAGCTTTGACAGGTTGCGCCTTTAAAGCTGCTTTGTGATAGTCGAATCGAGTTTCGTTTTTCCATAGGCCAGAGAGCGAGGCGCCGATTAGGAGCACACCGAAGACAAAGCCGTTGCCCTTCTTTTTGACTCTTACCTTAGCCATAGCACAGTACCGTTTTATTTGTCGCCACTTCACTCCGCTTCGCGGAAGGCATAGACGACACCATCCTGGCCGCAGATGATCATCATGCCACGCGAGATCGCTGGCGATGCCTGCACCTTGGTGCCGAGCTGCCAGGTCCATAGCTCGCTGCCATCGGCTGGGTCGATGGCGTAGAGGTAGCCGTCGGTCCCCGCTTGCCAGATAGTGCTCGGGGTCAGCACGGGTGATGAGTCAAAAGCACGGCGACCGGAGAATTCCCAAACCACTTCACCGGTGACGCGATCGTAGGCGGTCAGCTTTTTCTCGGGGCAGGGGACGAAGAGCCGCTTCTCTCCCACTGCTGGTGAGCCGGTGTACTCGTAGCCAGTCTGCACCTGCCAGACCGTCTCACCAGTGGCGATGTCGACCGCTAGCACCTCGCCGCCATTGTGGGCGACATAGGCGATGCCATCGCGGACGGATGAGGAGTTGGCGATATAGGAGCCGACCTCGATCGAGCGAGATTCGCCTTCGCCATCCGCAGGCACGATGTGAAACATGCCATCGCAGCCGCCAAAGGTGACCGCCTGCTGGCCGCCGGAGTTGACGATCGACGGGGTGGCCATGATGTAGTTGTCGGTCTCGTGTTTCCACAGCATCTCGCCAGTCCCGGCATCGAGACAGTAGAGGTAGTAGTCGTGGCTACCGAAGAAGACTCGCACCTTGCCATCGTCCGACTCGAGGATATTCACGCCGCCTTCGATCTTGCCCTCCACCTCGAAGCGCCAAGCCTCGGAGCCGTCTTTAGCATTTAGCCCGTAGAATACCCCGCCGGTATCCCCTAAAAAGACGCGGTCGCCATGGAGAGCGGCCGGTCCAGAGATGCCTGCCTCGGCCTGAAACTGCCAGCGCAGCTCACCAGTGTCGAGAGCTAGGGCGTAGATGGTGCCTTCCTGATTGCCCACATAGATGGTGCCATCGGAGATCACAGGTGTCGCATCGATGGGTAGGCGGCGGCGACCATCTTCCACCGGCGGCTCGTAGGACCAGGCGAGATCCAGCGGGTAGGCGAGGTCTTCCTGAGAAATTCCCTGCAATTCTGCATCTCCACGAAAGATCGGCCACTCCTGATACGTAGGCTGTGGAGTCGTGTCGACATTTTTGTGACTGTCCGCCTCCGATGAGTCGTCTGACTTCTGGCAGCTGACATACCCTGCGGATAGGGCTATGATAGCCGTTAGCTTTACCCAAGGTAGTGTGACGGTGGCTCGTTTCATAACTATCGACATGAGAAAACACGTGGCTTCACCTCGAGGGAAGTCAAATCAACTCCAGCAAAATAGCAGTACTGAAATGTGGATATTCCGACCAGCAGAGATGATAATCCCTTTTGCTCTTATGAAGTTTATCCTCCTCATAACTGCTCTTATATCTCTGTTGGCGACGACGGCTCAGAGAGCAGAGGCACAGGCTGCCGCTCCCGCTGCGCCTAATCCTCAGGCTTGGCTGGACCGAGTGTCCCATGGCCCTCCTGGACCGAACACCGATATCCGGCCCACGGAGCTTACTTATGAGCTCAGCTGGAAAGGGCGTGTGAAGGCGGGCAATATGACTTTCCGTCTGACCGAGCCTCATCAGGGTGTCTATCGCTCCGAGGCTAGCGGCAAGAGTACTGGTCTAGCGCGTGCCTTGTTCCCCTACGACTTCAGCGGCGCTTCGCAGACCCACGCCGATACGCTCAAGCCGATGGCTTTTAACTTTAAGGACAAGATGAAGACCAAGTCCTACACCTACAAGATCCTCTTTCAGCCGAATCAGATGATCAGCGAGACAGATCTGAAGGATCACAAGACGGGTGTCACTACTCCGTATCGCAGGGTCTATCGTTTCAATAAAGACGTCGGCATGGACATGATGTCTGCTCTGCTCTACATGCGCAGCCTCGAGTTGAAGCAGGGTGAAAAGATCTCCATCGTCACCGCGACTTTTAACAAACCTTACCTCGTCGATTTCACGGTGCTCGGGCGAGAGAAAAAGAAGGTAAAGCGCACCAACTACAATGCGATCAAACTGGATATGAAGATCCACAAGATCCACTCGGACATGACCATCGAGCGCTATGACAAGATCGAGCGTGCTACTATCTGGGTCTCCGATGATGAGTATCGGATACCGATCGAGATGCAGGGCGATATCTTCATCGGCTACATCTGCTCACGTTTGTCGAGCCGCCGGTTTCTTTAGCCCTTCCTCTGCGCACTCATGCCCTCTGCCACACCATTGCTCGTGGTATTCGACCTCGATCTCACCTTGTGGAGTTGTGGCGGTTTGTGGATCGACTGTACTAGCTACCCGTTTCGCCAGGATGCCGGTGGGCGCATCTGGGATAGCGATGGCCGAGAGATGCGGCTCTACGCTGACGTGGCGGATATACTCGATCGCTGCGATTTCATGGGGATCGATATGGCGCTTGCCTCGCGCACAGGGCGGCCTGATTGGGCTCGAGAGATGCTCGATCTGCTAGGCATCCGCGACCGCTTTGTCTACGACGAGATTTTTCCCAGCAGTAAGGTCGCTCACTTTGCCAATCTCAGAGATGCCTCCGGTTTCGACTATACGGATATGCTGTTTTTCGATGATGAGCCGCGCAATATCATAGAAGTCGGAGCTCTCGGAGTGACCAGTATCGATGTGCCGAGCGGCTTGGATATGGCCACCTTTGAGCAGGGGTTGGCGGCTCATGAGAGTCGCTAAACTTAGCTGGTCGAAATCAGCATATCTTACTTCGTCTGTCAGTCATTCTGGGGTAAGCTGAAATAGAAATGGTAGACTTTCTCAATAGTCCTGATGGCAGGGACAGAATAGCTAGGATCTCGGTGAGTCGCTATCACCAGATGATCGATGCTGGCTTGTTTGATAATTGGGATGTCGAATTGGTGGATGGATTGCTGGTAAACAAAATGTCAAAAACGGATCTGCACATCCAAGTGGTCGACATCATCCTCGAGTTACTCGAGGATTTTTGTCCGAGGTCGGAGTATTGGGTGCGGCAGGAGTTGCCGCTCACATTAGCAGAATCGGAGCCGGAGCCCGATGTGTCAGTGGTAAAAGGTAGGCGGTCTGAGTTGCGTCAATCAAAGCCGACGACTGCAGAGTTTGTGGTAGAAGTGGCGATTTCCTCCATCGCTGTCGATCGAGCCAAAGCTCAAGACTACGCTAGAGCGGATATACCAGAATATTGGATCATTCGCCCAAAGCACCAGACTGTAGAGGTCTACAGATCGCTAGTGGATGGTGAGTATCAGACTCATTTGATCTACGATCAGAGCGATTCTATCGAGGCAAAGGCCCTTCCTGGATTTTCTTTCTGTCTGCGCGATTTTCTCGGCGCTTCGTGAAGTTTGATTTAGCAAAGAGCTTCAGCTGAACGGCTCCTTGCAGCCGCGCAGCTTTCGCGCGAGTATCGGGCCTCCACTTATTTATCATGCCCGATCTCTATCCACTGGCTCGCAAGTTTCTCTTTTCGCTCGATGCTGAGCGTGCTCACTACCTGACGCTCGATGGCATGTCGTTGGCGCATCGGCTTGGGACATTGAGCGCTCTCACTGGCTGTTCGCCTGCTTCATCTGAGAAGTCAGTAAAGGTGATGGGCTTGGATTTCCCCAATCGAGTTGGCTTAGCTGCTGGTCTGGACAAAGGCGGCACAGCTGTGAATGCACTCGGTGCGGTGGGCTTTGGTCATGTGGAGATCGGTACGGTCACGCCACGGCCGCAGCCGGGAAATGATAAGCCGCGTCTCTTCCGCTTGATCGAGCACGAGGCGATCATCAATCGCATGGGTTTCAATAATCCTGGCACAGATGGGATGTTGGAAAATCTCAAGTCCTCGACCACTACTGGCAAGCCATTCCACGGTGTGCTGGGCATCAATATCGGCAAAAACTTCGACACGCCCAATGAGCAGGCCAACGATGACTATCTGAAGGCGTTTTCCGCAGTCTATGGAGCGGCCGACTACGTGACGGCGAATCTCTCCTCGCCCAACACCAAGGGCCTGCGTGATCTGCAGAGTGCGCAGACCTGCGAGAGCCTGATCCAGACGCTACAGGAGAGGCGAAAAGAGCTGATCGATCAGCATGAGGGCAAATACGTGCCGCTAGTCATCAAGATCGCTCCTGATCTGGACAAAGAGGCCATCGAATCCTTAGCCGAAGTCTTCAGCCGCACCGAGATCGATGGGGTCATCACCACCAATACGACCATCTCGCGCGAGGCTGTGGCTGGTCACCGGCTGGCTGATGAGGCTGGCGGTCTGAGTGGCGCTCCGCTGACTACGGCTTCCACCGAGGTGGTGGCGACCTTGAGAGCGGCTATGGACGCCGGTGTACCGATCATCGCGGCAGGGGGTATCATGACGGCGGCTGATGGTCAGGCCAAACTCGACGCTGGAGCGGAGTTAGTTCAGATTTACACCGGTCTCGTCTATCGGGGACCACAGTTGGTCGCTGATCTGGCTAAACTGTAAAATCCTCTCACTTTTCTAAAACAAAAGTTGCGAGATCTCCACAGGATATTATCTTCTCGACCCGATCATTGCACAGCAATCGATCATATGGGCCAACTTAGCTCAGTTGGTAGAGCAGCTGATTTGTAATCAGCCGGTCAACGGTTCGAGTCCGTTAGTTGGCTTAAAAAAAGAAAAAGAAAGGGGAGTCACTCAGGTGGCTCCCTTTTTTCGTGTCCGAGAGACCTGGAGATTCGACTTTAGTCGAATCCTCAAGTCGAGCCGAAGCCTCTCGACACTATGAGTCGACTGAAGTCGAATCTACGCCTCTACCCCGCTCAGTCGCAGGGCCACCAGCAGAGGCACGATGCAGACCAGACCGAAGCTCATATCGATCAGCTGCCAATAGAATGGGATGCCGCGGATTGGGCCACAGATAGCAGCTAGAGGAATCACGCCGATGCAGGCGGCGACTCCGACCCACAGCACATCGCGGTAGCGCTGCGGATCTCGAAAGGGCAGCACAAAGAACAAGGCGATCACGATATGACCGAACGCCAGCCAATCGGTGCCATAGGCGAGAAATGGGTAGTCTCGATACGTTTCATGCAATCCCTCGCGCACCAGTAGGATCCAGTGGGCCAGCCCCGTGTGGCTGGTGGGTGATAGATCCGCATCGCTACCGACCAAGAGTTTGGCCAGGATATCCAGCTCGATCGCCAGCGGAAAAGCGGTAAGGCCGCTGACCACCAGGCCAAAGATGACGAAGGCTACGATCGCACGAAACCACAGGGTTTGCTTGTTACTCATGCTAGGAAGATGCCTAGCCAGTGCGATGGGCTGATGAAGCGTGTGTGAAAAAAGTAAGAAAAAGCCCGCCGAGTAAGGTGCTCGGCGGGCTATGGGGAGAGTTTTGTTGTTAGGCGCTATTGGGTTAGGCACTAAAATCGATTAAACAAATAAGTGAAACTATTGAAGGATGTCCGCTCCTGGTGGTAGCGGAAAGCCATGTAAGCGAAGCCACCATTTCGAGTGGTGTCTACGACTTCTACAGTCTCATCATTTTGGGTGGTTGTCACCTCTTCAACTTCCTCATCATCAGTTAGAACGGACGAAGGGGTGGTCGTAGCAGGGCGAAACATAAAGAAAGATACCTGCTCACTGGTGTGGCGGCGCTCACTGTCGCGCAGGGTATCCTCATCGATGCCGATAGCTAGGCCGCCAGAGTTGCTCTCGCGCAGCACTGCAAAGCCACCATCGCGGCCATCCATGCCCGATTGGGTGACCACCGCACCGCTCGGATCGAAGCCATCGACTCCGAGGGACTGGGTGCGGTCGGTGACGTTATCACCCGTCAGGCCCACAGCTATCTCGATGCCATTGATGGTCCAGACACCCGATTCGATGGCGATGTAGCCGATGGTCTCGTCGAGACGATCACGGTCGCGATCTTCACCGACGTGTTTGCCGATGTAGAAGCTATCACCAGTGGCTGCCTGGGTCCGCTTCTCGCCTTGGCTGTTGGTCTGGGAGGAAAAGCGGTTCGAACTTTTGAAATATGCAGCAAAACGTAACTTTGGGTTAGGATTATTACGCTGGTTCATTTCAGGTTTATATAAAAACTATAAACCTAGGGATTTGGAATCATACTAAAAATTATAAAAATCAAATTCAATTCCCCTGATAGCCATGCCTTTGAGAAAGCGCGTTGTCCGAAACGTTCAAATTTTGCAAAAGGCTAACTATCGCCAAGCAAAAATTGCATGTGCGGCATATACAGCTCTGGCTCGAGTAGGAAGGAGTCGTGGCCTTTCTCCGAATGCACGGTGATGAACATGTGCTCCACCTCTGCTTCCTTTAGGCCAGCCACCAGAGCGGCCTGCTCTTCTGGGTAGAAGCAATAGTCCTCATCGATGCTGAATACCAGGTAGCGGTGTCTGGCCTCTTGGCTGCGGCGCAGCAGATCGGTGAAGTCTTTGGCAACGCCTTGCTCGACGGGATCGAAGGAGCTCCACATCTCGCAGATGCGCAGGTAGGAATTGGGGTCGAAACGATCGGTGAACTTTTTGCCCTGGTGCAGCATGTAGCTCTCCACATGATCATGTGGCTGGTACCAGGCGAAGCGCCCCTCAGTAGGTAGCACGACTTTTTTAGCGCGCCGCTCGATCGCATCGAGATGCACAAAGGTCTTGTGGCTCATCATCCGAGCCAGACTGAGGCCGGTGACTGGGCGCGCGTCATTGGCATAGAAGTCGCCGCCGCAGAAGTGCGGATCATTCTCGATGGCCAGGATCTGCTCGAGCAGGATGATGCGGTTGAGCACAGTCGTGCGAGTGCCGGTAGCGATCGGGATGACGCGGCTGGTTCGCTCGGGGAAATTCGTCGCCAACGTCAGACACCCCAGCCCTCCAGTCGATGGGCCGATCACGGCGTGCAGCTTGTCGATGCCCAGAGTATCCAGCAGATGTATCTGGCTTTTCACCACATCGAGCACACTGATGTGTGGGAAGCGGCTACCATACGGCTCGCCAGTGGCGGGATCGATCGACGCTGGGCCTGTCGAGCCATAGCAGCCACCGATGTAGTTGGCACAGATCACGCAAAAGCGATCGGTATCGATCGCTTTGCCCGGGCCGACGAAAGGCTCCCACCAGCCGTAGTGGCACTCCTCGGTCCAGTAGTCAGTGGCGGGGTTCTCCGGACAATAGCCTGCCACCAGATGGCTCCCCGAAAAGGCGTGGAACAGCAGGATCGCATTCGACTTATCCTCATTCAGCTCGCCCAGCTGCACATAAGCCAACTGCGCATCGTCGAGCGATTCACCACTACGAAAGACAAACGGCTCCTCCGGAGTCGCCAGTGTGTGCAATCGAGTCTCGACCTGGGCAATATCAGTCATAAATGTGTGTGAAGAGTGAACGGACCAGCTGGGGAAACGGTAGAGTGAGCGATTGTACCCTATTGAATTTAGACTGTACCCTATTCAGTCTAAACTGTACCCTATTCAAATAGGAGGCTCCAGTGATATGTTGCACGTTCACCATCTAGGTCACGCGAAACAGATCAGGCCATCGCTAGGCCGTAGCCATGCAGAAATAATCTCAGGCGCTAGAGCGGCCTAGAAATCTTGCTCGCGCCAGGATACGAGACTAGCGCCATTGGGATTGTCGTCCTCTTCCAGAAATGCGTGACTCACTAGGAATCGATCAATCAAATTCAGCGACGCCTCGAAAGAGGTGGGATCCATATTCAGGTTAAAGAAATTCGAATCGCGGCCCTCAAAGGCATGAAACTCGAAATAGCCTTTTCGGCGCTCCATTTTTTCGACAAAGTTCTGCGCATCCTCGAGCACTGTGATGTGATCCTCGGTCCCATGGATCATTAGGATCGGAGATTTGGAGGAGTGATCGACGAGATTTGATAGGCTCAGTTTTTTCGCATCGCCAGGGGTATCAGAAAACTGTTTGAAGGTGTGGCTCGATTTTTTGATATCGATCAGAGTGCTGAGCAGCACGGCCGCATCAGGCTGGTCACTGTAGTCATCGTATTCTTCGTGGCCATCTGGCTTTACTTTCACCCCGCCCATCGTGGTGCAGGCAGCGATATTGGCTCCAGCTCCAGCTCCGCATACGGTCACTCGATCGGGGTCGATATGGAGCTGCTCAGCGTGGCTACGGGTGCAGCGCACAGCTGCTAGTCCATCGCGATACGATAGCATAGGGGTAGACAGCGGGTGGCTTTTGCGGGTGCGATACTCGACCAGACCACAGACCGCACCTCGCTCGACAAAGTGAAGGGCCTGGGGCGCGAATTGCACGACATTGCCGCGATCCCAGCCGCTATTGAAAAAGAATAGGATGACGGGGCGCTGAGGGGTATCGCTATCGATCTCTGCAGCATTGCCTTCTGGCCGGAAAAAATGGATCTGCAGATCATCCTCGCCATCGAGCCGGCGATAAGTGATTTGCTGTGCTTGATCGAGCAACTCTCGCTGCTGATCGTTCATCTTTCCAAAAGAGCCTGCCATAATGTGTCTGTGTGAGGGTCCTATAGTCGTAATCGAATAAGAACTGGGCTTCAAGGCTGGATACCAACTCGTTACGCCAGAAAATATAACTCACCCTATCAAAAACACCTCAGGGATGCTACTCTCTTGCGGGATGCGATCACTACTACTTTTCTTTTTTACCCTCGTCTGCGCTGTCCTTTTCGCTCCTACGAGCTATAGCCAGGTCGAGATACTCCCACCTGCGCGACCTGAGCCTGGCATGCAGGCCGAGCTAGAGCGCACGTATCAGATGTGGCGCAGTGCTATGCTCAATAGTAACCTGCAGCAGTGGGAGCGTTCGGTAGCGACCTATCGCAAGGTCTACACTCGCAATCGCATCGTCTCGGAGAAGCAGCCATTCCCCAGTGCGCTTTTCGAAAGTCCGATCCAGCCGCCCTCTCTGGCAGGTCTGCGACCGCTGGGAGTCTATACCCGCCGCGATACAGCTAGTGCTGTTTACTTTGGCAAAGCAGACTTCGGTGTCGCAGCGCCAGGCGAGATCAAAGATGTGTTCTTAGTGCTGCGCTTTCTGAAAGAGAACAGTGGGTGGAGATTCGATAACAACCGTATCGTCAAAATCGGCCCACAGAGCGATGTGCTGCACCAGATCCGTATGCAAGATCTGTCATTTCTCAAAGATCCAGAGTTTCAGCCACTCGAATCGGTGCCGCAGATCCCCCAAGCTGTGACCGCTCCGGAGCTGATGGCCGAAGCCTGGGTGACGGCGATCGGCTACGAGGCCGAGATCTACATCAATGGAGTGAGCCAGGGGAAAATATCCGACCGCTCGGGTCGCGAGCTGGTGATGGGTGGTGTGCGCCGTGGTATCAATCAGATCTCCATCAAAACTCGCCGTCTGACAGATGTGAAAGTGGAGCCGAGATTCGGCGTAGCGATCTATGCGGCTAAGGGCCCAGGAGAAAAGGCGAATCGCGTCTTTCAGCTAGCACCTGTGGCCAAGGTGGATGAGCGCATCGAGATGCGTTTCAACGGTGTGGTGCTGAACTGATAGTCAGTTAGCAGGCGGGCGCCCCCAGTCTATCGGCCGAGGATGCTATCGAGCACGCTCTTGGATTTGGCCGGTGTGGCATTCTCTGGCTCAGTCTCCTGGGAGATGACCGAGCCCGCTGTCTGTGAGACTGCTGGGCGAGTCGATCCGGCTGTGGCCAGTTCGGGAGCCGATATATCTTTCACATAGACCTTGTTAGGATTGCTACGCTGGAAGGTATTGATAGGTACTCGCACCATTCGTGATTCGTAGCGGAGGCGTTTGTACTTTTTCATGAAGCTACGCGGATCCTCATAGGTGGCATAAGTCTTGGGGTAGAGGTCGCGGCGCATGCCCACGCGCAGATCTTTGCGGATCTCGTAATGCAGGTGTGCGGTGTACATATTGTACGGTCCCCTGCCGATGGTGCCGATCTTTTGGCCGCGCGTCACGCGGTCGCCGACTTTGTTTAGCCGCACATCTAGGTGGCCATAGAGCGAATCAACAAAGGAGATCTGGCCATTTTTGCCCCGATAGGCATGCCGGATGATGATAACATTGCCCCAGCCGCGCTTGTAGTCTTCGGAAAAGATCACCACCCCATTGGCCGTGGAGTAGACGGGGTCGCCCAGATCGGTGTTGCCTCCGCCTGTGCCATTCCAGTCCTCGCCTAGATGGGCTTTGGCGGTGAAGCCGCGATACACGTAGTACTTATATCCATCTGGCTTGCCCACTGGGTGGTCGAAACCATCGGCCAGCTGCACAGTGGTGTAAGACTGGGCGTAGCCACTCAGCAGTCCTGCCAGGCCTAGACAGCAGTAGAGACAAATCGCACGCATGATAAATCCGGGGCTAAAATGAGGAGAGGAGGAGTAAGCCATGCATAGGCCAAACGCCTCCCGCTAGACCATCATTAGCTAAAAAACTGAAAATAGCAAAAAGCCGCAATACCCGCGACGAAGCAGTAGATGCCGAAGTACTCGAATTTGCCCTTACGGATCGACTCGAGCACGGCAAATATCGCAATCAGGCCGGAGATAAAGGCCACCGCTGCTCCGGCGATGTAGGGGCCGAGGAGAGAAGCCTCGACATTGCCGATGTCTTTTACCTCCAGCACGGTCGCAGCTGCGATGGCAGGGATCGCCATGAGAAAGGAGAACTCGGCGGCAGCAGAGCTCTTGGTGCGGGCCAGCATACCCGACACGATCGTAGAGCCCGAACGGGAGATCCCCGGTAGGATCGCGAATGCCTGGCCGATCCCCATGGCGATCGCCGACTTCAGCGTGACATCCTCTGTGCTTTTGCCCTTTTTCGCCAAAATCCTAGGTAGGAAAAGCAAAGCGCCAGTTACCAGCAGCAGCAGCGCTACGATCGAGGGCTTTTCATACACGCCAGTGAAGGAGTCTTTCAGTGGTGAGAATCCTACAATCGCAGCTGGAATACTGGCAATCATCAGAAACACGATCATCCGGCGCTCGCGAGCATACTCTTCTTTAAATGGTGGAATGATCGATAGCACCATCCGCCACAGCGTCTTCCAGAAGTAAATCACCACGGAAAGCAGGGTGCCGAAGTGAACTAAAATCTCAAAAGTGACACCTTCGTCGGTCACTCCGAGCAGTTTTTGAGTGAGTACGAGGTGCCCAGAAGAGGAAACGGGAAGAAATTCTGTCAGTCCCTGGACTAGACCCAGGATGATCGCTTGGAGCCAATTCATTGAGAAAATAAGGATAGTATAAAGCTAGAAGAACTCTAAATCTTACAATTCAGTAATATCAGCTGGCATCACCAAAACAGCTAGATTCGAGTCGAAATGCGATACCACCTACTGTCACAATATCAATCTCGAAGAGAAAGAATGCGCTCCACCTTTGACGCAGCTGAATAAGGTAACTCGACTAACATTTATACCAACCACAGTAAGCTAGTTGCACCACGAAAGAGAATAGCCCCTATAATTATAGCACTCTGAGCTACTAGTAGAAGCCTAACCAAAGCAAAACAGTGGTTTCCCCAAGCCATCGGACCCTAGAAATTATGGCTGTGCTAGGGCGATATATTTAGGAGGCCTATCTATCAGTAATGGTACTCTTAATCGATATTACTTGCTTATAGTAGAAGATTAACGACTATTGTGGAAATACGAAGATGCGGAGGTAATTGAGTCCCCTTAAAGGTTCGCTTCCGTATACTGAGTCTAGTGAAAATTTAAAAACCCCTTCTCACAAGAGAATCTCAGGAGTGAGGTTTTTTTCATTTTTCACTTGTTATTATAGTGACCATGCATTTTATTAGAAACATGCATGGAAATTGGAATTTTTTATTGAAATTATAACTAGCCAGTCTCCTGTTATTCACCCTTAGTATCGTACAAAGTAAACAAACCAGAATTATCATGTCAGAAGAAGATGCCCCAGAATTGATGACAGTGAAGGAGACCGCAGAGTATCTGAGGATTCCTCTCCCCACTGTGTATTATCTCGTTCAGCGTGGCCAGCTACCAGCTATCCAGATTGGTGGACGTTGGAGGATCAAGCGCAGTCTTCTCGACCGCGACATCCTAAAGACCGACGAAGGTGGTCAGCCTACAGTACTAGTCGTGGATGATGATCCTGCACTACAGACTCTTTTTAAGCAGTTCCTCAAGAAGGCAGGTTTCGGCCGCATCGTAGTAGGAACTGGTGGCGAGGCTCTCACTTATGCAGAGAAGCAGCGCTTCGACTTGGTCTTCCTCGACCTCAAGCTTCCTGATATCCCAGGTGACGAGCTCTACGCTAAGCTAAAGGCACAGTATCCAGATCTACCGATCGTTATCATTACTGGTTACCCAGACAGTGATATCCTCACCAAGATCTTGGCTAGCGGCCCTGTCACAGTGATCAAGAAGCCAATCGAATACGATCAACTCAACCAGACCGTCAAGCAGCTCGGACACAAAGGTGCCGAAGGTATCTAAGTCAGAGTGACGCCGAAAAAGGAAAGATCGTTTTTCCTTTTTTAGAAAACGGGTGTTTCATTTCTCCTGCCTCGAGTGGGAGATTATGAAACACCGTTTTTTTTATCGTCGTAGAGTGGAGTTTTCCGAGACCGATGCCGCTGGCATCATGCACTTTGCGAATTTCTTCCGCTTTATGGAGGCGGCCGAGCATGCCTTTTACCGCGAGCTCGGATTTTCCGTCCATCCGTTTAGCGATGATGATCGCCCCGGAGAGGCTGCCGAGGAGAAGGTGGGCTGGCCTCGGGTGCACGCATCGGCCGACTACCGCAAGCCGCTCAAGTTCGAAGAAGTGGTCGAGATCGAGCTGCTCGTCGAGGAGATCCGCAATAAGACGGTGCATTATTACTTCCGCTTCTGGAAGCATCCCGACGACTCAGACAAAAGATGTGTCGCCGCCACCGGCCGATTCACTGCCGTGTGCGTATCCTTCGATGCCGAGACGCGCCGGATGAAAGGGGTTGCCATCCCAGACGATGTGCGCGACAAAATCGAAGCCTGTCCGCCGAGTCTACTCGACGACTGAGCTGCTAACCTTCATCCAAAGGTGCCACACACATGTCGCTTTCTTCTATCGAGCCATTTTTAGCTATGGGAACTTACAGCTGGTTGATCTTCGCCCTGGGTACAGTCGTCACTTGGGGGCTCTACGGTATCTTTCTCCACTCCGGCCAGGTCGGCATGCAGGACGCTGCCAATGGCCGCTACAAAGCGTTTCTCTTTGTCGGAGTGGCTTACTTCCTGACAGCAGTGCTCGCACCGCTAGCCATCCTGATCGCTCGTGGGGCTGACTGGAATTTCCCTGCCAAGGGTCTCTGGCTCTCTTTGATCGCCGGTATCCTAGGAGCTATCGGTGCCTTCTTCGTACTGCTCTCTCTCGGTGCCCTCTTCGCTCAAGGCAACAAGAGTGCTCCAGCGATTGTCATGTCCATCATTTTCGCAGGCGCTCCCGTGGTGAATGCGATCGTCTCTCTCACCATGCACCCGCCAGCGGGTGGCATCGGCGCATTGCGCTGGCAGTTTGTCTTGGGTATTTTGATGGCAGCGTTCGGCGGCTTCCTAGTGACCAAGTTCAAACCTGCTCCCGGTGCGCCAGCCAAGAAACCGCCTGCTGCAGAAGTGGAAAAGGCGTGAAGCCAAGCAATGGCTAGGAGTTTTCTGAAATGCTACCAGCCTGTGGTATGTTCCTAAATGTCCGATCCGGCTCGTAAATCAGAATACATATCGGTCGAGAGCTACTATCACATAGAATCGACTGCCGAAGGGCGCAGCGATTATTATGATGGTGAGATGTTTGCCATGGCCGGTGGCACTACGGCACATGCTCGTATTGGCACGAACCTAACGATCGCTTTGGGTAATGCTCTGAAGGGGAAGAGTTGTGAACCTTTTAATCAAGATCAACGGATCAAATCAGAAGAAACAGGACTGCGCATTTATCCAGATGCGAGTGTGTTTTGCGAGCCGTTGATTTACGACGATGAAGATCCTCAAAATCATACGGCTATCAATCCGACTGCACTATTTGAGGTGCTGGCGGAGAGTACCGAAGCCTACGATCGAGGCTTCAAGTTTGAGTGCTTCCGAAAGTGCTCTCCTCTATCGGTCTACATGTTGATCGCCCAAGATAGGCCTCACGTGGAGATGTTCGTTAGAAATGGCGATGGGGTTTGGCAGTTAATTGATGTGACTGGTATCGACCAGTCGATTGAGATCCCGGTGATCGACGTGAAACTGCAATTGTCGGATCTGTACGAGCGAGTGGAGTTTACGAAGTGAAACTTCGTGGAAGGCTGTTGATTGGCGCATATTTTTGCTACCCGCATCTCCACTTGGCCGCTACCGTAGGCACCGATGAGTAGCCCTGACACACCGAGTAGCCCGCCACCTATCCCCACCTCAGACACTCCAGCCGCCCACCAGCAGGAAAAGGACATGGTGGACATGCTGAAAAACGCGCACTCTGCGATCGACGCCGAAGTCTCCAAAGTCATCGTGGGGCAGAAGGATGTCATCGAGCAAATGCTCATCGCTATGCTCTCAGGCGGTCACTGTCTACTCACTGGTGCGCCGGGCCTAGCGAAGACTCTACTGGTCAGCACACTAGGTAAAGTCTTCGATCTCAGTTTTCGCCGTATCCAGTTCACACCAGATCTGATGCCATCCGATATCACCGGTACCGAGATCCTCGAGGAAAAGCCGGGCGGTGGTCGTGAGCTCACCTTTAGCAAAGGCCCCATTTTCGCCAACATCATCCTCGCCGACGAGATCAACCGGACACCGCCCAAAACTCAAGCGGCTCTGCTCGAGGCGATGCAGGAGAAACAAGTCACGGCTGCCGGCACCACCTTTGAGCTAGAGAAGCCATTCTTCGTGCTCGCCACGCAGAACCCGATCGAGATGGAGGGTACCTACCCGCTGCCCGAGGCTCAGCTCGATCGCTTCATGTTCAATATCCACGTCGATTACCTCAGCGAAGACGACGAGGTATCCGTAGTGCTACAGACCACAGCTCCTGAGCAGGAGACTGTTGAGCCGCTATTCAGCGCTGAGGATCTGCTGAAGTGTCACGATGTGGTGCGCCGCGTACCGATCGCTGAGGATGTGGTGCGCTACGCTGTGCGCTTAGCCGCGCACTCTCGCCCAGGTAGCGAAGGGACAGATGACTTCATCAATGAGTGGGTCAGCTGGGGTGCTGGCACACGAGCCGCTCAGTATCTGGTGCTAGGCGGCAAGACCCGCGCACTGCTAGAAGGCCGCGCCCATGTCACCCGCGACGATATCGATGCCATGGCTCTACCTGTGCTCCGCCACCGCGTGCTGGTGAACTACCGCGCCGAGGCCGAGGGCATCACAGTGGAGAACGTCGTCGAGAAGCTCACCGATCTAGCCAAGAAAGCGTGATCAAATATCGCACGCAGAGCCGCGGAGACGCAGAGGCTTGCCGATGGAGGTAAATGAGATAACTGGGATTGTGGTTGATCGCTGTATTGCGATTCACAAGGAGTTGGGTCCTGGATTATTGGAGTCGGTTTATCAGCGCATCTTGGCATACGAGCTTCGTAAAGCTGGATTATCAGTGGAAACAGAGGTGCCAATTTCGGTAGAATGGGATGGGCGAGTTATTGATGAAAGCTTTCGAGCCGATATCATCTTCGCAGGCAAAGTTCTACTAGAACTCAAATCTGTTGAAGACACTCTCCCGGTTCATCAGAAGCAAACGCTGACCTATCTAAAGCTGTCCAAAATACAAATCGGCCTGCTCATCAATTTTGGCGAACCCCTCCTCAAACACGGCATCCACAGAATCGCCAATGACTTCCATCCGTAAAAAAATCTCTGCGCCTCAGCGGCTCTGCGTGAGACTTTCTTCTCTGCCTATGAGAATTGCCCAACTGCTGTCCCTATTCACTTTGCTGCAATTAGCATCAGCCGCCGATGAAAAGCTGAACGTGCTTTTTGTCATCTCGGATGATCTCAACTACATGCTGAGCCACTCGGGGCATGCGGAGTGTCAGACACCGTATCTCGATGCGTTTGCTCAGCAGGCGGTTTCGTTTTCGCGGGCTTATTGCCAGTATCCGATCTGCGGACCATCACGGGCGTCGATCATGTCGGGGCAGTATCCTTTCGCTAATGGGGTGGTAAAAAATGGTAGCTACTTGCCAGAAAGCTGCGTGACGCTGCCAAAGCACTTTGCCGATCATGGCTACTGGACGGCACGTGTCAGCAAGATCTACCACATGGGCATCCCCGGCGATATCGTGCAGGGCACAGCGGGGACAGATCACGCTCCATCCTGGCACGCGGCTCACAATATAGCCGCTCTCGAGACGATGACGCCTGGGCGCATCCGCGATTACGATAAGCCAGCCACTCCAGCCGTCTATCCAGTCGAGCGCTCCCGCTGGTCGGCAGCGCAGCGAGGTGAGATAACCAACTACACGGCACCTGCTAGTGCTCGCGGTCAGTGGTCCGTAGTCGAGGTGGCCGATGCCGATACCGGCCTGCTGGTCGATACCATCGCCGCCGATCAGGCCATCGATATTTTGAGACAGCGTAGTAGCGGCTCGGCTGATCCGGAGCAGCGGCAGCCTTTCTTCCTAGCAGTTGGTTTTGTCCGGCCACACTTCCCCTTCATCGCCACAGAGAGCACCATCGCCCCCTATGATGTCGAGCAGATCGCTTATCCCGCGATGCCAGACGATGATTATGATGATATCCCTAAAGCCGCGATCAACTCCAGGCGCGAAGACCTGAGCGAGGAGGCTGTCCGCCAGCTGCGTCGCGGCTACTACGGAGCCGTCACTTATATGGACGAGCAGTTCGGTCGCCTGATGGCAGAGCTCGATCGGCTACAACTGCGAGAGAAAACCATCGTCGTCTTTGTCTCCGACCACGGTTACATGCTCGGCGAGCACCAGATGTGGAAAAAACACAAATTCTGGGAGGAGGCGATCCACGTACCGTTGCTCATCGATGCGCCAGGTGCCACCGATGCGACAGCAGGCGAGGTCTGCGATAGCTACGTCGAGCTAGTCGATCTCTACCCGACTTTAGCCGAGCTCGCTGGCCTACCCGAGAGTCCGAGTACTCAGGGTCTGAGTCTAGCCGGCCTGCTGCAGGATACGACCACGAGCCACCCGAGTCGGGGCGACGCACTGATCCAGACGACTGGAGGCAACTGCCTGCGCTCTGGCCAATGGGCCTACATGCACTTTCCGAAAAACAAAAAGAAGAAAAGCCCCGCAGCGGCCATGCTCTTCGACATGGAGGCCGACCCTCAGCAATTTCACAACCTGGCGGAGAATCCCGAGCATGCTCAGACTGTCGAGCGCCTACACCAGCGACTGATGGAGCGAGTCACCGAGGCTAAAGCCACACAATAGACTCTATCATTCAAACTTTGCCGCAATGTCGGATGTGGATGAACGTCTAATCACCCTGTAACGTATTTTTCATGATGAGACAGACAATCCCTTTGGCTTTTGCCGCTTTGCTCGTAGGTGTGCTGCTTTTCGGCACGATCGCGAAATCTCAAACCAATCAAGGAGCCCCGATCGAGGTGATGGAGAAGGAGCCTGAGCAGCCTCAAGGCGAGGTCAAAAAATCCGACGAAGAGTGGAAGAAAATGCTGAACGCGGAGCAATACCGCATCCTCCGCAAAGCTGGCACTGAGCGCGCCAATGGCGAGGTCTACAAGCAATTCAAAAAGCAGGGCGCTGGCACCTACTACTGCGCAGGCTGCGATGCGGAGCTGTTTTCTAGCAAAGAGAAATTCGACTCACGCTGTGGGTGGCCCTCCTTCTACGATCCATCAAAGGCTAAGAACGTGAAGCTGGATGTCGACTACCATCTCGGCTACGCTCGCACCGAGGTGCGCTGCAATGTCTGCGATGGCCACCTCGGCCATGTCTTCACGGGTGAGGGCTTTGATACGCCGACTGACAAGCGCTACTGCATCAATGGCACGGTGCTCAAGTTTGTGCCAGATGCGGAAGCCAAGGACGATAAGAAAGAAGCAGCGGAAAAGAAAAAGGCCGAGTAAGGTCGGAACATGCGTACCTTCGGGAAATGTGTTTTAGCCAGTCTGGCGATCACTGTTTGCTTTGCGTAATTTGGTTGGGCGCTTTCTTTACGATCGCTTTCATCCCCTTACCCACGACTGAGTCGATCCAAAAAAGGATACGGAAATACAGGATAGCGAAGACCCTTGCCGGTAGTAATCACGACGATTACTACTAGAGCATGCGCTCTCTGCTTTGCTTCGCCTCGGCCCTACTATTTCTTGCTTCCAACACGGTAGCCACCGATCGGCCAAATATCCTCTTCGCTATAGCCGACGACTGGTCGCAGGAGCATGCCAGTGCCTATGGCTGCGACTGGGTGGAGACTCCTCACTTTGATCGGCTCGCTGCAGAGGGGCTGCTCTTCGACCGCGCCTACACGCCCAATGCCAAGTGCGCGCCCTCACGTGCGATCGTGCTGACCGGGCGCAACTCCTGGCAGTTGGAGGAAGCGGGAAACCACGTGTTCTTCTTTCCTGCGAAGTTCGGCGGTTGGATGGAGCGGCTCAGCGATCATGGCTACCTGACCGGCTACACTGGCAAAGGCTGGGGACCAGGCAAAGCTAACGATGCCGAGGGCAAGCGCCGCGCCATCACTGGCAAAGCCTACCAGACCAAAAAGCTAAAGCCGCACGCCAAGGCGATGTCGACCACTGACTATGCGGCCAACTTTGGTGACTTCCTAGCCGATGCGACTGCGGATGAGCAGCCTTGGGCATTTTGGTTTGGCACCTACGAGCCGCACCGCCGCTACGAGTATGGAGCCGGTGTGCGGTTGGGCAAAAAGCTCTCAGATATCGATCGGGTCCCCACCTACTGGCCAGACACCGAGGTGGTGCGCAATGACATGCTCGACTACGCCGTAGAGGTCGAGCATTTCGACACTCACCTCGGCCGCATCATGCAGCTGCTGGAGGACGCTGGGCAGCTCGACAATACACTGATCGTCGCCACTTCCGACCATGGCATGCCCTTCCCCCGTGTGAAGGGCAATGTCTACGCACACGGCCATCATGTGCCGCTCGCCATCCGCTGGCCGCAGGGCATCGTCGGGCAGGGGCGCCGCATCGCCGACTATGTGACCTTTGCCGATCTTGCGCCGACCTTTCTGCAAGCCGCTGGCGTCGCTGAGCCAGGGCCGATCATGCAGCCGATCACTGGCCAGAGCTTGTTCGATATCTTCACTCAGGATGGCACTGGCCAGATTAATCCCACTCGCGACCACGTGCTGCTGGGCAAAGAGCGCCACGATCTGGGCCGACCCAATAACTGGGGCTACCCGGGCCGCGCCATCATCAAAGACGACATGATGTACGTGCGCAACTACGAGCCGAGCCGCTGGCCTGCGGGCAATCCCGAGACCGGCTACCTGAACTGTGATGGCGGTGCCACCAAGACGCAGATCCTCGAGATGCGCCGCAGCGGCGAAAACACTCACTACTGGGAGCTCTGCTTCGGCAAGCGCGAGGCCGAAGCTCTCTACGACCTCTCTGCCGATCGCGATTGTGTGAAAAACGAGATCAAGACCGCTAAGTATCAGGAGCTAATCGGCCAGCTCCGAGACCAGATGGAAACCGAGCTCGCAGACCAGGGCGACCCACGCATGCAGGGTCAGGGCCACATCTTCGATAGCTACCCCTACGCCGACCCCAGAAGCGACAACTACCACCAGCGCTACACCTCTGGAGAGAAAGTGCCCGCAGGCTGGGTGAACCCGACAGACTACGAAAAAGAGCCATTAGATTGACGGATTGAGATCTTTTTCGTAAATATAATAAATTTTAGATATTCTATTGAGACGTTCGACGGTAAGAGGTAAATTATAGTGAGTATAGCTCACAGAAACAGCCCCCTGCCTTCTTATGTCATCTCAGTCAGCACCCAAAAAGAGGAAGTACCGCTTTCCAGTCGCACCGATCACAGAAGCTATCCACTATCTGCCTGCGCTAGCTGCGCTGGAGGACGAGGGGAAATTGGATCGCAACACCATGGCCACAGCCTTGGGTTTTGAGGCATTGAATGAGCCTGCTCTTCAGGGGTTGGGGGCATTTTTCGCTTACCACATGGTCGAGCCCAAGCCGAGCGGCAAGCTAGCACTCACCGCTCTATCGAAGAAAATGCTCCAGAACGAGAGCGATCTCGAGGCGTTGCGTATTGCGGCTCTTTCGCCGCTGCTGTTTCGATTCTTTTGGAAGTCACTGCGCCAGATCTCGCTGGAAGAGCTAACCCAGCTGCTCATCTCGAAAGGCTTGAGCGAAGAGGATGCCGCCAAAGCGGTAGAGGTACACTCGACCAATGCTGAACTAGCCAAGCTGGACGAAGTGACCGAAGAACCCGCTGGCCTACCAGAGCCAAAGATCAATGCTCGCAGCGCTGCTCAGCGTGCTCGTCGCGCCGAGAAAAAAGCACAGAAAAACATGCTGAAGCTACCGCTGAAAAACGGGGCCATGATGATCCCTCGGGAAATCAGCGAGGAAGAGTACGAACTCATCCAAAAAACACTGACACTCTGGAAAGACCAAATCGTAAAGCCAGAAAACAGTCTACCCGCAGAGGCAGCGACTCTGTAGTCGAGTAGACAAGGGCCTTCCAGGCTACTCTCGCAGCCCAGTTGCGCCCAAGCCCCTCTCAGAACCGGACAAGAGGATTTCCCTGCATACGGCTCCTCATCTCATCTTTCAGAACGCCTGTCTCCATCCTTTCCCACGACAGGGACACAGGTCTTTTCGGACTCCATGCATCGGCCAGTCCAGACGACTCTGCACTTGCCGATACCCTTCCCAAGTATAGCTATTTCGCTGACTCTTACGGTTGAGCCATTTGAACAATATGCGATCAGCATGATAGATATATTCTCCGCATCTCGGGCTGTTATCCGTGATGGCATAGTAGTTTAGATGGCCTACGATGCGCCGCCGCGCTCCCCGTAGCATCTCGCCCTTCGTCATCCACCGACGTGATCTCTCACACCATATGGTGAATTTCCTCAAACTTGCCTGCAGCTTGCTCCGATTTGTCCGGCGTTTGACCTTGAAGTGCCCTTCCTTAGTCTTCCCACAGTAGTGGTCAAAGCCCAAAAAGGTAAACCCTTTGGGCTTCCCGCCTCGTCTCTTCGCATTGCTCCTGGCAAATCTACCAAACTCTAGCGTCTGGGTCTTTTCCTCTGCTACCTCGAGGTTGAAGCCTTCTAGCCTCTCCCGCAGTAGCTGCTCGAAGTGATAAGCATCATCTTTGTATTGAAAACAAGCTACAAAATCATCAGCAAAGCGAAAGATATGAGCCTCGCCTCGGCAATGCTTCGCCTTCACCCGCTTGTTAAACCAGAGGTCTAACACGTAGTGTAGGTATACATTGCTAAGCAACGGGCTCAATATCGATCCCTGTGGGGTGCCTTCCTCGTTTGCCTTTACTAGACCATCCTCTAGGATACCCGCTATCAAGAAACGCTCTATCAAGCGCAAGATGCGGTCGTCTCCTACTCGGTGGCGAAGAAACTTCATCAGCCAAGCATGATTCACTCGGTCGAAGAAACTGCGTATATCAGCCTCCACCACATAGCTCACCTTCCTTTTCTGAATCGTCTTACCCAGCTGGTCTAGGCAATCGTGTGGGCAGCGCCCTGGCCGATACCCGTAGCTACTATCCTCGAAGTCCTCCTCATATATCTGCTCTAAGACGTTTTTGATCGCTTTCTCCACGATCTTGCCCTCGAAGCTACCTATAGCCAGCGGACGCCCCTTTGCACTCCCCGGCTTGGGGATGTAGGTGCGCCTACTAGGCAGTGGCCGGTAGGCCATATCGCGTAGCTTCTGCGAGAGTATTCTGAGGTTTTCCTCCAGGTCTTCTGCATAGATGTCTTTATCTACACCATCTATCCCGACTGCCTTGCGGCGCTCGAGACTGTCGTAGGCGGCACGCAGATTATCGATGTCGTAGACATGGTGATACAGTGAGCTGAAGACTACCTCCGGCTCGTTGCGTGCTTTTGTTACTATCCGTGTCAGTGCTGTTGCCATGGTTATATTTCACTCCCTGGGTAGTGTCCATGTTTCCCTGTCCACGGGTGTTGAGACGTGGGGACCTTCGCTCGGCGGGAGTTACACCGCTTCATCGCTAGACCGCTCCCCATCCCTAAGGGCGGATCATCTCGGCGGCTCCCCGGTGAGGTCGCCACTCGATACTCGGGGAGTTCATCCCCCAAGAATCCTACCCTACGCCTGGTTGCTACATAGCCTCTGTCTACCTCGATACTGTCTGTGACCCCGCTGGACCGGAGCTGGCACTCGTCTATCGCGCACCAGCCCATATAGGCTGCGCCAATCCGCATAGGATAGCCATCCAGATATTTCATAGACTTTCGGGGCTGTGGTTCAGATTCAAGGCATACACCCTTTACCTCTGTAGACTCGGGACAGCAGATCCGTGCGAACACGGTTCTCCCACCCCTACTGGGCGGCTGACTAGGCCTTACCCAGAAGAGTTCAAGCTTTGCTTTACTCTCGCGGCTATGTTTCATTGCCAGGTTTATCGCAGAAGATCTAAATCTTCCGTCCGCAGCCTCTGAAACTCGGTATTATGAGAAATGCCGCTACGCGCAATAGGCTTCGATTTACTGGTTCAGTGGAAGCTGCGGGAAAAATGTGGAGGCGAGCGTCAGCGAGTGCCGTTTCGTATGGGGTATGCCTAGGTCTAATCCCCACTGAATGGGTCCATTTCTGTCATGCCTCCTGCGCGGTGCTATTCTGTTTGGGCTAGAGCTAGTCCAGCACACCCTCCAGACTCGACCAGTCGCCCTGCTCGGCTGCAGGCAGCAGTCGCATATTTGGATACCAGGCGGTGTAGTCACCATCCTGAGACCAGCGCCAGTCGGCATACGGGGTCTGGATATTCCACACTGGCTTGCCCATAGCTCCTGCGGTATGAGCGATCGCCATATCCGTAGAGACCACGAGATCCATGTGTGTCATGGCAGATCCCGCATCGGCCAGATCGGCGATCTCTTTGCCGAGGTGTTTCACCTGGTGGCGCTTTAGCATCTTGCGCTCGGGGCGAGTCAGGTCTGGCTGTATAGCTACGATTTCTGCCCCTTTAAAGATCTCACTCATCCAGCTGAGCAGCTGCTCTAGCTCGTCACCTTTCAGGGAGCAGCAGCTCGCCTCATCGGATCGCCAGGCCACGCCTATCGTCTGGCCTTCGCCAGCAAATCTCTCCGCTAGGTCGCTCGAGGCATCGCCAGCTAGGTAGTCGGTATCGCCAAAAGGCAGCTCACCTGGCTCGGTCCCGTAGAGGTGAGGCAGGGCGCTCATCGATACCCAGCGATCATACTCCGCATCGCCGAGATCGGTGATGACTCGATCGATGCCATCGACCCGCGCCAGCAGCTCGGCGGTCTCTTCGCTCGCTAGCAGTAGGACGGTCTCTGGCTCCGCTGAGTCTCGCACCCAGCGAGCGTAGCGGCTGAATAATATCTGATCACTGGGGCTACCCTCTGCTCTTATCAGGATGCTCTGACCCTCGAGCGAGCCGCCAGTCCACTCGACTACCTCGGCAGGTGTCCGCTCGCTACTCTCTAGCCAGCTGCGGATACGATATTTCTCAAACCCCTCGCACCAGCGGCCATTTTGCAGCAGGGCTACCGCCAGCAGGTACTGCGCCTGTGGGTGATTGGGGATGCGCTCCAGCAGCTGGGATAGCAGGGCTTCGGCCTTTGCGATCTGGTTATTTTTCAGCAGGCAGGCGGCATACTTTAGGGATAGCTCAGCTCGCTCGGGCTGCTGCTCACTGGCCTCGCGTAGCGGCTGCAGCGCCTCGGCATGGCGCTGTGTGTCCATCAGGATCGAGCCATACTCGGCCTGTGCAGCGGCTAGTTTGGGATTCTCGTCGATCACTTCGGAGAGGATCTCCAGGGCTTCTTGGCTTTTCCCAGTTTTGGAGTAGGCCCATGCTTTTAGGTGCAGGGCCACAGGGTGATGTGGTGTGGTCTTTAGGACGGGGGCTACTTCAGCCAGGCAGGCATCCGTATCCTGTGACCGATGGGCCTCCAATGCTGGAGTCAGGTCAGGTATCGTGTTGGTCATCTCGAAACTTTGATATTCAATAAACCCTAACCAATTACTGTCAATTCCGAGTGTTATCCGGATAGCGCGTCGATTCTTTGAGAAAAACAACCTGCCGCACCATTTGTCGGCATTTACGCCACTACCATTCAGCGGCTCTGGGGTTTATCTGTCTGGAGTAGAGTGCCATATCCATCTTTCTTCTTTTTTCTTCCATGAGAACAATCACCCACCAGATCATCTCGCTGCTAGCGGCTGCCGCCATGGTCAGCAGTCTCGCTGCCGCAGAGCAGACCACCAAAAAGAAGAAGACACCATCTCAGCGTATCGATGCCCTAGTGAAGCAGGGGCTGTCGGCTCAGGAGATGGAGCCAAACCCTAAGATCGATGATCATACCTTTGTCCGCCGGATCTACCTAGATATCGCGGGCCGCATCCCGACGCAGGAGGAGACCAGTGCTTTCGTCGAGCAAAAGCACCCCAAAAAGCGCGATCGCCTCATCGATGAGCTGCTCGAGTCCGATGCCTATGTGTCGAACTACTACCACTTCTGGGCCGATCTGCTGCGTGCCCGCACCGCCATCAATGGCAACAACCTCGGCTCTGGCTCGGGCCGCGCCTACGAGGCCTGGATCAAACAAGCTCTGCGCGAGAACAAACCCTACGATGAGATGGTGCGCGAGTTGATCACCGCCACCGGCCACAGCTGGGAGAATGGCGCCGTCGGCTACTACCTGCGCGACTACGGTATGCCGCTCGACAATACCGCGATGACTGCCCAGGTCTTTCTCGGTACTCAGATCGTCTGTGCCCAGTGTCACAACCACCCTTTCGATAAGTGGACGCAGATGGACTACTACCACATGGCGGCATTCACCTACGGGATGATGACTACCAATAATCTGCCGAGTGGCAACCAATCCGTCCAGCAGGCGATCGGCCAGATGCCGCGTACTAAGAACTTTTCTCAGGATCAGCAGCGCGAGCTGCGCCGCTCTTTCTCCGAGATCCTCAAGCCTGTGCGCTTCAACAACGTCATCGAGACCAAGCGCCGCGTGAAGCTGCCGCATGACTATGCCTACAGCGATGCCAAGCCCAAGAGCACCGTCAAGCCAGCCTCCATCATGGGGCCGGAGGCGGTCATCAGTCCCAACACACCGCTCTCCGAGAGTTTTGCCGATTGGCTGACCTCGCCGGAGAATCCGCGCTTTACCAAAGTCATCGCCAATCGCCTGTGGAAGCGTGCCTTTGGTCTGGGGCTGATCGAGCCGGTCGACAATATCACCGATCGCACCACCGCATCGAATCCCGAGCTACTCGATTACCTCGAGCAGCTATTACGCGATCTCGACTACGATATGCGCGCCTACCTGGCTGCTATCTACAAGTCGCAGTCCTACCAGCGTGCCGCCACGCTCGAGGAGCACCCGCTCGGGGCGCCCTACTACTTTCAGGGCCCTATCCTGCGCCGCATGACGTCTGAGCAGGTGTGGGATTCGCTAGTCGGTATGTTTCGCGAAGATCCCGATAGTCCCGACGAGATGTGGGAGCTGAAAGGCCGCGGCGAGATCCTGCGCCGCCAGATAGTCGGCGAGGCGATCTACAACCAGCCTGCCAAAGCTATCGTCAAGCACGGGCTCAATATCCGCGAGGTGCAGGGTCAGCTATCCGAGCGTATCGATGCAGCGGTAGCTCAGCTCACCGAGGCGCGAGAGACTGGCGATCAGGAAAAGATCTCTGCGGCCACTAGAGAAGTGCAGAAGGTGCGCCGCGAGCTGGTCGTGCAGATCGAGCGCCAGGTCTACCTAGCAGGGCTGCAGCACGGTCTCGACAAGCCGCAGAGCCTTAGCTCCGAGGAGTCAGAGCAGCTATTCACCGAGCTAGCCGCCTACATCCAGGAGCAAAAGCCCGATAGCGAGATGACCAGTGTCGAGTCGGTCATCGATGCCGAGGGCGGTATCATCCGCGATATCACTCAGGGACTACTGGCCAAAGACCTTAAAGCGCTGCGCTCCAAGCAAGAGAAGCAGAAGGATGCGGCTATCGAGCGCTGGGGTGTCGATACCAAGCAAGAGAAAGTCTCATTCAAAAATTTTGCCCTCGGCTACACGCGCTTCATCCGCGCCTCCGAGATGCCATCGCCAGCACCCGCAGGTCACTTTCTCCGCGAGTTTGGCCAGAGCGACCGCGAGATGATCAATAACTCTAATGACCAAGCCGCTGTCACCCAGGCACTGACCATGCTCAATGGTCAGCTAGGCTTCGCCCTAGCCAATCCCTACTCCAAGCTCTCCCGAGCGATGAAAGGTATGAATGGCAAAGAGCGGCTCGAGCATCTTTACCTATCTTTCTACAGCCGCCCGCCGAGCGACTACGAGCTAAAGCTATTTCAACAATCCTGGAAATCCGATCCCGAAGCCGCTTCCTTTTCCAGTATGGCCTGGACGCTGCTGAATACTAGGCAATTCCTCTTCGTAAACTAACCAAATCGCCCAATTCAATAGGGTACAATTTTTATTCAATAGGGTACAATCAAAGAATATGAGCCAAAGTGACCTATCCAGACGCCACTTCGTAAATCGCGCCGCGAAGACTTTCCTAGGAGTATCGGCTCTAGGCGGACTACCTGCAGGTCTACACGCTGCGGGCAAAGGCGCCTCCGATCTGCGCATGGAGAATCCCACCGCCAAACGAGTCATCTACCTATACATGACTGGTGGCATGTCGCATATCGACACCCTAGATCCAAAGAAGCCAGGTAGCGAAGTGATGGGGCCTAATAAGCGCCTATCCACCGCAGTCGATGGTATGCGCTTCACCGACAATCTGCAACGCCTGCGCAAACACGCCGACAAGCTGGCTGTGATCAATAGCATGACGTCGACCCAGGGCGCGCACAAACAGGGCAACTACTACATGCACACCAGCTACGAGATGCGTAGCTCCATCCGCCACCCAGCCATGGGAGCGTGGATGCTCCAGTTTCAGGGCAAGGGCAATCCCGAGATACCGGGCAATGTGCTCCTAGGTAATGATTCCAATCACCCCGGTGCAGGCTTTCTGCCCTCGCGCCTCTCTCCCGTATCGCTCACCGACCCGGCTGGAGGTCTGCGCAATGTCGAGCAGCGCCTAGCTGATGATCGATTCGATTTTCACCTCGATCTCGCTCAGAAGCTCGATCAACCATTCGTCGAGAAGTACGATCAAAAAAACGTGCGTGCCTACACCGACATGTACGACGACGCCATCACCCTGATGAAGAGCAAAGACCTCAAGGCATTTGATCTATCTCAGGAGCCGGAGAAGCTCAAAAAAGCCTACGGCACCGGCCGCTTTGGTCAGGGCTGTCTACTCGCCCGCCGCCTGATCGAGCACGATGTCCGCTACGTCGAGGTCTCCTACGGCAGCTGGGATACCCATGCCTCGAACTTTGTGAATGTGCCCGAGCGCGCCGAAGAGCTCGACCAAGGCATGAGCACCCTACTAGCCGATCTAGAGCGCCGCGGACTACTAGAGGATACCCTAGTCGTCCTAGCCACCGAGTTTGGTCGCACCCCAGAGATCAACCAGAATGAGGGCCGCGACCACCATCCCCAAGCCTTTTCCTGTGCCCTAGCCGGCGGCGGCATCAAAGGCGGCACCGTCTACGGCAAGACCGACGAGCGCGGCGCCGAGATTCTAGAAAATCCAGTAGAGATACCCGACCTAAACGCCACCATCGCCTACGCCCTAGGCATGCCCCTCAATCAGGTAGTATATAGCCCCAGCATGCGACCATTCACCATTGCTGATAAGGGTAAGCCTGTGGTGGATTTGTTTGGGTAGGGCAGCTTAGGGTAGCTTCAAATCCTGCAGTAAGTCCTATAGGAGTCTTTCGGGATCGCTCAAATCAAAATGGCTGCGCCCAAAAACTGCTCTCAGTATCCCTAGTGTTATATTTAATTCTTGGTTGAAAAAATAATCCGAGATCGATACAATCAGCATTTGATGCAAAGACCTTGTTTCCTAATTGTTTTATTGTTAACTGCGTTCTCACATTATAGCACCGCTTTTAGCGCACCTTCTGGAGCTAAAGAGTTTGGCGGCAACCATTACCAAGTAGAGAAGGTTAGAGATCCGGTCACTTGGGATGAGGCGCAGGCTAAGGCAGAGGAGTTGGGTGGTCACCTTGTTAGCATTGAAGCGCCGAGCGAACTGGACTTCGTAAAAGAGTTAACCGAAAGTGAAAGAGGTGAGAGGATTTGGATTGGTGCCTTCAGAGATTCGGGTCAGAAATGGCAGTGGGTCAATGGAGAGCCAGTAACACTCCAAGTGAATGGGTCTTTTTCGGATTGGCGCACGCGTGTGATGTTAGGGCCAAAAGGGGTTATATGGGGAGCTAGAGATACTAGCCTGTTCGAGTATTTCGTTGTGGAATATCCAAAAGAAAAGCCAACGCTCACGCTGCCTGCGCAAGAGACTCCAACAGAAGAGGATGCGGATACATCCGAGGATGAAATCGAGTTAACAGATGCATTTATTGCTGGTAATGAGTTTGCTAATGAGATTCCATTAGTAAGATCGCAAACCAAGGTGAACGGTCTTTTGGTGCTGTCTTTGTTGAGTTCTGAGCAGGCAGGCTCTGCTTCACCTATGACGCTTTCTGCTCTAAGTGGCGATAAATCCGCAGCTGCTTCAGTCAAGTTTAATCAAGGTGTTGGCCCCATGATGAGTAAAGCCTTGCATGAGGTTGTTAAATTCACGGAGCTGCGCCATGAAGGCTGGCCAAAGGGCAAGCAGATAGAGATTTCATTTGAAAACAAATACAATCCCAAAGATGGCCCCTCTGCTGCTGTCGCATGTGCTCTGCTACTCGAATCAGCTATCAAAGGGCACGATATTGATCCAGGTTTCGCGGTGACAGGGGACTTGAATGCAGACGGCTCCGTCCAACCTGTCGGCGGTATTGATGCTAAAGTTCGCGGGGCAAGCAAGAGGAGTTGTACACACGTCGCAATCCCCGAGAAGAATACCGTTGATGTTTATGATACTGTGCTAATGAAGGGCTATGGTCCGATCACCGAAATACAGGTATTTTCGATCAGTGACTTCGATCAAGCCGATGCCTTGGCTAAGGTTGAGAAAGATCAGATCGTCGCAAACAGCATAGCAAATTTCCAGAAGATCACTAGTGTATACGAAAAAAATCCGACTGGGTTTGCTCGAACCCTTTCGCATCCAAAGATGATCTTACTACTTGAAGAGATTCTCGAGGGAACGCCTAATCATCTATCGGCGAAAATTTTATTGGATCATGCAAAGGGTAATGCTCCCAAGTCGTTATCTGTCCACGGTTCGACGGCATTCATCGAGCGGGAAGCTTATTCTATTACTGATGTTATTGATAATAAAGGCAAGGTGGGTAAACTAAGCGCGCTCAGTGGTAACCAGGTTGTTGAGGCTATAAGCCTTCTCCGTAACAGCAAAAATAAACTTGATGAGCGTACTTGGAAGTGGGCGGGGCAGTTGATTCATTTTGGCACACTGCTCAATAGGCTGCAGACAAATCCCCCCAGCTCTGTGAATCAGCACAATAAACTAGTAGCGGAGATTAATGCAGCCGGTGACGCTGTCCGAGCAGAAAGACGAAATTTATTCAACAGCCCTGAGGTGATGGAGGAGCTTCTCCAGTAGTAGTATCGCGGATTGTTGGTCAATAAATATGGGCTTCGATGTTTTTGGTGAAATTTATTGCGGTATGTACCATATGTTCATCTTGATGGTCGGGAAACAGTTGTGTCTCGGTTTTCAGATATAGCAGTAGCCGATCAATGTATGCCTAGAGTGCAATTTCCTGAGTGTTAGGCAGGTTCGCTATGGATGCGCCATTTTTTGGTCATGTTTATGGATGTTGGTGATTTGTAGATGTCTGATTGAGTTGTTGCCTATGATTTTCCGAAATTAACTCAATCATGAAATACTATCTAAATGTAAGGCATTTTCTCGCGATCGCTATCCTAGCGATAGGTGGGGCGGTATCACTTGCCTCCCCGTTCACTCCACCTGTGGAGATGCAGTCGATCTTCTTAGACGAGGTCTCTTCGACTGAGTGGTACTGGATGGAAGATTTCTACGGTTTAGCTGAAGGGCGGATCTACGAGTTTTCTTTTGAGATCCGAAAAGAGCCGGGCTGCTCTGCCCAGGGTGCTTTCGTCAGCGTCATGTCTTATGTGGCTGACACAGGAAAAAAGAAAGAAAACTACCTGCTAGCAGAACGCCTCGGATCGGATGTGCCTGCCGACGGAAAATGGCATAAGGTATCCGGAAAGTTCAAAACTGAGGCTCCGGCAGGCAAAACATTCGTCCGCAATGTGAATGATGCATTCCGCGCCTCCCTGATCCTCTACAACAAGGGGAGAACAGGTAAGGCGGTTTCGATACGAGAGTTCTCGGGGGCTCCGAAATACGTCACCTATGATTACCTAGGTGAAAAAGATCCTGATCTGCCCCAGATCCTGCTGATCGGCGATAGTACGATGATGCATACCTACACAGCCAAAGTGAAGGCTTTTGCCGGACAGGCTGCGATCTATTACATCCCTGTGAACGCTGGATTAACCAAAACATCGATCCGCAAATACCGTCGCTGGGTAGGCGAAAAGAGATGGGATGTGATCTATTTCAACAGCGGTATCCACGATCTCACTAGGCAGGATGACAAAGGCAAAAAGTCCGACGACCAGCCCAATCGAACGCCTATCGATGAGTATCAAGAAAACCTAAGGCTGATCGCGGACTTCTTAAAGACCACAGATGCCGATCTCATCTGGAGAAGTATCACGCCATTCCGGGATGGTGTAGCAGGGCGGTCGAACACAGATATGGAAATCTACAACGCCCGCGCGGAAAAGGTGATGAAGGCTGCGGGTATCCCGATACACGCTGTCACTGCATCCCATCGAGATGAGCTGCGCGCCCTGTCCAGCGATGGTGTGCATTTCAGCCGTGAAGGTAACGAACTACTCGCACAGCTATTGAAGGATTATCTCGCTGAAACGGGGATACTCAGTGCGGATCAGCACCCCAAATAGAAGGCAAAGTCGGCTGATCCAGTGCTCATGGGCGACGCCTGATGGGCTTATGCAGTCCGGCGACGGGACGTGCGCCGCTCCTTGAGCGTGAGTCTGCGTAGTCCAGCCTACGAGTACAAGGAGGGGCTGCCTTCAGCTGCCCGGCTACCTCCGCCGAAGCCTATGGCTCAGCCTGCCGGGCAGCTGAAGGCAGCCCCTCCTTGATTTTGATTCTTCGCCCTTATCACGGTCTATTCCTTGAGGGGATTTCTGATTATGATACGCCATCTATGATTCGATTTTTCCATACTATTGCTGTGGGTCTTTTCACCCTATCGCCAGCAGTCGCCGAGTCCGATCGGCCCAATATCATCTTCCTGCTGGCTGATGACATGGGCTACGGCGATTTGGGGTGTTATGGTTCGCCGGTGATCCAGTCTCCTCATCTGGACCAGCTCGCATCCGGGGGTATACGACTGACTCAGTGCTACGCTGCCAGTCCGAATTGCTCGCCAGCGCGCGCTGGTATGCTGACGGGGCGGTCACCCTACCGAGTGGGTATGTATGACTTTGCCCGGTTCCCGGCTTTGCACATCCCGACCGCCGAGACCACGGTGGCAGAGTTGTTGAAGGACGCGGGGTACGCGACTCTGTTTGCGGGGAAATGGCATTGCTCGGGAGATTTTAGCTCGGGCAAGCAGCCCTACCCAGGTGATCATGGCTTTGATCATTGGCTGGCGGCGAAAAGCAACTTTGGTAAAGATCCCAAGGGATTCCTGCGCAATGGTGAGCCTGTCGAAAAGCTAGAGGGCTGGATGAGCGAGATCGTCGTCGACGAGGCGATCGAGTGGCTCGACCAGCGGGATAAAGAGCAGCCGTTTTTCACTTGCCTGTGGTTTAGCGAGCCGCACACCCCAGTGCTAGCTGCCGATGAATTTCGCGAGCTGTATCCAAAGGAGGTCATAGCACCCCATCTCGAGGCGCTGAAGATCTCTGGCGGTCCACAAGTGGTCCGCCGGGACAAGCTGCGCGACCCCGATCTCTACTTTGGCTGTGTGAGTATGCTCGATCATCATATCGGCCGCCTGATGAGTTATCTCAATGAGCACGGACTCGCAGAAAATACCCTGGTGGTATTCACCTCGGACAATGGCCCCGAGCATCGCACGGCCACCGCATTCGGCAGCTCCGGACATCTGCGCGGTGCCAAGGGGCACATCCACGAGGGCGGCATCCACGTGCCGGGTATCGTCCGCTGGCCAGCTCGCCTGAAAGAGGCGGGCACTTCTAGTGCAGAGCCGGTCAATGGCACAGACTGGCTACCCACCCTATGCGCGGCGGCCGGCATCACTCCCGAGCCGGTAGCCGACAAGCACATAGATGGGGCAAATGTCCTGCCCGCTCTCCTAGGCACTGGCGATACTCAGCGCCCACACCCCATGCTCTGGTGGCTGTGGCACGCCCGAGGCGGCTACGAGGTAGCGATGCGCGATGGCGATTACAAGCTGCTGGCCACCATGCTACCGCAGAAAAATCCCGGCGACATCAGAGATGCCGTGCAGCCCGATGACTGGACCGTCATGGAGTTTATCAAGAAAGCGGACCTCGGCCGCTTCGAGATGTTTGATCTCGCCAAAGATCCATCAGAAACCACCAGCCTCGCTGAGGTAGAGAAAGAGACCTTTGAAAGACTAAAGCAAAAGATGATCAAGTTACACGCAGAGATCCGAGCCGAAGGTCCTAGCTATTCTTTATCGCGCAAACCGAAAAAGCAGAAGTAGGCAAAACGTGATTACCAGCGTTTTTTAACTGCCAAATTGATACCAGGGATTGAAGGCCTCACTTCTGAAATGGAAAGCCTCATCTTTATTGTCTCTTTACTTGGGTTGGGGTACATATGGATTCTCGTTTCTAATCGCCTTGACGAATACAGAACAAAGAGGCTCCTTGCTAGATTAGCTCTTGAGAGAAAAGAGGGCTTTGATGAATTTTGGAAATTTTCCTCTCAGGCATTCTCGAAAGAAGTTGGGGAATTTATGTACTCGCTGATAAGAGAGTTTATAAATGAACTCGATTTCCATCCCGACTTCCCATTACGTCCAGGCGACAAGCTATTGAAAATCTTGGGCAATAATGAGTATTACTCCGAATACATCTTCGATATTACGGTAGAAGAGTTTGTAGAAAGTGAATTTGAGGAGAACTTTTTTGTTTTCCCTCAACTAGTCAACAAGACAGTCGAAGAGTTGATCTCCTTCACTGAGTCTTTCATTTTGAAACACCCGAATATGGCAAAGCAGAACTAGCGACCAACTACATGCTAGGAGCCTTTTGGCGCAATCCATTGGGTACATCCAAAGGCTTTGGCAAACCTGCCTGTGATATTTTTTGAGCCTGCATCTATATGGCTCAGGGAGGGGCTGCCTTCAGCTACCCGGCAGGCTGAGCCATACCCTTCGGCCGAGGTAGCCGGGCGACGAGACGTCGCCCCTCCTTGTGCCTGTAGGCGAGACTGCGCAGACTCACGCCCAAGGAGCGGCGCACGTCCCGTCGCCGGGCTTGCATTAGCCTATCAGCCGTCGTGCATGGGCAACGGGCTCAGCCTGCTAGGCAGCTAAAAGCAGCCCCTCCTTGGGCTTGATTCCTTGCCCTTTTCCAGCTGACTATAGACAACTGTTCCTCTCCCGCCAATCACTAGGTGAATAGCCGGTCTGTTTCTTAAACCAACGGCAAAAGTAATTTTGATCCGCTAGCCCCACCTCGGTAGCCACCTCACCCACTGGTCTATCCGGAGATTCCCTCAACTGCTGCTGGGCGATGCGTAGCCGCTCTCTGCCGATCAGTTGGCCGACGCTCGGCGAGCCTTCCTGCGTCAACTGGCGAGTGAGCTGATTAGGCTCAGTATCCAGAGCCTGCGCCACAGTCCTAGGCGACCATGCTTCGGTGGATGTCTTTTTCAGAAGTCGTAGCACTTGCCACTCGCAGCTACCTTTACTCGGGGCGGTCGCTTCTTTACTCGGTGCAGCTGCTTCTACCAGCGCAGCGACCATTCGCAAGATCTCAGCAGCAGCGGCATAACTACTGGGTGCAGGCTGCTGCGCCAACCTGAGCAAGCTCCGCTCCACCGTTTTCATGGCATTGGGCGGTAGCCGCTGCACCCCAGCGAAGGGCAAGCCACTGCCAGTGCAGGTGATCGTAAGCACGAGAGGTGGATACTTTCGCCGCTTGCGAAAGCCGTGCCGTACACCTGCTGGGATCACAAAGAAATCACCCCGCTGCGCTGCATACTCCTCTTGGTGATCTGGAAACGATTGAGTCCCCTCGCCTTTCAGATACAAAAGCAATTGGTCGGAGTCATGTTGATGAGCCGCCACCTTTTGCGTGGTTGGCAGGTGCTGGTTCACTTGGAGACTCTGCACACGCAAGCCTTCCACCTCGATCTCCAGATCGCTGAAAAGGAGTGAGCGAAACAACTCAGGATCGAGGTTTTTCATTAGCACACATTTTCATGTTTTATGGTGCTAATCAAGCCGCTAATCTCGGTCATAGTGGCAAAGTTCTAAGACCTAATGAAATTCCTCCGACGTACCGTTCTGATTCTATCTTGGATGGGGGTAGCAACGATCCTACGGAGCGCTTCTGTTTCAGCACAGACCACTAACTCCGTGAAGATGACTCCTTCAGAGCTGGTTCGGCTCGAACCCGAGGATGTCCCCGAGAAGGTGCATCTGACTGAAGTCAAATCCAGCTACTCAGGGTATGACCTAGTGACGCCTGTTGATATAGAGGCCTACATCCTAGACACGATTCCGAGATACTGGGTGTGCGAGGGAGGTGGAAAACTGACTGTAAGCTCCGAGCGATCAGGAGCTGGGCTTAAGTCGATTCGCTGGGACTGGGTGAAAGGGAGCGTACTGAGGATAAAAAACCTAGGGATGATGACTCACTCGGAGATCACCAATCAAGATGGCCGTGGTCTCGGCAATGGTGAGGCCTATCGGCCTCCGTTTAGCTTGGCTGGATATCAGGAGGCTAAGGCTCAAGAAAACATGGCGTTTCACCTGTATTACCAGCGCATCCACAAGGAGCATAAGCATGGAGAGTTCGAGCCTGTGAAGATGCAGCTGCGCCAATACGCTAATCCAGTGAATTTTTGGTTCGACCTATCTGGTGTGGCGTTTGATAAGCAGGAAAGGCGTTTCTACAACCAAGAGGTACTTCGAGAGATGCCGACGGGAGTACCAGAGCCTGAGATAAATGAGCTGATCATTCAAGCCCCGAGCGATGTTGCCTCGGGCACACTGTTCCTCGATCGGCTGCTGGTAGCCGCCTCTAAGGTGTCTAACCTAAAGTCCAACCTTTGTCTTGCCCAAGAACTGATTTGCGAAATGCGACGCTATTTCAGGGTGTCGGTTACTTTTTGCGATATTTTGTGTCAGCTAGACAGTTCCTTACAGTTAAGGGTAGGGAATGGACGAATTTGACCCAAAACAGACTTCCAGCTTGGAGGCATTTGCCCTACTGGTGAAGGAACACCAGGGTGCGGTACGGTCTTTTGTGACGGCTCGGATCGATGATCCTTTTGAGGCGGAAGACCTCGCCCAGGAAACGTTTTTGATCGCTTACCGAAAACTGGACGAAGTTGACCTGTCGCGCCCCATTCGGCCCTGGCTCTGCACCATCGCTGGGAACTTGGTGAAGAATTACCGGCGCAAACGTCGAGCCAAGCCGCTAAGTAACAGCTATGATAGCATCCTCGACCTACTCGATTCAGAGGTAGAATCTCTCGACTCATCCTGGCATACGACACCTGTGGGTGAGGCGCTGGAGCAGTGTCTTGGTAAATTAAGCGAAGCGGCCAGGGAGCTAGTTCGGCTGCGCTACGAGGAAAGCATGGGGATCGCCGAAATTGGCAATACTACGGGTGGCAAGCACTCTGCGATCACCATGAAACTGCATCGAATCCGAGATCAATTGCGGGTCTGCATTGAGACCCAACTCAAACAGGAAGAGGCCCATGGATAAATCAACGCGCGATAGCTTACTGGCCGACTGGTATGATAAAGAGCTCTCTGAATCAGAAGCCGAGCAATTGCAGTCGGCGCTCCGTGCAGACAATGCCTTTCGGGAAATGGCTGCCAAGGAACTGGTCGTTCACAGGCACTTGGCCCAGCAACGAGTGCCAGACGGCGATTTTGTCGCACAAGTCTTGGGCACATTACAAAGGGACGACGAGTCGGATGCTATCTCTACAGCGGTCATAGCCAATCTTCAGCTGCAGAAAAAGCGAAATCGGAAACGACTCTTTATCAGTTTGGCTACAGGTGCCGCTATCATGCTGGCTGTGGGATTCTTTCTAAACCAGCCAAAGGATAACCGTGTCAGGGTAATTGCTACCGAAGGAATTGGCACTTTGAAAACAGAACGCCTCTATGCCGGAAAACGGGTCCGTCTCGGTCGCGGTATCATAGAGCTGGAGCTAGGTAATGATGCCCGTGTGGTGATTGAGGCTCCGGCTGCGTTTGACCTCCGGTCGCCCGATCATATCTACCTAAACCGAGGGCGATGTTTCGCCGAGATGAAGAAGGGAACCTCAGGATTGGTGATTGAGACCCCTACAGGCAGAGTGCTCGACCTGGGCACGACATTTGGAGTCGAGGTAGATGACTCGAAGGGCATGGAGGTCCATGTATTTGATGGTAAAGTCGAACTATCGAGAGCCGACCTGAAAAAAGAAATCGAGCAGGGTGATGCAATAGCCTTTGACGAAATGGGAACGCGCACTGAGTTCGATGCGGTCCCCCAACATTTTGTATCGCATATCCCGAGAGGAACCGAAACCACCCCAGACTACATGCACTGGTGTTTTGATGAGGGGGTAGGGTCTGTTGTTTCAGTAGCCGGGAAAGACCCGAACCTCGCTTTAGCGAATGGGCAACTGAATGGCGACGGTAGAGCATGGGTAGATGGCGTCCATGGATCAGCCTTAGCGTTCGATGGGGCCAGTCATTGGGTAGACACCGGTCACCCTGGGATATCCGGTAGTGTAGCCCGCACGGTCGCCGCCTGGGTCAAAATACCTGCCAATTGGGGCGAACACGAAAAAGAAGCGGCCCCTATCATGTCGTGGGGCAAGATCGACGGTGAATCGGTAGGCCAAGGCTGGATGATGTCGGTAGGCAGGAAGAATAAACGCGATCCTGAAAAGTTTGGCAGGCTACGTCTGAGTGTGGGTGAGCAAGTCATCCTCGGGACGACTGATCTTCGCGATGGGCGTTGGCATCATATCGCCGCTGTCGCCGATAGCGGAGAGAATGGCGCTAGCGTATTGCTCTATGTTGATGGTAACTTGGAAAATGTGATTCGGAACTCGATCGATTTCATCGATACTGAAATAGGCAAAGCTAGTTCCGAAACGATTCGGTTCGGGCGTCAGGTTTTCTGGGATCATCTGTATATGCGTGGCTCGTTGGACGATGTTTGGTTGTTTAGAGCAGCGCTCTCTGGCGATGAGATTCGCGCCCTTATGAATGGCGAGGGTGCCCCTAGCTACACCGAATAAAACACTTACGAAATGTATCGAAAATTCTTCATCACTGTGAGCTCGATTTTTTCGATAGGCGTTGTGCCTATCGGGGCCTCTGAGTTCTATTCAGTCATCCAGCCGTTTTTCGAGGAGCACTGCATCAAGTGCCATGGCCCGGACAAGGCAAAGAGTGGTGTGAGACTGGACGAACTGCCAGCTCATATCGAGGATGACTACACGGCAGAGGATTGGCAGGAGATCTTGGATGTCCTCAATGGGGCGGAGATGCCACCAGAGGATGAGCCGCAGCCGAGCACTGAGGAATTGGCCGAAGTCATCGCCGCAATGACAGACTCACTTTTCGAAGCCCGCAAACGCATGGTCGATCCCAAGTCGGTGACCATTCGACGGCTCAACAAAAGGGAATACGCCAATACCATCCGAGATTTGCTCGGGGTGCATGTCGATACCACTGGCTTACCAGTAGATGGCACACTAGATGGCTTCGATACCGTCGGCGATGCCCATTTCATGTCGGTGCCCCAGTTCGAGAAATACCTAGACCTGGCGAAAGCAGCTCTGGATCGTGCGTTGGTCAATGGCCCTCGTCCGGAGACCTTCACTGTGCGCAAAGAAGTCGAGTTGGCTCGAAATGAAAAAGCTGAAGAGTCCGTTTCTCGTATGAAGGACCTGGCGGCTCAGTATGACCAGATAATCAGCAATCCGGAAAGTAACACAGACGAGATCAAGCATGCGGAAACTCGAAAGACTAAGATGCTGGACTCGATGCTGCGAGCGAAGGGCTACCTAGATCAGGTTGCTTCGGAAACGGGTGCCATACTGGATATTACCCAGGCACCGTTTGGAGGGCAGGCTCACGACAAGGTGTCAATCGATCGTCCAGGTAGCGACCGAGGGCGACCAGAAGAAGGAACACCCAAAATCGCAACGCTTGGTGCTCCTATTGGTAGGTATATCGCTAGGTTTCGAGCGGGGCTGACTTGCTCACCATCTGATGGTGAGCGGCTAGTCGTGGAAGTCACTCGATCTGATACCTTTAATATGCAAGTGAGCTACCGTCATTCTCTAGGTGTGTTTGAGATCACTCAGACCTGGGATGATCCCCATCTGATCGAAGTCCCATTTGAAAACCTTGGTGAACTTGATGATAGGATAGCGGTACGAGTCGATAAATATAACGAGTCGCAATACCAATCGAAGGTTCGCGGGCGAGGCAACTTTCAGTTCCCTGACTCTGCAAAAACACCCTACGTATGGATCGATTGGCTGGAAGTTGAGGGGCCGCTGATTGAGGAGTGGCCGCCACCGGCTTGGAAAGCGACATTCTTCGATGGTGATACACCCAGCGAGTCCGAAGAATTGAGTTATGCCCGCGAGGTTATTGCTGAGTTCGCTGGCAGAGCATTTCGCGGGCGTGATGCCAAGCCTGAGTTCCTTGATAGATTACTCGGCATCTATACCGACTACCGTACCACGGGATCTTCATTCACCGAATCTATAAAAGAATCATTGGCGGTGGTGTTGGCTTCACCGAGCTTTGTCTATCTAGTGGAACCTAACAACACCGATCAGAGGCGTGCTCTATCCGATCAAGAGTTAGCGTCCAGGTTGTCTTATTTTCTCTGGAGCCACCCGCCTGATGCTGAGTTGCTTAAATTGGCTCAGGAAGATCGTTTGTCGAATTCCTTATTGGGCCAGGTAGATAGACTACTGAATGATCCGAAGGCAGATCACTTCACACACGCTTTTATCAGTCAATGGCTAGAGCTGGATTGGCTAGACATGATCGTTATCAACAAGAGTTTCACGGAATTCAATGAGGCGGTGCGCCAGTCGATGCGCGACGAACCTGTCGAGATGTTTCGCGAACTCATTCGTCAGAACAGCAGTGTGACAGACTTTATCGATTGCGATTACACCATGGCGGATGGATTGCTATCACGCTACTACGGCTTCCCAGCGCAAGAGGGGGTTCGATTTCGGAAAGTGAATTTGCCTGCAGACTCTCCTCGTGGTGGCCTGCTAGGTATGGGGTCGGTATTGACGATGACAGGGACAGGAGACCGAACCTCGCCAGTCGAGCGTGGCGTTTTTGTCTATGAGCATATGTTGGGAAAACATATATCTCCACCACCGCCTAATGTACCCCAGCTCGTCGTAGAGGATGGTAGTGGGCTCACGGTCCGACAGTTGCTCGAGGCACATACCAGTCAGGCGCAATGCGCGTCCTGCCATCGACGCATGGATCCTCTCGGCTTTGGTCTGGAGCACTTTGATGCGGTGGGGCAATGGCGAGATTTCGAAGCGGCAAGTAATGAACGCGGTCGACCGGTCAAAGGAAACGCAATCGATGCCCGTGGAGCTATGCCAGACCGCAAACGGACATTTAGCGGTCACGAACAATTGAAAACCTATCTGATGGAGGACCACGACCAGATGGCGTACGGTTTTTTGAAATCGATGCTAACTTACGCTTTGGGACGTCGGGTCGGGTTTTCAGACGGGCAATTCGTCGAAGAGATGCAAGCAGAGTGGAAGCAGCAAAACTATGGAATGCGCAGTCTCATACATCTCATCGTAAATAGTGAGGAATTTAGAAGTAAGTAATAAGTAACAGGATCTAAGCCGCCAACGAGATGAACAGTCTATCACGTAGAACCCTGCTCAGAGGAGCGGGAGCCTCAGTCATGCTGCCGCTACTGGAGTCATACGCGGCAGCGGGGGCAGCTCCGCCTCGCCGCCTTATTTTTCTTAACTTTGGTTACGGCCCATCGGAGTCGTGGTATCCCACTGAAGCTGGCGCGGGCTTTACCCTACCCGAGGCCATGCAGCCGCTTGAGAGGCTGCGTGATTCGTTCTCGGTCGTTAGTAACCTAACCAATATTCAATCATCGGGGACGGGAGCGCACTGGGGAGCGACTACATTTCTCACCGGTGCCAACGTCCGTCGAACTCCTGGTCGAGAATTCCACAATGATATCTCCTGCGACCAAGTAGCAGCCGCCCATCTGGGGAGGGATGTTCGCTATGCTTCGCTAGCTCTTTCGGGAACCGATGATGATGTGCAAGGAGCAGGTCCAGGGTCCTCGCTTTCATGGGATGCTCTCGGCAATCCTATCCAGGGAATCAGCGATCCAGTAGCGCTTTTCAGCCAACTCTTTGGAGACGGCGGTATGAGCCTGGAAGAGCGGCGTTTGCTTCTGGATAGAAAGCGCAGCGTGCTCGATGCCGTACGATCCGATGCCACCGGAGTCTTCGGGGAAGTGGGAAAGCGGGACAAGGAAAAAGTCGATGAATACTTTACCCTGATCCGAAATATCGAAAAGCGACTCGCCCGCAGCGAAGCTTGGCTCGACAAACCCAAACCCGACGCTCCCATGTCTCTACCTAGTCCCGTGCTAGAAGGAACACCCGAGATTGAGCTGATGTTCGACTTAATGGTGGCCGCACTGCGCACCGATTCGACCAGAGTGATCAGCTATCGGATGCCTACCAAGAGCCTATTCGCTGAGTTCGAGAAGGAAACAGGGAATAGCGCCGTTGGCTCACACCCCATGACCCACTTTGGTGCCAAGACATCAGTCGCCTACAAGCAGCTCGTCTGGAGAGATAAAAAAATCTGTAGCTTGTTCGCGACCCTACTCAATAAAATGAAAGTGATCGAAGAAGTCGATGGTAGCAGTCTACTCGATAATACGTTGATCGCTATGGGTAGCGGCCTGCACACTGGTCACAAGCGGAGAAATCTGCCAATTCTCTTAGGTGGTGGTGGTCTCAACCATGGGATCAATCATGTCTACAAGGCTGACGAAACTCCTTTAGGTAATCTGTGGCTGAGCATGCTCAAGCACTCCGGTTGCCCCGTAGATTCGTTTGCGGATAGTGATGGGCCTTTGAGCGGTATATTTGGCTAGCCTTGATAAACATGAATGTATTTTATTTTCTAGTCCTTTTCCTGGCATTCGGTTGGGCAACAGCCACGGATTCTTACCTATTCATAGGATCTCGTAGCTCAGATTCGGAGCTAGCAGGGATCTACTCGGCGAAACTGTCCGATGGGCAGCTTACTACGCCTAGCAGAGAATTCCCCCTGAAATACGGAGCGACTCTAGAGCTGAACCACAGACGTGATGTCTTATACGCCAGCGAAAGTGCAGGGGCAAAGAATACTGGCATGGTAATCGCGCTCAAGGTTTTACCAGGTGGCGATCTGGTGGAGATCAATCGGGTCGACTCTGGTGTCGATCACTTTTGCAGCTTAGCCGTTTCGAAAGATGGGAGATATTTAATAGGTACATCCTTTGGTTTAGGGGTGGTTAGTTGTTTTCGTCTGGCTGAGGATGGTGAAATTCAGAACGAAACTTCCCGAATCACACTACCACGCTTCCCCAAAGGCAATAAGGTGTTGGCTCGCGCGCACGATGCGGAAATTACCGACGATGGTCGATTCGTGTTCGTTACTGATATTGCAAACAATCGCTTGTACACCTTTACCCTAGATTCGAGATCAGGATTGCTAGAACAAAAAAGCTTCATCACGTCTGATTCCTTTGAGGGCCCTAGGCACCTGATCTTGAACAAGGACGAAACCTGCGTCTACATCTTGAATCAAAAAGGTTCTTCAATTGTTGTGTTTGGGCATGATGGCGAAGGTAGTTTGGTTGAACGCCAATCCATTTCCACCCTGCCCTCGGACTACGAAGGCAAACAAAACCACTCAGCTGAAATCCTTATACATCCAAGCCAAAAATTTCTCTACGCTTCCAACCGAAATCACGATCACTTCAGTAGCTTCCAGGTGTCCGAGACAGGCACGCTGACAAAAGTTCAGTCCATCGGATCAGGGGGTGAAAGTCCTTGGAGTTTTGTACTCAATCAATCAGGATCGCATCTGATCGGGTCTAACCTTAAAACAAGTAATCTAATCGTGTTTGAAATAGATCAAAAGACTGGGGTTCTCACTCGGACCCAGTCAGAGGTAGAAATACCAGAGCCGGTGTCTCTTGTGCTATGATGTACCGACAGACAATAATCGGCCAATTTTGGGCCAGCCGGGCACGACCCCGGCTTGACTCAGCCCGCCAGTCAGCCGGAGGCTGACACTTCGTAGGATCAGCCTCCGGCTGATCGACTGCATACCTACGAGATCAATCATCGCCGATATTTGATTGAAAGATTAGCACAGATTGTTTTATGGAATCATGCTAACCAAATCCTACAATTAGTGAATACTCATGGTTGAGAGCGATCTCGAATCAAGACTTAAAACCTCTCTCGCCCCGTAACTTGTAACCATGATAGAATTTCTAGACGACCTGAAACCCGAAACCGAATGGAACGAGACGGTCTGGTCGCGCGCCTCCGAGGAGCAATTGGCGACTCATACTGAGAGCGGTCGCCTCTGTGTGGCGACGCTGCTACCATTTAAAGACGGGCAACCAGATTGGGCTGGCTTTGAGCGCAGTGTACAGTGGATGATCGACTGCGGGCATGCCTATGGTATCGATTTGGCTTTTGTGCTAAATGCTGACACTGGCTACATCTTCAATCTCAGCCTAGATCTCTACGAGGAGGTATTGCGCCGCTTTCGGGCTACCTTCCCTGATACACCTGTCATCGGCGGGGTGACTGCGGTTGATGGTCACGGTAAGCCCTTTCACGCCGATACCTACCGCCGCCAGTTAGATAGGTTGCAGCAGTTCGATCACACCGAGGCGATGATCATGACCTCGCAGCCGCTCAATGCGCTGGAGGACGAGGCGCGTCGCGATGCCTACTTTCAGATAGCCGAGCACATCACCATACCCGCTCTCGTACATGCGCTGGAGCCGGCCTTTGTACCGTGGGCTACACCCTTTCGACCCTGGCTGCTCAAAGAGCTAGCAGGTCATGAGAAATTCGTAGGTGGAAAGATCTCTACCCTAGACGAGCCTCACTTTCTCTACTGGGCCGCCATGTGTCGTGGCGAGGGGTTGGACTTTGCTCCACATAGTGGCGACGACTATGGCATAGCCAGCGCGATCAAGATGGGGCTGCCGCTGCTCATCGGTGCCGGAGTCTCTGCCTGCCCACTGATCTGTTCGGCTAAGAAGCTATGGCTGGAAGACAGCTACGACCCCAGGGTCTATAAACTATTCGAAGCTATCCAGTCGCTGGAGGATGCCGTCTTCCGGCTCGATGCAAAGGGTAGCGCTGCTGCTTACAAGCATTCCACCGCTGTGATATTGAAACTCCTCGGATTGATCGATTCGTCCGATATCCACCCCGACTGTGAGGATCGTAGGCTCGGTGATGAAGAGGCTCGTATGCGCGAGGCTCTGATCAGGCCGCTACGTATCGCGGAGCGGTTGGGTATTGTGAACTTTACCTTAGCGTGTGGATAAATGGAAACTGATGACTATGGCCAAGGAGGGGCTGCCTTTAGCTGCCCGACAACCTCGGCCGAAGCATATGGCTCAGCCTGCCGGGCAGCTGAAGGCAGCCCCTCCTTGAGCTGAATTCTTCGGCTTTAATATACGAATAACCTATGAGCGATTACTCCAAACTGTGCATCCACACCATCACCACCAAGCCGTGGGATATCTGGACGGCTATCGAAAAGTATCAAGCTGCCGGGGTGGGTGGTATCACCGTGTGGCGGCAGTGGCTGGACGGGCAGGATATCGAGCAGGTGGGTCAGGCGATTCGTGCCGCTGGTATCGAGATCGTTTCTCTATGTCGTGGAGGTTTCTTTCCGGCCAGTGAACAATCTGATCTCGATGCGGCTATCGCCGATAACGAGCTGGCTATCCGTGAGGCAGCGGCTTTGGGTGCACCGATGATTGTGCTGGTCTGTGGTGCAGTGCCTGGCCAAAGCTTGGGCACCTCTCGCGAGCAGATCATAGCCGGCATCCGAGCGGTACTGCCTCTAGCTGAGCAGCATGGTATTAAGCTAGCGATCGAGCCGCTACATCCTCTATACGCCGATGATCGCAGTGCCATCAATACCATGGAGACGGCCAATGATGTCTGCGACGAGATCAATCACCCGCTGGTGGGTATCGCTGCGGATGTCTACCACATCTGGTGGGATCCCAATCTGGAGAGAGAACTCGCGCGCACGGCTGCAGCCGACCGGCTCTTTGCTTTCCACATCTGCGACTGGCGGACACCGACTACCGATCTATTGAACGATCGCGGTTTGATGGGGGAGGGTTGCATCGACCTATCAGGCATTCGGCAGATGGTGGAGTCGCATGGCTTCGACGGCTTTCACGAGGTCGAAGTTTTTTCCGATCGTTGGTGGTCGAAAGATCAGGATGAGTATTTAGCGGCGATACAGGAGGCATGGCGAGCGTACTGGTAAAACAACTTTCTATCTATGAAGACACATAAACTAGGCATCATCCTAAATGGTGTGACGGGCCGTATGGGCACCAATCAGCATCTGATCCGCTCGATTCTCGCGATTCGTGAGCAGGGAGGCATACGACTATCGGCAGACGAGGTGATCGAGGTCGACCCGATCCTGTGTGGTCGCAATGAGAATAAACTAAAGGATCTAGCCGAGAAACACGGCGTCGAGCGCTGGACCACCGATATCGATGCCGCTCTGGCGGATCCGAATAATCAGGTATTTTTCGATGCCAGCTCCACGCTGCATCGTGCTAGGTTTGTTGAAAAAGCGGCGGCGGCGGGCAAAGCTATCTACTGCGAAAAACCCACCGCCGTCACCACCGACGAAGCCCTGCGCTTAGCAGAGGTATGTGAAAAGGCTGGTGTGAAAAACGGCGTAGTCGCCGACAAACTTTGGCTACCGGGTATCCGCAAGGTAAAGACCCTGATCGACCAAGGCTTCTTTGGAGATATCCTCTCCGTGCGGGGTGAGTTTGGCTATTGGGTATTCACTGGGCACGATTGCGATCAGCCTGCTCAGCGGCCGAGCTGGAACTATCGGAAAGAGGACGGTGGAGGTATCATCATCGATATGCTCTGCCACTGGCGCTACGTCATCGACAATACCTTTGGCCCAGTGAAAAGCGTCTCCTGCCTAGGGGCTACTCATATACCCGAGCGTATCGATGAGTCTGGCAATGCCTATGACTGCACCGCAGACGACGCCTGCTACGCCACCTTCGAGCTGGAGAGTGGTGTGATCTGCCAGTTCAATAGCTCCTGGGATGTGCGCGTGCGTCGCGACGATCTATTCGTGATGCAGGTAGATGGTACCAAAGGCTCCGCCGTGGCGGGCCTACGCAAATGCTGGGTGCAGCCTCTGGGGGCAACTCCAAAGCCGGTGTGGAATCCCGACATCGAGCAACCGATCAACTTCTACGAAGGCTGGCAGGAGGTCCCGGATGCTACCGAGTATGACAATGCCTTTAAGATTCAGTGGGAACTATTCCTGAAACACGTCGTCACCGACGAGCCATTCCCCTACACCCTGCGCGAAGGCGCGAAAGGTGTGCAGCTCGCCGAGGTCGGTATCGAGTCGTGGCAGGATCGGGCGTGGAAAGATCTACCAAGTCTCTAGCAGCTTATTCAGATGCCTTGGGTTGAGGCTTCTTCTTGCCGCCTTTGCCCTTGGCTTTTCCACCTCCTCCGCGGATTTGCTTCAGTTGGGCTTTGTAGTCCTGATTATCAGGCTCGGACTCGATGGCTCTTTTGATGTAGTCGATAGCCTCGCTGCGATTGCCTAGCTTTAGAAAGGTGAGCGCCATGTGACTGAGGATCTCGCCGTCCATGTCGCCTTCCTCGAGGAGGGACTCGGCGCGCATTAGCTCGTGCATCGCATCGCGGTACTGGCCCTTTTTGTAATAGAACCAACCGACACTGTCTGCGATCGCGCCACTACCAGGGTCGAGTTTGGCGGCACGCTTCACTAGGGCTCCAGCGACATCGAGATTTTCATCGTTGTCGATCCACATGTACCCGAGGTAGTTCAGGGTGCGCGCTCGAGATTCGTTGAACTCTTTGCCCTCCGGGATTAGCTCCAGACTCCGCTGGAGTGACTGTGCAGCTTTCTCGATGTCTCCTTCGCGCTCTTGCTCGGCACCTAGTACAAAGACGGTGCGGCTATACTGATCGTAGAAATTAGCGTTCAGTGTCTGCTCTTCACCAGCGGTGAGTTTTTCGACTTTCTCAAACTTCTCGACCGCCCCTGTCCAGTCGCCTTGGTCGCGTAGAGGATAAGTCATGAGCATGGCGATATCTGTGGACTCTGGGTAAGCTTCTTCACCCCGAGTCAGCACCTCCAGAGCGTCTTCGATTTTGTTTTGGCCGAGCAGCATGCGTCCGACTGCCTGAAATTCTTTGATCGATGGGGCATCCTGTTGGTCTAGAGATTGTTTGAGATAATCGGAAGCTTTGTCCACGTCCTCTAGAGTCAGATAGATCTGAGCGAGTTGTTGTAGGGCTGCCGCGCGTTCCTGAGAGGTGCTATCGGGATTGGCCAGGCGGTCCTTGAGCTCGGTGATAGTCGCTAGGGTAGCTGTATCTGGCTGGATCTGTGAGCTGTCGTCCTCTGCTTGAGTGGCAGTGGCTAGGAAAACGAGGAAGGCTAGGCAGAAGGTGGTGAGGATGTTCTTCGTCATGGCTTAGATTTTTTCTGATACTGCTCGAGGCGCTGCCGGTAGGCCGCATTCTCAGGTTCGGAGTCGAGTGCTAGCGTGCCGTATTTTATCGCGCTCTCGTATTTCTCCAAGTGATAGTACGCCTGAGCGAGGTGATCGACTATTACGGGATCGGGTGCCTCACTGGGCAAATCTGCCTCGTGAAGCTCCACAGCTCGTTTCAGATGAGTTTCGGCCTGCTCGTAATCGCCAAGTTTGAAATAATACCAGCCGACACTGTCGGCGATCGCGTAATTCGCAGGATCGAGCTCGGCGGCTTCAAGGACCAGTTCGCCTCCTTTGGGAATATCGAGTCCTCGCTCGATCAGCATGTAGCCATGATAATTTAGAACTGCCGCTTTGAAGTTATGGGCATCGGGATCCTCTGATAAAAGCGACAGAGCCTTGCCAAATCGCTCGCTAGCTTGCTCGTATTTACCCGATTGCTCGAGAGCCGAACCATAGCGAAAGTGGAAGTCGGGTCCCAAGTGCTTGGCTTCGCTATGCGTCTCGACGATTGCCAAGTGTTCGGCAACTTTTGTGTGTTCACCAGTGTAGCTGTAGGCAAAGGCGATGGATTGATGTAGCTGCGGATCTTGGGGGTATTTCTCAATGGCTTCGGTTAGAAAGTCGATCGCATGGTTCGCCTGCTCTTTTCCTTCAGATAAATACTGGTTCGCATATTTTAGGTATTCCGCTGGTCCGGCATTTCCGGCCTGGAGGGCGATGCGCTGGTACTTTTTGGTCTCTTCTCGATGCCCCAGATTCCGGTGAGCGACTTCTAGCTGTCGAATAAAGCGAATATGCTTCGGCCATTCGCGATGGGCGAGCTCTAGGAGCGGAATGGCCTCTGTGTACATTTGCAGGAGTAGCATCTCCCGAGTAGTCGAATAATACTCTGGCGAGTCTCTACCTGCCAGTAGCATGAGCGCTGACTTCTGGTGTAGTAGTCTCTTTTTCTTCAGGCGGATGATCTCATCGTCGAGTCGATCGACCTCTCGATAGTGCTCATCTACCTGGCTTTGAAGCTTTTCGAGTTTGGCTTTGAGCGCCTCATCCCACTCGGTAGTCGGTGTGGTCAGGATGTCTTGTATCGTTGGCTCGTTTTCTTCTCCAGCCACTACAGCTACCTGCAGGCTGAAAACGAGTGTAGCGATCGCTAGTCTTTGTATCATCACTAGCGTTACGGGGCTTCGACGGGCTCTTCTTTCACTTGAGTTTGCTGCTTCGACTGTTCGAGTGCTTTCCGGTACTCAGCGAGTCGATCGATAAACTCTTGTTTACCTTCCTTATCCTCCTTCACCGTTAGCTCCATGTATTGCACGGCTTTCTCGTGATCACCGAGAGCATGGTAAACTTGACCGATATGGTCGGCGATCACAGGATCCACATCGTATCCGGCTTTTTTGATTAGATCTTCGGACTTCAGTAGGGCTTCCAAAGCTTCTTTATACTTTTCTTTTTTGAAGTAGAACCAGCCTAGGCTATCGGCAATGGCATAGTTGGTAGGATCTAGATCGAAGGCTTCTTTGATCAGTTCGCCGCCTTCGTCGATCTTCATATCGTTCTCGATCCACATGTAGCCGAGGTAATTGTAAACTTCAGCAGTGAATTCCTGGTTCTCTTCCTGGTTCGATTGCTGGCCAATCTTCTTTATAGAAGTACGAAAGCGTTCGGCTGCTTTTTCTATATCCCCTGCCCGCTCTAATGAAGCCCCGAACTTAAAATGAAAACGGGCATTGAGTCTTTCGGGCGACTTTTTCTTCACCTTTTCTTCGTATTGCTGAAAAAACTTCACTGCATCCTTGTGTTGACTAAGGGCTCCCAGTGGACCTGTGATATATAGAAGAAACTCAGGACGATTGGGGAATCGGTAAGCTGCTTCTTTGATAAATGAAACGATATCTTTTAACTCAGCCTCCCTTTCATCGATACTTATCTTTGAGATCTGTTGGATCATGTCATCGGCGAGCTTGAGGTAATCATCCGATGAACCTTTACCAATACGCAACGCACTCCGACGATGTTTCAATGAATTAGGTATGTCATTGATCCCGGCATAAGCCTTAGCGAGATTTTGATGCGTCTGCACATCCTTGGGATCGATCTTGATGATCTTTTTCAGAGTATCGATGTAGGCCACTATATTCCCCTGAGCGTGATAGACGCGCGCTAGTTTGCGTCGGACATCGAGACGATCTGTATTCCTGTCGATGATCGAGCGAAAGATATTTTCGGCATTATCATGCTGCTGGCTCTGATGGTAAAAGTCACCGACTCGCTCGTTCACGTAGTCGTCAGAGCCGGCATGAGCGAGAGCTTTGCTGTAAAAGCGGTTTAGTTTGTTGATGGTCTGCTCGATCTCACCTGCGTTGCCGCGCACTAGCCATGCCTTGCGCGAGAGGTCGCCCAGCTGCAGCCAAAAATAAGGATTGGTTTGCTCTACGGTCAGAGCCTTGTCGAGCATGGTGCGGATATCATCGCGGCGCTTGCTGAGCAGGTATAGGCCGCCTAGATGTTTGTATCCGATCACTTCTGTGGGAAATTTTTCGACAGCGTCTTTGGCCAGCGACAAGGCGCGGTCTTTATTGTCCTGCTTGCCATTGTGATAGGTCGAGAGGAATTCGGAAAGGATAACGTAGGCGAAGGCTTGATCTGTATTGTTCTTCAGAGTGCCCTCTAGTAGGTGTCTGCCCTGCGCCTGCTGTCCAGATCTGGCCAGCATCTGCGAGACGCGTCGCGCCAGATCGAGCTGGCTGGGTTGTAGCTCGAGGACGCTCAGGTAGCGCTGGATCGCCTCATCGGTGTCGCCTGCATTGTCGAGCATGGTGCCCACCGCGTAGTGGGCCAGTGCATCGGCACGCGATTGGCCCTCGGTAGACAGCTCGGTGCTCAGATCAGGCTCGATGTAGCGGTGCACATAGACTTCTGCGAGGTCATTTACGCTGACTGCAGGCGAGATCGTGACCTGTGCGCACAAAAAAGCCGCTAAAGCCAAAACTGACCAAAGCGACCCGAAATTTGGATAGGGTGGGGTGATGCGATACGTCGATCTACAGAACCCGCTACACCCTTTATCCATAAACACTAAGCTAGCCGTTAGCTCTTGTAGCGCAAACGCTTCTTATGGCGATTCGCCTTCATGCGTTTGCGACGCTTGTGCTTATTGATTTTTGTTTTCCTGCGCTTTTTGAGAGATCCCATGATTAAAGATTTCCGGTATTATAGTCTGTTTGTGAGAAATGGAAACCCCGAGATTAATCGATCACCTTGTTTAGAGGGAATTCGATGATGCCCTCCGCTCCACGTGCTCGTAGCTCAGGTATGATGTCTCTCACCTGACGCTCGTCCGAAACCGTCTCCACTGCTACCCAACCTTCCTGTGCCAGCTTGGACACGGTAGGATTGCGGAGGGATGGTATGCATTCGAGCAGCGATTGCAAATTCTTTTCCTCGATGTTCATCTTCAGGCCCACCATGTCGCGAGCGGTGAGGGCGCCTTTCAGCAGCAGAGCGATACGCTCCATCTTCTCGCGCTTCCAGCCATCTGCCCAGCTCTCGTGCTTGGAGATAAACTGTGGGTAGCTCTGCATCAGCTCGTCTACGATGCGCAGATTATTAGCACGGAGGGAGGATCCCGTCTCGGTGATGTCGACGATCGCGTCTACCAGCTCAGGGACTTTCACCTCGGTGGCACCCCAGCTAAACTCGACTTCGGCCTGCACGCCTTTTTCCTCGAGGTATTTTTCGACGATACCAACTGCCTCGGCAGCGATACGCTTGCCCTGCAGGTCCTGCACAGTCTGCACAGGAGAGTCATTAGGCACGACCAGCACCCAGCGAGTCGGATTGCTGGTGGCTCGGCTGTAGGGCAGATCGCAGATCACTTCCACATCGGCGTGATTCTCGGCGATCCAGTCTTTGCCGGTGATGCCGCAGTCTAGGAAACCATGGTCGACATAGCGCCCGATCTCCTGAGCTCTGATCAAGCGGAGCTGGATCTCGGGATCGTCGATGGTGGGGCGGTATGAGCGCGATGCACCTGTGATGTTGAAGCCGGCTTTCTCAAAAAGATCCAAGGTAGGAGCCGAGAGGCTACCCTTGGGTAAGCCGATCTTTAGGATTTTGTCTGTGTCGTCTGGAGTCGCCATCTCTATAGGGCGGCTATTATGTCCCGAAAAAGCGCTCTGTCATGCGTATTTTCGGCATTTGCCGCATCCGTCACGAAGCCGGAGCTTGATCCTTTGAATTAATTCGCTAAAGCTGGCCCAAATTTTGCATAAACTTACCAAAGAATTTTTAAATATGAGTGAACTAGATACCAGCTCCCTATCTCGCGCAGCGACTGAAGCTCGCGGCCTCGCAATCGATGCTATCCACGCCTGCAGCTCAGGCCACCTAGGCCTGCCTCTAGGTTCTGCGGAGATCGGTGCAGTCCTCTACGGAAAAGCTCTAAATTACAATCCTGATGAGCCAAAATGGCTGAACCGCGACCGCTTCATCCTATCTGCAGGTCACGGTAGTATGTTCCTCTACAGCTGGCTGCACCTGTCTGGCTACGATCTACCTCTGGAGCAGGTGAAAAATTTCCGCCAGCTGCACAGCACCACTCCTGGGCACCCAGAGTTCGACGAAACTCCTGGCGTAGAGGCGACCACTGGCCCTCTTGGTCAGGGTGTGGGCAATGCTGTCGGCTACGCGCTGTCCGCTAAGATGGCAGCCGCTAAGTACAACACAGCGGATCACACGATTTTCGATCAAAACATCGTCGCCCTCGCTGGTGACGGCTGTCTGCAGGAAGGTGTCGCCTACGAGGCGATCTCATTCGCCGGTCACAATCAGCTCGATAATCTGATCCTGATCTATGATAGCAATGATGTGACACTCGATGCCATGGCCGACAAGACACAGAGCGAGAATGCTTGTGATCGCTTCGCCGCCATGGGCTGGGACACCGTGCAGGTGGATGGTCACGACCTAGGTGCTGTGCTCGAGGCAGTCGAGGCGGCCAAGACCAACAAAAACGGCAAGCCAAAGCTAATCGAGGCCAAGACTGAGATCGGACGCGGTATCCCAGAGGTGGCTGGAACAGCAGCTGGCCACGGCGAAGGCGGTGCCAAGTTTGCCGAGGCAGCTCGCGAGGGCCTAGGTCTGCCGGCTGAGACATTCTATGTGTCCGAGGAGACCCGCGCCTACTTCCAGCAGCACACCGATCAGCTGCGCGAGGGCTATCAGGCCTGGCAGGCGACATACGATGCGTGGAAAGCTGCCAACCCAGAGATGGCAAGTGAGCTGGAAGGTGCGGTAGCGGGTGATACCCCTGCCGACCTGATCGACTCGATCCCAGAGTTCGCTGCAGACTACGCCAATGCGACCCGTGCTGCTGGTGGCGATGTGATCCAGGCCGTAGCTGACGCTGTGCCAAACTTGATCACCGGTAGTGCTGACCTCTACGGCTCGACTAAGAACTACATCAAGTCCTCTGGCGACTTTGGACCTGCAGACTACAGTGGTCGCAATATCTGGTACGGTATCCGCGAGCACGCTATGGGTGCGATCTGCAATGGTATCGCTTACGATGGAGTTTTTCGCACCACTGGCGCGACTTTCGCCGTGTTTGCCGATTACCTCAGACCTTCTATCCGCCTAGCGGCTCTGGCTCACTTGCCAGTGGGTTACATTTTCACTCACGACTCTGTCGGTGTCGGCGAAGATGGCCCGACTCACCAGCCAGTCGAGACGGTCAGTGGCCTGCGCGTGATCCCGAATCTCGATGTGATCCGTCCCGGTGATCCTGAGGAGACTGCCGGAGCTTTTGCCGCTATGATCGAGCGCAAAGATGGCCCTACAGCGATTATCCTGACCCGTCAGAAAGTCGGTACGCAGAGCGATATCCCTGTAAAGACCCGCCGCGAAGGCGCGCTCAAAGGTGGCTACATCGCCAAGCAAGAGACTGGTGATCTAAAGGCAATCCTACTGGCCTCCGGCTCTGAGCTCGACCACATCATCGATGCCGCCAAAGAGCTGGGCGACGGTATCCGCGTGGTGTCGATGCCATGCATGGAGCGATTCGATCGTCAGGACGAAGCTTACCGCGAGTCAGTGCTACCAGCAGCCTGCACCACACGCGTCGCTATCGAGGCAGGTGTATCTGGCCTCTGGTGGAAATACGTCGGTTCAGCGGGTCAAGTGATCGGTATCAACCGCTTCGGCATCAGTGCTCCAGGTGGAACAGTGATGAAAGAGCTAGGCATGACCCCCGAGAATGTGGTAAACACTCTAAAAACTATGATTTGATTAATATTCACTATGGTGTTTGAAATATTGTGATTACAAACGCCTCCTGAATTTGTAGTCGATAGTTTCTTCGAAAGTCTAAACTATAAACAATACTTAACCACACACACGGGACACGGGACAAGCCCTCACACCAAACATGGAAAAAGACGAAAAAAAGAAAGCTGGGTTCCCTAATCTACTAGGCCGACCAAAATCCGACGAGCAAGATACTCCGCCACCGGCGGCTGCACCTGCTCCGCAGAGCAATAATCTGCAAAAGCAGCAAGAAGAGCAAAAGAAGCGTGAAGCGGAAGAGGCTCAGAAGGCTGAAGACAAAAAAGAGACTACCACCACTACCACTAAAAAAATGAACGACGACGAAGTAACAAACAACATCTCCGCTGATCTCAGTGAGCAGGACAAAAAAGAAATCTACGACGCGATGGATCTGATCCGCCGCAAGCTGGCATTCGCCAAAGATTTCGATGATGATGAGAAAGAGGGCCTCATGCGCCTCGGCAAGACTGGTCGCAGCTTTGTAGAAAAAGCTCAGGACCTCGTGAAGCGCTCACCTGGCATCCTGCCTCGCTCATTCGACACAGACGAGTTCCACCGCGATGCTGAGCTCTACCAGGAGCTGGGTGATATCTCTGACGAGCTGCAGAAGCTATCAGAGAAGGTGGCTGACTCAGAGGCAGCTGTAGGTAGCGATGCTTTCACAGCAGCACTTGTGGTATACCAGTCCGGTAAGCTTGCTCGTGTCGGCGACGACATGGACAATCACCTCACCGGTTGGCGCCGCAAGCTGACTATCGACGACTAAATACAGTTTTTAGTTTTTTACCTGCCAAAGGTACTTTCGAAAGTAAAAGCCCTTTCCGTCGTATAGATGGAAGGGGTTTTTTATTTCGCCTTATCTACGATTCCTTTCTATTACCATGCTCGCTTCGCTACTCAGACGCTACTGGCTGCTGCTACTGCCGACCGTATTCTTTATCTTGCTCGTGTTACTCGCGGGGCAGCCGCTACTGATGCGCAAAGTGGTGGTATTCCTCGTGTTACCGGCTGGGTTTACCTGGGTATTGCTCACATACCTCATCTGCTGGCCAGGTATCAAGCTGCGGATGCGTTCGGTGTTGGTCGTCGTCTGGCTACTATATTCACTGGCTGGCAATCCGATCATCGGCAATCGACTGATGGCGGCGCTCGAGCGCCCGATGGTGCCGTATGAGTCGCCGACGGAGACATTTGATATCCTCTTTGTCCTCGGTGGAGGGACCACGGCGACTCCCGGTGGACATGCCCAGATGGGTGTAGCAGGCGATCGAGTGATGAAAGCCGTGCGGCTCTACAAGGCCGGGCAAGTCAAAACCCTGGCTGCTAGTGGCCGCAGTATGACCGAGGTCTGGGGCGATCGCGATCTCTCGGCTGAGACCATGGGGATCTGGCGCGAGATGGGCGTGCCAGATGCGGACATGATCGGCTTTTCCGATCCGGCCAATACCAAATCGGAACTCATAGCCTATCGAGACTATCTGCAGTCCTTGCCGGAGCAGCCAGAGCGCATCGGTATCTGCACCTCGGCATGGCACATGCAGCGCGCTCAGAAGCTCTGGCAGCGACTCGGCATCGAGGCGACTCCGGTGCCTGCAGATTTCCGGTCTACCCGTATACCCGTTATTTCCACCTACCTCATCCCCAAGAAAAGAGGCTTCGCCGACATGCAGGTCGCCCTTTGGGAATACCTCGGACTACTAGTCGAGTAGTCATTTGCACGATCTCGCTCCCTCAAACCACTGGGTTTTTAGGGTTTTAGCCACTTTATCGACAAAAAATACTATAAAAGTAGTATTTTGGGTTGCAATAATATTTGTCAATGTAAAATAAAGCTCGCCTTTTTATATTTATCACATTTAAACAAGATTATTATGGCTGCTAAGAAAAGAAAGACATTGGATGCGAAATACACCAAAACCGCAATCGTGAACCAAATCGCTGAGGACAACGATCTGACTAAAGCTCAGGTCAATGGAGTACTCGAATCACTCGAAGAAATCATTCAGCTGCACATCAACAAGCGCTCTGTCGGCGAGTTTGTCCTGCCAGGCCTGTTGAAGATCCAGACCGTGAAGAAGCCTGCTGTGAAAGCTCGCAAGGGTGTGAACCCATTCACTGGTGAAGAGCAGATGTTCAAGGCTAAGCCTGCATCGATCGCAGTGAAGGTTCGTCCGCTGAAGAAACTCAAGGATATGGCAAACTAAACCCTCGGATTAAGAGATTTTATTTTATTCCGATGCCCACGACCGCGAGACGGTCGTGGGTATTTTTTTGCCCACCAATCGGCATCGGCGACTTAGATAGGCCAATCAAAATTCAAAAATCCAACTCGTCATTCTCTATTCAGCTCAACCCCGCGAGCCAGAGCCCTGGGCCAAATTCAATAGGGTACAGTTTTGAGTGAATAGGGTACAATTTATTCGAATCACATTCGAGCTTCTGGAGTTTACTCCTTTGTGATGATGAGTAGGAGCTGCGCGATTTTTAAAACGATCATCGGGATGCTGGCAGGATTAATGGTAGCTCCACTCTGTCTGGCTGATCTATCGCAGGAGCAGATCGATTTCTTTGAGGCCAAGATCCGCCCGGTGCTGATCGACTCGTGCTACGAGTGCCACTCGCAGGAGGATGGCGTGAGCAAAGGTGGGCTGACTCTGGATAGCCGCTATGGTCTGCGCCAGGGTGGCAATACCGGGCCGGGAGTGGTGCCGGGTGATCTGGAGGAGAGCTGGCTATGGCTGGCGATCTCGCACAGCGAGCCGGACTATGAGATGCCGCCTAAAAGCAAGCTGCCCGATGAGGTGCTGGCCGACTTTCGCACCTGGATCGAGATGGGCGCACCCGACCCGCGCGAGGGCGAGGCCGATGTGATCAGCGAGATCGACATCGAGGCGGGTAAGCAACACTGGGCCTTTCAGCGGCCAGTCGCAGCGGCAGCTCCCACTGTAGCAGATGGTGAGTGGCCCCGGAACGATGTCGACCGCTACATCCTAGCCGAGCTAGAGGAGCAGGGGCTGCAGCCAGTGGCCGATGCCCCGGCGCGGGCGATGGTGCGGCGGCTGAGCTACGATCTGGTAGGGCTGCCGCCTACTGCAGATTTTGCCCGCACCTTTCACCGGCTGTGGCAGCAGGATGGCCCAGAGCGGGCGATCGAGGCGGCTATCGATAAGCTCATGCGCAGCCGCCAGTATGGCGAGCGCTGGGGCCGCCACTGGCTGGATGTAGCGCGCTATGCCGAGAGTAATGGCAAGGGCTCGAACCAAGCCTACCCGCACGCCTGGCGCTACCGCGACTATGTGATCGACTCGATCAATGCCGACAAATCCTGGCAGCGGATGATCCGCGAGCAGCTCGCTGGCGATCTGCTACCTGCGGCGAATGATCGGCAGCGACAGGAGCAGCTGATCGCTACCGGCTTCCTAGCGTTGGGTGCAAAGGACTTTCGGCAAAAGAATAGCCGCCAGTTTTTGATGGATCTGGTCGATGAGCAGATCGATGCGACTAGCCAGGCATTTCTCGGGCTCACAGTATCGTGCGCACGCTGTCATGACCACAAGTTCGACCCGATACCGACAGTCGATTACTACGCCATGGCGGGGGTCTTTCAGAGTACCTACACCTACTACGGCACTTCGGGCTCGGGCCACCGCTACAATGTCGGCGAACTGATCGAGCTGCCGATCGCCACCCAGCCCAATGTCGCCTACACCGAGGCCGATATCGCCAAGCTGAGAGCCGAGCTGGAGCAGGTGAATGAGGACCTGCGGCTCTTCCACGAAGATAAGAAAGAGAAGATGCGCAACGGTGGCGTCAGCGACGATGACAAACGTGGCAGCGCGCGCCGCCTGCGCACCACACAGAGCCGCCTAGAGGAGGAGCTAGCGGCTATCGATGGCACGGGGGGCCGGATCTCGCAGGCGATGGGTGTGCTCGATCGAGATAGCATGGTGGAGGCCGCTGTGCTGGTGCGCGGCGAGATCGATAGCCCAGCGCAGAGTGTGCCGCGCGGCTTTCTACAAGTGCTGCAGGATCGCCCCGTGGCCGTGCCAGAGGACCACAGCGGTAGACTGGAGATGGCGGGCTGGATCAGCTCAGACAAAAATCCACTGACCGCGCGGGTGCTGGTGAACCGCTTTTGGCAAAAGCTATTCGGCCGCGGGCTGGTCTACACCACGGAAAATTTTGGCACCACGGGGCAGGCCGCATCGCACCCCGAGCTGCTCGACTACCTAGCGCTGCGCTTCGTAGAGGGCGGCTGGCAGCTGAAGCCGCTACTAAAGGAGATCATGCTATCGCGCACCTACCAGCTGGCGACTACCTATAGCGAGGCGGCCTATGCCGTCGATCCGGATAATACCTACCTATGGCGCTCTGCACCGCGCCGTCTCGATGCCGAGGCGCTGCGCGACTCGATACTCGCGGTGAGCGGCCAGCTCGACTACCAGCGCCCCTACGGATCGGTAGTATCGGACTATGGCGATGGCGAGCTGGGCAGGCGTAGCAGTCCCGATCTGGTCACCGACTTTCCCTCGATCCGCTCGGTCTATCTGCCACCTATCCGCGATGCGATGCCCGAGCTGATCGATCTATTCGACGGGGCGGATCCCGGCATCGTCACAGGAGCGCGAGTGCTGTCGAATGGACCTGAGCAGTCGCTATTTATGATGAATGACCGCTTTGTGCTGGCTCAGGCCGAGCACTTTGCCCAGCTGCTGGAGACTAGCTACGAGCAGGTGGACGATCAGATCCGGGCTGGCTTTCTCCGCGCCTATGGCAGACCGCCCACGCCGGCCGAGCAGCAGGGGGCTGAGACTCTGCTACGCAGCCAGCCCGATCGATTTTTGCGTTTGTTTTGTCAGGGGCTATTGGCCTCGGCAGAGTTTCGCTATTTGTAAGAGGACATCACCGATATAGAAAGAAAACCACGACTATGATTCACTCACGTCGCCGCATACTGCAGACATCTGGCACGGGATTTGGTTGGTTGGCCTTTGCAGCGCTGGCGCATCGCGAGGCGCAGGCCAGTGCCAAAGGGCTGGCACCGAAGCAGCCGCATCACCCAGCACGGGCCAAGCGTGTGATCATGCTGACGATGCCGGGCGGGCCGTCGCATCTCGATACATTCGACTACAAGCCACAGCTGATCGCCGATGCAGGCAAGCCCGGGCTAGTCGGCAAGGCGCGGGGTGCGAAACTCATGGCCTCGCCGTTTGAGTTTTCGCAGCATGGCGAGAGTGGCTTGTGGATATCTTCGCTATTTCCCCATGTCGCACAGATGGCCGACGAGCTGTGTCTGCTGCGCAGCATGCATACCGATATACCGGACCACACGCGCGCTCAGCTGCAGATGCACACCGGCAAGTTTCAGTTCGCCAGACCATCGCTGGGCGTGTGGTCGCTATACGGGCTGGGCACCGTCAGTCAAAATCTACCCGGCTACGTGTGGCTAGACCCGGGCAAGGGCAACAGCCAAATCCTGGGCAATAGCTTTCTCCCGCCCGAGTACCGTGGCACCGGAGTCGAGACCAGCGGCATCACCATCCAGGAGCAAGACTCGATGGGCGCCATGACCAAGGGCAAAGGCAAGAAAGGCGGCAAGTCCAAGGGCAAAGGCAAGGGCCGTCGTGGCCAGGCCGAGGAGGACTCCACCGGCATCGCCAATCTAAACAACCCACAGATCGATCGCAGCACCCAGCGCCAGCAGCTCGACTTTATCCAATCGCTGAACCGCGCTAAACTTCAGCGCGAGAGCCAGCACCCTGGGGTGGAGGGCATCATCGAGTCGTACGAGCTCGCCTTTCGCATGCAGGATGAGCTGCCCCGTGCGCTGAATCTGAGCAGCGAGTCGGCCCAGACCCGAGAGATGTATGGCATCGGCGATTCGGTCACCGATAAGTTTGGCAAGCAGTGCCTGACCGCGCGCAAACTAGCCGAGTCGGGGGTGCGCTTCATCGAACTCAGCCATGGCCCCGGCTGGGATACTCACGCTGGTATCGCCACTCGCATGCCCGAGATCTGTGCCGGCTGCGACAAGCCGATCGCCGGGCTGCTGCGCGATCTGAAGCAGCGCGACATGCTCAAAGATACCCTCGTAGTCTGGTCCGGCGAGTTTGGCCGCACCCCGCACAGCCAGGGTGGCAGTGGCCGCGATCACAATGCCAACGGCTACACCTCGTGGATGGCAGGCGGCGGTGTGAAAGGCGGCTTCAGCTACGGCTCGACCGATGAGTATGGCTACGAGGCCGTGGAGGATAAAATGCACATCCACGACTGGCACGCCACCATCCTCCACCTACTAGGTCTCGACCATGAGCGTCTGACCTATCGCTACGCTGGTAGAGACTTCCGCCTGACCGATGTGTATGGTCATGTGGCGAAAGATATCTTGGCTTAGCAGTTTATGTTACTGCGTTTTTGGGGCGGCGTAATAGTTCGCTAACTTTCCCAAATATATCTCCTTCAAGCCCATCTAGATCATGTTCGATATCTTTATCTGAGCCGAGCTTACTGGTCCATCTTCCAGACTCCAATTGTCTAGCAACATGGGTAACTTCTCCATCTAGAGAGTAGAGGGCTATTTTTTCAGTATCACACTCTAATCTAGGGGAGTCACACTCCGAAAAACCTAAAGCCTTTAGAGTTTCAAAATATGAGGTAAGTGAAAAATCGTAACAATCAGTAGGCCAATATCCCGCATCACTGGGTTCCCACCACTTAGTATTGTCTTCCATTGCCCATGCCATACAGTTGTACTGGATGTCGGATGGGCTAGTGACTTTGAAGTATCCTTTATTGAGTTGAGGGAAGTCTTCTTCTATACTCATTTCTGTTTGCGGTAGGGCTAGATCACTCCAGCTTTGCGTCCCCAATCTAACCAGCACTCTGACATGGCTTTCATATTGCCCTGTATCTCGTCCGGAGCAGGATTTTCACCTGAGATCGACTTGAGCGCCCAGAACCAGTGATGCGGTGCAGATTCGAGCTCTCTCAGAATTAGAGGTAAAGCCTCTCTCCCCATTCCAATGATTCTTTGGTATGCAGGGTGAATAGCAATTTGTTGCGAAAAAGAAAGGTATTTGGTCTCTTTTTGCCAGGTATCCTTCAATTGATGGAATTCCCTTTCGCGTTCTTCAGGAGTGTGAGCCACTACCACTAATTCAGTTCCATTCCCCCAGTCACTGGGAAGCGGCTCTTCAGTCTCCAGTCTACCATTCTTCACGAGAACTTTAAGTTCCATGATTAAAAATTAAGTCGTTTCTCCATTGAATCAATCCCAATCGTTTATACAAAAAAGCGCCTCGAGTCAGGCACTATCGGCTCTGCTCGAGGCGCTAATTTTGATTTCCCACATTGTGCCGTCTCCGACGGATAGGCTCACGTTCCCGTTCCTCAATAGAGCGGGAGCTTCTCGTCTAAGCCATTTGCCTTCCAGTAAAGGCCTGACAGCTGACGACGTACTTGCTCCCTTGAACGTAACAACGGTCCGGGCCTTTAGTTGGTCGCAAAGGGGCGGACACCGCAGGAAAAGTGTCTAAAATTTTATAGGTTGGAAAAGATCAAATTCAGTCTCGGGGGACTTCGATGATAATACGTAAAAAGCAAAGCAAAAGTCACGCCAAAAATGTTTATATCGGTTTATTTTGCGATTTTTTTATCACCGTGAGCCTCGGCATCGTTGGTGGATTTCTTGCTTTTCTTTACTTGAGCAGAGACGTAAGCCACAAGATCGCGTAGATCATGCGATGGCAGTGCAGCGCCCAGCGGTGGCATGGCAGAGATCGGATCTGTCATGGTAGCGATGTCTTTGCGTAGCACGGTACGCTCTTTGCCATCGGGCGAGATCACTTGGACCTGTTTTTTATCCGATTTAGCCAAGCGACCGACGACAGCTTCGCCATTTTTGAGTATGACACTGGTGGTGCCATAGCCCTTGGCGATCTCGAGACCGGGATTGTAAATGGAGGTGAGCACTTGACGTGGGCTGAGGCGTGAGCCGACTGTGGTTAGATTTGGGCCCTGCATACCGCCGTCTTTGCCGATCTGGTGGCATTGGCGACAGGCGCCTTGATTGTTGTAGACCAGCTCGCCGCGCTCGACATTGCCACCGAGTTCGGACAGATCAAAGACCGCGTGAGGATCGCTGGCGGCAAATGCCTGGGTCAGCTCCGGAGCCGTCCGCTGCGCGGCTAGGTAGCCATCGAGCTGTAGCTCGGGGCGCAGAGCATCGCGGGCGATCTGCCAGATCGCTGTCCAGCGTGCCGGGCTATGCTCGGCCATACCGGATATAGCGGCTCGTGCTACGGGTATCGGTCCGCCGCTGATCGCGGCAAAAGCACGGTCGCCTAGGCTGCCCACCATATCTGGCTGAGCGTATGCCTGGGTGAGGGCGGCTGCTTGCACAGGGGCATCGGAGTCGTCCAGTAGGCTTTGGATCACACTTTTGGCCTTGGCTGGGTTGGCTTTTACCAAGCTATTCAGAGCCGCTATGCGCACGGTAGAGTCGAGAGTGGTTTTCTGAGCTTGGGCGATCAGTGTATCGGCATTGAGCTCCACGCCGGTGTCGCTGGCTAGCTGCATGGCTAGCGAGATCAGCTCTGGGGCATGATCACCGGCTAGGAATGCCTCTAGCTCGGAGCCCATGTTTTCGCCGAGGCTGGCTAGGCTGCGCTCTTTCTGCGGGATCGGGCGGTAGTGGCCGTGCACGGGATCAGTGACGATCTCGGTCTCCCATTTTAGCAAGCCCTGTAGGGCGGCTTTCTTCACAGTGCTGTCGATCTCGTCAGCCGCTGCCATGGTGAGAAGAGACTGGGCATTGTCGATACCGCCGAGGCGGTAATTGGCAGCCGCTACACGGCGCTGGACAGTGGCGGGAAACTCGCTGGAATGCTCGCCCATCGAAGCGAGCACGGCACCAGCTGGGCCATCCATGGCATCGGTGTCGTAGATGGCTATGACGGCCTCGCGGCGTACTTTCAGCGATGGATCGTCGAGAAAGCTAGTCAGCTCGGGGCTGGCGTGGCGGCGGAGATAGAGCACGGCAGTGAGCCGCTCCTCTTCGGATTTGGAGCGATTTCTCTCAGCCGCAGCGGCTACGGTGCTGATCGTATCGAGGCCGCTCAGTATCGCATGGCGCAGCACCGGATCGATCTCTTTGCCTTTGCCATTGTCGACGGCGGCTTGGTAGAGCGCATCGATCACCTGTTGATCGCCAGGCTCGGCGATGCGGCTCAGGGCGATAGCGGCTAATGATCGGACGCGAGCGGAGTCGTCTTTCTGTAGCCGCTCGAGGACGAGCTCTGCGGCATCAGCCACGCGGCAGTCGCCGAGTACGCGCACCACATTGGCGCGGACCTCGGGGTCGGCATCGTTGAGTAGCTCTACTAGCTTGCTGGTCTGGTGGCCAGAGGTGCGCACCAGCTGGCCTAGCCCCCATACGGCGTGTAGACGTGCGGGTAGGTTGTCGGCAGTCTTGGCGATCTTGGCGAGGGTCTCGGCACCGCCTTCCTTCTCGACCAGAGCGAACTGAGCGGCTTGGCGCACGCGCTTGTCCTTGCTGTTCATCAGCAGGGTCAGCTCGGTGTTGTCACGATCGGCAAATCCTTCCTCGAAGAGAGCGGCTACTTTTTCGCCTGCTGAGCGCTGAGCGGCATCGGTGGACTCGAGCACTTGGATAGAGCCGTTGGTATTGATGCTCCAGCCACCGCCGAAATCGCAGAGGTAGATGCGGCCATCGTAGCCCAGCTCTACGTCCGAAGCGGCTACGCCGTCGATGAGAGTGGAGACTTCGCTAGGCTCATAGCCAGCGCCTTTGGGCTGATGAGCGACCACCCAGGTACTGCTGTTGGTAGCGGCTCCCTGATAGTCGGTGACGAGAAATTTGCCGCGCAGTTCATCTGGTACCGACTCGCCAGTCACGAGTGTGATACCGCTAGGGCCCTTTGAGACATTGGCGGCTGGTGGGTAGACCCACTGTGGCTGCTCTTCGTTGAAGGGGGCGTACATCTTCTCCACCACCCACATGGCGGTATCTGGACGAAAGTCACCCCAGTCGAGGATCTCGGCGTAGTGGTGTGGCGACTGGTGCGACATATCCCAGCCAGAGTCTGTGCCGTAGAGGGCGTAGACCATGCGAGCTTTGTCGCCGATATCGCCGGTATTGTCGAAGGTGAATAAATTCCCCCACTCGTCGAAGACTAGCTCCTGAGGATTGCGCAGGCCACGGCAGTAGCGCTCTAGGCCGGAGCCATCGGGCTCGCAGCGGAAGATCGCGCCCTCGCCTGGTCCGGAGAGCACTTCACCGTCATCGGTGGTCACGTGGTAGCCGCGATCGCCCACGGAGAAATACAGCATACCATCTGGCCCGCGAGTGATGCCATGCAGATCGTGTCCGATAAAGGATACTCGCACGCCGTAGCCCTCGGAGATGGCCTCGTGAGTATCGGCTACACCATCGTCGTCCTTATCCGTCATCTTCCAGACATTTGGGATACAGGTGAAGTAGACGGTATTGTCCTCGTCGGCGAGCAGGGAGAAGCCGATGCCATCCGCAGGCTTATTGAAGTGATCGGAGAAAAGGGTGCGCTGATCGGCGACCAGATTGCCATCGCTATCCTCGAGGCGGATGATGCGGTCTGAGATACTGTCGAACCACCCCTCTGGGTAGTTGTCTTTGTGTCTTTCATACATATCCAGACGGTCTTGCACCGTCAGCGATTGAAAGTCCTCCCGAACCATGAAGTTTGCCCCGCGTAGGTCAGGCACACCTAGCCAGAAGCGGTTTGCCTCGGACACGTAGAGGCGGCCTTTGCGATCGAAACTGAAGCTGGCCGGATTTTCGATAAAAGGGAAGCTCACCCAAGTGTGACCCTGGAGACCCTCGGTGTGTAGCTTGCCACGTAGGTCGCCGCGCTTGTTTTCCATCTTTGGCAGTTCAGCCTCTGGCACGGTAGGTAGCTGTCTCCAGCGTTTTGCCAGTTCTTCTTTGTCCAGCGACCAGGCTAGCCCCGCGCAGCCCACGCCGAGAGAGATAGTCAGTAGGGAGATGATGTTTTTCATAGCAAAAGGAAATTACGAGGGCAGCCGTTAGACGGATGATGACTCAATTGGTGCGGCCTTCTCGTTCTAAGAGCGTTGGGCCTCGAGGCGATACGCTCCTAGAAGTGAGCGGTACTCATGCCAAACCCACTGTGAACTGTCCAGACCCAATGCATACGGCAACTCGCCCTCACGAAAGCCTGCTTCGATGCTGACGATCATGTCGTGGCGGGTGACGCGATTGATAAACGGGTAGATCGCCAAGCCCTGCCAGATATGGGCAGAGGAGCGAGCGGGCTCGCAGATCAGCAGCCGCTCGATAGTATCGGGGATCAGGGTGCCGATGGTGGCGAGTTGCTCATCGGTGAAGTGGTGGAGAAACAGATTGGCCACCAGGCCGGTAGGCTGCCTATCCGCCGCTAGCTTGGGTAGCAGGGCAAAGAGATCGCCCTGCTGCCAGCCCCACTCCGCAGGCCAGTCCTCTGGACGTGGCGCGAGATCTAGCCCATCGATGTGTAGGCCAGCTCGACTGCCGACCTGAGCGGCTAGGCTGCCGTCGCCTGCACCCAGCTCCAGCCAGCGCCCCGGCGTGATCTGGCTAGCGATCCATTGGTAGTTGCCCATTGCCATATTGATCCAGCGCAGATCGCGGCGGCTACGGATCGCTTCGGGATCGTCTGCGGGCAGTTCGTCGAGGATCTCGGGTGTCAGTTTGCGATCTTTCATTTTTCCACCATGGTAAACTCCTACTACCCATGTCCGCTACCCCGTATCAGACCTCACTCGACTGGCTCTACAGTACTCAGACCTTTGGCATAAAGCTGGGCCTGGAGAATGTGACCAAACTCATCGAAGCCCTAGGCCTGCCCGATCAGCTGGAGGGTAGACGCATTCTGCATGTGGCGGGCACCAATGGCAAGGGCTCGGTCTGCGCCTTTGCCGACCAGATCCTGCGCGATGCAGGCATCCGCACCGGCCTATTCACCAGTCCGCATCTGATCGCCTTTCCCGAGCGCATGCGGGTGGATGGCGAGATGGTGCCCGAGGATTTTTTGGCAGAAAAGCTGAGCGATGTCAGAGCTCTGGTCGCTAAGTGGGACCCGCATCCGACCTTTTTTGAGATCACTCTCGCAGTGGCGCTGCAGTATTTCTGCGTGCAGCAGTGCGATGTGATCATCCTAGAGACCGGCATGGGCGGACGGCTCGATGCCACCAATGCGCTGAAAGCCGACGTGAGCGTGATCACCCAGATCGCGATGGATCACCAGCAGTGGCTGGGCGAGGACATTCGCGCGATCGCTGGTGAGAAAGCCGGTATCTTGAAGCGCGACGTGCCAGTGGTCGTGGCTGATGTACACCCCGATGCTCGCGACGTGATCGGCCGTCGAGCGCTGGAGCTGGGCATCCCCTATATCGAGGCGCACCCACTGCCGACCGAGTGGCCGCTAGGTTTGCCGGGTCCGCATCAGCGGGAGAATGCAGCTCTAGCCGTCGAGGCCGCTTGCCGACTAGAGGACGAGCGGCTCACGCAGGATGGTATCCGCGAGTCTCTGGAGCGTACCAGCTGGCCAGGCCGCTTTCAGCGTGTGGGCAAAGATCTGGTGCTAGACGGTGCGCACAATGCGGCAGCAGCAGAGGCACTCGCGGCTAGCTGGCGAGAGACCTTCGGTGACCTGCCTGCTACACTGATCTTTGGCATCGCTCAGGGCAAAGAAGTGGTCGAGATCCTGTCGCATCTCGGGCCGCTAGCGGCACGGGTGATACTGGTGCCGATCAAATCCGAGCGGCGGCTCTCCGCTACCGATATGAGCGCTGCTCTCACCGAGGCCGGGCATGCCGATGTGTCTGTCTACACCGCCGTGGATGTGGCTGACGCTCTCGAGCTTTCTGTGGAGTTTGGCAGCAAACGTCTAGTCGCAGGCTCCCTATTTTTAGTCGGCGAGGCTTTGGCTGAGCTTCAGGGGGGGGCGCTGGAGGTCAGCGAGCAGTGAAGTAGGTGATTGTACCCTATTGACTGAAAATTGTACCCTATTGAATCTTTTTTATACCCTATTTAAAATGCTATCTCGATTCATCTTTTCTCTACTTCTGATTTGGTCGACTGTCGTGCAGGCAGAGTTACGATTGTCACCTCCATTTACCGATCACATGGTCCTGCAGCGGGATATGCCGGTGTCGGTGTGGGGAGTGGCGGATGCGGGTGCCGATGTGTCAGTGATGTTTGCGGATCAGACCGTGTCGACTACGGCGGATGCCGATGGAGCGTGGCGCTGCACTTTAGCGGCTATGAAAGGAGCAGCTACTGGTGCGGATCTGATCGTGAAGGCTGGTACCGATACGGTGACGCTAAGCGATGTGGTAGTTGGCGAGGTATGGATCTGCTCTGGCCAGTCGAATATGCAATTCGGTGCATCAAGTGTAGGTGCGCTCAAAGATCTATCTGCAGATGGGCTGCGCTGCCTGGAGGTAAAGCGGACCACGGCATTCACTGAGCAAGCTGCAGTGCAGGGCGAGTGGCAAGTGGCGGGACCTAGTAGTGCGGTGGCTTTTGGGTTTGCTCATCATTTAGCAAAGTACACCGAGGGTGTACCGGTAGGTATCATTTTATCAGCATGGGGTAGCACATCGATCGAGGCCTGGATGCCTCGGGATATGACAGAGGAGCTGCCGCTTTTTGCCCAGATCATGGCGGAGTGGGATGCGGATACAGCTGCGCAGGCAAAGGTGCGTGCGGCTCTAGAAAAGGACAAATGGGAGCGAGGAGACGATGTCTTTATGCGTAGGCAGTCCAGTATTGTATACAATGCGATGATGGCACCACTGGTGTCCTATGCGTGTCGAGGGCTGATATGGTATCAAGGCGAGCGAAATGCTAGATACATGAGCGGTATGCCGGAAACTCCGTGGTATCATCGCGTATCCAGTATCGAGGATTATGATGAGACTCTGAAGGCTTGGATCCAGCGCTACCGCAAAGGCTGGGGGAGAGATGATATGCGATTTTATATGGTGATGCTACCGGGGTTTGGGTCCGTGCTGTCGACATCATCGGAAAAGGATCAGCTACACCCTGAGGCTCACACTTGGGCATGGATGCGCGAGTCGCAGATGGCGGCTCTCGACTTGCCGCATACGGCGGTAGCGAATACGATCGATCTCGGGGATGTCAAAAATATCCACCCGCGGGATAAAGCTCCTATTGGTGAAAGGTTGGCGCGATTGGCAGCTAAAGATACCCTGGGCGTGAGTATCTCGGACCGAGGCCCGGTATTCGATAAAGTCGAAAAGCAGGGCGGAAAGCTAATTGTGTACTATCAGCATGCAGAGGGTCTAAAGACGATAAATGGAGAGGCGCCCCAAGGCTTCTGGGTTTATGATTCCAATGTAAAGAAATGGTTTCCAGCTCAGGCTGAGATCGCTGGAGACACGGTGCAACTGACCTCCCCGCTCTGTCCCGATCCAGAGCACGTGAGGTATGCCTGGGCGGGTAAGCCGGAGGTCAATCTCGTCAATGGCGCTGGATTGCCTGCTTATCCGTTTCGCACGGATGACTTTGATCCATTGGCGGATGGGCGGTGATATGAGCTATTTATCCAAGGATCAAATCGCTCAACTGAAGTACAGAACAGCTCTGCGAAAAGCGAAGCGACCGCCTTATAGTTGGTTCAAGGTTCTAGGCGTTACGCTTTTGGCGGTGTTTTTCGCGTGGTTGTTTTTGAGTCTAGGTGCCGCAGTAATCGTAGGTTTGGTCGCTTATATCCTCATCGATCGTCGTAATAGAAGACTGGTCGAAAACCAAGTCGCTGAGGTTAGGGTGCGGTTTGGCAAGTTGGAGGAGTGATGTCGCTAGTGTTTGGTGTATCACTTCCGCTAAATCGATAGCTAGGCGATAGCGGCTTTCACCTCTTCTAGAGACAGGCAGTTGACCACATCGTCGGCAGTCAGCCAGCCTTTGCGGGCTTGTTTGATGCCGAACCACAGGTAGTCGAAGTGGCTGGTGCGGTGGGCGTCGGGGTTGATGGAGCATTTCACGCCTTTGTCGCGGGCCAGCTTCCACCAGCGCCAGTCCATGTCTAGGCGCCAAGGGTTGGCATTGAGCTCGATGATGGTGCCGGTCTCGGCGCAGGCGTCGATGATCTTGGGGATATTCACGGCGTAGGCTTCGCGCTGCAGGAGTAGGCGGCCGCTGACGTGGCCGAGCATGGTGACGTGCGGATTCTCGATGGCTCTGATGATACGCTTGGTCATGGCCGACTCGGAGAGGGTCATGGCATTGTGCACGGAGGCGACGGTGTAGTCGAGCTGGGCGAGCAGCTCGTCGTCGTAGTCGAGTGAGCCATCTTTGAGGATGTCGACCTCGTTGCCGGTGAAGATGTGGAAGTCTTCGCCCTCGGCTTTGAGTTTGGCATTGAGCTCGCCGATCTCCTCGATTTGGGCGAGGAGCCGCTCTTCGCTGAGGCCGTTGGCCTGAAAGGAGCTTTTCGAGTGATCGGCGATACCGAGGTACTGCAGGCCATGGTCGATGCAGGCGCGGGCCATCTCTTCGAGCGTGTTTTTGCCATCGGAGGCGGTGGTGTGGTTGTGAAAGGTGCCTTTGAGCTGCTCGAGACGGATCAGATCTGGCAGGTCGCTGCTGGTAGCGGCCTCTACCTCGCCGGTATTCTCCCGTAGCTCGGGCTCGACGTAGGCCATACCCATGTAGTCGTATAGCTCGGCCTCGGTCTGAAAAGTGGGCGGCGCATCTTTGCCGCTACCTTCTTTGGGCGCGAGGCGGTATTCATTGAGCGTGTAGCCCTGATCGATAGCGCGGCCGCGCATGGCCACATTGTGCTCTTTGCTACCGGTGAAGTAGGCGAGGGCGCAGGCGAATTCGTCATTCTTCACAGCGCGCAGATCGCATTGCAGGCCATTCTCGAGGTAGACGCTGCTCTTGGTCTCGCCATGGGCGATGACTTTCTGTACCCACTCCTGACCGACGAAGTAGTCCATGATGGCTGCTGGCTGGCTGGTGGCGACGAGAAAGTCGACATCGTGCACGATTTCTTTGCCCCGGCGGTAGCTGCCAGCGGCCTCTACCTGATGACTCTCGGGGTGGGCGCGCAGGCAGTCGAGTATCATCTGCACAGGGGCGGCGACATCGCCCAGGCGAAAAAACTCAGCATTGGCCTCGCGGAACTCGATCGCCTCGATAAGTTTTTCAGCGGTCTTTTTGCCAAAGCCAGATAGCTCGGAGATCTCGCCGCTCTCGCACACAGCTTTGAGCTTGGCGATGGAGTCGACGCCGAGCATCTCGTAGACGGCTTTTACTTTCTTGGGGCCTAGGCCCTGGACTTTGAACAGCTCGAATAGGGTATCGGGGAAGTCTTTGCGCAGGTTTTCGTAAAACTCTAGCTTCCCGGTAGAGGCTAGCTCGTGCAGCTTTTGCTGGAGCGCGTCGCCAATGCCTTTGATGCCCTTTAGGTCGTCGTTTTTGGCTTTCTCAAAGATATCGCCGCTGTACTGGCGCACGGTATCGGCCCCGGTGCGGTAGGCACGGATCTTAAATGGATTCTCTCCCTTCAGCTCGAGGAGGAGGGCGATTTGCTCTAGGGTATCGGCTAAGTCGTCGCGGGTCATAAGCGGCGCAGCTTAGCCGAATATCTGCGATCTACCGCTAGAAAAAATACGCGAATGGTGGCATCAGTTTTTCACTCGCTCCAGCACCATGAAGCCGCCTGGATTCCAGGCGTAGACGAGGAGGTAGATGGTGTCGCCGACTTGGGTCCAATTGGTGTGGTGGATGTGCTCGACATGTGTGTGGCCACTATCGAGACCGAGCTCGAGCTTGGGTTTGATTACCGATAGGACCTGGCCAGCGGGGTCGAGTATGTAGATCTCGCCGGGGGCATTATTGGCGCCGCGCAGGCAGCCTGCTACAGATATGCCGTCGGGGAGAAACTCGATGTCGCACGGGCGGGCGCCGCCTGGCAGTGGGTGAACCACTGGGGATTTGCCGTTCATGATCGGGCTGCCTTTTTTGTCGAAGTAGTAGATCTTTGCACCCTCGCGATCGGCGACTGCGATCTGGTCGGTGGCTGGATTGTGCGAGATGCCGTGATTGGTCACAAAGGCGGAGCGGCCGCCGTAGATGCCTTTGACCCACTTGCCAAATGGCTCAGCGGGGAAGACGAACTTACTACCGTAGCCATCGGAGACCAGCATCTGGCCATCGACGATGATGACGTCGGTAGGATTGTAGCGGCTGCCTTTGAACCAATCCAGTATCTCTGGTCGCTCGAGCCTGGAGAGGATCTTGCCCTCGGTATCGGCGTAGTAGATGATCCCGCGGCGATTGTCGGGGATGAGAAGGTAGGGCTGGCCGGTATCGTCGTAGCTCACGCTGACATTGTGGCCGCTGATTTTACTGAGCTCGGCGTCGCCGATGAGCTTGCGGGTGGAGGTGAGGTCGGGGCTCATGTGGATGATGCCATAGCCGCCTAGCTGGTAGTAGACATCGCCAGTCTGGCGATCGACGGCGACTCCACCGTGGGCCCGCTTCATAGCGGTGTCGGCTCCGGGCGGTAAAACCGATAGATCGGGGCGGAATTTGAACACCCAATCGCCCTGCCCGCTGGTCTTTTCGCCTTCTTCTTGAGCTCGCATCTCGCAGGTCAGACAGATGGCAGTGATGGCTGACAAAAGAAGACGCATTCTCATGGGGCGGTTCTCTCATTTCTGAGAATATCGCACAAGCGCCTGATCGCGTGCCACTTACTTGCGTTAGCTAAGGTCTGGGTGGGGCTTATTTCAAAAGTATTAGGTTTTTTTCAATAAAATCATGGCAAAGCGACTCTCGCTGCTCATAGTGCTCCTAGGCCCTTGGTGGCCGATTATTTATACACCTCTGCTCGGATGAATTCACGCTACGAAGTTCGCGATCGAATCGGACAAGGCGGCTTAGGCTCCGTCTTCAAGGCCTATGACCATCAGCTACAGCGCGATGTGGCGATGAAACGAGTGCTGACGACAGGTCAGGGCACGCAGGAGGAGATCATGGCTGCGGGTCAAAAGCTGATCGCTGAGGCTCAGACACTCTCCTCTCTGAATCACCCCAATATCATCACAGTGTTTGATGTGGGTCAGGATGAGCAGGGTGGTTTCGTAGTGATGGAGCTGCTGGACGGTGAGACGCTGGATCAGACAGTCGAGCGTGGCGTGCTGACGGTGGAGGATTTCACCGAGGTGGTCTATCAGACGATGGAAGGCCTGGTGACTGCGCAGGACAAAAATGTGATCCACCGCGATATCAAGCCGACTAACATCATGCTGATCTGGCAGGCGAGTGGCAGATTTCAGCTAAAGATCCTCGACTTTGGTCTGGCAAAATTCAGCAAAAACCCATCGGTGCAGACCATGGATCAGGACGATGCCGTGATGGGGTCGATTTTCTTCATGGCGCCGGAGCAGTTCGAGCGAGGTGAGCTAGATGCCCGTACGGATCTGTACCAGATGGGCTGTGTGTACTACAATTCGCTCACTGGGCAGTACCCATTCAATGGCGAGACCGCTCCGCAGGTGATGAATGCGCACCTGCAGCACAAGGTAGTCCCTATCGAGCAGCTACGCCCAGACCTGCCGCCGGCACTGGCTCAGTGGGTGATGTGGCTGATCAATCGCGATATCGAGAGCCGCCCGTCGAATGCCAAGGAGGCTCTAAAGTACTTTCCCAAAAGCTCAGGGCAGGCTCCGGCACTACCCACGCAGGCGCAGCAAGCGCCAGCTCCTGCCAGCCCGCAGACTGGTAGCAGTAAGGTAAAGGTAGCCACTCCCGGGGCCAAAGCCTCTGCACCGCCGAACCTACGAGTCGGAGCGACCCCTGGTAATACGACCGGTCGACTGCAGACCGGTGCCCCAGCCGCTGGTGCTGCGCCTGCTGCTCGCACAACCGCAGCGACCGGAGCAGGGGCTGCGGCTGCCGCAGGTGCTAGACCGGGTGCTGCTGCAGCCGGAGCTGGAGCAGCTGGTAGGCAGATGGCTGCGTCTCCGGAGAAAAAGAAGCTGCCCATAGCGACGATCATCGTCAGTGCGGTGGGGGCTGTCCTCATCCTAGGCATCGTCGGATTCATGGTGATGAAGAATAAGGCGGCTGCAAAGAATGAGCAGCGTCTGGAGGCGCTTTACTCAGCAGACGAGCCCTCTGGTAATTCCGAGGATGTGCAGATGCTGGTAGGCTTTATGATAAGTGATAAGTCGACTACCGCTCAGAAGAGCGAAGCGGCTAAAGCGCTGCGCAAGCTGGATGGTAGCGACGTCGATCGCGAGATCACTTCCCAGATGCAGGCAGCCACTGGCTCGCTGCTACGCAAGACATTGGCAGGCATCATCGCCGATCGAGGCTATGGTCCGGCGGCCGATTCCATCATCGGCTATGCGACCAGCACCAAAAAGACGAGCGATAAGAAGATCTATCTGAGCGCGGCTAAATCGATCGCAGGATCGAAGAATCTACCTGTCTACCTGCAGGGTCTGAAGAGTGCTCAGGATCTGGCTCTGCGCCGGATATACGAAGACTCGATCCTATCTCTGATCCAGCGCGCACCGAACTCCTCCTCTATGCTGAAGGATCTGCGCACTAAGGTGAACGGTACCTCTGGAGGAGAGCGCCGCAGTATCCTCCGCATCCTCGGAGTGGCTGGCGGAGCGGAAACTGCTGCCATGCTGGATGGTATCTTCGCTGGCAGTGACCAGTCGCTAAAGCAGGATGCGATGGCGGCCTACACCGCCTGGCCCAATCGTGAGCCGCTGCCTGCTGTGGCACAGATCATCACCAATGCGACACCTGAGGAGCGCTCGCTCAAGACCACTGCGCAGCGTGCCTATGTGGAGCTGACCGGTAAGCCTGGCCCAGTGACTATCGACCAAGAGATAGCAGACTGGCAAAAAGGTCTGGAGCTGCTCGAAGGTAATGGTAGCGACATCGGTCGACTGCTACAAAAGACCAACGAATCGCCCCACCCCAAGACAGTGGAGATGCTAGAGGGATTGAAAGATAACGCTAGCTACGGTCGTGTCGCCAATGCGATGGCTCAAGGCGTGCAGAAATCGATCGGCAAGCTGCCTGTTCTAGGTGCAGGTGATGAGCTGAAAGGTAACAAAGCGCGGGTCAATGGCAAAGGCGCGGGATTCGATTCGTTTCTCGAGTCTGCCTCGTGGAGCTCTGCCGATACATCGTTTACCTGGAACTTTAAAGCGAAGGAAGCCGGTAACTACAGTGTAGCTGTGAATCAGGCCGATCTGAATGATGAGGCCAGTGATTTCATTATTTACCTGAATGGTGCGACCTTTACTGGGAAGTCATCAAAAACACCGAACCGGGAAGATTTCACGACAGTGGTGACCACTGGTCAGGTGGCGCTGGAAGCGGGTGCTGTCTACAAGCTCACCCTAGTGGCTGGGCCAAAGGTCCAGCCGCGGATGATGGATATCGGTTCAGTTACTTTGGTGAAGGAGTAGGGAGCCGAAGGCTCTAGAAATAATCCGTGTCATCCATGTTCAATCCGTCCTAATCCATGTAAAAATTCTCAGGCTTTGCTATCAAGCATGGATTGAGAGGGATTAGTATGGATTTCAAAATCTAAGTTCGCAGATCGGGAACAATGCTGCCTGACGAATACTATAGAGAAGTCGATGCATTGATGGATGCTTTCGATGCTTCTGTAGGTAGTTTAGTCAAAGCGAGTGTGTTAGATAAACGGGCGTTTGATTGCTATCGAGATGTCGTAGATCGTTTTGTATCGTGTTCGACGTCCTATTCAGTTGTCTCTAAGCGAGCGCTTCAAACCATCCGAAGTTCGATTTCTCTTTGTGAGTCCAAGGTCGACTGCGTAGATGATCCTGATTTTATTCGAGAATTCTGTCAGTATATGAAGCACGCGTTTGGATGTGTCATTGGTGGAGAAAAGTTGAGCGATCGAAAGAGCGGAGTGCCTAGGATCGTTTAGTGTATAAGCATAGCTATGAAGTGAAGGTGCCTCGGTTAAGTCTAGCGAAGCTAGTGTGCAAAGCCTGCCGGGCGACGAGACATGCGCCCCTCCTTGAATACAATTTCAACGCAACTGGCTGAATCCGCCTGTGTCACCACCGATCCAATAGTCGCCACATAGCTCTGGGAAGTATCGTCCGACTAAGCTGAGAATGCGGGGGGTCGCGAGAGATATCCTGCCCGTGGCAGTATCCGGCTGGATGAAAGATCTTGCCGCTGTAGTGGCCTTTGATGCGAAGGAATCCATTTACGTAGATATTAGATCCAGGTAGGCAGTAACCATTGCGATGGCTGCGGCTGTAGATCGCGACGTAGCCGCCATCATGCCCGTGATAGTGATCAACTATCCGAGCCCCGCGGATATGTCCTGCACTAGTGTTGCGACAGGGGCTGTGCGCATAGTGATGATCGTCGTACTGTCGAGTGGTAGTCGAAGTGGTCGTGACGGTACAAGCGGAGAGGGTCAGACCAATGGTGAGCAGGGCGATGACTGGCAGAAACTTCATAAAGCTGAAGAGTCCGACGGATGGGAATACAGCTCAGTCTGATTATTATATCTTTTCTCGGTATATAAAAAAAGAAAGAGGCGGTCGTGAACACGACCGCCTCAATCTCATAAGGAAAGTAGATAGATGAATCTGTATCTAAAGCGCTATGCCTCCACGCGGTGTGCTGGTACGCTCCAGATCTCTTCGGCGTACTGCCTGATGGTCCGGTCGCTGGAGAATTTACCCACGCGAGCGGTATTCAGGATGGCGCTCTTGGCCCATGCCTTCTTATCCTTGAAGAATGCGTCGACTTTGTCCTGAGTCTCGACGTAGCTGGCATAGTCGGCGAGGACTAGGAATGGATCGCCGCCCTCGAGCAGGCTGTGGCGAAGCTGATCGAATGAGCCGCGTGGTGCGAAGTAGTCGCTGGTCAGCCACTCGATGGTGTCTTTCAGCTCTTGGTTTGCCCAGTAGTAGTCCATGGAGCTGTAGCCATTGGCGCGGAGCTCTTCGACTTCCTCTACAGTCAGTCCGAAGATGAAGCAGTGTTCTTTGCCCACCTCTTCCTCGATCTCGACATTGGCACCGTCTAGGGTACCGATAGTGAGTGCGCCGTTGAGCGCTAGCTTCATGTTACCCGTGCCGGAGGCTTCTTTACCGGCAGTAGAGATCTGCTCGGACAGGTCGGCTGCCGGGATGATCGTCTCTGCGACGCTGACGCCGTAGTTGGGTAGGAAAGCGACCTTCAGTTTGCCTTGGATACGCTCGTCGTGATTGATCTTTTCGCCCACAGCATTGATCGCGTGGATGATCTCTTTGGCCAGAGTGTAGCCCGGAGCGGCTTTCGCGCCAAAGACGAACACGCGAGGCGCCACATCGAGGTCTGGATTGTTGAGCAGACGACGATACTGGGTGACGATGTTTAGCAGGTTCAGGTGCTGGCGCTTGTACTCGTGCAGACGCTTGATCTGTACATCGAACAGGGCCGATGGATCCACCTCGATACCGCAGCGCTCCTGGATCATCGCGGCTAGACGCTGCTTATTGCGATGCTTGATTTCCATGAACTCGTTGGTCCAGCTTTCGTCATCTGTGAAGCGCTCGAGATCGCGGAGTTTGTCGAGATTCTTTGGCCAATCATTGCCGATGCTTCGATCGATCAGACCGGATAGCTCAGGGTTACAGGCCTTTAGCCAGCGGCGTGGTGTGATGCCGTTGGTTTTGTTTTGTAGGCGGCCCGGGTAGAGCTCGTCGAAAGATTTGAATAGGTCGGCACGCAGTAGCTGAGTGTGCAGAGCGGCCACACCATTGGTCGTGTGACTGGCGACCACAGCCATGTAGGCCATGCGCACCTGCTGAGGCATGCTCTCCTCGATGAGAGAGAGCTCGGCTTTCTTGGAGGAATCTCCGGGCCAGCGAGCCTCGACATCGTTCTCGAGGAATTGCTTATTTATCTCGAAGATGATTTGCATGTGGCGCGGCAGCACCTTCTCCATGAGCGGCACACTCCACTTCTCGAGGGCCTCGGGTAGTAGGGTGTGGTTGGTGTAGGAGAAAGTTTTGGTACAGATCGCCCAGGCATCGTCCCACTCGAGGCGCTCCTCATCTACCAGCAGGCGCATCAGCTCTGGCACGGCGATAGCGGGGTGCGTATCGTTTAGCTGGATAGCGGCTTTGTCGGGGAGTTGCTCCCACGTATTGCCTGCAGCTTGGTGGCGGCGCATGATGTCGCGCAGCGAGCAGGTGACGAAGAAGTACTGTTGCACGAGGCGTAGCTCTTTACCGGCCTGAGTCGAGTCATTCGGGTAAAGGACTTTTGAGATCGTCTCGCTTTCGGCTTTCTCACGGACCGCATCGACATAGCCGCCGCGGTTGAAGACGCCGAGGTCGAAGTCCTGACCGGCACGGCTCTCCCAGAGGCGCAGAAAGTTGACGGTAGACGTGTCGTAGCCATTCACTGGGATATCCCAAGGTACGCCGAGGATAGAGCGGTGATCTTTCCAGATCGGGCGGCCGTGGCCAAACTCGTCGAACTCCAGCTCGACGCGACCGTAGATGGGCACTTCCATGGCATACTCGGCGCGGCAGATACCCCACGGAGTACCGAAGCGGCGCCAGCCATCGGGCAGCTCGACTTGCTGGTTTTCAGAAAAAGCCTGTCGGAATAGACCGAACTCGTAATTGATACCGTAGCCGATCGCTGGGTAGTCGAGCGTCGACAGGGAGTCCATGAAACATGCTGCCAGTCGGCCGAGGCCGCCATTGCCCAGACCCATGTCCGGTGCTTCCTCGATGAGCTGGTCCAGATCCTGCCCGAGCTCCTTCAGCGCCTCGCGCACATTGTCGAGGTGACCGATGTTCACGAGATTATTTTCCAGCAGGCGCCCCATGAGGTACTCCAGAGATAGGTAGTAGACTCGCTTCACATTCTCCTGAGTGTGGACCCGGCGGACTTCGCAGGCGTCCTCCATGATCATGTCGCGAGTGGTCAGACAGACTGCAGTCCACCAGTCGTGCGGTGTGGCAGTGTCTGGGGTATGTGCCTGCTTGCGGATGAGATTGGCTAGGATCTCTTTTTTAAAATATTCCACATCAGCAGGGGTTTTTGTGGCAGTCGAGGCAGCATTTTCGTTCATATATCTTAACTTTATAAAAATTCCCACCTTTTTGGGTTCTGCGCAAGCAAAGGTCTCACTTGCTTGATCGTTTCAGCTGGCTAGTTTGAGAGCATGAACTGGGCCTTTTGGGTGGGATTTTTGAGTTGTATGTCGCTGAGTAGCTGTGCTTACCACGTGCGCGAGGCGGCCTACACCCCTACGCCAGGCAAGGAGGTCCATGTCAGCCAGCAGATAAAAAACCTAGCTGTATCAGCCCTAGAGGATGAGCAGGCGCCTACCTTACTGCGTGTGCGGCGTGCATTCCGCTATCTGGTGGACGACCCTATCACCTCGAGCTGGAGCTAAAAACCGCAGATGGCGCGATCTGGAAAGCCAAACTCCGCCAACCGCATGGAGGCCGCTACGAAGTGTGGCAGCTCCAGGAAACTTCCAGCCCGGCAGGTATTTTCCGACCATCGGCTTCGGCGGAGCCTGTTGTGAAGGGGTGATTTGGATTCAGAGCCTGCGATGGATTCTTAATGTTCTCAATCAATCCTAATCCTAAGGGAAATTAGGCATAATCCAGCTCGGGAGGTTGGCTACTTGTTCCCGGCGCATACGGATTTCGTATTGGCTCCATGGTGAAATATAGCAAAGTTAGTGCGGTTTATAAGATTCTTATAAACTATGTTAATTTCACTAGAATTTCCGTTTCATCCACTTTCACTCGCTCCCAGCTAAGTCCGAATTTCGCCAGATACTTTCGCACTCGGTCGCTGTCGTTAGCAGTCTTGCGGCGCTCACGCGAGGCGGCGAAGAGGGTGCGACCGGCATCGGATAGGTTGCGGCTTTCCTGGCAGACTCGGATCACTTCGGCGAGCTGGACTTTGTCGAAGCGATCGATAGCGTCGATCTCCTCAGGGGTGAGATAGCGCCCGAGTATCGATAAATCCGAGCCGCTATTGCTGCCGCCGCCAGCCGATCGGCGCCATAGGTGGCGGAGCCGCTCGATCTCCTCATCGACTAGGTCCCTGCCGATGCGGCGGGTGCCAGCCAGAGTGGTGAGCCGTGTGATGGCAGCATTGAGATCGCGGAAATTCCCTGTCCAGGCGCTGTCTCCCGATTTCGCGAATTGGATGAATCGCTCGTAGCCTTCGCGGTTAAAGCTGACCTTCCGCCCGGTCGTCTGGGTGAGCTGCTCGAGTTCGTATTGGATATTGGGCTCGATGTCTTCGCGGCGTTGTTTCAGCCCCGGTAGCTGGAAGAGCCACAGATTGATCCGGGCAAAAAGATCTTCGCGGAAGTCGCCGCTTTCGACTCGCTCGATCAGGTCGCGATTGGTACCTGAGATCAGCTGAAAGTCGCTGCGCACTTCGCGATCTGAGCCGACCGGCAGAAAGCGTTTTTCCTCGATCGCCCGTAGTAGCATACTCTGCTCATCCAGTCCAAGCTCGCCGATCTCGTCGAGAAAGAGCACCCCGCCATCGGCCGCTCGCAGTAGACCGGGGCGATCGCGAGCGGCTCCTGTGAAGGCGCCTTTGCTGTGGCCAAAGAGGGTGCTCATAGCGGTGTCGCCGCGCAGGGTACTGCAATTGATCTCTACGAAGTCGCCGCTCACTTGGCCTTGCTGTTTTTTCAGTTCGTAGATGCGGCGAGCCAGACGAGATTTGCCGGCGCCTGTGGGGCCAGTGAGCAGCAGCGGAGCGGTGGAGCGGATCGCGACTTGTTCGATGCGCTCGATCATTTGGTTGAAAGCGGCATTCCGCGTCTCGATGCCAGACTTGAGAAAGTCGGTAGCGGCAGCGGCTTCCTTAGCGAAGCGGCTTGCCAGTTGATCGTATTGGCTCAGGTCGAGATCGATGATGCTAAATGATCCCGGCGAGGCGCCCTCCTCTGACCGCCGCTTGGGTGGCGATAGTTGTAGCAGCTTCCCTGGCAGATGGCGGCTCTCGGTCAGGATAAACAGGCAGATCTGAGCGACGTGGGTGCCGGTGGTGATATTGATCAAGTAATCCTCTCGATCAGGATCGAAGGGGTAGTCTGTGGCGAATTGGTATAGGGCTTCGTAGACCTCTTCGAAGTTCCATGGATCGCGGACGACAAACTCATGCGGCCTCACTTCGGTCTCAGGTGCTACTAGGGCTAGGTCTCCGATGACAGCATCGTTGAGCTTGGCGTAGCGCTGGCTGGTGAGCAGCTCGATACGATCGACGAGTAGATCAGGGAATTGCCCCAAGCTCACATTCGGACGCCAGCGCTTCCATCGATCTTCGGTCGTGGGTAGATCGAGGTTGTTGCCGAGAAATGAGAGAACGACTGTTGGTTTTTTGGTGATGGCTGTGGTGGTGTGAAGATTGAAGAGTTTTGGACAGGATTAACGGGATGAAACAGGATTTTTTCTCAGTCCGAAGTAGTTCGAGAGGTGATTTTCTTGATTCAAAATAATAGATTACGATTTATTTTTATCAATAAGACTGGTTTTTAGGAGTGGGTGGAAACGGGTGAAAACTTTTTTAGGTGGCTTGTAAGCCTTTTATAGAGAGGGCTGGAGCAGATTTCTCGAATTGACTGGAGCAGACTTGGCACGCGCTGTGCAATAGAGAGAGGCAGAAATCATGAAAGTGAATCACCAATCTGACTCGATCATCCACCTCGACGGCTCGCTAGGCGAGGGCGGCGGACAGATCCTGCGTAGCGCTCTGAGTCTATCGGCTATCACAGGTCGGCCCTTTTCGCTGACTGATATCCGTGCGGGGCGTCCCAAGCCTGGTCTGATGCGTCAGCATCTGACCTGTGTGCGTGCCGCGGCTCAGCTTTGCGAGGCACAGCTGCCGGATACTCTGGGCGTAGGTAGTGGTGAGCTGTTCTTTGCTCCGCAGGCTATCGATAGTCCGGGCTCCCTAGATTTTGCGATCGGTTCGGCTGGTAGCGTAGCGCTACTGCTCCAGACGGTACTGCCGATTCTGTGGAGCGCGGATATACCGACTCAGGTTCGAATGAGTGGTGGCACCCACGCGCAGCATGCCCCATCGATCGAGTATATCGACGAGATCTACCTGCCGACACTGCGGCAGATGGGGCTGCGTGCCGAGGTGGAGCTGCAGCGATATGGGTTTTTCCCAGCCGGCGGTGGCGAAGTGGAGCTGACTGTCGAGCCCGCACAGCTCCAGGGTATCGAGCTAACCGAGCCGACTGAGGAGTCTCTGCTGACAGCAGAGGTCATCAATACGGCTGACATACCAGATACTGTGGCGCGCAAAGAGTTTGATCGTCTCGGCAAGAAACTGCCCATCGAGTCGACTCGCGTGACCATCGTAGATGATGTGACCTGCTCGGGAAATGTGCTGCTAGCGCGGGCCTCCGGCATACCTGGCACCGTGGTCTGCTCTACCGGCGCTAAAAACAAGCGGGCGGAGCAAGTCGGCAAGGAAGCAGCTCGATGGCTGAGTCGCTATCACAATTCGCCAGCCGTCGTCGATGAGTATCTAGCTGATCAGCTGCTACTCCCTATGGCGCTAGCTACAGACCAGAGCCGGTACATCGCGACCCACCTGACTCCGCATTTCTCTACCAATGTAGCGGTGATACAGAAATTTTTACCCGTCGAGATCACAACTAACCAGATCGATCGCTTCGCCTACGAGGTGGTCGTCGACCCTACGTAGTTCGGCTTCAGCCGAGTCACTCATTCTTTTTACAAAAACAAACAGGTCCGTCGAAGTCGGATCGATATACACACAACTACAATGAAACCTACTGAACTAAACGAACTAGGTATACCGAAAGGTGCTCCCATCCACGAAGCGATCGCCATCCTGCGAAAGAAAGGTGTTGATCGGGAATCGCTATCTGCTGTAGCAGCAGAGCCTAACGCCTGGACAGAGCACAAGATATACGGCGCTCTCGCCGCTGCGATGCTAGAGGCACCTGCCGATGCTTTCGTGCCTCGCGAAGAGCCTGCTCCCTGGCAGCAGTGGGGTGAGGGCCTGGAGGAGGGTGCGGTCCAGCAGATGCGAAATGCCTGCGCTCTACCTGTAGCTACAGCAGGAGCGCTGATGCCGGATGCGCATCAGGGTTATGGCCTGCCGATCGGCGGGGTGCTAGCGACTGAGGGCTGCGTGATCCCCTACGCTGTGGGTGTGGATATCGCCTGCCGTATGAAGCTGACCGTACTCGATATACCAGTCGAGTGGCTGGATAATGAAGAGACCACTAATAAGCTGAAAAGCCAGTTGTCTCGAGACACTGCTTTCGGTATCGGAGCGAGCTTCAAAAAACGTCACCAGCACCAGGTGATGGATCGAGACTGGTCGGTATCGCCGATCACTCAGCAGAATAAAGATAAAGCGTGGAGCCAGCTAGGATCGAGCGGAAGTGGAAATCACTTCGTCGAGTTCGGTATCTTTACTCAGACGGAAGCCCAATTCGGTATCGAGCCGGGTAGATACCTCGCTCTGCTCAGCCATAGCGGTAGTCGCGGCTCCGGCGCGGCCGTGGCTGGACACTACAGCAAGCTGGCACAGGCCGAGCACGCCGACCTGCCGAAAGAGCTAATCCACCTAGCGTGGCTCGATCTCGATAGTGAAGCGGGTAATGAGTACTGGCAGGCGATGAGCCTGATGGGTGAGTACGCAGAGGCCAACCATGCGTGCATCCACCGATCGATTGCTAAGAACCTGGGTGCTGAGGTGCTCGTAGATATAGAAAACCACCATAACTTCGCGTGGAAAGAGCGCCACTTCGGGAAAGATGTGGTGGTGCACCGAAAGGGTGCGACTCCTGCGGATGACGGTGTGCTCGGTATCATACCGGGATCGATGGCATCGCCTGCCTATATCGTACGCGGTAAAGGTAAGCCAGAGTCGCTCAACTCTGCATCCCATGGGGCAGGACGAGTGATGAGCCGTACGGCTGCCAAGAAGAAATTCCACTGGCAGACAGAAAAGGAAAAGCTCAATGCTGCAGGTATCACACTACTCTCAGCTGGTATCGATGAGGTGCCTGGTGTCTACAAAGACATCGATGAAGTGATGGGGGCTCAGAGTGATCTAGTGGATACTCTAGCTCAATTCGATCCCAAGATCGTGAAGATGGCTCCTGCAGGGGAGCGGCCCGAGGATTAACTAGAAGAAGGCGGTGCAATACAGCACCGCCTTCTTGCTTATCTATTATGGGTAGAAGCAAAGAAATCAAGAAACGGCAGAAAGCGCTACATCGTCTCCACGCCGATCGCTCGCGGCGGCTTAAACTGCTAATAGAGAAAGGCTGGATCGAAACCGCAATCGGTTTTCCTGAGAATGTGGTGCCGATCGATGTGAGTAAATCAACTAAGGTGAAGTTGCTGCTCCCGCCTCTTTACTACGAAGATATTGAGTTTGTTTGTCGTGATTGCTCAAAGCGGGAGGTTTTCTATGCTCATGAGCAGCAATACTTTTTCGAAGTGCTTCAAGCATCACCTTATGTGGAGCCTGTGCGCTGTTATGATTGCCGACAGGTTGAGCGTGAAAGAAAAGAAGAGGCTCGGAGGAAATCGGAGAATTCGAGTAGAGGATAAATAAGAGGAGTCATAGGGAAGCCGGCGAAGACGATGGTAAAGGCATATTCAGCTTTAAGGTGAATATGCCCGTCGAGAACACCAGCCCAGCATACCCGCCAGTCAGCTCCAGCGCCTGAGCGAGCTGTGCTCGGAGATGAAGGCGTAGCCTGTGCTGGGATCGCCGACGTCCTCGTCGGCATCCATAGCTATTGGGCTGGACCTAAATAGCCGACGAGGACGTCGGCGCTCCCAGGTTGCCTATTCCAAATCGAATCTTGGATAGGCCAAGCCTTTGGCTAAAAGTCGGCCCAATTTTTTGCTGAAGATAAAAAATAGCCCCCCTATGATAAGGGCTGAGATTGAATAAATTAACGGCCACAGGAATGCGATACCGGCCATCTCAGTGTCTAATTCTTCGAACAATTTTTTGTGTTTGCTCAAATATAGGAATGAATAGAAGGCCGTGACTCCTCCAAAGAGACTGTAACCAATTAGCAATCCTCCTAATACCCTCACGATGAGCGCGCTAATCGAAAACACGATCTGATCATGAAACTCGGGTGCGTTTTTCATCGGAGGGTTCGGATTTGGATAGCTAGGACCACTAGCGCGCTAGCTCGGCATTAGACCTCGCAGCGGCAGGGCGCTTGGCAGGAGCGGCAGGCTTAGGCTTTGCAGCCGCAGGTGCTTCTGGCTTCACTGACTTCAGATATTTGAACATATCGCTATCAGTCGATAGTACCACCGTGCTGTCACCACTCATCATCTGCTCATAGAGATCCATGGTGCGGACGAATTCGTAAAACTCAGCCGCTTCATCGGTGCGACCGTAGGCCTCGGCATAGATCTCGGTGGCTTTTGCGTCGGCTTCACCTTTGATGGTCTCGGAGGCTTTGTAGGCGGCGGACTCGATCTCGGCGAGATCTTTCTCCATGCTACCGAGGATCTTGGCGGCCTCTCCGGCACCCTCGGAGCGAAATCGCTCGGCGATCTGCTGGCGCTCAGAGATCATCTGCTCGTAGATGCGGCGACGGACCTTTTCGTTGTAGTTGATTCGCTTGAAACGGATGTCGAGCAGCTCGATACCGAATTCCTTGAGCTTCTCTTTACTGGTCTGAAAAATCTCTTTCTCTAGCTCGGTGCGACCTCGGCGGATCGGTGGGAGCGTGCCAATCTTGCCAGTGATGTCGGCCTCGGCGATGTCGCCATCGACTGCCGGCTTGCGGTCTTTTGTCGAGCGGATCACTTCGATCAGATTGTTCTTCGCAATCGAGTTCCTCGTCTCAGAGTCGAGGATGTCATCTAGGCGAGATATCGCACTATTCTCAGTCCTCAGTTTTTGGAAGTAGGTGACCACATCGACGATGCGCCAGCGAGCATAGGTATCGACTTTGATGTAAGTCTTGTCTTTAGTTGGCATCTCAGTTGCTCGACCATCCCATTCAAGAATCTGCTTAGGGAAGCTGTGAGGTTTATCGAGAGGAGTCTTAAAATGCAGTCCTGCTGTGGTAACAGGCTCGCCTTGAACTTCACCAAATCGAGTAACTAAAAATTGCTCCCTTTCATCTACGACATAAAAACAAAACTTGGCAGCAACTAAGGCGCAGAGAATTAAGGCCAGAAACAAGCAGCCAAAGGTTCCAGAATTTTTCATAACACTATATATTAAAATCTTATTAAGTTTCGCCTCCTTATTACTTACCAATCGCATCGAGGGGCAGTAGAGGTAGCACTCCAGATGCGCCCTCGTCCATGATCACTTTCTTGCCTAGTCTAGGCATCACTTTCTCCATGGTCTCCAGATAGATGCGGCGGCGCGTCACGTCTGGTGCTTTGCTATACTCTAGGTAGAGTGCGTTGAATTTGGCCGCATCACCTTCCGCCTCGTTGATTCGCTTGGTTGCGTAACCTTCCGCCTCACTAATTAGTTTATCAGCACTACCGCGAGCCTTTGGCACTGCACGGTTGTACTCGCCATTAGCAACATTAATCAACTTCTTCTTCTCTTGCTGAGCTTCATTCACCTCGTTAAACGATTCTTGCACTTCCCTAGGTGGATCAACATTCTTCAGCTGAACTTGGTCGATGATCATGCCGAGTTCGTAAGCCTTCACTAGTTCAGCGAGCTTCTGCTGGCAGGTCGATTCGATGTCTTGTCGACCGATTGTGATCACCTCATCCACCGTGCGATCGCCTACGACTTCGCGCATGATCGATTCGGAAGCGTCGCGCAGGGTATCGTCGGGGTTCCTCACATTGAAGAGGTAGGCGACAGGATCCGATATGCGATACTGGATGACCCACTCGACCAAAGCCGAACTCAGATCCCCAGTCACCATGGCTTTCTCAGCCTCCGCAAACCTGCTGGTTTCTTGATAACGAGAAGAGGTTCGCGATGAAAAGCCAAATTCCGCCTTCATCTGCCGAGTGACTTGCACCTTTTCAAACTTATCAACAATAGGGACTTGGAAATGAAGGCCTGGCATGACAGTTTTGGAATACTTACCAAACCTCGTCACTACCGCCTGCTCATCCTGCTTGACGGTGTAGAAAGAGTTTAGCGCCACGTAGGCTAAAATGAAGATAAGAGCTAGCCCCGCAAACAGCTTGAACTGGCTGCCGGGGAAATTGATATCGATGACCTGTCGGCCGATTTGGACACGCATGTTTTTCTAGGTTGTATGTGGTGGTGATAGTAATGAAACACTCGCCGATTTCTGATTATAATACGCGAGCTTGTTTGTAAATGGTTGGCTTACTTTTTCCCAGCTCGAATCCGGTCGAGCAATTCGGTATTCGCACTCGGATCGAAGAGCCCCAAGGTCTTGCGCTGGAGATCGCAGATCTCTTCCGTACCTTTTTTGCCGAGGCGTAGCATCTCGAGCATCTGCGCCTCGGAAAAGACCGCCTCTTCGCCACTACCCTGCACCTCGATCATGTCGAGAGATTCAGTCATAGCGTAGTTAAAGTCGACACTGGCATCGCGGTCCTCGGGGTAATTTAGATCCAGGATACACTGTCCCTCCCACACGCCGGCGCTCACCGCTGCCGCCAGCTGCGACATGGGCGATGTCTTTAGCAGCCCCGCCTCGACAAAACGGCGAAAAGCCATCTCGGTAGCGACAGCCGCTCCGGTGATGGATGCAGTGCGAGTACCGCCATCGGCACGCAGCACATCGCAGTCGATCCATAGGGTGCGCTGGCCGAGCTTTTTCAGATCCACCACGGCGCGGATCGAACGGCCGATCAGGCGCTGGATCTCCGAGCTACGCCCATCCAGCTTGCCACGGCTGATGTCGCGCGGCTTGCGATCGAGAGTGGAGTAGGGGAGCATCGAGTACTCAGCTGTCAGCCAGCCGCCACCTACGCCCTGCTGCATCATCCAGCGGGGCACACCATCGTGCAGCATGGCCGAGCAGATGACCTGGGTATTGCCAAAACTCACCAGCACGCTGCCATGTGCGTGGCCAGCGATGTCGGGCTGAAAGTTTAGGGGTCTTAGTTCGTCCAGTTGTCTACTATCAGGTCGCTCCATAGGCTGGTAGAGTCATCACGATACGCAGAGAATGCAAAGGAAACGCAATCTTACCTTGCAGCAGAGAGGGAAAATGCTGAAGGTGATAGCCCGCCACTCCCGACCAGAGCAGGACTTTTCCTTTCTTCCTTACTGATAAAATAGCCAATGCGCCAAACGCTGGAACATCTCGAGCAGTTTGCGGTCGATGTGATCTTCGACCGTCGCAGCGGAGTGCGCGCCAGTCTGTTCAAAGCCTTTCTGGCCTCTTTATCGAAGCTGTACAAGCGTCTGGTGAACTTGCGCCTCTGGCTATACCGAAACCGTATCCTACGCGAGCGCAATCTCGGCTGCCTAGTGATCAGCATCGGCAACCTCACCGTAGGCGGCACGGGAAAGACCCCAGTGGTAGAAAAATTTGCCCGCTCGCTACAGGATGGCGGTCGCCGAGTGGCGATCCTGAGCCGTGGCTACAAGTCGGTAAAGCAGCCGCTCGTCAAGCGACTGATCGGTAAACTGCAGGGTAAGAACGAGATCGACCCTCCTCGCGTGGTATCCGATGGCAAATCGCTACTGCTCGACTCGCGCACCGCGGGGGACGAGCCCTACATGCTCGCCGCCAATCTGAAGGATGTGCCCGTCGTAGTGGACAAAGATCGGGTGAAAAGCGGCAAGCACGCCATCTCCCACCTGAACTGCGACACGCTACTGCTCGACGATGGCCTGCAGTACCTGCGCCTCAAACACCGGCTCGACATCGTGCTAGTCGATCGCTGGCAGCCCTTTGGCACCGAGCGGCTGCTGCCTCGCGGCACCCTGCGCGAGCCTACGAAGAATCTGAAGCGGGCGTCCTACATCTTCATCACCAAGTGCAATGGCGAACCCAACGACGAACTGGTCGCCCGCATCCGCAAGCTGAACCGCACCGCCGAGATCATCGAGTGCGAGCACCGGCCCAAGTACATGCAGCACATCGAGACCCGCGAGACGCTGCCCCTAAAGGCCCTCGATGGGGCAAAGGTCGGCACTGTCAGCGCGATCGCTGTGCCGGAGAGCTTTGAGCACGGTGTGAAGAGTCTGGGAGCGACCATCGCCGAGACTTGCCGCTTTATGGATCACCACCGCTTCACCGAGCAGGAGATCCTGTCTTTTATCAATGCCTGCGTCGAGGCCAAGACCGACTACATCATCACCACGGAGAAAGACGCCGTGCGCTTCCCGCGCCTGGCTCGCATGGATATCCCCATCTACTTTCTACGGGTAGAGATCGGTATCCTCAGCAATGAGGAATCATTCGACCAGTGCATCCAGAGGATCTGCCAGCCTCCAAAGACCATGGCGGCAGCACGTCAGTTTTTCTAGAGCAGGGCGTGGGAAGAATGAGAATGATGCGAGATATCAACACTTGATGCCGTCTCATTATTCTCATATTTCACATGGTTGCTATGCACAGTTATAATCCTACCTTACCATGATGGAACTCGACCTGATACCCTTCTTAGCTCAAGCTGCCGAGTGGACAGTAGAGCCGCCAGCCCAGATCGAAGGCGGTGGCAATTGGTTCACCAATACTTGGCGCAGTTTCACCGGCTGGTTGAGCGATTTCTTTGGAAACGCTGGGCGATTTGCCATCTGGGCCTGTGTGGTCGTGCTGCTCATCGCAGGGCTGGCCGGCACCGTGGTGCCCTTTCTGCCGGGCACTACTCTCATCCTCTGCGGCTCGCTGCTGCACTTTTTTGCCCTAGGCATGAAGGAGAGCGGTCTCACTATCCTCTCACTGGTCATCATCGGCGTGCTGTACATCGTATCCATCATCGTAGATGGCTTTAGCGGAGCGATCGGGGCCAAGTGGTTTGGCTCGTCGAAGTGGGGTGTGGTCGGTGCGATCCTTGGCGGCATCATCGGTACCATCTTTTTCAATCTCCCCGGCATGATCATCGGCCCCATCGTGGGTGTCTTTGTGTTTGAGATGGTCATCGGTCGACGCAAGATCAAGGAAGCCGGCAGCTCCACTGTGGGCACCGTGATCGGCAGCGGCGCCGGCATGGTGATGGGGCTAGTCATCGGCCTGCTCATGATCGGCGTGTATGCGCTCGATATCCTAGTGCTAAAATAGCCGTATAAAAATCGCTTCGCTCGCTATTGCAAAACGAAATCTTTCCCCCTACCCTCCCGCCATGGTCCGCCACAATGTTTACTTCTGGCTCGATGAGTCGCTCACCGCAGAGGATAAATCAGCCTTCGAGGGCGGCCTGAGCGCCCTCGCCGATATCGACGTGGTGCAGAGCGCCAGCCACGGCACACCCGCTGGCACTCCGGAGAGGCCCGTCACCCAAAACACCTTCGACTACGCTCTGTGTCTAGAATTTGCCTCCGTGGCCGACCACGACGCCTATCAGGTGCACCCCGGCCATAGCGAGTTTGTCGAAAATTTTTCGAAGTGGTTCCAGGAAGTTCGAGTTTATGATACAGACTTTTCCTAGGACTTAGGTTACACTATCCGCCGACACTACTTTTTACCTTCTTTTTACCGATCCAGATGGAAGATTTGACCATTACTAATAGCTCGAAGGAGAAACTCGACTTCGAGTTCCACGGAGACCCCACCGACACCTCGCTACTCGTGATCATAGGACACGGTGTGACTGGCAACAAAGACCGCCCATGGGCAGTCGCTCTGGCAGATGCGATCGCAGCTGCAGGCTATGGCGCTCTGCGCTTCTCTTTCTCAGGCAATGGCGACTCCGAGGGCGACTTTGCCAAATCCACTATCAGCAAAGAGGTGAAAGATCTCAAAGCAATCGTGAACGCTGCCGAAGACGCTGGCTACCACAAGATCTGCTACGCGGGCCACAGCATGGGCGCCGCCGTAGGTGTGCTGGCTGCGTCTCGCGACGACCGTATCGAGATGATCATCTCTCTCGCTGGCATGGTCGATACCAAGCGCTTTTGCGAGGCTGAGTTTGGCGACGAGACTCCTGGCAAAGGCCACATGTGGGGTGAGAAAGACTGCCCACTGTCTCAAGACTTTGTCGACGATATGGAGAAAGTCGGCAGCGTGCTCAAAAAGACCGAAAAGATCGAGAGCTCTTGGCTGGTCATCCATGGCGATGCCGATGATCTCGTGCCCGTAGAGGAGGGCCGTCAGCTCTACGCTGGTGCCTACGAGCCCAAGCACTACGTCGAGATCGAGGGCGGTGACCACGTCTTCTCTGGCGACGCCGAGGGCAAGATGACTCAAGCCGTCTGCGACTGGCTGGCTGATCAGCAGATCTAGATCTGCTGATCCTCGTACCTATCAATTTCTAAAGAAAGGCTCAGGCCAAGTGTCCCAGACACTTGGCCTGATTGCTTTCTGAGTAGTCTGCAGTATTGCCCAAGCGCCCTCCAGCTATTAGGCTCGACACATGCTCAGACCACAGGTGAAGTATACCGTCCACGCACTGCGTCAGCTCAAAGGCCAGCGCCAGCTGACCCACATCCACGTCAAAAGTCCAGAGGAAGCCGCTGCGGCCGATCAGGCAGGAGTCGATCTGATGAGCTGCTCCTTTGACTCGCCCGAGTCGCAGGCCAGACTACCAGCTATAGTCGCTGCTGCTCCTACCGCTTTTCTCTCAGGAGCTACCCCGCATGGTCTGGCCAGCCCAGAGGAGGCGATCCGCATTGGTTTTCATGCGATGGAGTTGGGTGCCAGTTCGGTGTATTGCTCAGCCAGTCCACGCATCATCGAGGCCATGGCGGGCGAGGGCATTCCCGTCGTCGGACATATCGGCTTCGTGCCCCGCCATGCCACTTGGACAGGCGTGCGCGCTATCGGCAAGACACCCAACGAGGCCGCCACGCTCTACCAAAAGATGAAGGACCTGGAAAATGCCGGTGCCTACGCGGCTGAGATCGAGCTGGTCCCGCACCCACTGGCCAGTTACTTGGCGCAGCAGACCAGCATGCTGCTCATGTCGCTCGGCTCGGGCGATGGCTGCGACACACAGTTCCTCTTTTCCGATGACATCCTAGGCGACTACGACGAGCGCATCCCGCGCCACGCCAAAGCCTATCGCGACTTCAAGGCAGAAAATGCCCGCCTCCAGCAGGAGCGCATCGCCGCCTTTAGTGAGTACATCGCCGATGTACAGGGTGGGAATTTCCCAGAGCGCGGCCATTTGATCGGGATGAAAGATGAAAACCTGGCAGCTGCGATCGAGGCTATCGAGGCCCTGGGACCGCCGACGTCCCCTTCAGCTTCATAGACTCCGGCCGATAACCATAGGAGGGACGATGGCTACGGCGTCATCCCTCCAGAGGTTTTGCAAACCTCGCCAGCTCATTCGTCCAATGCCCACGTATGAAAACTGGCTGCTTCCTCGGATGTTTGTTGTTCGCTATCGTCATCGGGCTTGGGTACTTTTACCTGAGCGGCTCATTCGATGGACTGGTTGCAAAGTCATCTGCGCCCTCAGCGGTCCGCCCGAGTATGGAAGATATGCGGAGCCTACCTGCGACAGCATCATCTTCCACGACGTCGAGCGATGTCGATACCATCACCGAGCTCGCCGACTCGATCAGCAGTAGCTCGCCCAGCAGCGTCGGCGACCTACTCGACTGGGAGGAGCGCCCCGGCAGTATGGTCAGCAGCACCTCCGCGACAACCCTACCTAGAGCCATACCGATCGAGATTTTCGATGAGACGGTAGCGCCGAGCGCAAAGCCGGTAGTGATGGATAGCCCAAAAGAAGAAATAGAGATCGCGATCGCTGCTGAGCCCATCGACTTTGGCGATCAAGATATGGCAGAGCTACGTCGAGCTCTGCGTGCCGCCAAAATGCAGGCGCTGAACGAATCGTGATCCATACAGGCTTTACTTTACTCGCAGGAGAAAATCGCCCACTATGAGCCAACGATGAAACTGCTAGCCAAGATCCTCGCCCTGGCTTTTGCCATCGCTGCGGTCGCCTCTTACTCGATCTACAAGCATCGCTCCAGTCAGTCGACAGAGACCGCGCCAACAACCGCGCAGCTACCGTCGACCAAATCGATCACAGGTGTCGTGGAGATTCCGAACTTTGATGAAAGCCTGGTCGAGGAAGTCACGTTTCCTCCGTTTCCACCTACTCCAAAGGATCCGACCATGTTTTCGACTAGCAAGTCGGGGCCTATTTTTAAGCCCTGGGGTACTATTGATATGAATGGTGAAACTTTAGGAAAGGAAACAGTCCAGGGTGAAAGCATTTCGCCGGTCGTTGTTCCCTCTACAAAACTTGGACCAATCTTTACGATAAAAGACACAAAAGATATCATCATTCCGTATACCGAAAGTGACCCTCCCATTGGTCCATCGGACTTCTCGATCCCGATCGACTTTTAATCATGCAGGTCGTTGCCATACTCGCCTCGACGACGCTCAGCTTTTTCGCGCTGGCTCTCGTCTTTCGCCCTTTGGAGATCCTCTTTCCGGCAAAGGAGAAGCAGCCGTTTCTGCGTCCTCATTTCTGGACCGATCTGTGCTTTTTCTTAGGGCAGTATCTCTTGTGGACCAGCCTGGTCTTTGGGCTGATCGCCTACTTCGGTATACACATTCAGGCTTTCATCCCTTCCGGTTTTCGTGAGCTAGTCGGCAGCCAACCGCTATGGCTACAGATCATCGAGGTGGTGCTACTGAGCGACCTACTGATCTACTGGGGGCATCGGCTCCAGCACCAGATCCCTTTCCTCTGGCGCTTTCATTCCATCCACCACTCCGCCGAGCATCTCGACTGGCTAGCCGCTCATCGCGAGCACCCGCTCGATACTGTCTACACCGTGACCCTGATCAATCTGCCAGCCTATCTCATGGGATTCCCACTCGAACTACTAGCTGGGTTCATCGCCTTTCGCGGCGTGTGGGCGATCTTCATCCACTCCAATGTCCGCCTACCCCTCGGCCCACTCCGTGTGCTACTAGGCAGCCCAGAGCTGCACCACTGGCACCACGAGCGCAACCGCCACGCTGGCAACTACGCCAACCTATCTCCCCTCATGGATCTCCTATTCGGCACCTACCGCTGTCCCGACCACGAACCCGAGGAGCTAGGCATACACGAGCCGATTCAGCAGAATTACTTGGCGCAGCTGTGGCATCCGTTTCGGAGGTAGGGTGATAGGTCGTATAGGCCTAATAAGTCTTATAGCCGCACCCCTACACCAATTCCTTCCACACATGACCGTGCACATCGGTCAGGCGAACGTCTCTACCGGCGTAGCGGTAGGTGAAGTCGTTGTGATTGATGCCTAGCTGGTGCAGCACGGTCGCCCAGAGATCGTAAAAGGTCGTGGGCTTGTCGACTACGTGGTAGCCGTAGTCGTCGGTGGCGCCGTAGACTTGGCCGCCTTTGATGCCGCCGCCTGCTAGCCAGAGGCTGAAGCCGAGGGGATCGTGGTCGCGGCCATTGCTACCCTGTGAGAATGGCGTGCGGCCAAACTCACCAGTGAAGACGAGGAGCGTGCTATCTAGCAGGCCGCGCTGCTTGAGATCGGCGATGAGCGCTGCGATCGGCTTGTCGACCTGGTGTGCCATCTTGCGGTGACCTTCCTCTAGCTTGCCATGCTGATCCCAGGGATTGGCCGCGCCACCGGCCCCGATACCCTCGGTCATGCAGGATAGCTCGATGAAGCGGACCCCGCGCTCGACTAGGCGGCGGGCGAGCAGCGCCTGCTTGCCGTAGTCGGCCATCTGCTGGTGGCTGGTATCGGTGATGCCGTAGGCATCGAGAGTCGCCTGCGACTCGCCTGCTAGATCGCAGATATCGGGCACCGAGGTCTGCATACGGTAGGCGGTCTCGTAGTTTTTGATAGCCGCTTCGATCTTGTCGACGCCGCCCATCTGGCTGGCGAACTGATTGTCGATCTGGCTGACAAAATCGAGTCGAGCCCGCTGGATGCGATCGGGTCGACCGGGCGTGATATTGGGCACTGGCGTCTTCGATCCCGCCTTTAGGATGGAGGCCTGATGCTGGGCTGGTAGAAAGCCGCTGCTGAACAATCCCACCCCACCGTGCGGAGCCACCGCCTTGCCGCTCTGCAGCACGCAGTAGCTCGGCAGGTTTTCATTGGCCGAGCCGAGGCCATAAGAGATCCATGCACCAGCCGTGGGGTGTCCGAGGAATGGGAAGCCTGTGTGCGCCATGAAGTTGCCCTGCGCATGCTCATTCACTGGGCTGGTCATCGAGCGGACCACAGCGATGTCGTCGGCATGCTTAGCGGTCTCGGCGAAGATCTCGCTAAACTCCAGTCCACTCTCACCATATTTTTTGAAGCTGAATGGTGAGCCAAAGATCTTGCCGTTGTTATTGAACTGGGTGCGCTCCACCTTCACCGGCATCGGCTGGCCATGTTCCTCATTGAGCCGAGGTTTCGGGTCAAAGGAATCAACCTGCGACACCCCACCCGACATATAGAGAAAGATGACACTCTTCGCTTTGGCAGGCGGCTTCACCCCGCCGAGGGCCTCGCGCTGCAGTAGGCCAGATAGAGCGACAGATCCAAAGCCCGTAGATAGCGAGGCGATGGCTTGGCGTCTGGATAGGTGTAGTGGGTTCATAGGTCTAGTAGATATAGATAAACTCCTTCAGATTAAACAACGAATGCGCGAAGCTCTGCCACACCGCGTTTTCACCGAGAGGCTGCCCTTCTCGTTGCAGCGCAGCCAGTTCTGCAGATAGGGTCTCGATACTAGCCTCAGTCTCGTGGTACTGAGTGCGTTCGATGTCGGAGAGTGCATCGATCACATCCTGACGTGTCACACCAGCTCGACCGCCCGCCAGTGCTGCGATGGTATCGGCGGCGAGTGCTGTGGGGTAGACTCTGGCGTGGTGGATGAGGCCGGCGATGTTTCGATTGCCGCCATTACCGGTGCCGTGGCGTAGACCGATTACGATCTGGGATTTACCTTTCTGATAGTGGATAGGCTCACCTTTCGTGTAGGGTTGGCCGTAGGGCTCACCATCGCGGTAGGCGCGGATGGTGCCGTCGGCATCGTAGGCGACCACTAGGTGTACTGGCGCATCGGTAGCGGTCTGCTCTGGATCGCCGCCAAAGTCCTGGGTGCGGCGATGATGATTGCTGCCTGCTAGCCACTCGCCACTCTTACGCTCGGCGTAGACGATCCCGTCGAAGGTGTGGCCATCGACCGTCTGCACGGAGAGGACACCACCGCTCTTTTGTCTGAGATTGTCCAGCGTCACGAGAGCCTCCAGTGTCTTTTCTCGCAGATCGACGTCGAGCGGATCGGCGAAAAAACTCGAGTTGCCATCTAGCACCAGACTGCCGTCCTCTACCTTGGCATTGCCAGTGAGGCGGCCGCCCAGATCGGCATCGCTATCAAAGTCCCAGCTGGCTATCGCGCCGAGCTTCATCGGGTCGAGCGGCTCTGGCTGCTCGGGTAGGGCGGCCACTAGTCGATCGCGCACCGGAGCGAGGCGATCGCGATTTTGCGCCTGCAGCTGGTCGATCTTCTCCTGCAGGCTGGCGATATCTGCCTGCAGGCCTGCCTGACCGCTGCGCAGACTCTGGAGAAAGCCGCTACCTGCCGCTACCTCCTGCTCGCTGGCCGGGCGACCTAGCGCCTGGCTCCACATGGCTGCGATGCGCGCCTCGTCGCCCTGCACATCGCGGAAGCGATTGGCAAAGGCCTCAGCGTAGCGATACATCACCCGATCGTTCAGCATGGTCAGCGACTGGGCGGGCACATTGGTCACTGGGCGCTTGCCAGTGGTGGAGAATGGCACCGGCGCATCGAACACACCTAGGAATGGGTCGAGTCGATTGCGGATCACCTCCACGTACACCGAGCGGCGTGGTGTACCGCCATTCACTGCAGGGCCGTAGAGCCGCTCATCGAGCAGGCCGGATACCGCGAATAACTTGTCGCGGATCGCCTCGGCCTCGAGGCGGCGCACGGGGTAGTGCGAGAGTAGGCGATTCTCGGGATCGCTCTCGCTAGCGGCGGCGCTGGCGGTGCTGCTCTGCTGCCAGGTAGCGGAGCTTACGATCTCGCGGATCAACGATTTGATCGACCAATCCATCTCGCTATCAAAACGGCTGGCTAGGTAATCGAGCAGCTCGGGGTGGCTGGGCTTTTCGCCTAGGCGGCCAAAGTTGTCCACCGAGCCGACGATGCCATTGCCAAAGAGATGGGTCCACACGCGGTTCACGATCACTCGGCGGGTGAAAGGATTATCGGCGCGCAGCATATCGGCGGCCAGCTCTAGGCGACCGCTGGTGGGCGACTCGTAAGGCGTGGCATCGACAGCCTCGAGGAAACGGCGGCTCACTGGCTCGAGCGGCTTTTTGTGATCGCCTCGATCGTATAGTGGATTGTCGGTGCCGACCCATTCGTCCAGCCCTGGTATGCGGGTAGGCACGGCGATCTCGGCTTCGAGTTTTCTATACTTAGCGATCAGGTCCGCAGCTTGACCGAGACTGGATAGTTGATTCGGCAATAGCTGCTCGCCTACTAGGTGGTCGAGCAGCATCACCTGCGGATCGGAAATTTCTCCAGCACGCCAGTTTTCTATACTATCTCGTGCTACTGATACGATGGCCGCTGCGAGCGACTCGGCAGAATCTGGAGCAGGCTGCCCATCGAGAGCTAGCCACATCTCTAGCATGGGATTGCTCGGTATCGGGGTGCCTTTGGCTGCGAGTATACCACCGCGAATACCGAACCAGGAGCGATCCGTCTTGTCCATTTCGACCGCCGAGTCTCTAGCTGTCGATAGCTCGATATGGATGCTATCGCCATCCCAGTAGGAGAGATCGTAGGTCTTCCAGTGCCACTGCGAGCGCTGAGCATCTTTTTTCGGCCCCATCCGCTCGATGGGAAAGACGGTGCCACGGCGGGGGTAGTTTTGTACCACGGTGCGATTCATCGCCTGGCCGCCACCATTTACCAATAGCATGAGAGTCATCTCACCATTGGGGCTGAACTCGGTGGAGGTCACACGCCCAGCGTGCTTGGTCGATAGTAGGCCGCTGTACAGACCTGCCGGAGCGATGTGATCGATCGCTAGATCGCCCTCGGCATGGATGGCGAAGTCGCCACTCGCTGCCTGCTGCACACCATTGCCATAGCGATACCAGCCAGCCTCGTCCGAGGTATCGAATTCGACCTTTGCATCGATAGCGCGAATGTTGTTCTTCGCCGTGTCCACCACGCGTTGCAGAGCCTGGCCGGGTGTCAGTTGCTTGTCTTTGTGGAGTAGGTGAAAGGGGTGATAGATGGAGCCAGCGTTTTTGCCCTGCTTCCAGTTTTCTTTATTTAGCAGAGCGGCCTGCATCTGGTCGAGAGAGGCCAGCCAGTCGGTGGCCACAGCCTGGCGAATGGCTGGCTTTAGCTCGGATAGTTCGGCTTTGTTTTTCTCCAGCGCATCGGGTAGATCGGTCAGTTTTCTGCCCGGGCGAGTCGAGCCGAGTATACCGAATAGGGCGTAGTAATCGGCCTGGGAGATGGCGTCGAATTTGTGGTTGTGACAACGGGCGCAGCTCACTGTGAGGCCCTGGAAAGCTTTGGTGAAGGTATTGATCTGGTCATCGGTGAAGCGGACTTTTTCATCCAGCGCATCGGTCGGGGCAAAGCCGTGGAAACACATGCGCCAGTGGATAGCACCGAGTACCGATTCATTGAGTGCTAGCTCATCATTCACCCGTGGGGTCTCCAGCAGATCACCCGCGATGTGCTCGCGCAGCAGCTGATCGTAGGGGATGTCGGCATTCAGCGCGCGGATCAGATAGTCGCGGTAGTGGTGGGCACCATCGATACGCGGATCGCCCTCGGAGCCGTGGCTCTCGGCGTAGCGCACCCAGTCCATCCAGTGCCGCGCCCAGCGCTCGCCGTAGTGTGGGCTGGCGAGCAGCTCATCGATCAGGGCATCGGTAGCGGCTTGGCGATCACTAGCCGCAGCGGTCTCAAAGGCATCGAGCTGCTCCGGTGTCGCGGGCAGGCCGGTCAGGGCATAGTGCAGCCGCCGCGCCAGCACACGCGGCTCGGCGGGGGCTGCGGGCGATAGGTCACCTAGCTGCACCGCTACAAAGCGATCGATTACCTCGCCCTCGGCTGCGGGTATGAGCGGCTCCTCGATTGGCTGAAAGCTCCACCACTTTTGGCGATTTTTGAAAGTGATCTCCCAGCTATCGTCCGCTGCCAGCTCCTCCTCGGTCGGCGGATGATCACGCGGGTCGGGTGCGCCCATATCGATCCATTTGCGAAAGTCATCGATGATCTCCTTTTCCAGCATCACACCCGCCTTAGGCATCTCTAGCCCATCGATGTGCAGCAGCGCATCCATCAGCAGCGAGTACTCCGCATTCCCCGGCTCGATCGCCGGCCCACCATCGCCGCCCTCCAGCAGTCCATCGCGGTAGTCCAGCACCAGACCAGCCTTCTGTATGCCATGCGAGCTATGGCACTCGTAGCACTCCTGAGCTAGGACGGGGCGGATCTTGTTTTCGAAAAACTCCAGCTGATCCGCCGGGATCTCAGCCGCATGGACGCTGAGACTGAGACAAAACACGGTGTATGTATAGATCAGCCCCAGCCGGAGCCTCCCGCTCAAGGAGGGGCGTACGTCTCGTCGCCCGGCAGGCTGAGCCAAAGAATCCGGAACGAAGCGCCAGCCCAACGGCCGAGGTTGCCCAGCGACGAGACGTCGCCCCTCCTTGATTGGCTTCGCTTGGCTCAGCCGAAGAATTCCGCTCAAGGAGGGGCTGCCTTCAGCTGCCCGGCAGGCTGAGCCATATCCTCCGGCCGAGGTAGCCGGGCAGCTAGAAGCAGCCCCTCCTTGATCCTTAAATCTCTGAAACCACCCGCACCATCGACGTCTAAATCCCAAGGAGGGGCGCACGTCCCGTCGCCCGGCAGGCTGAGCCAAAGAATCCGGAATGAAGCGCCAGCCCGACGGCCGAGGTTGCCCAGCGACGAGACGTCGCCGCTCCTTGATTGGCTTCGCTTCCACTCGCCGCAGCCCTCCTAGACACCTCTTTCCCCTAAATTCAATAGGGTACAATTTTGACTCAATAGGGTACAATCGTGAAAAAAGTCTCATAATAACAGGCGGTCTTGGATCTCAGCTGCAGCAGCGACACACTCCTCGCCAAAGCGAGCAAAATCGGCTTCGTCATTCATACGAAATACAGGTGCCATCATGGTGATAGCCGCTACTGGATACTGGTAGTGATTAAAGATCGGTGCCGCGACACAGCGGATCCCCTCGAGCCCCTCTGAGTCGTCGATCGCATAGCCACGCTCCCGAGTCGCGGCTAGGTCAGCGTGCAGTGCCTTTTTGGAGGAAAGCGTGGTCGCCGTGAATTTCTTGAGCTTCGTCCCCGCCGCCCACTCGCCCAGCTCCTCCTTCGGCAGCCAGGCTAGGATCGCCTTGCCCGGTGCGCAGGAGTAGAGCGGCACCCGCATACCGACCTCGCCCATCACCTTTACCGGATGCTTGCCCGAGACCTGCTCCAGCACCACACACTTGTCCTCGGAGCGCACCAGCAGCTGGCAAGTCTCCAGCGTCCGCTCCGCTAGCCCCTGCATCGTCTCGTAGGCGCACACAGTCAGGCTTTTCTCGTTCACCCGCGGGCGGCTCAGGTCGAAGAGCTTATTGGACAGCAGGTACTTCTTATCCGACTCCCGCCGGTGCAGGTAACCCCGCTCGTGCAGCACACTGGTGATGCGAAAGGCCGAATTCTGCGAGATCCCCAGCTCACGCGTGATATCCGCGATACTGGCTCCCATCGCTGACTCGGCGAGCATTTCTAGGATGGCTAGTGTACGGTCCGTACCTGGACTCAAAGATTCTACCTCTGCAGCTACTGTCTGACCACTCATCCTGCCTTTAGATTGCCATCTAAATATAGATAACCAACTAAAAGCAAGACCGTGATCGCGGATGAACGATCATTCTGATTCTAGCCATTCATTCAGAGGTTTGCCCTCTTTGCGGATAGAATCTTCGGTGTGGACGCCTTCCGCATAGAGGACCTGGCCAGCCTTTAGATCGAGTAGGGCCGATGCGGCACCTTCGGCCCATTCTGCTTCCGAATGATCAGCGAATAGTCTGTCGTAGTGCTCGATATTGGGAAGAAACAGTAGTAATGATTGGATAGAAACCTTCTTTCTAACTCGCTTACATGCATCCTTAAGGCCAAACATTTCGAAAGACGGATACCAGAAAAATAAAGCAAGACAAAAACACCACAACCCGTCTCTTGCCCATCGCGGTTCAGCACTTTTAAATTTTTGGCAAGTGGATATACATATGAAAGGAGCTACAACATCATAAGATTCCAACCAATTGGGCTTTGCTGCTAATTGCCTCCCAAAGGTTAGAGGACCAGATAACTCGCAATCGTCAATCCCCCCTCTTAATTAATCCAAATTAAAAGCATTTAGACAAGATGATAATTCTGGTTTAATCCCAAATGAACAAATCGCAATTTTGATAAATTCACAAAGCCGGTTCCCGACTATATTGTTTTCTGACGAAAGAACCTTCAATACTGGCTCATCGATAGGCCCCGTAGCAAGCCCCAACCATACACTCCCAATGGGGTAAGAATAAGAAAGCTCCTGAGCAAATTTAAAATAGAGCTCACAATCAAAACCGGGGCTTTGATCAAAATTTAATGCAACCCTAGATAAGGCCTTAGCAAATTCTTCTGACTTATCACGGAAAATCTTCATCAATGCACCGTCTGGAGTATTATACATTAAGCTGAGCATCAGCTTGCCCTCCATCAAGATTTCAAAATTCCAGAGAGTTAAAGTAGAATTGCCTACTCCTATTTTGAAATTTGTCCAATTTTCCTTGCGTCCATGAGGCCATTGATTACATGAAATGGCACTTTTCAACCAAATACTCAAATCTATACAAACCTGTGTAAACCATGCATCCCAAACGTCATGCTGTTGATTTAAATCATTTAATTCAGGTTTTATAGGTGCTGATCGATCTGCTCGTAACGAAGGTGCTGCGCCACCTCGAAGATCAATCCAAAGCCAGCACCCTCTACCACACCACATCGGTAGATTTTCTAGTATGCTGAGTAGATGACATACTCGCGGGTCAGATGATGGAGAGTAACCTGGTAAAATTCGCACCCCATTTACGATACACTGGTAACGAAGATGCGGCTGCGGTAGTTGTAATTCGCTATGCGCATGAATCCCGCCACGATAGCCACCTGATGGAAGTTGATCGCTATATTTCTGCCAATCTGTCAGAGTCCTACTCCTCATAGGATCGCCGCCGGGTTGAGCTGCGACGATACGTATACGACTACCAGTACCACTTATCTGGGCGTTAGTCCTGGGCTCATGGACCCAATCGCATAGCTCCCAATCGCTATCTTTTATCTCTGGTATCTCGACACCCCATTCGCGAGCTTTGTCATAGCAGGCTTCGGGTTGAAATGGAACTAGGTCCCGAAAGTGGAAACTATCGTCAATCGTAATCGAATCGCCCTCAGCCCCTAAGATGACCGGGTAGAGTGGCCAAACGATAAATCGCCCAATCTCGATAGCGGGGTCGATCGCTCCCTTCACATATTTGGGTTCGTGTTTGGAATCGGTATTTGTTTCGTAAAATTCACTTCGTAGAAGATCGATGCTTCTCTCTCGATCCCACTCGCGCCAAGTGAGGTCGGGTTTTAACCAAAGCTTGATGGTGGTGCCGTAGTCTAGCGAATCAGTCGCAGGATAGAACTCGATGAGGCTATGTGGACCATCAATAATGGCGTGAGTGCCTCTATCCGCATCCAAAGTACGGCTCCAAATCTCGACTCGTTCCGACAGCATAAATACCGACAGAAACCCAATACCAAACTGCGAGATCGCTGTACACAAAATTCCGTGGCGGCGCATCATCTCCTGCTCGCGCTGGAAGTCGGGGGAGCGGTAGTAGCTTTTGCCGATCTGGGTGAGGAAGCGGCGCATCGAGTCGATGCTCATCCCAACGCCGTTGTCGCGGATGGTGATCCACTCACCCTCTTTGGAGTCACCTCCCCATTCGACTCGCACCTGCGGCTCCTCTAGATCCCACGGCTGGCGGGGAGAGCGCATTTGGGATTCTTCTCCCTTTTCTTTAAGAGCCAAGTAGAGCTTGTCACGCTGATCACGGAGGTGCACGGCATCGAGCGCATTTTGCACTAGCTCGCGCAGGGCTAGCTCGGGACCACCGTAGAGACTCTCCCCCATGAGCAGCTCGACCACGGCATCGCGATCGAGGTGAAAGCCGACATCGTGAAATTCGTAATCGCCCTTGCGCGTTTTGATTTCTATCTCAGCTAGACTGGGGAGTGCTGGTATACTCGGTGCATCTGGGGTAGCCGCTAGCTCCTTGCGACATTTACCGATCTCGTCGTTCATCCAGCCCTCGATTTGGCGCAGCGACTTGTGGACTTTCGGGCTGGGGCATTCGAGGCAGGTGTATAGTAAAGTCTCGCCATCGTCGCCTTTCTGCCACTGAGGAGCCTCTTTAATGGAAAGGTGTTTTCTCCACTCCGTTTCGCTGAATTTATCGGTGATACCAGCCGTCTCGAAAAGGATGCTGGGTGTGCGGGACGCATCGCAATCGAATACATCAGCCAGTCGCAGCAACCAGCCTACCCAAGTCCAATGGATCTCACCCAAAGAAGCACCGTAATTCTCTGCTCCTGCTTGGTCGCCCAATTCCCGTGGTAACCAGCTGATATCTTGATTGTGACTGACCGCCACCTTGGCCAAACACTGAGGTAAGCCAGGATAACTCTCGAAGACAGACTGTACTTGAAGGCTGTGCTCCTCGATCGCCTCCAGCCAGTTCCATATGCGGCAGTAGTCAGTAGCAGCACTGATCTGGGCATGGCTCTCGCGAACGTAGTCGGCTCGAATGGCGCCAAGCTTTCGCTCGCGTACAGTGGAATCGGTCTCACGGTGCACCGAGTGCCACATCGAATGACCTTCGCGATAGGCACGCCAGTCGATCGCCTCCTTTTTGGCTTCTATTTCAGGATCGCTTGCAGCAGCTTCGAGATCAGCCGCATCGCAATACTTGATAATTCGCTCCTCCTCTTGATCCAAGACCAATCCAAGGTCGTGAATAAATGCCACCCAGACAGCCACCAGGCAATCGCCAGCATCCAAGTCATTGATCGCCTCCCACCCACCAGCTAAGTGCTCCATGGTGCCGAGTACATTCCAGAGGTGAGTGTGGTCATGCAGCGTGAACTGCGGCAGAAATTCGCGCACTCGTGAACTGATCGATTCTGCCATGCCTACCAGCTCTCGGGTGGCGGTCACAAGATGTTCCAAGGAAGGGTTCCCCCCCGACAATGCCTTGAGCCTCTGGCAAAAGGCAGATTCCTCGAAACTTGTGACTGGTTTGGCGGTAGTGGTGGGCATGGGATGGACACTCAAATCTGGAGTTCTAGATTTGGTAACGGATACAACCCTGCCAAACAAGACAGAAATCTGACGAAGGCGTTACTTTGATTCGCCGGCTCTCACTAAGCCGAATCGAAAAATACCACTCTAACTTTCTCAGCGGATCTCGATTACGGTTTCTCCGTTGCCGATACTGGCTTCGATCTCAGCCAGTAATGGCTCGAACCAGTCTAGCAGAGCCTGGCGCGAGCAGTTGCCGATGCGGAGCCAAATGATCACTGGAGGTGTAGCCACTAACATCGCGCGATTTCGGAAGTCTTCATCTTTCGTGATGATAACGGCACTGGTTTCCAATGCGTAGTCCCAGATCGATTCGTCGGATTCGGCTCCCATACCGACATCGTTTACATGTTCAGCGACATGCCCTTCTTCTGCTAGGACACGGGCTAGCGCAGGCGGTAACTGTGCGTCTACGATCCAGCGCATCGATCAATGCCTGTCTCTAAGCAGCTTGAGGGGGGACTGACAAAACCGGATGATCGATTTGAGCAGCTGCATACTGGATCGCTGCATCGATATCCTCATCTTCCAAATAGGGAAAGTCTTCGAGAATTTCTTCTCTAGTTACTTTAGCAGCTAGTAGATCAAGAACATCTTTGACGCGGATCCGCATCCCGCGAATGCATGGCCTACCACCACATTTTCCAGGTTCGATGGTGATCCGATCTAAGTGATCCATGGGATAACATAACCGCTTTCGCTGCTTTTTCACCTATTTCTCTAGCGCCCGAAATGCCCGCTGGCTGTGCTCTCGCGCAATACGATTACCGATCTGGCGAGACACTTCGGTGATGGCGGGTTTGAGAAAGCGTCCCATGCCTTGGTCTTTCAACAGGGATCGAGCTTCTGCTTTTGATAGCTGGCTGGACATGGCGTCCTCGAGCTGCTGCATCTGGCTGGGACTGACCAGCTCTGCGCGGTGGACGAACACTCGGACTAATTCGGAGGGCTGTGGCGATATCTCGATCGGCACTAGGGTGTCGACGATCTCGCGTGGGACAATGGAGAATGCGCGCAAGCCAGGCTCGGCGAACCAGTGCTTTTTCCAAGTGTCGATCATCACTCGTGCCTCATCCGCTGTGAGTCCCTCCTCTATCATAGCGCGATGGATGGACTCGTGGAGGCCTTGTTGCTCAGTTTGCTCTAGTTTGGCGATTTCGAAATCAAGATGCCCTCCATCCTCTACAGGTCGATTCAGCTTTTGCCAAGCAAAGGAGTCGGCCTTGCGATTGTCGACTAGCCATACCGCGCCGACCTTAGCATCAGCAGAGTAGCGTACCATACCAGCACTAGGCATCGTCACGGGGCTACTTACGGAAGTGTGGCTGGCACCTCGGTAGAAGATGAATTTCTCATGCTCAATCGGGCGGGCGTCGCCATTGGGTTTTACGGCCACATAGGCAGCATTTGGCACATCGCGAGCGATGTAGTAGTGGTTGTCTGGCTTTTCGGAGTCTACTGGTAGCGAGAGCTTGCCAGCCTCTGCAGGCGGTAGCAAATCGGCTCGCCAACCGACCTGATAGCGGGTCATCGGTATCGGCCGGGATGTGTTTTCGAGTAGTTTGACTTTTTGGGGAAAGGGATAGACCTCGGTGATGTGCCCCTCTTGCATCGACACATCGACCTCTACCTGCTGTGGGGTGTCGGTATAGAAATAAATAACTGGCGTCTCCATGCGTAATGAATAAACACCAAACTTGCTACCCAATCCTGGCTTGACAAAATCCGGCAACTCAGACACTGCGCCCTCAGTCGCAGGGTTGTACCACGATAGGTTATTCCCCTTGGGTAGGTGGAAAGTCGTAAATGTCCCCCACTCGTGAATATCTAATCGGGGCGGTACTTCGCTATCTTCTGCCAAGCTGATACCTAGACTAAGCAGACAAAGACAAAATAAAGTAAGTGGGAAATACCATGGGCTAGCCGACGGATGAATTGGGGAATCTGTCATGGATTCATCATGAATCCGAGCTTCACTGTCCACCAGTTTAAAGTTGTAAGATATTTGTCAGCGGGCTCTATGGGCAGCTCCATCACTTGCCACGCTTCACTGCCTCATTGACCATGTGGGTGAAGATCTTTTGGCGTTTCTCCCCGCTGATGCCATTGTTTTTGAAGCCGACCATCCTGCGGAGGATCTCCTCACGTGTGGAGCCGCCGACACTCATCAGTTTCTTTTGTAGTTCCTGAGGCATAGGACCACCGAAACCATCGGACGAAAAATCGCCGTTAGGATTTTTGGCGAAACGACGGATTTCGTCTTCTTGATTTGAAGAGATGGGGCGTTTGCCGGGCTTCATGGGTTTGATGCTCGGCGCTGATGGTTTTTTGGGAATCTCTTCGTAGCGGACAGATACCAGTTCTCCCGAATTGTTTTCCAGCCGAGCGGTCATTGACTCAAAGTCTTTCTCGTCGCCACGCACGTCGACGAGTTTCCAGCCATCGGGATCATTAGGATTGGCGGTCTCGGCGACTACACGAGAGGCTCGGCTTTCGGGATCGTAAAGTGTCGCATAGGTAGCTCCATCGATACGGCTGAAGCCAGTGAGAATCATAGAGCCGCCAGCCTCCACAGTGCGCTGAAAGGGTGACTGCTTGAGCAATCCGGCAAAATGCTGCTGATCCACAGCCGCTGGCAAGCCATAGCGAGGTGCAGGTATGCCATCGGCTAATACGGCGGGCCCTAAGAACCCGCAGAAACATAGACCAACGATGATGACAATGACTGTGAGTTTCGCTTTCAATCTAGCCGAACAGTCGATGCGAACCGCCATCTGTCCACCTACCTGATCACTCCATACACACCTGCTAGCCGCATAGTGCGATCTCGACCTGTTTTTTGACATCACGGATATCGAATGGCTTTGCGATAAAGCCATCGATGACCGAGCTAGCTTCCTCCATCGATGCGCTATCGGCCAGTGCATCTGCCGATACGGAAAGGATCACGGGTGAATCCTGCTCCTGCTTTTCTGCTAGGCTTTTGATCTCTCGGGCTGCGCCGTAGCCATCGAGATTGGGCATGCGCTTGTCCATCAGGATCAGGCTCGGATTGTGCTCGCGCCATTGCTCGATCGCCTGCAGGCCATCGGCGGCCTCTACAGTTTTCACTTTCAGGCTTTTGAGCACGGTCTTCAGCAATAGACGATTGCTCTGGATATCGTCGACCACCAGCACGCATTCATCTGACAGGCTGGCTGCGGCAGCTTTGGTTTCGCTAGTGGAGACATCATCTGCGCGGGATGCCGCCGGGCGTGCCTCTGGCTGGGCTTCGACCACGGGGAAGGCGACCTGCAGGTAAAAGTAGCTACCAAAACCATACCTCGACTCGGCCTGCAGCTGGCCGCCCATCAGCTCTACGATCCTGCGGCTGATCGATAGGCCTAGGCCGGTGCCGCCTGCGGCCTGGCCACCGGTACATTGCTCGAATGGTCGGAAGAGTTTTTCCATCTCATTCTCTCGGATACCACAGCCGGTATCTCGCACACCTAGGGTGAAGCAGCCATCCTCTGCCGCGTAGTCGCAGACCAGCGTCACGCTACCTTCCTTGGTGAATTTGACAGCATTGCCGAGGAGATTTAGCAGGACTTGGCGCAGCTTCAGCGAGTCGACCTCGATCGTAGTCGGCGTGGCAGGATCGATCTCGAGGTCCATCGTCACCCCTTGGTCCTCGGCTCGGCTGCGGATGAGATCGCGCACGGTCTCCAGCAGATTGCGCAGATTGACCGGCTCGGGCTCCAGCTCGAGTTGATTGGCCTCGATCTTCGACATATCGAGCACATCATTGATCAGCAGCAGCAGGTGCTGTCCGCTGGAGTTGATGCGTTTGATGTTTTCCACACAGTGCTCGGGCACCGATTTATCCCCCTCTAAGACTTGGCTAAAACCGATCACCGAATTAAGCGGCGTACGGATCTCGTGACTGATATTGGCGAGGAAGGCTGACTTCGAGCGTGATGCCGCCTCGGCTCGATCTGCAGCGATCTGCTTCTCCTCTGCGAGAGCCGCTAGTTCCTCGGCCTGAGCACTGATTTTCGAATTCGACTCCTCGAGCTGGCCAATGATCGCTGTGGTTTTTTCCGTCGATTCTCTCAAGGCTCGAGCGATGACGACATTAAAGAAAAACACACAAGGAAAGAAAGCCATCGTCAGCCAGTGGATATCGTCTGCTCCACCGTAGGCATTGAGCTTCAGTAGGTAGTAACCAGTGAGAGTGAAAAAGACCACGCTATTGATCAAGCTCACCACGACAGCCATAGCGTGAAACACGACCGAAGAACCGACCGCCATCAAAAAGAAGCAAAACAAGAAGACTGCAGGGGACTGCTCTGCACTATTGATCGGGAAGCATGCCACTGCCGAGATCGACACAGGCAATGCCACAGAGAGCAGTAGAAACCTGAGAGGGTAGGAGGAATCGCCCCCACGGCGGACCTGATTGATGCTAAGCCCCAGTCTGAGTAGCCAAATCACACCACAAGTGATCATCCACACGCGCCCCCAAGCTATGGTGAGTACGCTATCTCTGGTGAGCAGTAGCATCAAAAATGCGACCAAGTAGAACAAGTTACCGAAAATACTATTACGGTAGACGATCTTGCTCCGGATCTGATTGATGCTGTCAGAACTAACGATGGACATGGCTTGGGTTTTTGTAAAAATACGCTAATTTTTAAATTTTGCAGATTTTTTTGATAATTGTATTACCCAGGCAATCACCTAGAGAAGTCTGGTCTTTTTAGCTTGGAATGCACCGACTGGCATTGTCTGCTCCTTAGCCACCCACATCTATCATGCCAAGACGCTCACCCCATCTCGACGACATAGTCTTTTACTCGATCGAATCAAAGGATAGAAACGTTGGGGCCAAACTATTCCTAGCGCTGCTCTTTGCTGCCAGCATCTGCCTGGTTATGCTCAAATATTTCCCAACCAATTCACTGGGAAACATGGCTTTTTGGGTAGTTGGTGCGTTTGTTCTCGTCTTTTCTTATCTCTCGATGCAGCAGACTGCGATCCTGAGGATAGGCACTCTGCACTACGATGGTGGCCTGTCTCAGACGACCATCGCGTATGACAGCATTAGCGAATTTAGCTTAGACACGGAAAACAATCTCCACATCAAACTCAGAGATGGCACCAGCAAAGTCATCGCCTTCAAAAAATTTGAAGCCGACGAAGTGGCACACTTCCATCAAATGCTGCACATGATCCTGAGCGTCCACCAAAAAGAAGGTGCGCTATCGATCCCCATGTTTTCGAAAGTCGAGATCGATACCGAAAGGCTCCACATCCGACCGGCCAAATACTCCGATAGGCACGCTATATCTGCGATGAAACTCGCCGACAGCAACCAGAGGTATCAGCTCTACCACCCGACTCCCGATCATCTCTCGGATGAAATCAATGATTTCAATGCCTTGGCGAACGGCAACTATCCTCTCTATTGGACATTGGCGATTACCGACAAACAGACCAGCGACTATGTGGGCGAGCTGATTTTTTGGATGAGCCACGATACCTTCATGAAACGCGCAGCGGAGATCGGCATCAGCATCGTAGAAGAAAGGCAAAGCCAAGGCTATGCCTCCGAAGCTATCGCCGGTCTTCTAGACTATGCGAAAGAGCACACCAACATCAATAAAGCCACAGCTAGCTGCTTCGCTCACAACACAGCCTGCGCCAAAGCGATGCAACGCGCAGGCCTGACCCAAGTCGGTAGGCAGAATGACTACTGGGTGAAAGATGGGGAATGGGTAGATTCGCTAAACTTCGAGATCTTACTCCGAGAAGATGATAATGAGACCTCGAAGGAAAACGCTTAATCAATCAGTCGCCGCACACCATTCATCGCTTCGTCGAGAAATTTCCGATCGCGAGAGATCCGAGCAAAGGTGATGCCCCCCTCCAGGCTGGCAAAGATCAGGTAGGCTAGGCTAGCCGCTTCGTCCGTATCTCTGCCGCGGTGCTCGAGGGCTGACTTGAGCCATGTTTGATTGGCTTTGGCAAAATCACCAATCCTCTGCGCAACAGTCTCGGTGAGCAGCTCGGCCTCGGTCGCCAACACCGCGCACAGGCACATACCCTGCCCAGTCCCTAGAGCGGCATCAAAAGCCTGTAGGTAGCGATCCAGAGCACCACTATCGCCGGCATCGCCAATCGCCTCGAAAAACTGCTCGCAATAGCGCTCGGTAGCAGCCAACACGAGGTCATCTTTATTGGGGAAATGGTAATGCACTGATGCGCTTTTGATATCCAGCTGATCAGCGATCGAACGAAAGCTGAACGCACTGTAGCCGCCAGATTTGATAGCGGTTTCGGCACAATCTAGGATCTGCTGACGGGTGGCATTCATTTCAGTTAAAACTTCTCGGCCAGCGACTGTAAGTGCTGGACCGAAGTGCCGCAACACCCACCCAAGATCGGCACCGAGAATTTTCCCTGAAAGCGCAGCATCGACTCTGTCCACTCATCCACCGAGTCAGCCACGGTCCGATCGCTACCCTCGATCTGGCGCACATCTTTCGATGAGCCATTAGCTTGGATCCCGATGAGCCGGTCTAGTTCGCTGCCTGTATAGCTATTGAGATAAAAGCTAGGATGTGTGCAGTTCACAAAATAGCCGAGCGGCTTATTCTGAATCTTCGAATCGGTATCGACCTGATCAAAAGCTTCAGGTAGACGGGCCCCATCGAGGACTACCCCATCGGTAGCTGTGCAAAAACTGATGATATAGGGCACCTCCGACCGACCGATCGCTCTGGCGATGCCGATAGCCTCGCTCACAGCAGGCATGGTCTGCACCATGAGATAGTCGACTCCCGCCTCGATCAGCTGCGAGATCTGTGCCGAGTGAAACTCCTCTGCCTCAGCTGCGGATAGTGCTAGATCGGCTCGGTAGCAGTCATTCCGCGGACCGACCAAAGCACCAATGGACAGGGGCGCGGATACCGGATACTCCGCACGAATCGAGCGCAGAAAATCGACCGCGTCGGTATTGATCGAAGCAGGGACTCTCGCCTCGCGTACCCTGTCGGCATCGAGTCGCCAGGTAGGAGCCATCAGTAAAAGTGGTCTAGCCGCACGGATCGCTACACCGATGTAGCTACGGTAGATATCGGCCAGAGCTGTAGTCGCATCAGCAGGGCCGTAGATCAGCGGAGTATTGAATAAAGTCGGGTGCAGCTCGATACCCGCCTGATGACTGAGCGGCTCGGATACCGCGCACTCGATGAGCATACCCTCTCCTTTGTCTAACCATTCTACTATCATCACTCAATACCCACCGATCTACCCACACACACGACAAGGCACATGGGTAGACCGATAGACTGTAGCATGACCTTTGCAGGGTCATGATTCAAGAGCCACCAGAAACTCACTCGTCAAACAAGTGGGTCGCATGAGTCACTGCACCACCTGCGCGTATGGCAGCAGCTATGTATGCCACCTCTGCGAGTTCTTGATCGCTGGCACCCGCTTCTCGGGCTGCTTGGCCATGTACCTCTAGGCAATAGCCACATTGAGTCGTCAGACCAACTGCCAAAGCGATTAGCTCCTTGTACTTTTTAGGAATCACACCGTCGTCGTCGAAGGCTGCCTGATTGAATTCCCAAAAAGCGGTATTTGTAGCACCTGCTTCTTTGAGGTTATGAAGCTTCTTTAGATTATCTGGCGAAAACATAAGTATCACTGAGTTTCGGTTAGTCCCCGCTTTAGCTATTTCTACCAGCCATCACACCGCCATCGATATCCCAGATCGCACCCGTCACCCACGCTGTCTCATCGCTGAGCAACAGATCGATAGAGGATGCGACATCCTCGGGGCGGCCGACACGACCGATCGGGTGGAAGCCGTCGAACCCAGCGAGTGTCTCCTCGATCTGATCTTCCTCGATGAAGGATTTGTAAATCGTAGTCACCACGACAGCCGGTGAGACCGCGTTGACTCGTATGCCGTGGTCAGCTAGCTCCATGGCGAGATGTTGCGTCAGGCTGTGCAGCCCAGCTTTGGCCATCGAGTAAGAGCTGGATGGAGTGGCTTTGATAGCTTGCTTGGCCCACATGGAGCCGATATTTACGATCGATCCGGATCGGTGCTGCTGCATGTTCTGTGCCACCGCTTGAGTGATGAAGAAGGTAGCTTCATTCAGATCATGGTAGGCGCTGTAGTCCTCGCGGCCCTGCTCGAGGAATGGTTTAGGAGAGAAGTACCCGGCTGCATTGACGAGCCCTGCGATGTGTCTGGTATCAGCATTGATCTGGGCAATCAGTTTGTCGACCTGGTAGGGATCGTATAGATCGCAGGAGATCAGCTCCACTGGTGCTTCTCCAGCCTCGGCGAGCTCGGCTTTGGTGGCATCCAGCCCTGCTTGACCTCTAGCCACGAGAGTGACGGGTTCGCCGCGACCGACGAGTCTCTTTGCTGTGGCCAATGCCATTCCTTTGGAGCCCCCGATGAGATAAGTTGTTCGATTCATAGTTAGTTGGTTGTTTCACTTAAACCCTACCTATCACCAGGTAGGTTGTGCAAATTCTAAACTACCTATCAGTAGATAGGCAAGTAATTTTTTAAAAACGAGGCCACTTTTGCCTCGTCGAATTGAGTGCAGAACCGCCCTGCTGCAGAGCGGCTCTCTATTTTTATCGCCTCGCTTACAGCTCTTTCACACGAATGTTGCGGAAGTGGATAGTGCCCTGCTTGCCCGAGTGGATCTGCAGGCTGAAGAAGCCCTTCAAATACTCCTCGGTCTGCCAGTGGGCGGCAGGCTGCCCATTCAGCCAGGTCTTGATGGTAGTGCCCTTGGCCTGGATGGTGATGCGATTCCACTCACCCTGCGGCTTGATCGCTTTGCGAGTGTCTTCGTGAGCGCTCAGCCACATGGGATAAATCCAGCCCCCAGCACTTTGGCCATAGATACCGCCAGTCCAGTAGCGTTGTTTGTCGTAGCCCTCTACCTCACACTGAGGCCCATAGACCGTCTCGGTGCCCTCTTTTTTACCCGGCTTGGCCGCAGCGCGAAACATGATGCCAGTGTTACCATCGACGGCGTGCTTCAGCTCTGCGGTGAAGACGAAATCACCGTAGTCGTTTTTGTCCGTCGAGAGATAGGTACTAGGCGAGCCCTTCACGCAGGTGCCGACGATTTCGCCATCCTTCACCTCATAGGTACACGTGCCCCCCTTTGGCGTCCAGCCCACCAGATCTTTGCCATTGAACAGCTCGGTGAAGCCCTCTCCAGACGTCTCAGGCTCAGCATCGGTGTTGAGGAGCATCGCCTCTGGTTTGGGCACATTGGGCTGCTTCTTGTATTGGGCGATCCACTTTTGCTGAGACTCAGCGATTTCGTTTTTGGCAGCGTCCTGAGCCGACAGATACGAGCAGGCGATCAGGATTGAAAAAGTTGTTAGGGCAGTCTTCATCATAATGAATGGTCGGTAGCATCGCTGAGAGCCTCGCGCAAAGCCGCAAAGACGCAGAGCAGTGCGGGTAGTCAGAATATCTGCTCACCGATAGTTCTGCGTCTTTGCGCCTCTGCGCGAGGTTTTACCGCGCTCGATCTGCCGCTACTCGTGTGGGGTATGAGATCTGTTCTTTTCGCCCTCTTGTTTCTATGCTCCATCGGCCACACTAGCGAGCGCCCCAATATCTTGTTTCTCATCTGCGACGATGCCTCTCGAGATAGCTTTGGTGCCTACGGCTGCGAGTACATCGAGACCCCAGGATTTGATCGGATCGCTCGCGAGGGAGTGCTCTTTGAGCAGGCGTATAACTGCAACCCCAAGTGCGCTCCTGCCCGAGCCTGCCTACTCACCGGTCGTTACTCCTGGCAGCTAGAGGAGACCTGCAATCACAATCCCTTTCTGGGGGATCAGTGGCAGTTTTACCCTTTCATCCTCGAGGCGGCTGGCTACCGGATCGGCTACACGGGCAAAGGCTGGGGCCCAGGCACCTGGCGCGGCTACAATGCCGCTGGCGATAACAAGAAAGCGAATCCTGCTGGGCATCCGTGGAATGATCTCAAAAAGAAGCCGCCGTACAAAGGGATCTCATCCACTGACTATGCGGCGAACTTTGCCGCCTTTCTAAAAGCCGCAGAGGAGGGCGATGATCAGCCTTTCTGTTTCTGGTTGGGGACTAAAGAGCCGCATCGTGGCTACGGGCTGGACAACTGGAAGCTAGATGGTCGCGATCTATCGAAAGTCGAAGTGCCCGCCTACTACCCGGACAATGAAACCATCCGTGGCGACCTAGCCGACTACGCCATCGAGGTGGAGTGGTATGATCAGCATATCCAGCAAGCGCTTGCGCATCTGGAGGAGACCGAGCAGCTGGAAAACACCATCATCATCGCCACCTCCGACCACGGCATGCCATTTCCGCGAGTGAAAGGCCAAGTCTACGACGATGGCTTTCGCGTGCCCTTCGCCGTGCGCTGGGGGGATAAAGTAAAGGCGGGTCGCACCGTGACTGATTTCATCACCTTTCCCGATCTCGCTCCCACCCTGCTAGACATAGCCGGTGTCGATGCGCCCACACAGATGACAGGGCAGAGCTTTCTCCCACAGCTGCTGGCTAGCGAGTCGGGCCGTATCGATGCCGAGCGCGATCACACTCTGCTGGGCAAAGAGCGCCATGATATCGGCCGAGTCGATGGCGACATCCTCTCTGCCTCCTACCCAGTCCGTGCGATCCGCGACGACCGCTTTCTCTACGCCAAAAACTTCATCCCCAGCCGCTGGCCAGTAGGAGATCCCGAGTATGGATTCAAAAACTGCGATGCCTCACCTACCAAAACCTACCTCACCGAGACCGCTAAAGAATCGGAAAAGGAAAATCAATACTACGAGCTAGCTTTTGGCAAGCGCGCTGAAGAGGAACTCTACGATATACAAACCGATCCCGACTGCGTGACCAATCTCGCCACCGACCCCGATTATGGCGAGATCAAATCCCAACTATGGGAGAAACTGGAGTCCGGCCTAAAAGCGCATGGCGACCCGCGGATCGTCGGTGGGGCAGAGATATTCGACCACTACCCCTACTCGAAATTCGACAAAGAGCAGGAGCTATACGGCACACCAGACACCAGCCCAGAACGCTTTAAAAACAGCCCTTACGCCGAGCGCGGCTTCACCCCGATCTTTAATGGCAAAGACCTAACTGGCTGGGATGCCAAACCCGGTGCCTGGACAGTGCGCGATGGCGAGATCCACTGCACTGGCGAGTCGGTCGAAAAAAACTGGCTGATATATCGGGGCCAAAAGCCCGGCGATTTCGTGCTGCGCCTCGACTTCAAATGGACCGCAGGCAACTCTGGCGTGCAAATACGTAGTGACGACCACGGCGACTGGCAAGTCTACGGCTACCAGGTCGAGATAGCTCAGCAGCCCAAAATGGGGCTATTCCACCACTCCATCATGCCCAAGGAGCATCCCAAGAAGAAAGCTCGCCACCTAATGACCACCGCAGGCGAGCTAGCCACCATCGATGCCGCCGGAGTACGCACCAATAGCAAACTAATCGAAGATCCCGCCACGGTACAGGCCCACTACCGCGAAAACGAATGGAACACCATGGAGATCACCGCAGCAGGCGACACCATCACCCAAAGAATTAATGGCGAAGTCTTTGCCATATTAGTCGATCGCGATAGTGAAGAAAGTCGCAGACAGGGACTGATCGCACTGCAAGATCACGGCAAGGGATGTCAGGTAGCGTTTCGGAATGTGCGGCTGAAAACTTCCTGGCCGGGAATAGCTTCTAACTACAGTTTCTAGCCTTCTCGAGGATAGAAAACTCCGGGAGCGCCGACGTCCTCGTCGGCAGCAGTGGATTGATAGCCGACGAGGACGTCGGCGCTCCCAGGGACTTCAAATAACACTCAGACTGGTTTACTTGATGGGGGATTTTTTCTTCACTTTATCCCTCTCCGACTTCTCCCTAAACTCTGGCACTCCCCCCTCAGGCAACCATTTCGCCAGTTTTTCATACTGCTCACGATGGGTAGGCTCTGCTATCAGATTGTTAAATTCATCGGGGTCATTCCGATGATCATAGAGCTCTTGGGCACCATCTTCGTAGACGATCAGTCGCCAATCGCGAGTGCGCACTGAATGATTTCCATAGTAGGAGGATGTAATGGCAGGCCGCTCACGTGTGGCAGCCGCATCGTCGAGCTGTGGACGTAGCGATACACCATCGAGATGATCACACTGCGGTAGTCCGCAGAGATCTACCAGCGTCGGGAAGATATCGATCAAGCTAGCGGGTGCGCCGCATTTTTCGCCTGGCTCGATACCTGGACCTGCGATGAGCAATGGCACCTGGGTCGATTCCTCCCACAGCGTGCGTTTGGCCCAGTGCTGCTTTTCACCTAAATGAAAACCGTGATCGCTCCACAACACCACGTAGGTATCATCGCTATGCGGGCTGGCTTTCAGGGCGTCGAGCACCATGCCCACACAGTGATCGACGAAGCTGTTTGATGCCAGATAAGCCTGGGTGAGGCTGCGCTGCACACCACCCTCCAGCACTTCCTGATGAGTCGGCGCCACTGCGTAGTCATTTATCGAGAGGAAATTCTTTGGTAAATCATCTAGATCTGTAGCCGGATTATTTGGCAAAGTGAGGGTATCGACATCGTATAGGTCAAACCACTTGGGCGGCACAAACAACGGCACATGTGGGCGAAAGAAGCCCACTGACATAAAGAACGGCTGCTCAAAGTCCTCGCTCAAAGCCGCAGCCGCTTTCTCCGCCAGACGGTAGTCGCCCATATCGGCATCGCTCTCTGGGTAGGCACCCCAGTCCCAGGCTCCGCTCCAGTGAGCTGGTCGGCTCATTGGTTTCTTGGGGCGCTTGGTCTTGTCTCTACCGAGCGGCTGGTCGATATCGCCAGACAGTCGGCCGCCAAAGCCGTGGTGAAGCACCTTACCGCCCTCGATCGTCACGTAGCCATGGTCTTTGAAGTATCGCTGGATGGTGGGCACTTTCTCGAGAGCCGGTAGCTCCTCATACTTAGGCCCGATCTCGTAGCTCCCATGACTAGTCGCAGCCAGTCCAGACATCACACTCACCCGCGAGCACGAGCACACCGGTATCGCGCAGTGAGCGTTGGCAAAGTTTCGGCCACTAGCCGCCAGCGCATCCATATGCGGCGTCTGCGCCTCGGGGTGCCCGCCGAGAAAGCCCGTCCAGTCATTCAGATCATCCACCGATATCATCAGCACATTCGGCTTAGCGGCTGCGATAGGTACGAGGAAGAGGAGGTAGATAAAGAATAGCGCTCGGATCATCTGGGATAGAAGCTGCGCCGGAAGACAGCCCGATGCAATGCTAAGGCATCGCGCAAAGACGCAAAGGCAGGTCTCTCAATGACCTGACAGGTCTCTTGCTGAGAAAAGCGGTTGGGCGACAGCACCAGGCGCTCCGATCTTTGCGGCTTTGCGCGAGGATCATCAGTGCCCAACTCTTAGCAGACTAGATCACGCCATGGTTTAGATCTGTTGAATCGGTTAGTTTACCCTCGGCATGGTCCATCACCGCGCCAGCTTGTTCTCTTTTGTTCTGATTTCCCTATTCGGCTTATCAAACCTCCTTTACGCCACTCCGGAGCATGCGGCGAAGCTGGAGTTTTTCGAGACGAAGATCCGACCAGCTCTGATCGAGCACTGCTACGAGTGCCACTCAGAGGAGGCTGGCAAAGACAAGGGCGGTTTGCTTCTGGATAGCCGCGCGGCTTGGATGCTAGGTGGTGACTCAGGAGCTGCGATCCTGCCCGGCAATGCCGATAACTCTCCGCTATTCGAAGCGATCAGTCGCACGGGGACGATCCCTGAGATGCCTCCCAAGAGCCATCTACCCGATGAGGTGATTGCTGACTTTAGACGCTGGATCGAAGACGGAGCCATCGACCCTAGGGAGGGCGATGCCCCAGTACATGAGCGCGAGACCATCGATATCGAGGCGGGCCGTCAGCACTGGTCATTCCAGCCGAGACGCGAGCTGCCCATCGATACCACGATAGATTCACTCGTTCAGCCCAGTCAGAACCGGGCCGATGGCTACCGCATGGCGCGGCGGCTATATTTGGACCTGACCGGCCTACCGCCGACCAACGCAGAGCTACAAACCTTTGTCGCGGTCTATCAGGCACAGCCCAAACAAGCTGTAGCAGAGCTAGCCGCCGAGCTGCTGGCGCGACACTCCTTCGGCGAGAAATGGGCTCGTCACTGGCTGGATATCGCTCGCTACGCCGACTCGAATGGCGGCGACTTTAACAAGACCTACCCACAAGCATGGCGCTACCGAAACTATGTGATCGATGCCTTCAATGCAGACATGCCCTACGATCAATTTCTACGCGAGCAGCTAGCTGGCGATCTGCTCCCGCATGGCTCGCCGACCGATCGCGATCGACAGCTGGTGGCCACTGGTTATCTGATGGTCGCGCCCAAGATGCTGACTGAGCGCAACAAAGCCAAGATGCACCTCGACATCGCCGATGAGCAGATCGACACCATCGGCCGCTCACTCATGGGGCTCACCCTCGGCTGCGCGCGCTGCCACGACCATAAGTTCGACCCGATACCGACGGCTGACTACTATGCCATGACCGGTATACTGCACAGCACCCGCACCGCCGATGCTGCAGAGAAAAACCGCGATGTGTCACACTGGGACGAGACTGGCCTATCCATCGATGCCGCTCTGCAGAAGCAAGTCGACGCCCATCGAGCCAGTCTCGACACACTAAAGGCAGAGATCAAAGCACAGGAAGCGCGCATCGAGCAGCTCCCTGAGATCGGCCAGACCCTCGACAACGACAAAGCCAAGCAAACAGGCGCCTGGAGCAAGTCCACTCACCGCCCCGACTACTATGGCAGCAACTACCTGACCGCTCACCCCAGCAAGGGGAAAGCTGAAATCAGCTGGCAGTTCACAATCGAAACCGCGGGCCAATACGAGGTGCGCATCGCCTACGCTGGAGGCGGTAGCGGCCTAGATAAAAAAGCACCCTACCGCATCCAGCACGCCGACGGCGCAAAGGAGCTGAAGATCGATCAAAGCAAGAAGCCTCCGATTCGCGATACCTGGCTATCACTCGGGCAGTATCGATTTGAGAAAGAGGCCACCATCTCGCTAACGAATCACGGCACCTCTGCCTACATCATCGCCGATGCCGTGCAGCTGATCCCCGTGAGCGACGCCGATAAAGATACCGGCGAGCGGGGCGAAGCGGAAAAGCAGCTAACACAACTGCAGAAAAAACTAAAAGATCAGGAGGGCAAAGCCCCAAAACTACCGATGGCCATGGCTGCGGCTGATCTACTCGAGCGTGAGCGATTTGGCGACTTAGCTATCCGTATCCGCGGCGAAGTCGCCAATCTCGGACCTATCGCAGAGCGCGGCTTTCTACAGGTCGCCTACTATCCCGGTCAGCCTGAGCCGGAGATCAGCGATAAAGAATCGGGCCGACTACAGATGGCCGACTGGATCGTGCACCCCGATCACCCGCTCACCGCACGAGTCATGGCCAATCGCGTCTGGCAGCACCTTTTCGGTAAAGGCATCGTAGAGACCGTGGACAACTTTGGCCTACTCGGCGCCGAGCCCACCCACCCCGAGCTACTCGACTACCTAGCGACTCGACTAGTGGAGAATGATTGGTCGATCAAAGCACTAATCTCAGAGATCGTCACCTCCGATACCTATCAGCAAGCTGCCCGCACTGCTACCGATGATGATCCGAGCAATAGCCGCCTCCAGCACCAGAACCGCCGCCCCGCACCGGCCGAGACCATCCGCGACTCGATACTCGCCATAGCAGGGCAGCTGGATAGCGAGCGGCAGCTCTCCACTATCGCCCACCTCGGTCGCTATGCGATCGAGACCTCTGGTAAGCGAGATGCCTCGCTAGGCAAACTACATGAGCTGCGCCACCGCGCCATTTATCTCCCCGTAGTCCGAGGCGCACTGCCGCCGACTCTAGCGATATTCGACATGGCCAATCCCGACCTCGTCACGGGACAGCGCGCCGCCACCAATGTGCCGAGCCAAGCGCTATACTTGATGAACTCCCCGCTAGTCATAGAAATGTCTGAACTGACTAGCAAGAATCTACTAAAGGACGACCCTAGTATAGAGACCGCGATCACCCGAGCCTACCTAACCATCCTCTGTCGCAAGCCCAGCTCCGGCGATTTAGCCCTGGCTCAGCAGTACATCGAGTCCACGCCTGATGGGTTGGAGGCGGGTATGTCTAGTTTGGTTCAGGTTTTGTTTGGCTCAGCAGAGTTCCGGTTTATTGAATAAGTACGGTTGCGCCAAGGTTCTTTTCTGTGTGATCAATCACCATCTAGCCTCGTCGCTCTGGGTATAGCCCCAGAACCGATTCAGCGTTTGCTTCGCAGATCCCTCGCTCTGTGATTAGGCCTGTTATCAGGCGACGCGGAGTCACATCAAAGGCGTAATTCGCCACGCCGCTGCCGGGCGATACGATATGTAGTTCGCTTTCATCCCCCTTACCATCTCCAGCGATACCCGTCATCACAGACACCTCTGTGCCATCGCGCTGCTCGATCGGTATATCCGCTACACCGTCCTCGATCTCCCAGTCGAATGTCGACGACGGCAGTGCCACATAAAATGGGATATCATTGTCCTTGGCCGCCAAAGCCTTTAGGTATGTGCCAATCTTGTTGGCGACATCGCCAGTGTAGGTGGTGCGATCGGTGCCAGTGATGACCATATCGACCATGCCGTGCTGCATGAGGTGGCCACCGACATTGTCGACGATCACAGTGTGTGGCACGCCATGCTGGTGCAGCTCCCAGGCTGTGAGGCGAGCCCCCTGATTGCGAGGCCGTGTCTCGTCTACCCAGACATGGACAGGTATGCCTGCATCGTGAGCGGCATAGATGGGTGCCGTAGCCGATCCGTGATCGACAAATGCCAGCCAGCCCGCATTGCAGTGGGTCAATATGTTTACAGGCTCGCCTGCAGGCTTATCAGTAGCCAGCTTCTCGATGATCGAGCGGCCATGCTCGCCGATCGAGCGGCACCAGTCGGCATCTTCGTCGGCTATGGTTTGGGCTAGCTCCCGAGCAGCGGCTACCTTGGCCTCGATGTCACTCTCCGCCTTGATGCGGTCCAGTACGCGATCGACTGCCCACTTCAAGTTCATCGCCGTGGGACGAGTCGCGACCAGTTGGTCAGCTTTGGTCTGCAGCGCTTTTTGGAAGTCACTCTCCCGAGCCGCTTCGTAGGCCGCGACATACATGCCATGTGCCGCTACTGCTCCAATACACCCGGCACCTCGCACATGCATATCAGCGATAGCAGTGGCGACTTGAGCTGTAGTGCTAAGCTCTTCGATCTCAAAGCGAAATGGTAGCCACCGCTGATCGATGATCTGTACCACGCCAGGTCGAGCTTTTTCATCGTCTAGCCATACGGTACGGTAGGGTTTGCCATCTACATTCATGCCTCACTATGCATCAGTGCAGCGAATTGTGAAAATCTCGATCACCCGTCTTCTGCTGTAGAAAATTTCTGCAGCGCACAGGGATCAATCACTCGCTCACTGCCGAAAGATCGATCTTGATCCTTTGGTTGGGGTAGATCTTCTCTTTGATCTCGATCGGGCGAGTGGCCTGTGGTGGGTAGATATCGATTTGCTCGATCCAGTCGGCGTAGCCGACTCCTACGGTGAGTCGCGGCAGCGCACCTGTGGTCCGGTGGATGGGCTGTAGTACCCAGTCGGTATCGCGGGTGAGTAGCGATACCTTAGTCCCAGGCGAGTGATGAGAAAAGTCCAGCTCGAGCCAGCCATTGGTGTAGCCCTCTCCCTCTAGCCAATGCGCAGGACGATCGGTGCCGTCTGCCATAAAGATATCGATGGCTCCATCGCTATCCAGATCGGTGATGCACACATCGCTAGGTGAGTCGAGGTAGGTGAGACGACTGGCGCGCGATACCTCGCGAAAGTGGATGCCGCCACGATTCCAGAAAGCCCGATTGAATGCCATATCCCCAGTGACGACAAAGACATCCTCGAAGCCATCCTGATCGAGATCCACCGCATGGATCGAGCGCACATCCTCGACCTGTTGCAGGCCGCTGCCATCGGTCACCTCTACCCAGAGGTCTTCGCCATCATTCTGAAAAAGTCGCAAGTGGCTCTCCTCGATGCGGCTACCACCAGTCTCGATATTTTCAGCGATCAGCGCCTCGATCTCCTCGGTACGACGGCCGGTGAGCACGTCCAGATCGCCATCGTTATCAAAGTCCAGCGTCTCGATGACCAAGTCTGGCTCGGCGAGAGGCAGCGCTGTCTTGCGAGCCTCAAATCGCCACTGCAGCGGCGCAGAGGATGCCACGCTGAAGAGTATCTGATCATTGCGCTTATCCAGCGATAGGAAGAAATCGATATAAGTGTCGTTATCCAGATCGGCCACTTTGAGCGACTGGACGCCGCTCGGTATCCACAGATCGATGTCGTAGGCTATGTCCTCAAATTTGCCCACCTCGGTCTGGCGGTAGAGAGCCAGCGGGTGATCGCGATTGCCGACGACGATGTCGATCATACCATCCTGATCGTAGTCGACCCACTCGACAGCAGCTGTATCGCTAAACGTGAGCAAGCCAGCCTCGATCGTGACATCGGTGAAAGACCCGCCACCATCATTTCGCAGCAGCGAGTTGGGCATATTGTAGCTGCGCCCGACGAAGAGATCGGCATCGCCATCGTTATCGAAATCTGCCGCACGCAGGATATCGCCGGGCTGCCCGCCGATCGCATCGATCAGACCGACTAGCTCGAGCTCGCCGGTATTGCCTAGCTGCCACATCTTGGCACCACCATCGCTGATCAGCTCTAGGCGATCAGTAGCGGTATCGAAATCTGCCGCCGCCACAGGGCCCTGCAGCTCCTCAGATGTGCGGCTCTGCAGCTTCACCGGAAAGTTCTCTGTCTTCAGCCTGGGCACCACCTTGAAGCGCAGCTCAGGGTCGATCTCCTTCACGCCTAGGCCCGAGCTGGCCAGATTGTACCGCCAGAGGTCGACAGGGCTAGGCTCGCCTTTGTTGCCAGCTTCGATATTCTCGACAAAACGGCGCAGTGTCAGCTCATTCACGGGCTTGGCCGAGTCGGAAAATGGGAATGCCTCGCGCGGCATACTGCGGGCCAGAGAGGTAGCCGAGGATAGCTGCGAGTGCGAGTCGGGCAGTAGCGGCTTGGCTTCCGCTAGGATACTCTCCATCGATTTTCCCTTAAACTCGAGAAAACGGATCAGATCGTAGCGCTCAGGACGGGTCAGCGGCTTGGACCATGGATTGATGCCCGACGGCTTGCTGGAGCTGTTACGCTTCCAGGGTCGGCTGAGCAGCAGCACCACAAATAGAATGGATGCTGCTAGGATGATGACGGCATTGCGAGTGGTCATGGACAATGATGAAAACGAAGAAGGAGGAAGGTCGGCGGTCACTATGCCCGTGGCAACCGGTGCGCCAAATTAATTTTCGGATTCTGCTAGTCTAAGACATCAGAAAATTTGACTCAGTAGAAAATTTCTAAATAGTCAACTCTTCCGGCGACTTTGACCGGCCTTGCTCTTTCTCCTCTATCTCATTATGTCTGAACCAGAAGCCCATGCCGAGTATCCCGTAGCCCGCCCTTGGCGATCGCTGCACACGGTGCTTTTCGTCCAGACGCAGAATGCCTTTAACGACAACTTCCTCAAAGGCGTGCTCATCGCGCTCGCGATCATCGCGGCTCAGGGGCAGGTACTCGGCAAGTATGCGGCCAATATCTTGGCAGGCTGCATCCCTCTGGCGTTTCTCACTTTCTCACCGCTAGCGGGCTACGTGTCCGACCGCTACTCAAAGCGGGACGTGCTATTCTGGTGTATCGTCGCCCAGCTCGGCATCCTCGTCCTCACGATCTACAGCGTCTATGCACGCAGTCTATATCTCGGGCTATTTTGCCTGTTCATCCTTTCGGTCCAGTCGACGTTTTTCAGTCCATCGAAACAAGGCATCCTCAAAGAGCTAGTCGGCTCTAAGAGTCTCGTTTTCGCCAATGGTATGCTACAGATGTTCACCAATCTAGCCGCACTCAGCGGCGCTGCGCTGGGAGCCTATTGGTTTGGCATCCGCCAAAAGGCCCTACAGGCAGGTGCCGATCCAGCCTTCACAGATACCGAGGCCCAGGCATTCGCCATCGACAATGCCTGGGTATCCGCCATGCTGCCGATCTTGGTGATCCTGTTTTTCGCAGTCCTGCCACTAGCGATGCGCTGGCTAGTCTGCCGGACACCCGCATTCCCGACACGACTCACCCCGGGCATCCTCGTGGCACATATCACCAATATGGGCCTACTGTTTCGCACCGGCCCCGCTATGCGAAAAGCTGCGATCGGTGTGGCTTTCTACTGGTTTTTAGCCACCTTTTTCTCCGTGCTATTGATCAATATCGGTCCTGTCATGTATCCTAATGTGAGCGATGGCGATTCGGCTATAGAGACCTCTCGCATCACTTGGATCCTCGGTGGAGGTTTGATCCTCGGCGGCCTATCCGTCGCTATCGTCGGCAGAAAAGGTATCAATCTCAAGATAGCCGTCATCGGACTCATCACCCTCGCGATCCTACTCGCCGTCACCGCCTTTGCCCCGCTAGGTACGACGCCATTCTACATCCTATTTTTCTTGCTCGGTTTTACGGGTATGTTCTTCCTCGTACCGATGAGCTCGCTGATGCAGGATATCGCGCCCAATGAGACCAGAGGCAAAGTGATGGGGGCATCCGCTGTCTTTGTCGCCATCTGCGGGCTCACCTCTCTAGGACTATCATCTTTTCTCACCTACATCGGACTGCATCCGAGCCAGCAGATGTTGGTTTTCGTAGTTCCTTCTCTCCTGATTGCCTGGTATGTTTACCCACTCGTCCGCATCCACCGCGAGATGCGAGCGAGTGCCGCATCGACCACCTAAAGCCTGCCACTCTATGGGATATCTTTGCCGCCTGTTCTTCAGAATATTGATCTTACCTTGGTTCCGTCTCGTGTATCGCGTGCGGCGCTTGGAGGCGCACCATGTCCCCTCCGAGGGCGGTGTGCTACTCATGCCCAATCACGTCACCTACATCGATGGATTTATCTACTACATCGCCGCTACGCGAAAGCCACGCTACGTGATCTCTGATAAGTATGCGGCCAGCCCTGCCTTTGGTTGGTTCATCAAGCTTTTCCGAGCCATCCCGATCGACCGTTCGCGACCACGTGATGCCATCGATAAAACAGCTGAGGCTCTGAAAGCTGGCGATGTGGTGTGCATCTTTCCCGAGGGCGGCCTGACACGCAGTGGCGTGATCAATGATCTCAAGCGTGGTTTCGAGCTGATCGTGAAGCGCTCCGGTGCTGTCGCGGTGCCGATGTATGTGGATGGGCTTTGGGAGTCGATCTTTTCCTACGAGCGGCAGAGCTACATCAAGAAGAAGCCACGGCATATCCCTTGCCGCACGCAGGTAGCCTTTGGCAAACCGATCGAGGCAAAGGATATCAGCTCGCAGGCGGTATTCGAGGGTATGCTCGAAGCCTCTGTCGATGCTTTTGCCAAGCGCCGTTGCTTTGAGAAAAACTTCGAGATGGCTCTGCTCAAGGCGCTGAAAAAATCGCGACGCCAGCTATTTTCCCACGAGCGTCGTCAGGGCCGCGACCCGCGCGAGTGGACGCGCGCTCAGATGTTGGCCATCGCCTCGGCCATCGCCCGCCGTTGGGCCCACAATCCCGCCGACTCGCGCAGCCGTATCGGCATCATGCTGCCACCGGGCCCGATGGCCAGCGTGTTGAATCTCGGCCTCTACCTAGCCGGCAAGACACCTGTCAATCTCCCCTACGAGCTGCGCGCCGAGCAGGTCGAACAGCTAGCCGGACAGATGGATGAGCTGGGCATCCGCACCGTCATCACAGCCAATGCGCTAATGTCCAATCTAGTCGACTTCTGGCGAGGCGATGAGGGCCGCTTTATCGACATCACCACCGAGCTGACTGCACCTGGCACGCTGATCATGAGCCAGGAAAATCTGTTCTCCTGGGTCGAACCCACCTGGCTAGCTAGCTGGCGCCTCGATCTGAAAGGCCGAGACCGCCACCGCGAGGCCATCGGCATGATCGAGTCGCCCGATGGCGAAGCTATCTTTCTATCCAGCGCCGAGCTACACCGCAACACCGTGCAGGCTATCTCGGCCGACTTCATCCGCCCGGGCGATGTGATCCTCAGCGAGTCTCCCATGCACAACATCGTCGGTCAGCTCATGCAGCTGTGGGTACCTATCCTCAATGTCGGCCGCACCGTAGGCCGCTCCTTCTCCGAGCGGCAGGACCCCGAGGCGCTCAAAGCCCTGGCCGCTGAGCAAAAGGTCAATCTGACTGCAGGAAATCTAGGACTTTACGATCATCTCGAGAGCCTGGCCGATCTACCCGACCTTCGCCAGATCATGGTCTTTGACTCCGAGGCAGATGCCGAGACCCTAGAGGAGCTAGAGAATCGCATAGGCAAACCCATCACCCCCTGCTGGGATTTTCACGGCAGGATCGCTACCATGAGCCTGCCGCCCGAGGTCAACCAACCAGAGGGCACACTCAAACGCATGAACCGTAAACTCGGGTCCGTCGGCCGATTCCTCCCCGGAGTAGCCGGCAAGCAGATCGACGGCCATTTTCATGTGCGTTTCGATTCGACACTGGTCAAGAACACCAGCGATCTCGAAGAGGAAGACAATAACAAAGGCAAAAAGAAAGAAAAACAGCCACTCCAGATCGAGAGCTGGCTCCCCGTCAGCGACGAGGCCTACATCGATGCGGAGGGATTTCTGTTTTTGAAAAAGCCTGCAGAGAAGAAAGTGGAAGTCGTAGACGAAGAAGCTGAGGTCGACGGCGAAGCTAGCGACTAATTCTTGTATGGTTTATACCGATAGTATTTGGGTTTGGTGTCTATGCGAATGTGAAGCCATGACACTCCTAAACCTGCGGTGCTCACCCATGTGGGAGCATCTCCGACCTGCTTGTTTACCTCTTTAGCAACTAAGCTCCAGATTGAGGTTAGTTGCTCTGCCGACGCTGTCTTGATAAATGAAGAAATCGAGCCCGCATCTAATCCTGCCTGAGGAGTCGGCGCGATCATTATGCCATTTTTACCGAGGTTTGGAAACGCTACAGCCAACGCCAAAGTATTAAAATGCTCAGCAAAAGCAGACGGATCTGGCCTTATAGCCTCATGCGCCATCGATTTGATCACGACGAACTCATGAGATTCACTTAGCGATGAAGCAGTAATCGGGGGCATCTCCCAGCAGAACCCCATAAAACCAAGTTTGAGAAGCAAGCTGGAATAAAATTGCACAAATTCTGCATCACATTCCCAGAGATGAATGACCTCTTGGTGAGTCAGATTTTCATCTTCTTCATAGATCCGGAAGAGATAACAATCGGTATCAACTTGCACATGTCGATCAGAGAACCTCATAACATTAACCAGCAATATCTTTGCCCCCTGGGAACGCCGACGTCTTCGTCGGCTCGACTAGAATAGACGAAATGGGTCGAGAAAGCCGACGAGGACGTCGGCGTTCCCAGAGTCTATTTCGCCGTGTAATCGATCACAAACACCTTGTCGAGCTTTGGCTTGAGTAGCGAGACGAATGCTTTGTGATCGGGATGGGGCAGATACACCTCAAGACCTGCTTTATCGGCGAAGGTCACGATGAAACAGTGGGTGAATTCATCGTTTAGAGGCTCGATGTTGTCCGCTGTGCCCCACTCAAAGTCGGTGATGGTATCGATCTTGCCCTCGAGGGCGGCAAACGCTTTTTCGATCTCGGCGATCTCTTCAGCGCTAGTGCCATCCTTAAACTTGAAGCACACCACGTGGCGGAATGAGCCTGCACTATCCTCTGCCTGAGCGGTCGACAGACCGAACGCTGAGAGAAACAAAATAGTCACGAAAGTAAAAAACGATGTCTTCATAGGTGGAAACCCTTTGCGAAAGACGGGGAAGTGTCGATGATGAAAACAAGCGCGTCAGCGCTAAGCAAAAATCCTATCCATCCATCATCACATGAGCCACTGGGAGCAATATCAGCAGTCGATCGTCCGCTATCCGGACATGGGTTTCACTATCGATTTCAGCCGAATGGAGGCACCTACCGATCTGGCAGACCGCCTGTCTAGCGAGGTAGCACGCGCCCTCTCCGACCGAGAAAAGACCGAGGCCGGCGAGATCGCCAATCCCGATGAGGGCCGCATGGTCGGCCACTACTGGCTGCGCAATCCCGATCTCGCCCCCGAGGCTGAGGGCCAGTGGATCCGCGAGGTGAAAGACTCTGTGGTTAGCTTTGCCCAGCAGGTGCGCAGCGGCGAGGTGACAGCACCCAATGGCAACACCTTTCGCCATGTGGTGCTAGTCGGCATCGGTGGCTCGGCCCTAGGTCCGCAGCTAGTCGACAAAGCACTGCGCGCTGTCGATGAGCCGATCCAGCTGCACTTCCTCGACAATACCGACCCTGGCGGCATGGACGATCTCTACGATAGCTTGGGCGACGGTCTGGCCGAGACTCTCGTGCTGGTCATCTCCAAGTCCGGCGGCACACCAGAGACTCGCAATGGCATGCTCGAGACCGAGGCACGTTTTGCCAAGCAAGGTCTCGATATGGCCAAACAAGCTGTGGCCGTAACCGGCGTCGGCAGCAAGCTCGATCAATACGCCGAGTCGAATGGCTGGCTGGCCAGATTTGAAATGTCGGACTGGGTAGGCGGCCGCACCTCTGTGATGAGCGCCGTCGGTCTGCTACCCGCAGCGCTCTGCGGCATCGATATCGATACCTTCCTAAAAGGTGCCGCCGACATGGATGAAAAGACCCGCTCCAGTAGCGTGGCGGACAATGCCTCCCTACAGCTCGCTCTCATGTGGCACCACGCCGGCAATGGTCGCGGGGAGAAAGACATGGTGATCCTGCCCTACTGCGATCGTCTCGACCTGATGAGCAAGTACCTGCAGCAGCTCGTCATGGAGTCGCTCGGCAAGGAGTATGAGATCGGCAATGAAAAGGTAGTGAACCAGGGCATAGCCGTCTATGGCAACAAAGGCTCTACCGACCAGCACGCTTACGTGCAGCAGCTGCGCGATGGTCTGAACAATTTCTTTGCTACCTTTATCGAGATCCAAAAGACTCGCGAAGGCGATAGCATCGCTTTTGATGATGGCGCCTCCTCTGCCGACTACCTGCAGGGCTTTCTGCGTGGCACACGCGATGCGCTGTCTGGCAATGACCGCCAGTCGATCACCATCACCTTCGAGCAACTCGGTGCCTACCAGCTGGGAGCGCTCATCGCTCTGTATGAGCGTGCCGTGTCTTTCTACGCTAGCTTGGTAAACATCAATGCCTACCACCAGCCCGGTGTCGAGGCCGGCAAAAAAGCTGCCGCCGCCTTTCTCGATCTGCTGGCACAGGTAAAGGCTAGCCTAGGTAGCGATGCTGCAGGCGCTGACCAAGTCGCAGAGAAGATCGGCTCCACCGAAGTAGAGAAAGTCTACCACTGCCTGAATCATCTAGCTGGCACTGGCCACTGCCAGCGTGTGTTAGGTGCGACTCCGGCGGAGGATCGGTTTTCGGTGTAGTAGTAGGTTTGTCTTTATATTTGAGTGATTGAGGGCGATGCCATGTCGCCTGATTGAAGGTGCCTGCTAGTGGAGTGCACGCTGGTGCATTGGCCGTGCGCTGCATTGGCCGTGCGCTGCGCTGGCCACTCGTTGACACTCGCCGCCACATTTTTTGGCTTAGCCTGTAAGGTAGTGGAAAGCGCTAGCATGTGGCAGCGAGCATCAGCGAGTGGAGTTTCATCTGGCAGAGGGAAGTGTCGGCTGGAGCAGTGACCACAGGCTGTTCTATCCGTCCTTTTCTCGAGGTTAACCTTGTATCTGAATTCCCCAGAATTCAGATAGCAGAGCTTACGGCCACTACCCAAGCAAAAGGGGGCTGAGGCTCTGATACACGGAAGATTGGGATCTTCCGCTACGCACTTGCCAGGCCTGTAGCTGAATTCCCCAGAATTCAGATAGCAGAGCTTACGGCCACTACCCAAGCCAAAAGGGGCTGAGGCTCTGATACAGGGAAGATTGGGATCTTCCTCTACGCGTGCCTAGGTGCGTATCACTCTGGTCTGAGCAACTTCAAAGTTCAGCATAGTTTCCTGCTAGTGCTATGCTCTGCGATAAGCAATTATGTTGAGTTCTGAGGCTGCCATTCAGCGCATCAGTAACCATATTGCCCGGTCAACCTCCGCCAGATGACACGGGCGTAGTCGCGCACACGCTTTGTGACACCGGCGATGGCGAGGTCATTCTGATGCATGGGCTCGTGATGACCACGTACGATCTCTAGCACCTGTAGTATAGAATCCTCTGGATCAGCGACAGATACGGCTCCTTTCTCTGAGAAATGCATAGCACCCAAGTAGAGCTTATCATAGTCTGGCGCTGCGATCGAGCAAAGCAATTCCTCGCCACCACTATCAGTAATAGCCACGCCCAACGTGCCGCCATCTAGAAAATAACTCACCACCACTTCTCGATATGGCTGGGACAAAGCGCGGATCTCAGGAGCGACCTGCGAACTATCGATACTCGGATAGGGGCGATATAGCCACGCGATTGAAACAATCAATACCACGAGCAAAACCCATAGCGGCTTCAGCTTGGACATGCTGAAAACTATACCTAAAACCTGATTGTACCCTATTGAATAAAAATTGTACCCTATTGAATTTTCGAATTTCCGGTGTGGAGGCGATCGACAACGAGTGGAGTTTCGATGCGATAGTGATGATGGTTGCTAAGTAAGCCTCTACTAGGCCACTCGCTGACGGTCGACGCCACAGGGAAGGAAAATTCTGGTGTTTAATATATCTAATAGGCAAGTGCTACATTATCAGTCATGGTTTCTAGTCTAGCGACTAGGTCTCGGCCTCGGTCGGCCCAGTTAAAGGAAGCTTCACAGATGCGGTAGGCATCGCGGCGGATCTGATTGAGGCGCGGTAGATCATCGATGCAGTCGGCGACTTCTTTCACCAGACCATCGAAATCCTGCGCCAGGATGAGCTGCTCGGGTGACGATAGCGGCAAGCCATCGATCGCTTTGTCGAGTCCGACTAGCGGCAGCCCGTGAAAAATATACTCCAGCTGCTTCAGCTTGAAGCCGCCGCCATGCTCTTCGATGACGAGGCCTACTCGTGCATCCGTCAGGTAGGGCGACATCTCTGGTACACGCCCGACCATACTCACGCTCGGGAAACGCTGCGAGATCGACTCGCGGAAATCATCTGGTGCTTTGCCGACGATCTGCAGCTCGATCTTTGCATCGGCAAACGCCTGGGCGGTCCGATCGAGAAAGAGCTCTAGATTGTATTGCTTGGCGATCCACTCAAAGGAACCAGACATCACGGCGCGCCTCGGAGTCGCTTCGGTGATCTCACGATCAGGGAAGCGCGGCCCATCGTAGCCAGGGCTGAGGCAGAGGTAAGATTGGTCTGGGAAATTTTCCTGATAAGCCTGCACCTCTGTCTCGGTGATCGCCGAGACCAGATCGCACACCTCCATCAAATTATTCTCGAGCTTGGCGTACTTCTGCGCATCCCAGCGGAGGGCTGCAGCTTTTGGGAAACCTTCGGTGGAGTTGCGCGCTATCTCTGGGCGGATCTTGGCCTCGTGATTGTGCGAGATATAGACCAGTAGCGGTTTGGTGCCGAGCTTGCTACTGCAGCTGGCGATCACATCAGCAGCCCACCCGATCGCGGCATGATCGATGATCACCGCATCCCATGCCTCATTGAGCATGGCATCACGGAGTGCTTCCTCTGGGCCATCGCTCTTCAGGCGGTAGGCATCTGCAGGGTATTTGGAAAGCAAGCTCTGCATCCGGCCGCAGAGATTGGGGCTGCCGAGGCGCCACTCGATTTCCTGCTCGTCACGATAGATCGAGTGCTTACCGAGGGAGCCGACGGGCTTTTCATCATTGTCGTGGGCGATCACTGTCAGCTCCACTCCCGCAGCAGCGACGGATCTGACGAGGCCATCGGAGTAGATGAGCTCTCCACTATTTACCGGGCGCGGGTATTTCCGCATGAGCCAGAGGCATTTCATATCGTGTTAATCTTTATTGGTTGGGAAGCGGGAGTTAGTTAACTTTACTTAAATTTATAAATTTTTCAAATAATTTTAAAAATTAAATAAAATTTGGGCACAAAAAAGCCCGTCACCTCGAAAGGTGACGGGCCCTTTTATAATTTTTCTCTTAATCGAGCGGGTCGATTAAACACCCTTCAAGATGCAGCCAGCTGCGAGAACCAGCCAAGAAATCGCAAGGCTCCAGCTGATGTCGATTGGCAGTCCTTTGACAATGCCAAGCAACCCAACGATCCCGACGATGAAGAAGATCAGCGAGATCAGGAAGAAGAGTTTACTAGGTTGATTCAGTCTCATAGTTGTATAGGTGGTGTAGTTGTAAGGAATCTTAGAACTTCAAATTTCTAAGAAAACTAAGATTCTAAAGATTGATAAGCAAAATTTCGAAAATGTGCAAGTGTTATCATCCCTCGTATGAGTGACGACCACGATGACTGGCTGATCTGTCCCCTCTGTGACCGCCCCATCCCTCCGGCGCTAGAGTCGCGCCATCACCTGATTCCCAAGCTCAAGGGCGGCAAGCATGGGCCGATCGCTGTGCTGCACACCATCTGCCACAGCAAGATTCACAGCGTCTTCACCGAGGCAGAGCTAGCTCGCAGCTACTCGACTATCGAGGCGCTGCGCGACCACGAGGAGATCGCCAAATTCATCCGCTGGATCCGCAAGCGCCCGCCGGAGTTTCGCTCGCGCAATACTAGCAAGAGAGGGCGAAGGAGGTGATCCCCCCTAGCGAACGCCAGAAGCCTCCTCCTGTATTGCCTCGTCCCGAGCCGACTCCAGCTTCTTGTAGCCTTGGTAGATGGCTGCCACCGCGATGCAGAAAAGCACGATCAGTGCGACCATCCAGATCCGAAAACGGTTACTCATCTCCCGGCCAGCCTAGCCTTGTTGCTGTTGTTTGGCCTCGCGCGCCTCTTCGATCATGCCGCGGATCGCGGTGATGATCATGATAGCCGCTGCGATGCAGATGCATGAGTCGGCCACATTGAACGATGGGAAGTGGCCACCAGAGTGCTTATCGATGAACTGCCAGCCAGGTAGCTGGAAATCGAGAAAATCTACCACATAACCACGCCCCGGCAGGATACGGTCGGTCAGATTGCCAAAAATACCTGATAGCAATAGCGCCACAGCCACCTTGGTGGTGCGATCGGGGAAGGCATTGTTCCGCCACAGGATGACGATCGTCGTCAGTGCGACTAGGCCGATACCGCCAAAGATGTAGTTGGCATAAGGATTGCCATTGAGCAGCCCAAAGGCCATCCCCGTGTTGTGCACGCGCACGAGATGGAAAAAACCTGGGATCACCTCGATGGGGTGATTCGGGTTCGACATCGCCGGCATTTTCGGAAATGTCTGCAGGATCAGCCACTTGGTGAGCTGATCGAGAATGAAAAGTGGGATGGAAATGCCTAGGAAGTATTTCATTGGAGCTGAAGTGCCGAGGGTTTCCATAATCGCGAAACACCAAAATGCCACGCCAAAAACACTGCGAACCAACAGTGAATGGTGATTTGCGCTCAGACCGGAGTTAGGTTATCTCTCGGGCAAAAATTTAGTTCACATCACTTAATCATACTCTCTGCCATGTCCGATCCTACCATCATCTACACTCACACAGATGAAGCTCCAGCCCTAGCGACTCGTTCGTTTCTGCCTGTGATCCAGGCCTACACCAAGTCATCGGGCATCAATGTAGAGACTCGCGACATCTCACTGGCAGGCCGTATCCTGGCGGCATTCGACCTAGCACACGATGCTCTCGCCGAGCTGGGCGCCATGGCCAAGACTCCAGAGGCAAACATCATCAAGCTGCCAAACGTGAGCGCCTCGATCCCGCAGATGAAGGCAGCCATCGCCGAGCTACAGGCTCAGGGCCACGCACTACCGGACTACCCAGAGGAGCCAGCCAATGCTGATGAGGAGACCATCAAGGCCAAGTACGACAAGGTAAAAGGCTCCGCAGTGAACCCCGTCCTACGCGAGGGCAACTCCGACCGCCGCGCGCCCAAGGCGGTAAAAGAGTACGCTCGCAACAACCCACACCGCATGGGTGCCTGGTCCAGCGACTCGCAGTCAGACGTGGCACACATGACCGCCAACGACTTCCGCAACAACGAGAAAAGCACCACCATCGAGGGCGCCAAAGAATTCCAAATCCAGTTCGTAGCAGCCGATGGCTCGACCTCTCAGCTAAAAGATTTCGCACCACTGCTGGACGGCGAGATCATCGATGCGACCTGCATGCGCATAGCCGCTCTGGAGACATTCCTCGGCGAGCAGATCGAGCGCGCCAAGAGCGAGGGCACGCTTTTCTCCCTGCACATGAAGGCCACTATGATGAAAGTCAGTGATCCGATCATCTTCGGTCACTGTGTGAAGGCCTACTTCAAGGACCTGATCGCTAAGCACAGCGATGTGATCGCCGAGCTCGGCGTCGACTTCAACAATGGCTTCGGCGACCTCGTCTCCAAAATCGAATCACTGCCAGCCGACAAGAAAGCCGAGATCGAAGCCGACATCCAGGCTGCCTACGAGGCTGGTCCAGATCTAGCCATGGTCGATAGCGATCGCGGCATCACGGGTCTGCACGTGCCGAGCGACTTCATCATCGATGCCTCGATGCCAGCGATGATCCGCGCCTCTGGCCAGATGTGGGATGCCGAAGGCAAGACTCGCGACGCCCTAGCCGTGATCCCAGACTCCTGTTACGCTAGCGTCTACAAGGCGACCATCGACTTCTGCAAAGCGAATGGCGCATTCGACCCGACGACTATGGGCACTGTGCCAAACGTCGGGCTGATGGCACAAAAAGCCGAGGAATACGGCTCGCATGACAAGACTTTCGAAGCCCCAGGCGATGGACAGATCCAAGTCGTAGACCGCGAGGGCAATGTGCTGATCGAGCACGAGGTGAGCGAGGGCGATATCTGGCGCGCCTGCCAGGTGAAAGACGCCCCCGTGCGCGACTGGGTGAAGCTGGCTGTCAGCCGTGCTCGCGCGACAGGCTGGCCCGCTGTCTTCTGGCTGGATGACACACGTGCTCACGACGCTCAGCTGATCAAAAAGGTCGAGCTCTACCTGCAGGACCACGATACCGAGGGGCTGGAGTTTCATATCCTATCACCGCTGAAGGCTACCGAATTCACCCTAGCTCGGATCAAGGCCGGACAGGATACTATCTCAGTGACAGGCAATGTGCTGCGTGATTACCTGACCGATCTCTTCCCGATCCTAGAGGTCGGCACCAGTGCCAAGATGCTCTCCATCGTGCCACTGATGAATGGCGGCGGCCTCTTCGAGACAGGTGCAGGCGGCTCCGCGCCCAAGCACGTGCAGCAGTTCGAGGCCGAGAACCACTTGCGCTGGGACTCCCTCGGCGAATTCCTGGCTCTAGCGGTATCGCTCGAGCATCTCGCTGAGAAGTATGACAATGCCAAGGCCAAAGTGCTGGCCACCGCTCTCGACGAGGCCAATACCAAGTACCTACTGGAGAACAAATCACCCTCCCGCAAGGCAGGCGAAATCGACAACCGAGGCTCTCACTACTACGTGGCACTCTACTGGGCTCAGGCACTAGCGGCGCAGAGCGACGATGCCGATCTGGCCGCCGAATTTGCCCCAGTCGCCGAGCAGCTCGCTGGCCAAGAAGAGGCGATCATGGCTCAACTCACTGAGGTCCAAGGTAGTGCTGTAGACATCGGCGGCTACTACCAGCCAAACGATGAGCTAGCCGTGCCCGCCATGCGTGCTTCAGAGGCCTTCAATGCTGTGATCGACGCGATATAAAAGCTCAAAATTCTTCGTTTTTTTTACAGAAATTCAGGGGGCGATTCGTACTAACGGCTATAACGCCAATGATACGAATCCTACACCTCAGTCTCTACGGTCTCTGCGCCCTGCTACCTGTAGCTCATGTCACAGGAGCCGAGTGGAAGCTCGTCGAAAGCTCGGAAGTGGACGGCGAGCCCAAGCTGATCAAGAAAATCGTCTCAAAAGGCTCAGGGCGCAAGGTCACCCTCTACCTGTGCGCCTTTAGCACCAATGACTACACCCTGAAAGTCGTCGACCAGGGCAGCTCTCAGTCGTCGCCTCGCTATCGCAATCTGCGCGAGGCGATGGAAAAGAATGGCTGCACAGCCGGAGTGAATGGTGGCTTCTTTGGCACCGATTTCAAAGCGCTGGGCGCTGTCTATGCCGATGGTGAAAAGATCACCTCGTATTTCAACTCGAACCGCTCTGGCCTCGCCAGTGGTGTGATCTGGTCGGGCACTGGCGGAATCCATATCGTGCGTCGGCACGACTTCAAAGCTGGCCCAGGAGTGAAACAAGCCATCCAAACCGGCCCGATGCTGATCTCGCAGTCGACGACGGTATCCGGCCTTTCCAACGAGTCCTGGAGGCCGCGCACCTTTGTCCTGACCGACTGGAAGGGCAACTGGATGCTAGGCACCAGCAGCTCCGTGAGCCTAGCTGCTCTAGCCGACATACTCGACTCCTCATCAGCCTTTCCCGAGATGGTGGTAAACCGCGCCATCAACCTCGATGGCGGCCGCTCCACAGGTCTCTACCTCAAGCAAGACACTGGCAAAGTCACCTACCGATCGGAAATCTCGACGGTGAGAAACTTTTTAGGAATTGTTCCCAAATAGACGACTTGCATTTTTGAGAATACTAAATAGAGTCAATTTAGTAAAATCTCCACAATCTTGAAGGTTACTGAAACACAATTCACAACTACCATCTATGCTGCTGCTTTCCTCCTAGCCAAAGCGCAAGGTCTAGGCATCGATACGAGCATCCTCATGAAGAGGTATCGGCTGACTCCCGATATGCTGGAGGATCGCAAGCTACGAGTCGATCGGTGGATCATTCTGGACCTTTGGAAAGAACTCATCTCACACACTGGAGATGAGATGATCGGCATTAAATTTGGCCAAGAGGTCACCGCGAATACACTGGGCCAGCTCGGACAGCTCACCAAGTACTGTGCGACTCTCGATGAGAGCTTTGAGCACTTGTTTAAATTTTCCGCCTTGTTTGCCGATGATACCATCATCGAAGGCAAGAGAGGCAAAGAAATCTGCGTGGTGCGCATCGGGTCTCCTCTCTACCTTTTAGCCCAGCCTTGCTCGATTCAGTTTCGAGCCGCAGCGCTTATCTCGCTGATCGGAGAGATCAATGGTAAGGCTCTCATCCCAGAAAGCATCGTATTTCCCCGTGGTTCTCAGCTACCCGTCGACAGCCTAGAAAAAGCATTCTCCTGCGAGTGTATGCTCGCCGGCACCGAGACATTCATCCAGTTTCGCGAAAAGGATTTGAGCGACATCAATGCACACGCAGAGCCCGAGCTAGCCAAAGTGTTGCAAGATCATTGTGAATCCCTCCTCGCCATCTACGCCCACCAGAGCAATCTCGTCGGGCGCATCTACTCCATCATGACCAAGCATATCTCGGCTGGTCAGCTCAGCATCAAGACGGTCTCGGCAGAGCTCGGTCTCAGCGAGAGGGGACTGCAGCGCCAGCTCGATGCTCGTGGGTTTTCGTTCACTTATCTGCTGTCGAAATTTCGCCGAGAACTGGCATTCTCCTTGCTTCAGAACGACGAGCTATCCATCGGTGAAATAGCCACCATGGTCGGCTACTGCGACATCAGTGCTTTCAATCGAGCCTTCAAGAAGTGGGAGGGTTGTACAGCCAACCAATACCGGTCGGCCCATTACGCCGATTCCGAGGTGGCTGGCGTGAAATGACAGAAAACTGTCGCCAATCGCACAGCGACAAACCCTGTTAAAAGCGAAACAGTCACGTACACTAATTAGGACTAGGGCTGAGATGGTGTAGTCTCCCCCAAGCTTACTTTCGTTGCAAAAGCATTTCCCTTCCGACCAGCCCTAGTCCCCCCTTCTGCTTTTAGCCTTTGCGCCGCAATGAAGGGCTCGACTTCGGCTTTTCTCCTCACCAAGTTGAGGATGTATGAAGACCTTTCATCTTACGCTCGCACTACTTGTGCTGACAGCTGCGCCCAGTCAATCGCAATCTTTGAGCGACGCTAGGGAGATACTGAAAGCCTATCACACTATCGATCCTATCCCCGCAGCAGATCGAAAGCTGCGCATCGTCTGCTGGCGCTCCAAAGACACACCGTATCCCTCCGACCAAGCCGCTCGCCTACAGCGGATCATGTTGGATATCCAGGAGTTTTACGCCGACGAGATGGAGCGACTGGGATTTGGCAGGCGCACCATCCAGCTCGATACCGACGCTGAGGGAAAGCTAATCCTGCATCAGGCTGTGGGGACTGAGCCCAGCACTAGCTACAGGCGGCCCGACGGTCAGAAGATTAAGTCGGAATGCTGGCCCTTATTGAAACAGGCAGGCTTGGACCCAGACCGCGAGACGGTGATGATCTTCACCAATCTCGCCTCCTGGGATGATGAAACCAAGGTCTTTCGCCATCGTTCGCCCTACTACGCAGGAGGCAATGCTCGCCATGGGACAGCCTGGCAGCTCGACTCTCCCCAGCTGGATACCCTGCACTTGGAGAAGCAGCAGCCCATCATCGATGATGGGGAATACGGCAAAATCTCACTCGGTAAGCATAACTCTATATTCATCGGAGGCATCGCCCATGAGCTAGGCCACGCTCTAGGGCTCCCTCACTGCATGGGGAGCATACACGAGCGTGCTAGCGGCACGGCGCTCATGGGCGCAGGCAATCGAACCTACCGCGATGAACGGCGTGGCGATGGGCAAGGCAGTTTCCTCTCAGCCGTCAGCGCATTGCGACTCGCCTCGCATCCCCAGTTTTCCGGCTCTAAAAAGGGGCTAAATCTACCGAATAAAGCGCAGTTCACCGATATGAAAGCTATCGATAAAGGCGATCACTTCATCTTGAGCGGCTCTATCAAAAGCGCCCTGCCTGTGTATGCCGTCGTCGCTTATATCGATGCTGCTGGTCATGGCGACTACGACTCGCGCACCACTTTCACTGTGCCTGATGCGAATGGTGACTTTCAGATCGAATGTTCAGACCTGCCGAAACACACAGAGGGGGAAGTCAGGCTCGTAGCTCTACTAGTCAATGGTGGCACTAACCAATGGCGAGGCCCCTATACGGTAGGAAAAGACGGCAAGGTAGACATTTCCTCGATCCAACTGGAGTTACAGCTCCAAGAATTTACCCACGCATGGTCGAAAAAGGAACACACACAAGCAGCCGCGATAGCTGATTCACTCCCTTTGGGGAGAGCGAAAACATTGGCCCAAGGAATCGTATCAGCTAAACAGAAGCTGATACAGACCAAGCAACCTCAGGGAATTCCCTGCCTACTCTCAACCCTGCAACCCACATCAGAAACTGTCGGCTGGGGTAAACCTACCTACAACTACCTGCCGCGTGCGAACCCACTACTACGATGCGCCGGAAACTATTTCCAAACAGGTATCTACGCCCATTCGCCGGCTCAACACATCTATCAACTAGGTGAGCATAGCTACCAGACCCTCGCCGGCTATTGCGGCGTACCTACCGGTGCATTTGGTACCGTTAGCTTCCAGATCCTGATCGACGGCCAAAACCGCTACCAGTCCAAAGCTGTAAAACCTGATCAGCTAAAGTCGTTTCAAGTCGACATCTCAAATGCCAAGCAAATAAGGCTAATAGTGAGCGACCCAGACAACAATAAAGCTGGCGATTGGGGAGTGTGGTTCGATGCCCGACTTGAATAAGGTTTTTGAAATTGCAGCCATCATCGTTTATCTGAGACCATGATACGAGTCACTTCTCTGCTTTTCCTCATCGCCATCGGCTACTCCTCTACTGCCGTCTCACAGACCGATGTCTCGCAGTGGTATCGAGGCAACACTCACACCCACTCTCTGTGGAGCGATGGTAATGACTTTGCCGAGATGATCGTCGACTGGTACCACCGCAATGACTACGACTTCATCGCACTGAGTGATCACGACATCCTGGCTGAGGGCAGAAAGGTGATGTCGGTGGACAAGATCAAAGCACGACAGCGCGCAATCGGACGCGATGCGATTTCGAAGTGCGACAAGCGCTTTGGTGCCGATTGGCTAGATCGCTTTGAGAATGATGGCGTAGCATACATCCGCTTAAAGACGCTGGAAGAGTTTAGAGGTCAGTTCGAAAAGCCCGGAGAGTTCTACATTATGAAGGCTGAGGAAGTGTCTAATGCATCGTCAGCCGGGCCAGTGCATATCAATGCGCTGAATCTGGAAACACGCATCGCATCTGTAAAAGACAGAAAGCTCGATAGCAGAGAGGTGATGAGACGCGTGCTGCGAGCGATAGCCGATCAGGAGGAAAAGACCGGCAAGCCAATCCTATCCCATCTGAATCATCCCAACTTCAAGTGGGCGGTCACCGCTCAGGATCTGGCTCACGTCACAGAGGAAAGGTTTTTCGAAGTGTACAATGGCCATCCCAGCATCAATCACCTCGGTAGCGAGGGCCGCCCCTCCGATGAACAAATATGGGATATCGCCAATACCATCCGCCTAGGCGAGCTGGATGCGCTACCTCTCTTTGGAGTGGCTACCGACGACTCACACACCTACCATGGTGGCGATGTGTCGCCAGGGCGAGGCTGGATCATGGTGGGGGCAGACCAGCTCGATGGCGACGCTCTGATACTCGCCATGCGTCGCGGAGATTTCTATGCCAGCTCAGGAGTATACCTGCAGACGCTAGACTACGATGCCAAAACTCGCACTCTGAGCTTTTCCATCCAGCCCGACGGCGATGCCGAATTTACCACTGAGCTAATCGGGTCGCGCAAAGGCGATACCAAAGAGGTCGAGATCGGCGAAGTTTTCGCGACTTTCACGAGCACCACCGTGTCGTTTAAACTCCCCAAAGATGCCCTCTATGTGCGCGCTGCCATCACATCATCTGCCCCTCACTCGAATCCATCCTTCCCCAAACAAAAAAAGCAGGCCTGGCTGCAGCCGGTGGGCTGGAAGTAGCAGCTACCAATGTGATTCCCGCCAATAAAGGCAAATCTAGAGCCATTCTGTTCATTGATTTGAACAGAATGGCTAAATTCTGAATAGGGTACAATCCTAACTAAATAGGGTACAAGCGGGCTGTTTTTCAGATAATAAGGGTCATAATTTTGAATTTTCGCACATAAACCCTGTGACAAAGCTTCCCTAGCTTTGCGCATACTGCTACAATCCCCTCCGCTTAACACCCTTAAAATGAAGAAGTTCCTCAAAAGTAAACTGTCTCGACAGGCAAAAGATATCGCCACTGCCGTAGACACCGCCTCGCGTGAGTATCTAGCCGAGGCCCTGGAGGCGCGTGTGCTGTATTCGGCGGCTCCAGTGGAGATGCCAGAGGCGGTTACCGAGTATGTCGAGAGCGGATCATCTAGCGCGGTGAGTGGTAGCGATTTTGAGAGCTTAGATGCCTTTGTCCAGAGTAGCGAGGCTGCCGAACACATTGCACCAGACGATAGCCAGACCCAAGGCTACCAGACAGATATAGAGGTGACGGCCGATCTACTCCCACAGCTTGTCAATGGTGGTGGCGATATCAATGCGATACTCGACGAGGCAGTGACTCGCTGGCAGGCATCTGGCCTGGATGAGGCACAGCTGGCAGCTCTCGATACAGTGACCATCGAAGTGACCGATCTCGACGGTCCTGTGCTGGGATACGCAGACGGTAGCCACATCGTGCTCGATGCCGATGCGGCGGGCATGGGCTGGTTTATCGATGCGACACCTTGGGAGGACAGCGAGTTCACCGGCTCGACTCTGGGCGAGGTGCAGGGTATCGACCTGCTCTCTGTGGTGCAGCACGAGCTGGGCCATGTCTTCGGCCTGGAGGATATCTATACATCGATCGAGCAGACCGATGTGATGTATGGCGTGTTTACCGACGGCGAACGCCGCTGGATAGCGGATGGGCAAGCCGAGGGCGCCGAGGCGCTCAGCCTAGAGGGCATGCAATTTGCCACAGCCAATGGCAGTCGTACCTGGACAGGGGCTGCAGATTCGGATTTTTACAACCCTGCCAACTGGACTGGCCCAGCAGGGCACGACCATTTCCCCAATGGGAATGTGACATTTGCCGACGGCTCATTGACCGGTGCTGGCACGACCACGATCGATCGTAGCTCAGAGACTTACACCTATGTTTACGGCCTGTATTTCAATAATACCTTAGGTACCCAGTCGGAGTACACCATCAATGGCCCCAATAATTTCTTTATCGGCGGTTCGGTGATCAGGACGGCAGAAGTCACCTCTGGATCATTAGTCGATGTGATCAATACCGGTATCCAGCGTGCTGGAACTGCAGAGGTATTCGACATCGGGCTGAACCACGACCTAATCGTGAATGGCGTCATTTTCGGCAATACAGGAGATTTCACCAAGAATGGTGACGGTGTATTGATACTATCTGCCGATAATACCTACGGCGGAACGACAGTGATCAATGCTGGCACGCTACAACTTGGAAATGGCGGGACTACGGGCGCGCTATCTACTGGTAGCGCCATCACCATCGCTAGCGGTGCTACATTTGCTGTGAACCAGAGCGATACCGTCACTCAGGGAGTGGAGTTTAGCAATTCACTCAGTGGAGCAGGAAATGTCACCATGTCGGGTACGGGGGAGCTGATTTTGGAGTGGGGCACAGCTACCTACACAGGACTCACGACGGTAGAAAATGGCGGTACTCTGCGAATCCAAGAGAATAATCAAACGACTACTCGACCAGGCTGGGGTGGGTCCGGCTTTGCTATCAATGGCGCGTCTACGCTCATCTTGGAGGACACGACTAACCCAGAAAACCGATCACTCATCGTAGGCAAGACTTTCACCTTTGATGCAGTCGGGGGCGGCACGCTCGATGTTGGCTCTAGAGGAAACATCCTGTGGAGAAGCGATAACACGATAGTGACCAGCGGTGGGGCGCAGAATACCTTTACCGGTAGCATCAATATGCAAAACACCCACGAAACCACATTTGATGTAGCGACGGGGACAGATCCTAGTGGAGTCGACCTGGTGGCCAGTGTGAATATTGGCAGGGGTGGCATCAATAAGGAAGGAGATGGCACCGTATCTCTGACCCATAGTAGTAACAATATCAACAACACCAACGTCGTCACTATCGACGCGGGCACACTAGAACTCGGCGGTAGCGGTAGGCTGCAGAGCGGCAACTTCACTGGACTCATTACCAATAACGGGACTTTCAGTCATAACAGTACCGCAAACCAAACCCTCTCCGGAGTTATCAGTGGCTCGGGCGGATTGGTCAAAAACAACACTGGCACGCTGACGCTGGGAGCCGCCAATACCTATACAGGCGATACCACCCTGCTCGGTGGTACCCTAGTCGTACAAAACGCAGCTGCGTTAGCAGATACAGCCGCCGTACACCTAACCTCCGGTGCCACACTCGATCTGACTCATAGCGGCATCGATACGGTCGCAGGCCTCACTATCGATGGTGTGACTCAGTCCTCTGGCACCTGGGGAGCTATAGGATCCGGCGCCGAAAATGAGACAGCATTAATCACCGGTACGGGCTGGCTAGTATTCGGTGCGGTTGCCGATGCCGCGACGATCGATGAGGACACGGTGCTCAATGTGAGTGCGGGTAACAATACTTTGACGACGCCAGTTGGAGCCACTTCGCTACTAGCAAACGATGCTGCGGGACTAACTGCGGTCGCTACGAATACCACCTCAGCGCTAGGTGCTGCGGTTAGCGTGAATGCTGACGGCACGTTTACCTACGACCCCACCAGCGCGGCCGCTTTACAAACTCTATCTGCTGGCGAGACAGTGACCGATACGTTTGAGTATTCTGTAGACACCAGTCAGGTAGGCCGCTACATCATGGTGCAGAATAATGGCACAGACAATCGACAGCTCCATATAGGAGAGATCGAGGTGTTTGGCCCTGGAGCAATCTTGACGAGTGACAATGCGGGCGGCAATGCTGCGACAGCGGTGGACTTCGCCACTACAGCACAAGGAGCCAGCGTCGAAGACAAAGGGGCAACCAGCGGCTTTGCTCTACAACACGGAGGTAACGACGATGCTAGGCTAATCGATGGTGCAGAGACTACGGGTGGAAACACATTTGGTATGATAGGAGTCGGTGCCTACGTGATCATCGATCTGGGCCAGGACCGCGCGATCGGCGATATTCGTATTCATCAGCGGCAGGATTGCTGCTGGGATCGTCTGCGCGATTTTACAGTATCTGTATTAGCCGATGATGGCATGGGAAATCCCGGGGCCATAGTAGCGAGTGATAGCTACGATAGCCAGCCACCTGATGCGGGTTTCGGTGCGGTTAGCTTTCTATCGAGCGCGACTGTCACGGTCACTGTCGAGGGGAGAGATGATGCCCTGGTAGCCAATGATAACTACTACACGACTGACGAGGATACCGCATTTACCGACCAGGATACCTTTAATATTTCGGACTCTAGTGTGGGCTTGCTAAATCTCGATGCACTAGGGACTGGAGACTACCAGTTCACTGCCGATGGCCAAACCTTCGACGGCTACGTCGAGCAGCATGATGGAGCTGGCTGGCTACTGATCGGTCGTGGGCGCGAAGGCTGGCAATTCGACACAGATGGCCAGGGAAATGTAGCTGATGTGAATCAAGGTCTAGGCACGCCGCAAGCATTCGCTCCAGCAGTCTATAGCGATGCCATGATCAACGACCTCATCACCTCCGCCGGTCTAAGCCTAGAGGATGTCGAGATCCGCATCAAACGTGCGGAGGACACCACAGGAACAGCTTATCAGGATGCTCGCTGGCGTGATTTTACTGAGTCAGACTGGACATGGGAGCTATCTAGCTCGTCGACGAATAACTCAAATGCCGGTGGCTATGACTCGGTAACCTACGAGGTCGTGTCTGGTACAGGTAGTCCGTTTACCGACACCACGAGCAATACACGCGATTCTCGGAATACAGATGGCTCAGACGCAGGTAATAACAATCAGCGAGTCTTTACCTGGCCGTGGAGCGGTCACGGTAGTCAGAGAGGTTTTGCCTATGGTGGCACGGTCGCAAATGGCACCAATAACGCGACTTCGTACCTATGGGAGTCTGCTAATGAAAATCATGCCATCCCCTATACCGAGGTGTATATCCGAGTGCTGAACGGTACTCAGCAAGCTCCCAATTTGCTTAGTAATGATGTGGAGATCGATCGCAATGGAACAGCTCCAGATGACACGATCTCGATCGTGGCTGCTCAGGGCACAGCACTCACGTCAGGAACCGTAACAGTGGTGTCTGATAAGGGCGCTACGGTCACAGTGAACTCCGACGGCACTTTCACCTACGATTCGACCGCTTCTGCGACTTTGCAGGCGCTCGCAGTCGGCGAGTCGACCACAGACACATTCGAGTACACGGTAAGCTCCACATCCGGCACTGGACCTGCGGTAGAAGATACTGCCACTGTGACTGTGACAGTGCATGGGCGAAACGACGAACCAGGTGCTGTGAACGACACTGACTCGACCGACGAGGATACAGTGCTGTCTCAGAACGCAGGCGCAGGGCTGCTGGCCAATGACACCGAGATCGATATCGACGCCAACCAACCCAACGACAGCCTAACGGTAGTCTCCGCTCAGGGGACCGATCTCGCCGCTGGCACAGTCACGGTCACATCGACTCTGGGCGCTACGGTCACGGTCAATGACGATGGCTCCTACTCCTATGATGCGACTGCCGCGGCAGGGTTACAATCTTTGGAGAAAGGCGAGTCCACTACCGATACTTTCACCTACACCATCACCGATGTGCAGAATAACCCAACTGGCAATGTGTATACCAATGTGCCAGAAGCGGCCCAATACTCCTTGGTCTACGACCTAGCGCTCCCAGATGGCACCCATGCGTGGAATACCAATGAGATCCCCTACACCACGGATCTCGCCGATGATATAGCGGATGGATCATTTGACCGAGTGGCTTACTACGTAGAGCTAGATGGGCCCAATGGACCACAGCACGTCTTCGTCTCTGCCGATGCCTTCACCACAGATGCCAGTCAGCTAGGCATTCCTAGCCGAGGACCAAATGGTAGTTTCGCGGGAGATGCAGCAGGCAACTTTGAGCTGATCCTCAGTAATATGAACGTCGTCTCCAATGTGGTGGCGAATAGAACTGGTGTAGACGGTAATATCGAATTTTGGTCGACCAACTACGGCGGCGCTCCCAATGGAGTCGATGGCGCAGGCACAAGCGCTGGCTCCGGTAGTGACTTTGACTATGAAGATACTCGGACTGCTGGTGGTGGACATGGGTCTATGCAGATCCATGATTTCAATGCCCAGGAGACCTTATTTGCATACAATGGCTGGGGCCAAGGTAACGGCGAGCTGGGAATCGGTAATCAGCCTACCGGGCAGCCTGATTGGACGTTTGCAGGTAACGCGGCGTCGTACACCGTAAAGAATCTTCAAGTCCTGGTCAGACAGGTATCGACCGCCACAGCTACGATCGTAGTCGATGGCAACAATGACTCACCAGTCATCAGTCAGCCGGGCGGTACCATCACCGTCGGCAGCCTCGTCGAGTCAAATACCACAATCACCACTAGCGGTACACTGAATGTCTCAGATATCGACACCAACGACACGGTCACACTAGCTGTCGATAGCGTCTCCGTAAATGGAGCAAGCACGTTCAGCGGTGCCAATCCAATAGGTAGCGGCACTCTCCGCTCTATGCTGTCAGTATCTCCTACCTCTGTAGGGGCAGACACGCCTGCTGGCACCGATTTCACTTGGACATTCACTTCCGGCGCCTCAGATGCCGCCGCTTTCGACTTCCTCGCAGCGGGAGAGACGCTGGTGCTCGATTATGTGGTAAAAGCCACCGATGACAGTGGCGCAGGCACACCCGCCACCGCACCGGATGAAGACGATACCGATACACATACCATCACGATCACCATCACCGGTACCAATGACGCACCGGAGATCATCTCACAGAGTACCGAAACAGCCGGTGCCGTCACTGAGGACCTGGCAGTCACCACAGGTAGCCTAGTCGATGATGGCACCATCACCTTCGCAGATGTGGATCTATCGGATGCGCACACGGTCAGCACTAGCTTTAGCACGTCGACTCACAGCGGCGGTCAGCTAGGGGCTTTGACTGCTACCATCGCTATCGATAGTACCAATCCGGCGAATCTGATAACCAACGGTAGCTTCGAGATCAATTCCGATCCATCCGGTGGCTTCGTTCATGGTAGCACAGCCAACGAAATGGGTGCCAATGGCGAATCATATGGATTGGCGAGCAGCGGCGTCACAGGATGGCAGGGAACCTCTCGGATCTGGTTGTTTGAGAATCGAGGTGGCCAGAATGAGGCTAATTTCTCCGACGGCGATTTCGCCGCCTCTATCGATGCCGCTCAGATCGGCTGGGAGACTCAGCCTATCGATGTGCTAGCCCAGACTGGTGTGTCCCTGGAGGCGGATAAAGTATATACCCTGACTTTTGATATTTGGGGTGGAGGGCAGACCGAGACAGATCCTCTCGATGTCCGATTGACCCGAGGGTTCGGCAATGCGCTCGACCACACCGATGGCACAGGCCTAACTATACTAAGTAGCAAAACCTCTACTGCTAATGATGGGCAGGCAGAGACCGTCACCGTGACATTCACAGCTCCTGCTACCGACCCAAACTACGCCCTCCAGTTCTTCATCGCAGACAATGCTGATGGTAGTCACAACCATCCCTACATCGACAATGTGCGTCTAGTCGAGACCGGCGAAATCACCTGGAACTACTCGGTAGACAATGCTGCGGTACAATTCCTCGCAGAGGGAGAGACGGTGGAGGAGACATTCACAGTCAGTGTCGACGATGGCAATGGCGGAACAGTGGACGAAACAGTCGTCGTCACCATCACCGGCACCAACGATGCGCCAACTATCGACGCAGGGGCTACTGATGCCACAGGCTCGGTCACCGAGGATGCATCGACCCCTAATCTAACAGACACGGGCACGCTCACTTTCCTCGATGTCGACCTGACCGATACCCATACCGCCAGCGTCGCTACCGATCCTACCAATACACTAGGCGGCACCCTGACCATGGGCACCGTCAGCGAGAGTGCGACTACCGATACTGGCACTGTAGGCTGGACCTATTCAGTCCCCAATACAGCAGCCCAATATCTAGCCGCAGGACAGACGGTAACCGAGCGATTCACCGTGACGGTGAACGATGGTAAAGGCGGTACGGTCGATCAGGTCGTAACCATCACGATAACCGGCACCAACGATAGCCCGACTGTAGTCACCGAGACCAAAGTCGATGGATCAGTCACAGAGCGTCCCGATGGAGCGAGCGATGAGAATACCGCTACTCTGTCGGATGGTGGTTCATTCACCATCGCCGATGTCGATCAGAGTGCTTCTCAATCCGTCACCGTAGCCTCTGTCACCACCGATCTAGATGGTGGCGCTGGAGCCATTCTAGGCACTCTAGTAGCCACGGTATCCGACGACACCGATGATGATGGCGTTGGTCAGGTGGACTGGACATTCACCGTGGACGATGCCGCGCTGGAGTTATTCACCGCCGGGCAGACAATCACGCAGACCTATCGCCTGACAGTATCCGATGGCCAGGGAGGCAGCGTCGACCAGCTGGTGGAGATCACCATACATGGTGCAGACGATGCGCTATCACTTACCACTGGGGATCAAAATGGGACTATTGTCGAGACAACTGACAATAGCGAGCCAGCCCCAGTATCAGGAACTATCGCCGTCGTAGGCCTGACCGCAGCGGACACAGACCCGACTGCGACGCTACTACCATCGCCTACCGTCACGGGGACACCCATCACAACGGCCCAGGCCGCAGCACTAGTCGATGGCCTGACCCTAGGCGAGCTAGTGATCCCGGGTGACGGTACTGCATCCATCGATTGGACATACACGACCACCGAAGGTGAGATCAATTTTCTCGACGCTGGAGAGTCCGTGGTATTGACCTTTACCGTGGAGATCAGTAATGGCAATGGAGCGATCGTTCTGCAAGAGATCTCGATCACAATCGAAGGTGCCTTAGATCCTGAGATCGAGGAAGAAGTCGAATTCTCTTCACTGCAGACTCTATTCCGCAACCTTGCCGAAGATACTATATTCACAGGATCGATCTACGATCGAAACCTCTCTGCAGTGGATGACTTTTCACCGGCTGAGTTTATTACACTAACACCATTTTTTGCAGGGGTCGGCACCCCAGGCGCATCGGTAAAAGTGATCTTAGTCGATGGCGTCGGTGCAGAGATCGGCACTGCCATCACCCACGCAGATATGGCAGGCGGCTGGTTCACCCCTATTCACACCGACGTACCGGCAGGCTCTAATTACACAATCAAAGTCATCCAATCGACCAGCCCTCTTACCGATATCATTGGTAGTGGTGTAGGAGCAAAGTCCGCTACGATCGCCTACACAGCAGTGGTGAGTGGCAACCCCAGTTACGAATTCACATTGAATGGGAATTCCATACTAGGAGAGATCGTCGAGGCCAACACAATTGAAGATTTGATTGAAGAACTGATTCAATAAGGAAACAGAACGATAGCTAAGCTTGGTTCAACAGCCTCCAACAGCCTCCTAGAAGCCAAAGTCTATCTCGCCCCACAAGTTTGGATGTAGCATGATCTCGCCGGGTATATCATCGACCAGCATGGTAGCTGGATTCGCCCAGTAGGAGCGGAGCTGGGTCTCGGTGCCTTGTGCGTCGCCAAAGGTGACTCCGAAGTCGGCTTTTAGTGGGCCGTCTGTTACCTTTAGACCCAGCGTGGATATCGGTATTCGGATGTCGATGGTATATAGATTATTCCGGACATCTTCGTCGACTTCCACATCGGTCAGGCGCACGACATTGTCGACTTTCTCGCCGCGCCATGGCGAGGTGAATTCGATCGGGTTGAGATCATCTTCGCCTTCTGGTCTGCGGTGTTGGTAGAGGATTGCGATCGCTTCACCTTCAAACGGGGCGATGAGCAGGCGCTGGTCGCCCACCACCGGATTGCGACGGTCGGGATCTGCCGATCCGTCCACTCCTATCTGTATATCGACACTGTCTCCAGTCGCGAATAGAGTCGTCCAGTCGCGGCCGTTATTCACCCACGGCGAAGGATCCTGAACGCGGTATACGAGGTGCAGGTGGTCACCATCTAGCTCGACGCTGACCTCAGTTTTGAACTTACCGCTCTGATCCCAGGTAGCGGTGCCCGGCACCTGCAGGGACTTGCGGCTGAGTAGCTGTTGCTCGGCGAATCGGCGCAGGTTGCGTTGTTCCGCCGAGGTTATTTGCTCGGTGCTGACATCGAATGCTGATCCGGCTAGGCGCACGGCTTGATCGATGCCGTGCAGCTGATAGATACGATAGGGGCCGTGACCTATCTGCACGTAGTAGTCGCCATCGGAGGAGCGATCAAACATGCCGCCAAAAATCTCGCCACCGAGCCGTAGGTTGCTTTTCGCGTAGCTGACACGGACATCGGTGAACGCTTCGTCGAGGTAGAGACCATCACTGGTCAGCAGGTAGCAGCGGCCGTGGTTGCCATTGAGAAAGAAGACGTCGGCCTGATCGTCAAACTCTGCCATACCTAGGAAGGCCATCGCCCCCTGGATGACTCCGGTCTCGGGCAGGGGCGCTCTGTGCGAGCCGTGCACATTGGACCATTGATTGGGGTATTCCCACAGGTGTTTGCCATCTTTAGCATAGGCATTCATCTCGGGATCGGAGAGTAGCATGAAGCGGCCAAAACTATCGCCGGAAGTCGCGACTCCCTGCCGGGCATAGCCGGTAGTCAGATCGATATCTGTGCGGCTGTTCTCGACCGCTGTCTGGAGGTCTGGATAGTCTGGGATTCCGTTGTCTAGGAAGCCGCGCGGCGCGATTTCGATGATCATGGCCTGACCGTCGATGGCGGCGGGGAATCGATAGGTCAGGGAATCTTGCTGATGCCCCCAGGCACCAGAAGCAAACTCGACACCCTGCTCAGTGAATGAAAATTCCTCTTTCTGGGGTAGTCCATCAGCGTTGCGATCCACCCACATCACTCCGGTACCTCGGTTTGCCCAGGGTTTACCTCGACCGTTTTTGCCGGGACGCTCCTGGGCTCGCTTGTCGGGCCATTTCTCGTAAAAGGCATCGATATACACCTGTGGAGGAGTCCATCTGCATCCGTAGCCGAAGTGGTGGGTCCCACAAGCGGCGGCAATATCGCGAATCGTGCCATCGTCGTGGACTTCGGAGATGAGTGCGATCTGGCCGCGTGCGATGAGGAAGGTGCGCCCAGCGTCGCGGAAGAACGAATAGCTCATCGGGTGATATTTTTCGAAGTGGGCCTCGGCATTGGCGAAAATGTGAGTCGGCTCGGCTGCGCCGGTATCGACATCGACATCCCAGAAACATCCGAGACCTATCCAGCGGCGCGGATTCTCGGGATCGAAGCCCGAGCCGCTGCCACCGTAGTGGGGCATGCCGAATTTCTCGTAAACCACGGAATCCTGCGCGGCGTCCCATGCGAGGATACGTTTGGGATTCCAGCGTTTCTCGGTGACCCAGAGTTTGCCATCGGGGCCAAAGGCGAGTCCGGCGGGATCGACCATGCGATCGCGATCATATCTGCCGCGATAGGGGCCTCCAGGATTGCCCACCGTGCGCAGGCGTCTGCCGGTGGGTGTGTATTCGTGAATCTGGTGGGCCGTGGCATCGCTGATCCAGAGATTGCCATTCGCGGCTACGGTCAATCCCGCGACATCGGCTGTGAAAAGAAGCTGCCCATCGGTGAGCCTGACCACACCGGTATCGGTCGCGGCATAAATCGAATCTGACCCAGCGGCGAGGTGGCGCACTCCATCCACCGCGATGGAGCCGATGCGCTGCCCGGTGTCTGGCTGAAAGATCAGGACTGCCTTTTCGCTGCGGCAGCCGACGTAGATTTTGTCACTAAAAATGGCGATGCCACCGAGGTTGAAGTCTTTCAGATCTGGGTGACTGCTGCCCGGGCCGACCTCCATGGTGTCGACCTGAAATGCGCGCTTCTTGCCGGGAAATTCGACGGCTTTCCCAGTCTGAAGATCGTAGCGAGCCACAGTCAGCGTCCAGGTCGCCTTCCAGTCTTTGCTGGAAAAATCGACGCCTTTGGTCCCGCTCCAGCCGAATCCATCCTGAGCGCAGTAGAGGTAGTCATCGTCGACAGCGATCGCATTGTGCCCGATGCCTAGGCCCTGCTGGTGCTCGTAGCCCTGGACAAATCTGCCATCGGCATCCAGTGCCATGATCGCCCAGCCACCCTCGGTGACCGGCGCGGCAAAGTAGATATGCTCAGCGTCGGAAACGGCGTGGTGGAGTAGACCGTGATTCGTCCCCCAAGGGCGACCGCCCGCATCGACACCCTCGCCGCCATCGGCGAAAAAGATTTTGAACTCTGGCCTCACTCCTGGGTGAGAAATGCCACGCCAGCGATAGCTGCCCGGTGCGACGAGCTGCCCGCGCTCATCCAGGCCATCCCAGACGATCGTCTGCGTGCCTTTGTCAAACGACTGGCCACTCACCAAATTTCGCACGCGGCGGCCGTCTGCGTCGTCGATCACGATGGTGGCCTTGCCGTCGAGAGGTTGATCGAACTGGATGCGGATTTCCTGTTTCCTCTCGGCGATGGTCTCCCGATAGGCCGCTAGGTCGAACGGTGCCCAATCCGCAGGATTCTCTGAAAATGCAGCGTGGATCGGCTGGTGATCCTGAAAGCCGACTCGCTCCCTAGCGTCGGGCGTCGTGACCATGGCCGCAAGGCTGATCTGTGACCAGTCACCGGCGGGGAGTAGAGCATGGCCCGTGCCTAGGTCCAGCAGGTACGCATCGTGGGCATTGGCGATGCCCAGGCGGATGCTAGTCGCATCGTCAGGCGTATCGAGCGCTACTTGTAGCCCGCCGCCGCTTTCGCGCAGGGCCACCGAGATAGGCAGGCCGCCAGGCTTATTCAGCGGGATAAAATCCGCTGAGCTGAAGTCCCATTTCTTGGTGCCGCGCGCGCCTTGGCGGATGGGTTTGGTTTTGGGCTGCTTGGTTTCTTCCAGCTGCAGTTTTACCAAGCGCTGCTGACCAGACTCGTACACCACCACGCGATCGCCAGATACCGCGACATGAGTCGGCTGATCCATTCCTCGATAGAGCCAGTCTTTTTTGTCTTTATCCAAAAGCTGGATCTCGCCAGTTTTCGGCTTACTTACGACCAGTCGCTTGCCATCACTGTGCACGTATACCTGCCCCGTCTCGCCAAAGCCGGATTTCTCGACCCAGCCTTTCCCAGTCTGCTCATAGATCTTTACTGAAGAGTCCCCGGCGACTAGGCGCCCATCAAACCAAGCCAGACTGCGGCAGGTGGTTAGATTGGGGATTCTCACCTTCATTGGATTAGCGCCGATGTCGCCGTTTTCCGATAGGGGAAAGTCCAAGGCATTGCCATCTGGCTGAGTCACCAGCAGACGCAGTTTCCCCTCTAGATTGCGATAGGCTGTCGAGCCAGAGAATGCCTCCGAAAATCCAGGCGCCTGGATAGCCCCAGACTCAAAGTGAGACCAGCCGTTGGCATCGATCAGCGGGCCACGAGTCTTTCGGAGATTGCCGTGATGGATCTTTAGAAAGCAGAGCGTCTTGCCATATAGCACGGCAGGCTGGGTCGTGTATTGCGGGGCGAAATCGCCGAGAGTCAGCGGCGTCTCCGGTCCAGCATCCCACCGCCAACTGCCCCTCGGCGTCCAGATATTGCCAGCGGCATCTAGCGCCAATGCCGTCAGGTTTTCCACCGCTCCGATCCGCCGAACCACCTGAAACCGGCTCTCCGCCTCGCGCCAGCGCAGCATCTGCACCACGCCCTGTAGACCGGAGACAGCGAATAGGTCGTCGCGGACATGCACCAGTCCGCGGCCATGGTTGAGATCCGAACTCTCCGGCAGATAGCCAATGAAACTGCCCGAGTTGCCACCGAGCACCACGCCCGGGGCTGGCTCGAAGCGGTCATTGTAGCGCCGGATGGTGCCGTGATAGCCGTGCGAATACCAAAAGTCTCCTATCTTTCGAGGATAGGGTGCATTCATCTCCACCGGGTATCCATCCACTGGCTGCCCATGTTTCCAGGCGTAGACTTTATTATGGAAAGCGTAGACAGTGCCGTCCTCGTCCAGAGCGAGGAACCGGGGAGTGACCTCCATCGCGGTGATGGCTGTTTTCTCACCCGACGCGATGTCTAGCCACGAGAGTTGGTTTTGCTCGGCGATCACCACGCGGCCATCGATGGCACCACTCGACAATGCCGCGACCTGCTGCGAGTAGCAGCGCTCGGGTGCCGTGCCTGGCTCAGCATTCAAAGGCAGCCGATAGAGCCGATCTCGGATACGCATGATCAGCTGATCGCCAGCAAGAGTCATCGTATCCGAACCCCTAGTCCCCGGACTATCTGGAAGCGGAAACGAAGCCAGCAGCCGACCATCCAGGGAGTATCGATTCAGCTGCTTGGACCCACCCCGATCCCACAGGGTATTTTCCGAATCGAGCACCAACCCGAGACCGCTAGCTTCCTGACCAGCAAAGGTGATCAACGTATCGCCATCGCCCCCCGAATTGCCGAGGACGCCGGCGAAGCGAAGCTCCTCAGCCAGTGAGACAGAAAGCGCCGCTAGGGCCAATATCGAATAAAACGTGAAGCGGATCATAGTCTTTCAAAATGTAGTAAAGACAGCAGAGGTAGAGAAATAGCAATGACGAGCTAGTAGCGCATGAATCAGATAAATAAATCAACAGTCCCCTAGAATTTACTCCCCAGACTTCACCCGCAACACGCCCCGCATCAGCTGCGCGTGCCCTGGGAAAGTACAGACAAACTGATAGTCACCCGGTGTCGTAGGAGCCGTGAAGGCAAGCTCCTCCGATTGACCGATATCTAGCATCGCAGTGTGGTGCAAGATATCCTCTGACTCTGGTACGAATTGTTTCTGAAATCCATCTGCGCCCAAAGCGATCGCAGCCGTAGCCACCGCATCGGCAGTGCCAGGTTTCACGATCACCAGGTTGTGTGGTAGTGCATCGGGATTGGCAAAGGTCAGCTTCACAGGCTTACCGGCTGTCACTTCGAGCTCCTTCACATCGTAGCGTAGCTGCTCGACTAGCGTATTGATTCTCAGCGTGGTCAGCTCTGGCGTATCGGAGATGACACCACCGGGGATGATAGACATTTCTTCTTCCTCCTCGATTTCGATGGCTCCTTTAGCAGGATCGACGACTTCCCAGTGGTGTCTCACCGTGGCGGCTGCGATACGGGCGTGCTCGACAGGCGATTCCAGTACCGTCTGGAGTAAAGATAAGTCTCGCACATTGTGCTGCTGATGTACCCACAGGCCTTCCAGTAGATGGTGAGCGTGATCCGGATTTTTAGGCTCCCATTGGTCGACCCACTTTTTCGCCGCAGCGATCACCTCGTCGCTATCGCGCTCAGATAGCTCCACACGCGTACGGTGGCGCACACCATCTATCGGGTGCTCGAGATTGACCATCAGTCTATCCAGCGGCTCGCCATCTATAGATACCGGCTCCTGTAGTGGGCGGCTCTCATAGGCCATCCGATAGATCCGACCATGGCTGTGATCACGATTCGGATCACGCACATTGTGCTGCATGTGACCGATGATGACATTGGACCAATCCGATACATAAAGCGCACCATCTGCACCAAACACCGCATCGGTCGGACGGAAATTGCCATCTTTGGAAACCAGCAGATCCTCCTCAGGAGTGCCCCAGGCTTCGCCGGCTCGGTGTGTCACCGTCCGCTTCGCGGTAGGTCTTTCGTAGCCTTCTCGATGGAGTTTGTAGTTTTTCACCCCCAAGAAGCCGATGGTATTACAAACCAGAAAATTACCCTGCACATCGGCTGGAAAATTGGCCGAGGAGACGATGGCATTCGCCGTCACTGGGCGCACTTCTTTGTTGAGTAGCATGTGCATTTTGAAGCCATGCTCATCCGGGCGCACCTGGTAGGATCGCCCGCCAGTGCCGTCATTTGAGTAATGGTAGCCCCAATTGTCGAACGCTATGCCATGGGGGTTGGGCGTATTAGCGGCATGATAGGCGACCGTAAACCGGCGCGGATCGAATCGAAACATAGCCGAGACATCGGTCTGTAGCGATGGCCCCCATGGGTGCTCGTGATTATGCATGAGAAAAATCCCGCTCTGCCAATAAATCCCTCCGTCGGGACCGTAGATCAGGTTATTTGCGCTGTGGTGGGTGTCGGACGAGCCAAAGCCATGTAGGATCACGTGGCGCTCATCAGCGACATCATCGCCATCGGTGTCTTTGAGAAAGATCAGATCTGGCTGAGAGGTCACGAGTACTCCGCCATTCCAAAACTCGAAGCCCACTGGGTTGTGCACACGGGCGAATTCTTTACACTGATCAGCCACACCATCACCATCGGTATCCTCTAGGATGACTAGCGCATCATTCATCTCTTTGAGTGGCTCCCACTTGGGATAGGTAGGCCACACGGCTGCCCAGATCCGGCCTTTGCCATCGACCTGCATCTGCACGGGGTTGGCCAGCTCGGGAAACATCGACTCATCGGCATACAGGTTGACCTTGTAGCCTGCTGGGTGGCTGAGCTGGGCCAGCCCGTCGGACCCCGATAGGTACTCGAGCGAGCCTTCTTTTACAGCGCTAGAGCTAGCCGAGTGACCGCCGACATTCGATATCACCTGCACAGGTGCGTCGACGTTGCTATCGGATACCGCATAGTTCTCGCCTTTGGCAGCGGCCCAGATTGCCCGATCCCGATTGGCGACCATCTGATCGATCATGATCAGTTCGTGCTGCAGCACCTCTGCGTTGGTCTGGTTATCGACAAATTTCAGCTTAGATCGACTGCCCCAGACATCATTACCATCAGTGGCTCGGTAGCGGTTAAACCAATGCCAGTTTTTGTCCGCAATAAGCTTTGCGAGATCCGAGTCGACTTCTGCAGGTGCCTTGCCCAGTAGAGTCTCAGCGATGTAGCGCCCGACTAGAGCGCCTCCCGCTTGGTTCAAGTGAATCCCATTGATGGTCAGCGGCTCCTCATGGGCTTGATAGAGCCTCTGTGTCTCCGAGAAAAGGTCGACAAAGGTCACACCAGATTGTGCCGCAGCAGAGCGGGTCGCCTCGGTGTATTTAGCTAGGCGACGATTGTTATCCTTCCCATTGGGAAGATTTCGATCGCCGAGATCTTCGTGTGCGATGGGGCTGAATAAAACAATACGTGGAAAGGACTCGCCATTGGGCTGGTAGCTACGCAGTTGATTCACATAGTCGATCAACTGCTCGGTATAGTCATCGGGTTCATCCTCATACGATTCATTGTAGCCAAAGAAGCAAAATATCACATCGGCAGCGACATGCTGTAGGTAGGCATCCATCGGCGTGAACCCACTGGACCGCGGATACTGACCGACCCTATCGCCAGATAGACACATATTGCGAAAGCTCAGCTCCATCCCTCGGAGAGTGCTCTGCACAGGTGCCTCGATATCGCCATGATGTTGAAATCTCTCACCTAGAGCATTACCGATCAGCGCGATGGTATCGCCTTTTTGAAAAGCAAAAGGCACCGGGTCTTTATAACGATCCGGCACGGCTACCGGATCGCGCCGACTCCAGAATACGGAATCGCTGGTATCGCCCCGCCAGCCATCCCCTTTACGGGCAGCTGAGGGTTTAGGTGTCGTTACTTTGCCATTATGATCATGGTAGACTGGAGATCCATTACCCGCCATGCGCAGATGTATAGAGCCTGCTGCTCCACCTACTTTGGTGATCTCGAAGCGCTTTTTGCGCCCACTATCCAGCACCTGCAGAGTGAACCCATCTAGCCGGCTCTCGTAATCATTGCCTCGGTTCCAGATACTCACGGCATGGATCGGAGTTTCTTTTCCCAGGTCCAATTCCCACCATGGGTTTCTCTCCTCACTAGTATGAGTTTGGCCGCCCTTGGCGTAGATAGGGTCTTTGTTGCCATCCATCGCCCGCTCTGGCACCCCATTTGCCATTACGCTGCTCTGCCGTGCCCTACCACTGCCTGCTATGTTCTGACCATCGCTGTAGACCTCGACCTCAGCTAGCGTGAGCATGCGCAGATTACCAGGCAACTCGATGCGCAGGTACTGACCACTGACACTTGCCTTGCTATTCAGGTACGGTGACTCAGCAGCAACCGGGCGCAAACCCACCACAACACCCACACAAAGAATGAATAACAAGAACGACAATTTCCCCATAACAGCGACCAAAAGCGCTCTCAAATGAGTTGCAATACAAAAAGCGCCCCCGGAAATGAATGGAGGTGAATTTTTCTTAGTGGATAGACTGGACTAGATGAACGAACATGCAGTAGAGCTATGGTCAGGATATCGATATCGAGATTGCAGCTGCAGCCACATGGGGGCCTTCGCTCCGTTATCCTAGTGTCGTGTCTATGGCTGCTCCTGACTAGCGCGGCCCGTAGCGGCGAGCGGCTAGTAGCTAGCGTCGAACGAGCTTTGCCCTATCTGGAGAACGAAGGCACCTGGTGGATCGAAAAGAAAAAGTGCGTATCCTGTCACCACACCACATTCTTTGTCTGGGCAAAAGAACTGGCATTGAGCAAAGGCTTCTCGATCGATGCCGACTCACTCGCCGATCAGCGAGAGTGGATGTACCAGTCATTCCTAGACGAGGTAAAGCCGAACCCGAAGACACCTCATATCCTACCGCAGGAGGGAGAGCTAAACGGCGATCGCAATGTAGAAGGCGTTAGCCAATTTCTCATCTCTCCAGCTATCGAGAAAACTCCAGATCACATCATCGCTGCTCTAGTCGATATCATCAGCAGAAACCAAGATCGAAGTACTGGGCATTGGCTGCCAGGCGGTCAACTGCCTCAGCAAGAGCGCGCCGATACCGAAACGCAGTGGGCATCCAACCAATGGGCAACTTTGGCTTTAAATACACACCAGCAACAGCCTGCTGTCGCCACTACGACCTGGGCAGAGGGTGTGCCCGCCATGACCAGCGAGTGGCATATGCTGAACACACTCTTGCGTCCGCAAAATCCCCACCCTCTCGCCAACCTGCTAAAGCGACAGAACCCGGATGGCGGATGGAGCTGGCACCTGGGGGAAACCAGCGACCCGTCTGGCACTGGTCAGGCCCTGATCGCGCTGGCTAGGTCAGGACAAACCAACCCACAAGTGAGAGATGCCATCGAGCTAGCAAAAGAATACCTACTAGACACTAAAACCGAAAAGGGTAGTTGGAAAACCCAAAGCACCAAAGATCGGTCCGAATCAAACCGCATATCAAATTTCTGGGGGACGACTTGGGCAATCATAGGTCTACTGGAAGCAACGGAGCGATAGTTCACTCCTGGGGCACATCGTAATACTCTCGTAGCCGCTGATATTCCCGAGTGAGCTCCTCCCGGATCTTTACATACTCGCTATCATCATGCACACTGCGCATCTCATGCGGGTCTGCTACTAGATCAAAGAGATTCCACTCATTGGTCTTAGGGAAATGAATAAGTTTATGAGTCGCCGTGCGCACTCCGAAGTGAGGCGGCACCGCATGCTCGCCAAACTCGTAGTAGGAATAGTAAAGAGACTCTCGCCAATTGCTTTCTTTACCTTTAAACAAAGGCGCTAGCGAGCGTCCCTGGATTTCGCTAGGTACATCCAGTCCCGCTATCTCCAGAAACGTCGGCGCATAGTCGATATTCTGTATCAACTCAGCAGGCCGGCTACCCGGCTGAATCACACCCGGCCAGCGGGCGACAAACGGCATACGAAACGACTCCTCGAACATCCATCGCTTATCATACCAGCCATGCTCGCCTAGGAAGAAGCCTTGGTCAGAAGAATAGATCACGATCGTATTCTCGGCGAGCCCCTGGCTATCCAGATAGTCGAGCATACGCCCTACACTTTCGTCGACAGCCTTCACCGTGCTCAGGTAGTTGCGCATGTAGCGGCGATACTTCCAGCGCACCACGGCTCGATGGTCGAGTTTACCTGCTTTGAAATCTGCGAGAAACAACTCGTTGTGCGGACCGAAATGCCCATCCCACACAGCTTTCTGCGCATCCGTCATTCGGTTGTATTCAGGCGTGCCGTAGCGGTCAGGCTCTGGCAGCTCCACATCGCCTCGCTCATCCTTGCGTACCTTGGCGTCGTAGGCCCAGTCAAAGTGGCGATCTAGTTCCATTTCGTTTTTCGCCAAAGTGCCACTGCGGTTGGCGTAGTCGTCGAATAACGAATCTGGCTCAGGTATATCGACCTCGTCAAAAGCTCCCAGATGCCGTAGGGCTGGCGCAAAGGTCCGGTGAGGTGCTTTGTGCTGGCACATGAGAAAGAAGGGCTTCGATTGATCTCGCCCCTTCAGCCAATCGATCGCTTTCTCAGATGTCAGATCTGTGGCATACCCCTCGAATTGCTTCTTACTACCATCCATCTGGATGTATACCGGATTGTAGTAACTACCCTGCCCAGGGAATACCTCCCAGTGGTCGAAGCCCACCGGGGTGGACTTGAGATGCCATTTTCCGACCACCGCCGTCTGATACCCTCCCGCTTGCAGCGCCTTAGCGACCGTCCACTGCTGCTGATCAAATCCCTTAGCCGTATTGCGCATGAAGCCATTCTTATGACTATGCTTACCCGTCAGAATAGTCGCCCGTGATGGCCCGCAGATCGAGTTACCACAAAAGGAATTCAAAAACACCGCACCCTGCTCTGCCAACCGATCAATATTCGGAGTAGGCGCGACATCCGCCAGCGGCCCGCCATAAGCAGAGATCGCCTTGATCGCATGATCATCTGAAAACAGAAAAACAATATTCGGACGATCGTCAGCCAACACTAGTAGCGGACTGATCAAAAAACTGAGAAACCCAAACTTCTTTAATACCATTAGACTACTATCTATACCCAAAACCGCCCCTCTATGGCAACCCTTTCCACAGCCGAAGCCCCCAGCTCAAGGAGGGGCTGCCTTCAGTTGCCCGGCAACCCCAGCCGAAGCATACGGCTAAGCCTGCCGGGCGACGAGACGTGCGCCCCCCTTGAGCTAGGGCGAACGCCCCATGTAGCGGCGACATCTTGTCGCCGGACATCTGGAGCCAAAGCCCATCCGAAACAGATGGCTCAGCCTGCCGGGCGACGAGACGTGCGCCCCTCCTTGAGCTAGGGCGAACGCCCCCATGTAGCGGCGACATCTTGTCGCCGGGCATCTGGAGCCAAAGCCCATCCGAAACAGATAGCCGGGCATCTGGAGCCAAAGCCCATCCGAAACAAATGGCTAGGCTTGCCGGGCGACGAGACGTGCGCCCCTCCTTGACACTAAAACAGATGTGTCCGCGAAGTCACAACAACACTCACCGTGTCTTCTTCAAATGCTCAATCAAAGCCCTCCGATCCTCCTCCTTGAGCAATCCCTGAAACTCCATCTTCGTTCCCGGCGCGAATTTCTTCGGCCCAGCGAGGTACTCATCGAGCAGCTCAGGAGTCCACATCGGTCCATGCGAATTGCGCACCGACACCAACGCCGCTGAGTACTCAAAGCCATCTCCAGACGCAATCGGCCGGTCCCAAAAACCATCTAGGCTAGGCCCTGGCATACCCAGCCTATGCATCTGCGGCAGGCCGTGGCAGCCCGAGCATAGGATAGCCAAGGTCGCGCCGCGCTCAGCCACATCCATCTGCGCTACCTCAGCCTCGTCGATCACATAGTCACTGCGCATCGCCATCGCCGCATCGAGCTGCTTATCAGTCATCGAGGCACGGATCTTTCGATACGCCTCTGCCTCGATGCGCGCAGCCTCTACCTCTAGACGCCCCATATCTCGTGCGAGCTGGTCGACGACTGCTGCGTCGTATCGATCCGGAGCCGTCCGCAGACTGGCCAGCTGATTGAGAAACAGATGGCGCTTCTCCAGGAAAGCACGCACCACCGGAGTCTGCACCTCGACCGCCGTATCGATATATCCCTGCTGCTCTTCACTTAGTATCTGGTAAAACGCCTTAGCTATCTTGCCACGATTCGCGGCATGACCGCTCTTGTGCCGTATCGAGACAAAGCCAAAGAACTGCGCTGGCTGCCCGATCGGGATGATCTCATTATCCTCCGGCGTGCCGGTCAGCCAGGAGAATGCCTTGGCATAGAGATCCTCTAGCTGTTTCCGCCCCTGCCGCTCCAGACCCTCGGCCTCTATCCGAATGCCATTGCCATATTCGCCAGCACTCTCAGCATCTTCCCGCCACGCCTTCAACAATTCACTCTGCCTATCCGACAGTGTCGATTCCAGCTCGGCGAAGGCTCGCGCCTCACACACCGCCACCTCTGAGTTGCGCAGCGAAAATTGCTCCCCCAGCTGATCCAGCCTCTCCCGATCGATCGCCTCCCCAGTGTAGAGGTGATCTTCCAGCAGGGTCAAAATCTCCTCCCGCACCGCCCACCACGCCTCCAGAGCAGCCTTTTCATCGACCACAGCCTGTGCCATCTTCCGCCGCTGCGCCTCGCTAGCGATGGCATACACCGCTCGCCCCAGCGTGCCCCGATTCGCCGCCCGCCCGCTCTGGTAGCGCAGCGCTACAAAGCCAAAGAACTGCGCATTTTTTCCCACCGATAGTTTCTCATTGTCCGCAGGCGACCCCGTGATCCAGGTAAACCCTTTCGACGCCATAGCCGCTCGCAGCTCCTTCTCACCCCGCAGCCCACTGTATTCCTCCGCCGCCCAGGTATCGCTCTCTTTGCTATTCTTTTTGCCCTTCTTCTTTCCTCCGTTTTGGGCGATAGCTCCGTTGGTCCATAGCAGGACCAACAGTAGACACGCAGTCGAGATGCTACCCCAAGTAGAGCGATACAAGATTGATGATTTAGCGATCATATCGTTTGTCCCTTTCATCTAAACCTATACTATCGCTGGAAGTTGCACGGAATCTCGATCTTCGACTTAGTCTTCACCAAAAGTCTTATTTTTGATTTTACGGTGCACTTTTCGCCCATGCAGACATTTACTTTTCGCCCCATGCAGACATTTATAGGGCACAACAAAAGAAACTTAGCGAGCTGAAGGCTTCAGAAATAATCTGTGTCATCGATGTTCAATTCGCCCCAATCCATGTAAAAATCCTCTGGCTTTGCCGTTAGATTTCCAGCCTCTTAAGAGTTTAGAAATCGAAATTTGACCACTAGAATCAAATTTTTCGAAGCCCATCAGATTAGTGTCATTTTAGTGTTCATTAGTGAAAATTAGTGTTAGAAATTTTGGAGGCAGTTGATTTTAACACTAACTCAGCAAGATGAAGCAATTGTCACTAATGAACACTAATAGGTGGAGGCTTCGCCTCTTAATTCATTATCGAAGACAACTCACAACTCAATGAACCCGACTCCCGCGAGCGGTTTTCGCGCCACATGGCGACTCACCAGCGCAGGC